>CAZOXM010000007.1:0-38693 GCA_964583825.1 uncultured Granulosicoccaceae bacterium
CTGGTGAGAAGACTTTTCTCGTTGTCCCGCCATGGTTTGCGAGAGGCTTTTATCAGGTTCGATATCTGCAGGTTGCGGTTTTCTCTTCCCCGGTTAGGGAATGACGCCGGGTCGATAATCTGAAGCGAATCGCGCGGCGGATTGTTAAATGCCTGTTCTAGTAATAACTCGCCGTTGCTTTTGCGCATTAGATGGTCGACAAACCGCTCCCCTTCACGATACACAAACTGCAGATTTCGGAAATTTCTGGTCTGGATATAACTCAGTGCAGGATCGTCCACATTGTTTCTGCTGAACATATAGTTATTGAGTTGTTCGAATCCGGCCTTGCAGTCTGCGAGCTGACACAGCCGTCGTGCCTGCCACTGTGCGTGACCCTCCAGAATGGTTGATTTGGAGAACACCTCCTGATAGCTGGCGTTGCGCTGTTCAAACACTTTGTGCTTAACATCGTCTGCTGCATGGATCAGTTCATGAAATAACAGGGCCTGCACAGCCTGTTGCTCGCTGGTCAGGTTTGCAACAGCGTTTAGATAGTCGAGAAAGTTTTCACGATGAAGCAGTATCGCTTTGGCTTCCGGCGAGTAGATGGCGAGCACGGATCCGGAGGACTGTGCCGTCAGAATATTTCTCACCAGCGCTTTGGCAAAAACATCGTTGTCGATATCGTGACGCATGGCCCGCAGTAAGCCGTTGCGGGCATGGCCCTGTATTGTAGGCGTATCAACGATGCGCAATGAAATGTGTGAGAGGTTTACATCAAGCTCTGCCGCGACCAGAGCGCGTGCCGAATGGAACCAGGGTTGGTAGGCCTCGCCACTCGTTACGTCGTCTGCCGGCTCACTCGCCACGCTTGTGGGAAACGAGCCGCTGCGTTCCTGTCCCACCGTGCTGCAGCCACTGAGTAATACCAGCAGCACCACGGCAAGCAGGGAGGCTGCAAGTGGGGTTTTTCTCCTGCTGGCGGGGATATCGAACATGGGTTTTTTCGAGCGGCTTTTTACTGGTAACGGTAGAATCGACGACTAATTGATGATTGCCGTGGCCATGTTGGCGGCTTTCTGTACCCGTTTTATGCGCTACCGCGGATAACGCGAACAGCAAGTAGAGAGGTGTTAACTGTGTCACTGTTACTGGCGCTGCTGCCGGTGCTTGTTTCCTGTTTGTTGATCCTGGTGTGGCGCTACACGGCAATTACCGCGTCGCTGGCCGGTGTTGCCGCTGCATTGACGATAAGCATCCTGTCGCCGTCACTGCATATCGCTCCGGAGCACTGGCGGCCGCTGCTCACCGATACCGGGTCGCTGTGTCTGAATATCGGTATGGTGTTGCTGGGCGGAGTTTTTTTATATCAGTCACTCAGCGCAGGGTGGGGTTTACAGCGTATTGCTGACTGGGTGCAGTCGCGCATTGCAGGGGAAGTGCACTGCCTTTTGGTGGTCGTGTTTGGTGTGGGGCTTTTTTTTGAATCGACCACCGGCTTTGGTGTAGGTATTCTGGTGACAGCGCCGCTGTTGCTGGCGCTCGGCTATGCGCCGTTAAATGCAGCGTTTCTTGCGCTACTGGGACAATGCGGGGTCACCTGGGGGGCGCTTGCGATCGGCACGATTATCGGGGCGCAGCTATCCGGTCTGCCGTCTACCCTGCTGGGCCTGTTCGCGGTACCGCTTAGTCTCCCGTTTCTTTGCCTGTGTGGGCTGGCGGCGATGACTGTCGCCGGCCTTTGGCGCAGGTACCGGACGTCGTTCTTGTTGCTGTGGCTCTTCGCATACGTCGCCGTTGTCGCCGCTCTGTTGTGCTTGTGTACTTATCTGTTCGGTGTCGAGCTGGCTGGTTGTCTCGCTGGTGCCGGTGTGGTGATCTTCGGCTTTACAGTCTCCGGTCGGGTGAAAGACAGCGCAGCGACCCCGATTCCCTGGCGCTCGCTGCTGCCATTCGTGGTACTGGTGACCGGGCTGTTGGTGTCGAGACTGGTAACGCCCGTCAGGCAGTTGTTGCAGACGGTCACTATCGGTGAATTTACACCGTTTTATCACGCGAGCTTCTGGCTGATGTCAGCCGTTGTCGTGGTGCTGGTTTTGCTGCCTGGCAGTCGACAACGCATCGCGGTCTGGATCACAGCCGCGCTTGTGCAGTGGGGTAAGGCGCTGCTCGCCGTGTGCGGTTTTTTATTATTGGGACAGTTGATGAAGTACTCGGGGATGACCTCAGTGTTAGCTGAGTCTGCGTCAATCGCTTCCGGAAAGTCCTATGCCTGGTTTGCGCCCGCACTGGGTGCGCTCGGTGGTTTTTTGACCGCGAGCAACGCTTCCTCGAATGCGCTCTTTATGGAGTTTCAGGTAAAAACGGCAGGGACAGTCGGTATGCCGGTTGAGCTGGTCGCGTCGGTCCAGAGTGTTGCCGGTTCGAACGCCACCCTTGCGTCTCCAGGCAGGGTGGTGTTCGCAGCGAGTATCGTTGGAGAAGATGGTGCTGAATCGACGCTGCTGCGCAGAGCGATTCCGATTGCTGTGGGTGGAGCGCTCGGTACCGCGCTGCTGACCGATTTATACTGGCGCCTGTTTGCGTAACCTGCGAGCGCAAAGCAGCAGTAGTAACATGGCACCTTGGCCCATCGCTCCGCCACCGCTGGCCTCGACATTAACGTTATCGCCATTGTCCCCGGTACTGCCGTTGTTGGCACGATTCTCCACAACGGTGATGTTATAGAGCACCTCGTTGTTTGCAGCACTGCTCTCAGGCTCATTCGCGCTGACGCTTGCCACCAGGGTGAGGTCTCCGGGTTGCACGGCAGTGGCTGAGAAAGTCACCGAAGCACGCTGACCGGGAGTCAGTTCCGGCAGTGCACAGTTAACTGCCTGACCATCGGCTGTGCAATCATTACCGGTGGCGAACGTCAGACCCGGTGGCAGCGCAGCGCCGGCAACCGGGGCAGTCGCGGTGTTTTCTGTACTTTCGTTTTGAATGGTCATGGCGATGGCCACAGACTGTCCGGCATTAACAACCGCCGTATCGCTGCTTACCGCAAGCGAGAGATCGACGCTGGCCGCCATCGCTTCAGTCACGGTAACGTTTACGCTGTCGGTATTATTCGAGGTGTTGTTGTCGGGTTGATCGGCGCTGACGGTTCCGGTAAAGCTGACCGCATCCGCACGATTAGTGTTTGCGACGAACTCAAGCGTGCGCGATTCACCGGCACTGAGTTCAGCCAGTGCACAATTGAGTGAGCCGTTATCGGTGGTACAACTGCCGTCGTGTGAAACTGTGGTCTCTGCCGGAACAGTCAGTTCAACCACCGGCGCGGTGGCTGTTTCATCGTTGCTGTTATTGGTTACCGTCACAGAGACGGTGTAGTCACTATTTACCGTTGCCGCATTCGCTGATGCTTCAAGTGACAGATCCACCGCAGATGCGAGTGATGTTGACTCGAGTGTAAGCGTTCGCCAGCGTCCTCGGGCGTAGGCGGTACCGTTGCCTTCGGGTATCAGACCGTTGGTCAGAGCATTGGATTCAACTGAAATTTCGGCGCCGGATGGAATGCTGATGTCGGTGAATGTATGTTGTTGCAACTCGTAATCGGTGTCCGTCGCCTGATTGACTGCCGTGCCGACGACGACCCCGTCCACGAGAAAGCGGTATTCGCACTCTCCATCCTCTTCGCCGAGGGCGGTGATAGTGACGTCATAGATGCCGGAAGCACCCGTAAATGTGGTGCTGGCACGCGCGAATACTTCGCGATAGTCCTCTTCACTCGCATCGATAGCGAGCGCATCCTGCCGACGATCCTTGTAGTAAGGCGCTGCGCCGTCGTTCAGGCTGTCGAAGTCGCTGCGGGCGTCATAGACAACGGTATCTGCCTGGCTGGTACCAAACAGCATCAGGATCGACAAAAAGGCTGTGACGACAGTTTTCATAATCGGAACTTTGAGAGTTGATCGTAAGGATCGGCGGCAGCGATGAAAAAAACCTGAGGGGCCTGTAGTAGAATGCCGACAAAGCGCCGCATCGGCGGTGAGTGAGGCACTACCCCGGAGACCGGAAGCTTGGGACCACACTGGTGAAACGAGATATCGAAGTCGCGCTGAAAGTTTTACAGCAGAGATTTGGCGACCGCTTGCAAACCGGCCGGTCTATCCGTGAGCAGCACGGTCATACAACGACGTATATCGAAAACCAGCCACCGGATGCGGTGGTGTTTGCCGAATCGGCAGAAGACGTAAAGACGCTGGTTGAGCTGTGTGCTCGTTATCATTGCCCGGTGATTCCGTTTGGTACCGGTTCGTCACTGGAAGGGCAGCTCAATGCGCCGCAGGGTGGCGTTTCGATTGATTTCAGTCGTATGAATCAGGTTATCGAGGTGCACCCTGAAGATCTGACCGCGACAGTGCAACCCGGCGTGACCCGCAAAGCCCTGAATCAGCACCTGCGCGACACCGGCTTGTTTTTTCCGGTTGACCCGGGGGCGGACGCGAGCATCGGTGGTATGGCAGCAACGCGGGCCTCCGGTACCAACGCAGTGCGCTACGGCACAATGAAAGACAACGTGCTGAGTGTGCGGGCCGTGATGGCCGACGGACGCGAAATAAACACTGCTACCCGTGCACGCAAGTCCGCAGCCGGTTACGACCTCACACGATTGCTGGTCGGTGCTGAGGGATCGCTTGGTGTCTTTACCGAACTGACCGTTCGTCTGCACGGACAGCCCGAAAGTGTTGTGGGAGGCGTGTGTAACTTTCCATCGGTCGCTGACGCCTGCAGTGCGGCCATTCAAACGATTCAGTACGGCATTCCGGTGGCCCGTATTGAAATGCTGGATGCGGTGCAGGTAAAAGCCTGTAATGCCTATTCAAAACTGAACCTGCCGGAACGGCCCACGATGTTTGTGGAGTTCCATGGCAGCGAGGCATCCACGGCAGAGCAGTCGGCGTTGTTCGCTGAAATTATTGCCGACTGTGCAGGATCCGATTTTGAATGGGCGGCCGACGAGGAGAAGCGCGCTGAGCTGTGGCAGGCGCGGCATAACGCGTATTGGGCCGCCTGCGCGTTACGGCCCGGTTGCGAAGCGCTGGTGACGGATGCCTGTGTGCCGATTTCGAGGCTGGCGGACTGCGTGGAGCAAACCCGTGTCGATATTGAAGCTCATGGTTTGCTTGCGCCGATCGTCGGTCATGTCGGCGACGGGAACTTCCACACAAGCGTACTGATTGATCCCGCCAATACCGCCGAACTGGCGGCTGCTGTCGCATTCTCGGAGCGCCTGTCGCAGCGCGCCATCGAGATGGGCGGCACCTGCACCGGTGAACACGGTATCGGTCAGGGCAAGCAGAAGTACCTGTACCGTGAACTGGGTGACACGGTGGAGTTTATGCGAGTGATCAAATCCGCCCTCGATCCGCACGATATTATGAATCCTGGCAAGATATTCGCGGTCCACCCGTAGCGCAGGTTCTGTTGCGCACACTCCCGTACATTTATTGCGTCGGGTTGATTGTGTGAGCTGCATCATAAAAACGGTAGTGTCCGGCACGATGACGCGGCAATCAGAGCCCGGAGGGACGCGACCGCAGTAGCGCCCGGGGTTGGCCGGAACTACCCCAATGACTAGACTCTGGTCAATCTGGACCTATACAGCAGCCGTATTTGTGGCTTACCGGACTGCACAAAATTCGGCACTGTCGGGACCGTAGAACACATTTAACCTGTGAGGTGGAAAATCATGAGCCTTGATTCTGACCAAGTTGATATTGAGGAAGCGCTGGAGAGTGATCAGGCGCACGTGTGGCATCACCTGACTCAACACAAGCCCTTCGAAGAAAAAAAGCCGCCGATGATGGTAAGCGGCAATGGCATTCGCATTACCGATGCGAACGGCAAAGAGTACATTGATGCAGTGTCCGGCGCGGTGTGGACGGTTAATGTCGGCTATGGTCGCGAACGAATTGCTAACGCGGTGCGGGATCAGCTGGTGGAGATGTGCTATTTCGCCAACGCGGCCGGCAACATACCGGGTGCGATGTTCGCCAAAAAACTGATTGAAAAGATGCCCGGTATGAGTCGGGTGTATTTTTCGAACTCCGGTTCCGAGGCCAATGAGAAGGTGTACAAAATGGTGCGCCAGCTAGCGGCGCTCGAGACCGACGGAGTGAAGCATAAGATCATCTATCGCGATCGCGATTACCATGGCACGACCATTGGTGCGCTGAGTTCCACAGGACAATTCCAGCGCAAGGGGCAGTACGGACCGTTTGCACCGGGTTTCGTTGAAATGCCGCACTGTCTCGAATACCGCAGTGAATACGGTGACGTCGACAATTATGGTGAACTCGCGGCACTTGAACTTGAAAAAGTCATTCTGCGTGAAGGCGCAGAGACAATCGGTGCCGTTGTACTGGAGCCGATTACCGCGGGCGGTGGTGTGATCACACCACCGGAAGGGTACTGGGAGACGATTCAGCACATCTGCAAAAAGTACAATGTGCTCTTACACATTGACGAGGTGGTATGCGGTGTCGGCAGAACAGGTAAATGGTTCGGCTACCAGCACTACGGAGTTAAGCCGGACTTTGTCACAATGGCCAAAGGTGTGGCGAGTGGCTACGCAGCCATCTCCTGCACGGTGACCACTGAGGAAGTGTTTGATCGCTTCAAGGCCAATGCGGATGATCCAATGAGCTACTTCCGCGACATCAGTACCTTTGGAGGCTGTGCCTCCGGCCCGGCGGCGGCGCTTGAAAATATGAAGATCATCGAAGAAGAAGGGTTGGTTGAAAACGCTGAAAAAATGGGTGAATACCTGATGGATAAGCTGCGTATGCTGCAGCAGAAGCATCAACTGATAGGTGATGTTCGTGGCAAGGGTCTGTTCGTTGGCATGGAGCTGGTGAAGGACCGTTTAAGCAAGGAACCGGTCGACGAAGCCATACCGGCGCAGATTGCCGCAGACTGCATGGAGCAGGGCGTGATTATCGGTCGTACGAACCGCAGCTTTGAAAAGCACAACAACACACTTTGCCTGAGCCCCGCGCTGATTTGTACTGAGCAGGATCTCGATGAGATCGTCGATGCCATTGATGGTGCACTGACACGCGTGGTCGGATAGCAGGATGTTGAAAAACTATTGCGCTAGGTCTGAGGGCGTTAAATTCCCCCTCAAAATGCTCATTTATCACCCATAAACTGCGCTTTTTCGGGGAAATTTGCCTACTCAGACTGTCGCTCATCACGTTTTTCAAAACCCTGATAGCTGCAAGCTAGAAGATGCGCCGCCGGGCGCATCTGCCGCTTTTACCTGTAACGCACGCTAGCGCGTAGTGCAAGCGCGAGCAAAGACAGATGGCGCTACTTGTGGTGACACTCGACAAATGAACTGCCGTCGAAATCCCAGTAGCGAAAGCTACCATCACCGATATTTTCTGCCCAGCCGTAGTAGAGATTCTCATACCAGTCGCTGGTGTAAATGTCGCCGTCAGCGGTCCAGTTGAATCTGCGCTCACCGTCGCGTTCAAAGATTCCTTCATCATGAAAGTGGTAGGTGTGAATCTGCGGGAAGTGCGATGGTGTTACGTACCTGTCGCCACTGACCCGGTCGAGTACATAGCGCCCGCAGCTCAGCGTTTTATCGATCAGTCCGGCGGCAGTAAACTGCAATCTGTGCAGTGTGATCTGCCCGAAGAGCGGACTGACCGGGCCTGCGACGGAATCCTCTGAGAAAAACCAGTCTGCCGCCTGCATCACTTGAACATCTCTGGATATGCGGTAGTCCGCGCGACTGCCAAACAGTGCCAGGTAATGAACACCTGACTGATCAGCGGAAATTTGAATGTCTTTCTCGGTGTTTTCGATGACGCCTCGACGCACGATGGAATAGTCCGGTGCAATAACCGCGTAGCTTGTTGCTGTAGCGTCGCCGGTGTAACGATAGGTCAGTGTGGTTTGCAGGCCTTGCGGCAGATATACCGAATAGTAGTCGTAGTTGTCGAGGCACAGCGATGCCGCCAGCGAACTACCGGGTTCAAGTGCGGTTGACTTCAGAATCCGGTTGCTGCGTTCATAGTCATCCTCAACGCATTGCGATTGCGAATCGACGTTCAGTGTGAATGAGTTGCTGTAGTTATTGTTCACTTCAGACTCCGCCAGGTAGCGAAAGCTCTGATTGAGGGTGATATTTTTGAAATTGTTTTCCAGATAACCGCTCCAGTCCGGATTCACCTCCACTCGCGCGAAATAACTTCCCATCGGCAGCGCTGGTATTTTCGTGCGCGCGTGTATCAGTGACGGCCCTGTGCTGACCGTGTGCTGATCAAACAGGGCGCTTCGGTAGCTGATGGCGAAATCGGCCTGCTGGGACAACTCGACGACAAATGACAGATCGTCGAGCGGGAAGTCCTCGTTCTGCAGATTACTCACGGCAATATCAAAGGCGAGATGATCACTGGTGGTCGCTGCGGTCGCTACCGAGGCGATAACCAGATCGGGGTTCTTTTCCGGAAAGCTGTCCACTGTCAGGGACGGCGTGTCGCCGTCGGCGAAAAGCTGGGCCTGCAACAGTGGCGTACTTTGCGCCGATGTGTCTGTCCCTACATCACTACAGCTCATCAGTAGTAAAGAGAGGGGGATAAGCCAGTGTTTGTCTGTCATTACCATAACACTCCAATAGGACGATAGCGGGTCAGGGTTTGTGTTTACGGTAGTGGATAGTCTCTATACAAACCATAGGTGCCAATGCCACTGATTTCTACCCCAAGCGCGTCAAACACTATTTCGGCCGGCTGGCCGCTCTCGTTGAACCACAACTCGCTGCCGAGGTGCAGTCCGCCAATTAAATGACCGTCATTCGGAAACGCAGGGCCTCTCTTTGCCGCATCGGGATGCGTATCATTTTCCGGACCGTCAATAGTTCGCCATATTTCGTAGGCAATACCTGCGGGGTCATCAGAGCCTTGTAGCGCAATGCCATCGAGAAACAGATCGCGAAAAGCTTCTGACTGCATCCAGTTGGCGATTTCGGTGTAGTTCACTGTCACACCGCTTTGTACCAGTGTTCTGTCTGTCAGCACCAGTGCGATATAGAGGAAGCAGTTCTTGTCACCGCCGAGTTCGCAGGTCGGGAAAAAGCCGCTTCTCGGACCCTCCGCCTTGAGGAATATTTCGAATGTCGGATTGTCTGGCAGTTGCACGGTGCCGAGCGAAATGCCACCGGTCCACTGACGAACTGTTCGCTCCTGCTCATCATAAGGCCAGTCGAACCAGATATTCAGGTTCCAGACTTCGGTGTAGTCTGCATTGATGCCGTTGACGGTATCCTGCCACTGCGGGTCCTGCCCCGGCAGTTTGCTGATGGTGCTGACATCGTGCCAGTAGCTGTCGAGGAATACATTTGCCAAACCGTTTCCCGCAGTGCCCGCCGTCAGATCCGCGCTCACACTGATGTTTACCGGTCCGGACAGGTCACCGGCAAACATCGGAAACCCGGTCTCGCTGCGAACCTGTTCCATGTCGTAGACGGGGGAGTCACCATCGCGCTGGTAGTCATCTGTCAATTCAGTTGCCCTGTCGCATTCCACGCCTGCTGATTCGTAGCGGCCACCCATGGTGCCAAGTACCATCGCGGGAAACGCGCGGACAAAATCGTAACGGTCATCGGTGTTGTTGCGCGATGTGATTCGGTATTGCAGTGTGACGCTGTCGTTGCCCTGCGCTACATCGCACGCATTTGCGTCCTCGCCGAGTGCGGATGCTACCGGTATATTCCAGCGCACAAAGTCCTGTGTGTTGTCAGAGTAGAAGAGTTGATTGTCGCCGCCCTGCAGGTGTGCTCGTCCGTCATAGACGTTGCTGGTATAGAGCAGGCCATCGACTTCAAACTTGCTGAATGGCTCCCCGGGTTGTTCGGTGCTTTTAACATCGACCGGATCATCCAGCACGACAGCACCGCAATCAGTCCCTGCTTTGCAGGCACTGCAGTCGGTCGTCGCCTTGCATGCTGCCGGGTCGTCATCCTGTAATTCTCCGACCACTTCGCTGTCGTTGTTTGAGTTGCCTCTGGAACAGGCGGTCAGGGCGATTACAGCGAGCAGAAGTAACGGGCGATGAACCTGTGAACTAAAAACCAAACTGCCTGCTCCCGTCGTTTTTAAGCTTTGCCTGCCATAACACGATGTCGCAGACATTTATTTTTGTACCTATTGAGTTAGCAGAAATTGGGTGGAATGCCAGTTCCCGCCCGGGTGGCGACGGTGGTTTGGCGGTAATATGGGTTGGTAATGCGCAGGGCGCGAAAAATAGCGGTTCGCGATATAAACTGGACACGCCTGTTCGAGTGTTAGAAGGACAGGCAACAGAGCTGATGTCAGTCCACAACAAAAGGTTAGATATGCAATTTCCCAGAGGCCGACACTATGCGGCGATTCCCGGCCCGTCGGTGATACCTGATCAGGTGCTGCAGGCAATGCATCGCGCCAGCCCGAATATTTATGATCCGGTTCAGTGGGAACTGCAGGCAGGCATACAGCGGGATCTGAAAGCAGTCGCCCGTACGATGCACCATGTCGCTATGTATATTGCCAACGGACACGGGGCCTGGGAGGCCGCTGTTGCCAACGTGTTGTCACCCGGGGACCGTGTGCTGGTGTTGGCAACCGGACGTTTTGCCCATGGCTGGGCTGCGATGGCGCGTTCACTCGGGGTGCTGCCTGAGGTCATCGACTTTGGGTTGCAGTCACCGATCAATCTGCAGGCAGTGGCAGCTGCGCTGGCGGCGGACAGCGCGCAGCAATACAAAGCCGTGCTCGCCTGTCATGTGGATACAGCGACATCCGTACTCAACGATATACCCGGGCTGCGCAGGACATTGACCGATTGCGGTCACCCGGCACTGCTCATGATCGACTGTATTGCCTCGCTCGGCTGTGATCGGTTTGAAATGGATGCCTGGGGCGTGGATGTCATGGTGGCGGCAAGCCAGAAGGGGCTGATGACGCCACCCGGTGTCGGGCTGGTTTTTTTTAACGAACGGGCAGCCGGTATTCGCCGCGACAAGTCTCAGGTCAGCAGCTATTGGGATTGGACCACGCGTGCGAACCCTGAAGAGTTGTATCAGTTTTTCGGGGGCACGTCTCCGACTCATCATCTTTTCGGACTGCGTGCGGCACTCGACATGCTGCTCGATGAAACCGTGGAAACTGTGTGGCAGCGGCACGCGATGGTGGCGGGTGCGGTTCACCGTGCGGTGGAGGCGTGGAGTGTGTCGGGTGTACTGTCTCTCAATGTTCAGGATGCGGTGTATCGCAGTAATGCCGTGACCGCCATACGAGCGGGCGCACCGGACGGCACCAGAATCCGTGACTGGGTGGAGCAGCGTTGTGGTGTCACTCTGGGGGTGGGGCTTGGCATGGCCGACCCGGCTGATCCGGCGTGGCACGGGTTCTTTCGTATCGGCCACATGGGACATGTCAACCCGCAGATGATTCTGGGTGTGCTGGGTAGTGTTGATGCGGCATTGAAGGCGCTCGATATTCCCCACGGCGAAGGGGCGATGCAATCCGTCTCGTCGCACCTGTCTGAAATGCCCCACGGTTGATAGTCGGCGATCAGAATTTTGCGGTAGACTGGATCAAAACGTACGAATAGCGCATCTGCCGATTGTGAACGTAAACCATTCATCAAACACTTTTGAAGTTGCAGTCTGGCGCGGTAATTCCGCAGGCGGTGATTACCAGACGTACCAGGTGCCGGTGCAGAGTAATCAGACAGTGCTTGATGTCGTCACCTGGATCCAGCAGCAAATCGACTCGACCCTGTCATACCGTTTTGCGTGCCGCGTCGGTATGTGCGGTTCCTGCGCCATGATGGTGAATGGCGAGCCGCGCTGGACCTGCCGTACCCACATTGACAGTGTGGCCAGCCGCGAATCCGGTCTGAGGGTTGCCCCGTTGCGCAACCTGCCGGTCATCAAAGACCTCACCACCGACATGACGCCATTTTTTGATAAGTGGGTGAAGGCCGGTGGTGTACATGCGCCGACCGCTGATCGCTTTGATAAAATGGTCAGTGTTGACCCGGACAGCAAAGCACGCAGGACTGCCAGCGAAGGCATCGAGTGTATTAACTGTGCAGCCTGTTATGCCGCCTGCGATACCGTGTCAACCAATGCGGATTATCTGGGGCCGGCGGCGCTGCAGCGTACCTGGACGCTGGTAAACGATGTAAAGCATGGTGATGTCAGCGGTGCGCTTGATGCGGTCTCTGTGCCGGGCGGATGTCACAGTTGCCACAGCCATGGCAGCTGTACGCGATATTGTCCGGTGGAACTCAACCCGATGAAAGCGGTGGCGTCACTCAAGCGTGCATCGATTGCGAGACGATGGCGGTCGTGAATGATTGACGTCAGGTTGTATCTGTTGCAGCGGATATCGGCACTTCTGATGGCGCCGCTCGTCATTGGTCACATCGCGGTTATGATCTATGCGGTGCAGGGTGGCCTCAGTGCAGCGGAGATACTCGGCAGAACCCAGGGCAGTGTCTGGTGGATGTTGTTCTATGGCTTGTTTGTCATCGCCGTCTCGGCGCATGCGGCGATCGGTCTGCGGGTGGTGGTTCATGAATGGCTGGGTCTGCGAGGAATAGTGCTGAACACTTTTTCCATGGCTGTGTTTTTTTTATTGCTCCTACTCGGTTTGCGTGCCGTGCAGGCGGTAACGCTGTCGTGATCAAACCGCATCGCTCGCATACCTTGTGGTTTGCCTTTGTGCTGCATCGCATTTCAGGGGTGGCACTCGCGTTGTTTCTGCCACTGCATTTTTATGTGTTGTCACTGGCCTTAACCGATCCTGCGGCGCTCGACAGCTTTTTAAGCTTCAGCGAATTGTTCGTGGTCAAGGTAGCTGAGACAGTGCTGGTGCTGCTGCTGGCCGTGCACCTTTTTGGCGGATTGCGCCTAATGGCACTTGAGTGGCTGCCCTGGACAGACTGGCAGAAATCACTGGCGGCGTTGTCGCTTGCCTGCGGTTCCGCGGTCGCCTGCCTGTTCTTTTTACAAGTGATATAACGGGCACTGGTTCCGGAGCGAAGAGTCAATGACCGAACAGCCTGTAAACAAAACGTACAATCAGGTAACGGTGTGGCGCATCCTGATGAACAACTATGTTTCTGCTCAAGTAAAAACCCATTCAGACTCAACCGGACACGCTCTCGCTACGCGGACTTCTACCGCGCAGACTCCTGGCAGGACCTAACGACTGTGGATCAAATTGAACAGCGTGATACAGACATACTGATTCTCGGCTCAGGTGGTGCCGGGTTGTTTGCAGCATTGCACGCACAGCAATCAGCGGCAGCGGGTACGCGTATCACCGTTGCAGTGAAGGGACTGCTCGGTAAATGTGGTTGTACACGCATGGTACAGGGTGGCTATAACGTAGCGCTGGGTAATGGTGATACCGTCGAGCGCCATTTCATGGACACGATCGAGGGCGGGAAGTGGCTGCCGGATCAGGACATGGCGTGGCGGCTTTGCGAAGAGGCGGTGGTACGTATCCATGAACTGGAAAACGAAATCGGTTGTTTTTTTGATCGAAACGCAGACGGATCGTTGCACCAGAAAGCGTTTGCCGGTCAAACCGCGGATCGCACGGTGCACAAGGGAGACTTGACCGGCATTGAAATCATCAGTCGGTTGATGGAACAGGTCATGTCCCGGCCGGTTGAAACCCTGCAGGAACATCGGGCGGTGGGCTTAATACCCACCGTTGACGGAGAAGCCATTGCCGGCGTGCTGTTTATCGATATGCAGCGGGGCGGTTTTGTATTCGTGCGGGCGAGGGCGGTACTGATGGCCACCGGAGGTGGTCCCACCATGTATAAGTACCATACACCCTCGGGTGATAAATCGATGGATGGTCTGGCGATGGCACTGCGCGTCGGGCTGCCGTTGCGTGATATGGAAATGGTGCAGTTTCACCCGACCGGTCTGCTGGCCGGCGAACATACGCGAATGACAGGTACCGTGCTCGAAGAGGGACTGCGTGGTGCCGGCGGCTGGTTGTTAAACGGTGCCGAGCAGCGCTTTATGTTTAACTACGATGAACTGGGGGAGCGGGCAACACGCGATATTGTTAGCCGAGCGATCTATGCCGAAATGCGCGCCGGTCATACCACGCCTCATGGTGGTGTCTACATCGCGATGTCACATCTGGGTGAGAAGGAAGTGAGCCGAAAGTTCAAAGGCATGGTGAAACGTTGTGCGGATTGCGGTTTTGATCTGGCCGGCGGCCTGGTGGAGGTCGTCCCCACTGCTCACTATCTGATGGGTGGCGTCATTGTAGATGTCGATACCAGAACCGAACTTGAAGGATTGTATGTCGCTGGTGAAGATGCCGGTGGTGCGCATGGTTCCAATCGGCTGGGTGGCAACGGCGTGGCTAATTCCACGGTGTATGGTGGCATTGCCGGTGAAGTGATGGCAGCGGATATTGCGGGTGTAACTGCGTGGCGCGAGCCGGACCGCGACGTGCTGCAGCGTGAATATGAACGTGCCACCGCCGCATTTAAAAGTGATTATTCCAACGACACATCGGTGGCATCGCTTCGCAACCGGCTGCAGGAAATCATGTGGGACGGTGTCGGTGTGCTGCGAACAGCCGATGGGATGCGTGCTGCGCTTTGTGAACTAAATGAGCTTAAGCATGATTTATCCCGCACGGGTGTGGCAGATGATAATCGCGCCTTTAACCTGACCTGGCACGACTGGCTCAACATGCAGTCATTGTGTGAGATTTCAGAGGTGATCACCCGGGCGGGGCTTGCGCGGGAAAATTCCCGGGGTGCACACTACCGTGAAGATTTTCCGGAGGCGGGTGATCTCGAGGCATCGTACTTTACCGTCGCCCGGCAACAGGCAGGCGAAGTCAGCGTTGAGCGGCAGCCGGTCAAATTCAGCATCGTGCGTCCGGGTGAAACGCTTTTGCCGGAAGGCGAACCTGCAACACTGGTGGGATCATGATATCGATAGACGTCATTCAACAAACTGCCGAGACGCTGATGGACAAGGCGGCCATCGAAATACCCGAGGATTATCACAACGGAATTAAAGCCGCCGCTAAAGTTGAAACGGGTAGTCTCTCCGGTTACGTCATCAACGCGATGCTCGATAACTACGAGGCTGCCAAAGAAGATCGATGCGCCATGTGTGGAGATACCGGTACCCCGCGCTGGTATGTGAAGATGGGCAATGACACGACTATTGAAGGTGGTCCCATCGCACTCGAGGCAGCACTGCGACGAGCCACGGCCAACTCTACCAGGCGAGTACCGTTGCGACCCAACCGGGTGCATCCGCTTTGGCGCACGGATCACAACAACAATGTGGGCATCGGTGCACCCGAAATAGAATATGCCTATGAGCCGGGTGGCGAGTGGGTCGACCTCATCACGGTACACAAGGGCGGTTTGTTCGGTACTGATTATCGTATGTTGTTTCCATCGGATGGCATTGAAGGGATCAAGCGGTTTTATCTCGACACACTGGTTGCCTTTGGTAAGCGGGGGCTGGCCTGTCAACCGGCTATCATTGGTATTGGACTGGGCGGCTGCAAAGACACCTGTATGGTGTTAGGTAAGCGTGCGGCGTGTCTGCGTGTGGTTGGTTCAAAAAACCCCGATCCGAAAATCGCTGAACTCGAGCAGGAATTCAAAGAGTTGGGTAACTCCATCGGTATGGGGGCAATGGGCTTTGTCGGCAAATCCATGGTGGTCGATTGTCATATCGAAGTCGGTTATTGCCACACTGGCGGTATGCAGATGTCGATGCATGCGTTTTGCCTTTCCTCCCGTCGGGCAGTGGCTCGGGTTTTTGCCGATGGCAGCGTTGAATACCGGACAGACCCTGAATGGTTTACCGACTACCAGAGGCGCGAAACGGTGGACTGGCAGGTAGGGGCCGGTGCTGCTGCTGAAGAATCCACGGTATTCTGAACATGGATATCAGAGAGGTGGAACTCAGTACCACACCGGATAGAGCGTCAATCGAGTCGTTGCGACTCGGAGATATTGTCTATCTCAATGGCTTGCTCTATACCGCTCGCGAGGGGGTATACACCAGGGCGCTGGAAGCGCAGGCGAACCTGCCTGTTGAATTGCCGGCTGAGAGTGCGGCGAACTTCCATTGCTCCCCGGCGGCGACAATACGGGATGACGGATCGTTTGATATGGGCGCTGTTACAGCGACTGCTTCTTTTCGTTTCGCCAAGTGGCTGCCCGAGTGGATGGAAAAGACTGGCGCCAAGCTTATTATTGGCAAGGGCGGCATGAACTCCGAGGCCTATCGATCTTATTTCGTACCCAACGGTGCGGTGTATCTGTCGACGGTAGGCTACGGTACCGGAGCACTGCTCGGGCGCGGTATAGAAAAGGTTGAGGCGGTCTATTGGGAGCAGGAACTCGGGCTCGCTCAGGCGATGTGGGTCATCCGCTGTCGGCGCATGGGGCCGTTCATCGTCGCGTCAGATCTCGATGGCAACTGCCTGTTCGAGAGGGAAAATGCGAAGATTGCAAAGAACCTTGAGCGGGTTTATGAGGGTACCCGTCCAGCGGTGCTGAAGCGATTCGGGGAAACCGACGACCGGGAAGATGAATTGATTGGCTGACAAGTCCCGAGGTGCGGATGTGGTGGTTGGCGCACTGGCTGAGGCCGGTGTAGACACTCTTTTTGCGTTGTCGGGCAATCAGATTATGTCGCTGTTCGACGCCTGTCTTGATGCAAATATCGATATCGTGCATGCCCGCCACGAAGCTGCTGTCGTGCACATGGCTGAAGCCTATGCGCAGATCAGCGGGCGGATCGGTATAGCGCTGGTTACTGCGGGCGCCGGTGTCGGCAATGCTATCGGTGCGCTGTACGGTGCGGCCGAGTCGAACACCCCTGTGCTCCTTCTAAGCGGTGACTCACCAGTGACGCAGGATGGAAAGGGCGCTTTCCAGGAACTCGATCAGGTGTCGATCACCTCGGTGGTCACGCGCTGGTCGTACCGGGTCATCAGCGGTGAGTCGTTGTTGCATGATTTGTCGAAGGCTTTTCAGTTGGCACAATCGCCGTATCCGGGACCGGTGCACCTTGCGATACCGGCAGATGTGCTGATGCAGCCATGTGGTCGCAGCGAAGCGAATCCTGACGTGCAGCGGATCGATGCCGGGCTGCCTGATGTCGGTGCTTTAGTCGCTGCGCTGACAGATGCAAAAAACGGATTGATACTCACCGGTCCGTCGTTGAATACAACCAGGCAACCGGCACTGTGTCATCAGCTACAGGAGGTGTTTGATCTTCCTGTGATTAATCTCGAAAGTCCACGCGGATTGAATGACCCTTCGCTTGGGAATTTCAAATCACTGCTGGCGCGCGCGGATGTGGTGGTCAGTCTCGGCAAGCGAATAGATTTCAGCGTGCGGTTTGGCATTGACTTCACCGCGAAGTGGTACGGCGTGTTCGCGACGCAGGCGCTTGCTGAGCAGGCTGCACTGAACCTGCAGGGAAAGCTCGCGCGTGCAGTGGTTGCCGATCCGCTAGCCGTTGCCACGCAGTTGGTGCATGCCGCGACACCACAGCAACGGCCGGGTCAGTGGCGCGAGCAGCTGCAACAGGCAACGCGTGCGCGTCAGCAAGATGAGGCTGATTCAGATCTCTCACCAGTCAGCGTGCTGTCTGAGGTGCAGCGGGCTATTGTTCGGTGTGGCCATGCCATACTCGTCTGTGATGGAGGAGAATTCGGTCAATGGGCGCAGGCTTGCCTGTCGGTGAATACCCGAGTGATCAACGGATTGTCCGGGTCAATCGGTGGTGGTATTGGCTATGCCATTGGTGCTGCTCGCGCGGCACCGGATGCCACGGTTTTTATTCTCAGCGGCGACGGGTCGATCGGGTTCCATCTCGCGGAAATTGAAACGGCAGTGCGCAGCCACGCATCGATTGTCATTATTGTGGGCAACGATTCGCGATGGAATGCTGAGCATCAGCTGCAGATCAGGGAGTTTGGTGAAGATCGCCTGACGAGCTGTGAACTTGGTGAGGTGAACTACGGTGCTGTTTGCGGTGCGCTCGGCGGCCGTGGTGAGAAAGTGAAATCAACTCATGAACTGCAACAGGCGCTCGCCAGTCTGCCGCGACGCGGAGTGACCTGCATTGATATAGACCTCGACGGCCTCGTCGCTCCAAACTTTCCCGATTAGGGCCGGTGTGCGCGTGGTTTGAAGGCGATAAATGCATCCCGGATAGTTCCTCTTAGAGAAGGCAGCGGTTTTTCGTCCTGATGCAGTCTGTTGGTCTGATTGCCCGGGCTGCGTCGTGTATCTGCGCGGCCAATCCACAAGTGGCTACTGATCCTCAAAAAGCCAGGTAACCGCCGACCGAAACCATGGGATTTGAGTTGTTGTTCAATCCTGCGGGTGCTTCGCTGTGGAATAATGGTAAGAATGCATTTGAACATCTCGAAGGGATTCGACTCAGAGGAGTGAACATGTGGGCCATCGCAAGATTGGTATAGCGCTTTTAATTTCAACCGTGAGTAGCCTGGCAAACGCTGCTCCCGTACTAAATAATGATACGGCATCGGTGCCTGAAGGCGGTTCTGTCACTGTCGATGTGCTGTCCAACGACGTCGCGACCAACGGCGCCATCGTGCCCGCAACGGTCGATGTCTTTCAACCGGATCCAGCGCGCTATCTTCCAGAGAATGGATACCTCTCGATAGACGGGCAGGGTCGAATAACCTACTACCACTACGGTGGCCCGACGGTATCCGATGAGGTCTATTACATCGTTGCCGACAGCAATGGGGTATACGGGGAGCCGGCCTCTATTGCGATTACTATCGGTGATGGTCAGTCAAACGCGGTGCCGGTGGCGAATGGTGATTCCCGGAGCCTGAGTCGAGGTGCCTCGGTTCAGATTGCGGTGTTGGATAACGACAGTGATTCCGATGGAACGCTGCTCGCATCCACGCTGACTCTGGTTCGCACACCGGTGAATGGAACAGCGACGGTCGGTGCTAACGGTGTAATCACCTATGCGCACGACGGCTCGCAAAGCAGCAGTGATTCTTTTGAATACACCGTTGAAGATAACCTTGGTGCGATATCGAACCGCGCGATTGTCAGCCTCAGTATCGAATCTGATCAGCCGAACAACGCGCCACTGGCACGGAATGACTCATCGACCGTGCAACGCGGTGCAGAGACGGCTATTCAGGTACTCGCCAACGATGCGGATTCAGACGGTTCGCTGGTGGCGTCAACTGTTCAAATCAACGACGACCCGGATCATGGCACCCTGCTGATCTCGGGCAACGGCACGATCACTTATCGCCATGACGGCAATGCCAGCACGTCGGATTCGTTTTCCTATACTGTTCGGGACAACGATGGAGCGACGTCGAATGCAGCTCAAGTCGCTATCACAATACAGCAGACAACAGCCGACAGTGTCGTTCTGGTTGACGATACGGCGCTGGTTACAGCGGCAGGTGGCTCGGTTACAGTCAATGTGCTGGCCAACGATCAGCCAGCAGTTGGGACAATGACCCCGGCCACCGTCGACATATTTCAGCCTGAACCGGGCACGTACTTTCCTGAGCATGGCTATTTGTCGATTGATGCTGCCGGACGCATTTCCTACGTGCACTATGGCGGACCCACCACATCCGATATATTTTATTATGTTGCCGCCGACGATAGTTCAGAGCTGGGCGAGCCGGCAGCGGTTCGGATAACGATTGGAGCAGTTTCGTCAAATAACGCACCTCTGGCACGTAATGATACCGCCACGCTCGCCACCGGTGCTTCAGTCACGATTGATGTGCTGGGCAACGATTCCGACTCGGACGGTGTGCTGGTGCCGGGCTCTGTTACTGCCAGCGAGCCAGGTAACGGCCAGGTATCAGTGGCGAACAACGGCCAGGTGACTTACACGCATAATGGCAATGCATCTGCTGCTGACAGCTTTACTTACACGGTAGCAGACGACGACGGTGCGATCTCCAACACAGCGTCTGTCAGCCTGACGATTGTCAGTGACGCAGAAGAAATTGCGCCGGTAGCCAATGCGGATTCGGTTACCCTGATTAGCGGCGGCGAATTGAGCTTTTCACTGATTGAGAACGACACAGACGCCGATGGCTCGATTGATCCTGCAAGTATTGTTATCGTCAGTCAGCCTCAGTCTGCCAGTGCATTCTCTGTGGAAGAAAACGGTAGTGTCTTTTATCGACACAATGGTGGCTCAGATACTGATTCGTTTCGTTACACCGTGCAGGATAGCGATGGAAACCGGTCCAACGCTGCGACAGTCAGCATCACACTGACACCCGTTGTTGAAGCGGGAACAGTCAGCGCTTTTCATCGTAGCGGTCAGACGTTTTTAACCTGGGAAGAGACCGGGCCAAACGACGGTTATCACGTTTACCGTCATAGTCAGCCAATTACTGCACAGAATCTTAACGTTGCGGAGAAACTAACCCGCAAGTGGGGTGCGCTCGGCAGTGATACATCGATCAACCAGTATGGCGGACCCAGCGTTCCACAAAACTATGTGATTTCGGATCTCGGTACGCCCTTGTCGAATAGCACCGGATTGTTCGTTTATACCAAACAGCCCGGTGATTCCAGCACCGCTTACTATGCAGTCACACCGGTGCGCGACGGCAATGAAATGACAGGCACAGTCCTTTCAAGTCGCAGCGCCGTGAATGAGTCCGTCGGCACACCGCGTGATGTGCTGACCGTTTCCGTTAATCAGGGGAAAGGCCGGATCTACACCCAGTACATGGATTACGCGAACTGGAACCCAACGTTTAATGGCTACGCCTACAACTATACCGTCGCGCTGCCATCGTCCTACAACAGTTCGCAGAGTTACCCGTTAATGGTTGAGCTGCACGCCTACTATGAAGTGTATAAGTCGATCCCGCAGTCTGAATACGATTGGCAGGTCATTACGTTGCTGCCGCATGATCCGGGGCCGGCTCTGGGTGCCTTGCACTCCTGGTGGTATGGCTATGCACGTGATCACAACTATGCTGCTCAGGGCTCTACACCAACCAGTGGTGCGATAGAGAATTTTACAGAGCAGCGAGTAATGCGCGCCGTTGCTGCGCTGATTGACGACACAGCATTCAATGTAGATACCAATAAAATTCATGCTTATGGCAACTCGATGGGGGCTTCGGGTGTGCTGGCGTTGGGCATGCGATACGGCAATGTATTTTCAGGTGTCTATGCCAATCAGCCGATGACCGATTATCAAAGTAATCCGCTTTTTCAGGGCGAGCTGGTGCAGACCTGGGGATCAAAATCGAGCAACCTGCCGGTGGTCAATGACGGCCCGTTCAGTGAAGGTATTCAACTGTACGGCCTGAACGGTGTTAGTCCCGTGGGTGTCTGGGACTGGATGGATCATCATCAACAACTGGTTGAGAGACGGGGTGATACCTTTGCATACCTGATGACCTTTCATGGCAAGCAGGACACGATCATCGACTGGGCCACCCAGGGCAGACCCACCGTGCGCGCACTGACCGAAGCCACTGCGGGGTTTGCCGCGGTACATGGCGGCACCGCCGGACATACCTGGGTTGGATTCAGTTCAGTGAATGTCAGTCTGTTCGGTTTCGGGTACGGGGACGACTTTGGCTGGAAGTATCCTTTGAACCTGAGCTTTCCGTCGATAACCAACGCCAGTGGCTCAGGCCCGATCGATCCTGCGAACAGCGGCGATGACCGCTATAACATGGATATCGAATGGGCCACGCCGCACACGGCATTTTCACAAACCATTGTCGATCTGATTCAGCGTTATGAAATTACTTTGAAGTCCACATCAGCGAATCAGACTGCTGACATCACACCACGCCGAACCCAACAGTTCGATCCGAACCCCGGTCAGGTTTGTAACTGGACGGCCACTGATAACAACAACGGTCAGCAGATCGCCAGCCGCTCAGCCACCACCGATATTGATTCGTTGCTGACTGCCACGGCAGTGCCGATTCGCACCGGTGCCGGTACGCGCTTATCGATTAACTGTTCTCAGGCGGAGTTGGATGAGGCACCATTGCTTGCAGATCCCGCACAGTAAACGCTGCGGGTAAGTGCTTTAGGCAGCCGGCCAGGGCAGGGTGAGTTGGTTATAGGTTTTGTGATCAATGTTACTGCCACATAGAATCAGCGCTACCTGCCTGCCGGCGAGTGTGTCTCTCAGCGGGTAGGTCAGCGCGGCCATCGCCGCCGCACAGGCCGGTTCTACGGCGAGCTGAAGATCGGTAAACATCAGTCGCATGGTCTCAATGAGCTGCGCGTCTGTGACCTGTACCAGCTGGTCGACGTGGTCGGTAACGAGCTGATATGACATAGGCATGTGCAGTGGTGCACCGAGGCTGTCGGCAATGGTATTGACACTGACGCGGGCCAGCGGCCTGCCATTTTTGAGACTGTCCGACATGCCCTGAGCACCGGTGGGCTCAACGCCGTACACCGCGCAGTCCGGTTTGAGTTGTTTTACCGCAGCGGCGATGCCGGCAATCAATCCGCCGCCACCGACCGGCACAATAACCGCTTCGATGTCGGGCTGATCATGCAGCAGCTCCAGTGCGACGGTCGCCGTACCCTCAAAGGTGGGAATGCCCTCAAACGGATGGACCATTGTCCTGCCCTCGTTTGCTTTCAACTGTTCGACAATGTCGATTAACTCGGCAATGGTGCGTCCAAATACGATTTCCGCCCCCAGTGCTTTGCAGCACTCGACACGATAGGGATTGGCCGTTTCAGGCATGACCACCTTGGCGCTGGTGCCCGCGCTGCGCGCAGCATAGGCCGCCGCGATCGCATGATTGCCGGCGGAAAACGCGGTAATGCCCAGTTGCCGCTGCTGCTCATTGAGTTGCATCACGGTGTTGAGCGCGCCCCGCGCTTTGAAGCTGCCGGTTTTCTGCAGCAGCTCCATCTTCAGCATCACCCGGGTGTCGCGAAAGCGCTCACCGCCGGTGATCCCGTAGTACGGCAGCGTGGGCGTTCTTACCACATGCGTGCCGATTCTGTCGGCGGCAGCTTTGATCGAGTCGAGGGAGAGAGTCATTGAGAGAGCTTAGCGCAGTAAGGGGGATCAGTTGCCTGACCGGCTACGGGCCGGCGCTGGTTTGTAAAACGAATGATACGGGTAGCAGGTCGCTGCCTTATCTTACAATCCAATACGCCGCGGCTGCCGGTTCGCCGTTCGTGAATGCCTTGGTGACACACGACGTTCTTTTTTTGTAAAATAGCACAAAGCATCCGCTTTACCTTTTCCCACTACAGAGAACAGCCATTGCGTAAACACGCAATACTCACGCTTGCGGACGGCACAAAATTCCATGGCTACGCCCTGGGTGCCTCGGGTGTAGCCGTCGGGGAAGTTGTCTTTAACACGGCAATGACAGGGTATCAGGAAATACTGACCGACCCGTCCTACGCGCAACAGATGGTGACCCTGACGGTGCCCCACGTGGGCAATACCGGGACGAACCCCTTCGACGAAGAGTCGGCGAATGTTCACGCCAGCGGCCTGATCATTCGCGATGCACCGCTTCGAACCAGCAGTTTTCGCAGTGAGAAAACGCTGGCAGACTATCTGAAAGACAAGGGTTGCGTTGCTATCGAGGGCGTGGATACCAGGCGATTGACTCGCCACCTGCGAATGCATGGCGCGCAGGTCGGCATGATTGATTGCCGCGACACCCCGGACGATGCCGACACTGGTTCGCGCATTGCGGCCTTTGGCAGCCTGGTCGGTCGTGATCTCGCTCAGCTGGTATCCACAGCGGATTCGTTCGAATGGCTGGAGGGCACGTGGCAGCTTGGCGATACCTTTCAGCCATCGCCAGCGGACGCGCGCCACGTAGTTGCCTGGGACTACGGCATTAAAAGAAACATTCTGCGCATGCTGGCTGATCAGGGTTGTCGTGTCACGGTGGTCAATGCCCGGACCTCAGCTGATGAGGTGCTGTCGATGCAACCCGACGGTGTGTTTCTGTCCAACGGTCCGGGCGACCCGGAGCCGTGCGACTACGCCATTGAAGCGATACGGCAGGTGCTGTTAACAAAAATACCGGTATTTGGCATATGTCTCGGCCATCAGTTACTCGCGCTCGCCAGCGGTGCAAGGACGATGAAAATGAAATTCGGTCATCACGGGGCCAATCATCCGGTGATTGATCTGGACACCAGCCGCGTGATGATCAGCAGCCAGAACCACGGTTTCTGTGTCGACGAAGACAGTCTGCCGAGCAGTGTGCGCCCGACGCACCGGTCTCTGTTTGACAACACACTGCAGGGCATAGAACGCACGGACGTGCCGGCATTCAGTTTTCAGGGGCACCCGGAAGCGAGTCCCGGACCGCACGATGTGGCGGCGCTTTTCAAACGATTCACTGACCTGATTGACGCGAACAAACATGCCCGGTCGTAGCGATATAAAGAACATTCTTGTGATCGGCGCCGGGCCCATTGTGATCGGTCAGGCGTGCGAGTTCGACTACTCCGGGGCACAGGCGTGCAAGGCGCTGCGGGAGGAAGGCTACCGGGTCATTCTGGTGAACTCGAATCCGGCAACCATCATGACGGACCCGGCCACTGCAGATGCAATCTACATTGAGCCGGTCGAGTGGCGCACGGTCGAGCGGATTATTGCCCGCGAAAAGCCCGACGCCATCTTGCCGACAATGGGCGGTCAGACAGGTCTGAACTGCGCGCTCGATCTGGATCGGGAAGGCGTGCTCACCCGCTACGGCGTCGAACTCATTGGCGCCAGGCCCGAGGCCATAGACCTGGCCGAGGATCGCGACAAGTTCCGTCGTGCGATGACTGAAATCGGGCTGGCAACGCCTCGTGCCGAAATCGCACACACGATGGAAGCGGCTTACGAGGGGCTCGAAAAGATCGGATTCCCGGTCATCATCCGTCCGTCTTTCACCATGGGTGGCAGTGGTGGTGGCATTGCCTACAATCGCGATGAGTTCACCGAGATCTGTCAGCGCGGCCTGTCTCTGTCGCGTACAACAGAGATCCTGATGGAAGAATCCGTGCTCGGCTGGAAGGAGTACGAGATGGAAGTCGTCCGGGATAAGGCCGACAACTGCATTATTGTGTGCTCCATTGAAAACCTTGATCCGATGGGAGTGCACACCGGTGACTCAATCACCGTTGCACCGGCGCAAACGCTCACCGACAAGGAATACCAGATCATGCGCAATGCGTCGATTGATGTATTGCGTAAAGTCGGTGTGGAAACCGGGGGCTCAAATGTACAGTTCGCAGTGAACCCCGATAACGGCTCACTCATTGTGATCGAAATGAACCCGCGCGTATCCAGGTCATCGGCGCTGGCTTCAAAAGCGACCGGTTTCCCGATCGCCAAGGTCGCTGCAAAACTCGCTGTCGGGTTTACGCTCGATGAACTGCGTAACGACATTACCGGTGGACAAACACCAGCGTCTTTCGAGCCGGCCATCGACTACGTCGTTACCAAGATGCCGCGCTTTGCGTTCGAAAAATTTCCCACCGCTGATGCCGGTCTGACCACGCAGATGAAGTCGGTCGGCGAAGTCATGGCCATTGGCCGAAATCAACAGGAATCTCTGCAAAAAGCACTGCGCGGGCTGGAAATCGGGGTGTCCGGACTCGACGAAATCCTTTCACCGGAACTGACGGTAGAAGAACAGCAAACGGAGCTTGAACTGCAGCTAAGCCAGCCGTCGGATAAGCGTTTGTGGTACGTGGCCGACGCGTTCCGGCACGGTTTTTCACTGCAGCAGGTGCACAAAATCACCCGCATCGATCCGTGGTTTCTGGCGCAAATTGAAGACCTCGTGTCCACCGAAAGTGATGTGCGTGACATGACGCTCAGCGGCATGGATGCGACAACCATGCGGTGGCTGAAGCGCAAGGGCTTTTCGGATCAGCGGCTTGCGAATTTATTGCGTATCAGCGAACAACAGGTGCGCGATCATCGCCATGCATTGAGTGTTCGTCCGGTGTACAAACGGGTCGACACCTGTGCTGCCGAGTTTGCAACCAACACCGCCTACATGTACTCCACGTATGATGAAGAGTGTGAGGCGGCGCCGACGGATCGCGACAAAATAGTTGTGCTTGGTGGTGGACCAAACCGAATAGGGCAGGGAATAGAGTTTGACTACTGCTGCGTGCATGCCGCCCTCGCGCTGCGCGAGGATGGCTTCGAAACCATTATGGTCAACTGTAATCCGGAGACAGTCTCGACCGACTACGACACCTCTGACCGTCTGTACTTCGAACCGCTGACGCTTGAGGATGTCACTGAAATCCTGCATGTCGAAAATCCGCAGGGAGTGATCGTGCAATACGGTGGTCAAACACCGTTGAAGCTCGCTGAATCACTGTGGCAAAACGGTGCACCGATTATTGGTACATCGCCTGATGCCATCGATCTGGCCGAGGATCGTGAGCGTTTTAAACAACTGCTGAACAAAACCGGTTTACTGCAACCACCTAATGAAACCGCGGCGAGTGTAGAGCAGGCCTTGGCCGGAGCCGCGCATATAGGCTATCCGCTCGTGGTCCGGCCCTCTTATGTGCTGGGCGGACGGGCGATGCAGATTGTGTACAGCGATGATGAACTCAGTACCTATATGCAAACGGCGGTATCCGTTTCCAACGATGCACCGGTGCTGCTCGATCACTTTCTCGATGATGCGATCGAGGTTGATGTCGATGCGGTCTGCGATGGCGAGTCGGTGATCATCGGCGGTATTATGGAGCACATAGAGCAAGCCGGCGTCCACAGTGGGGACTCCGGTTGCTCGCTGCCACCGTACAGCCTGAGCGAAGACATTCAAACGCAGCTGCATTCGCAGATGTCGCAACTGGCGCTCGAACTCGGTGTTTGCGGCCTGGTCAACGCGCAGTTTGCGATCAAAGGGCACGAAATTTATGTGCTAGAGGTCAATCCGCGTGCTTCCCGCACAGTGCCGTTCGTGTCGAAGGCAACCGGAATGCCACTGGCGGCCATTGCAGCGCGCTGCATGAGTGGGCGCTCTCTTGCGGCACAGGGCCACACAGCCGCCCGGAAATCCGCATTCTTTTCAGTCAAAGAGTCGGTGTTTCCATTTAACAAATTTCCTGGCGTCGATCCGCTGCTCGGTCCCGAAATGAAATCGACCGGAGAAGTCATGGGCAGTGGCCGCAGTTTTGCCGAGGCCTTTAACAAGAGTTCGCTGGCTGCGGGAATGCCACTACCGGTTGAGGGTCGGGTCTTGCTTAGCGTGCGCGATGCTGACAAACCGGCGGCTGTTAAGCTCGCGGCGATATTCCACCAGGCAGGTTTCAAACTCGTAGCGACCACTGGCACGCACGCTGCGATAGACTCCGCCGGAGTGCCTTGTGAGTTTGCGAACAAAGTGGCGCAGGGGCGACCACACGTTGTTGATATGATAAAAAATAAAGAGCTCGCCCTGATCATCAATACCACCGAAGGACAGCAGGCAATCGCGGATTCATTTCTTATCCGGCGGGAAACGCTGAACCATCGCATTGCGTACGCGACCACGATGGCGGCAGCTGAAGCGATCGGGGCTGTAATTGGAAACACCGGACAGGGGACTCCTGTCGATCGGGTCTACAGCCTGAGTGAAATACATGAGGAATCTCTATGAGCAAGGTGCCACTGACTGCTAAAGGTGCCGAACTGTTGCGTGAGGAATTGTCCGATCTCAAATCGGTACAGCGGCCGCGCGTGATAGAAGCCATCGCCGAAGCCCGCGAACACGGTGATCTAAAAGAAAATGCGGAGTATCATGCGGCGCGAGAACAGCAGAGCTTCATTGAAGGCAGAATAAAAGATATAGAAGCCAAGCTGTCGAATGCTCAGGTCATCGACGTCACGCAAATGAAAGCGAACGGCAAGGTAATATTTGGCGCTACCGTTGAGCTGACTGATCTCGATACTGACGAGAGCGTGACGTACCAGATTGTCGGGGACGATGAGGCAGACATCAAAAAAGGAATGATCAGCTTCAGTTCTCCGCTTGCGCGCGCCATGATTGGCAGGGTGGAAGGTGATGACATCAGCTTTGATGCCCCCGGCGGTACCCGTGAATACGAGGTGATCAAAGTCAGTTACATCTGACATCCGGCCAGTAGCAGAACAAAAACTCCGTCAGGTGACTGCCTGTCGGCTCATCACCTGTTCTGTGCCCGCGGCACCCGGTGCGTTAGCTCTTGGGGAAGAAAACCATCGGCCTTTCGTGATTGCGTTTGAAAAGCACGGCAGTCTGCCCTATTTGTTGTATAACGTGGGCATCACGCTCTTGCGCTATGCTGGTGATGAGCCCCTTGCGCGCTTCGCGATCCGCGGCGCTCACCTTTATTTTGATCAGTTCATGATGCGCCAGCGCGATGTCAAGCTCGGCAAGGACGGCGTCGGTCACGCCTTTTTGTCCGATACGCACAACCGGCTGCAATTCATGACACAGTGACAGCAGGTGTTTTAACTGTTTTTTATTGGGCGTCATTAAAAGCGGTAGGGTAGAAGCAGAAGCGAAGCAACCAGTGTACACGGATTGGAATAATGAGTCGCAGTAAGAGCAGCCGTCGCTGGCTCAAAGAGCATCACAGCGATGATTTCGTCATCAAATCGCGGCAGCAGAACTGGCGATCGCGTGCGGTATACAAGCTGGCTGAAATAGATCAGCGGGACCGCCTGATCAAACCCGATTCATGTGTGATAGAACTGGGTGCTGCCCCCGGCGGGTGGACCCAGTATGCGGCCGAAAAAATCGGTGCCGCCGGCGTATTGGTCGCGGTAGACATCCTGCCGATGGACCCGGTTGAGGGCGCGGTGATCATTCAGGCTGACTTTACAGAAAATGAGGCGGTGGGCGAAATCGAGCGATGTCTGAATGGGCGTCAGGCAGACCTTGTATTGTCTGACATGGCCCCCAATTTCACAGGACAGCTGGCAGTTGATCAGCCCCGTTCCATTTATCTCGCCGAATTGGCACTGGATATGTGTAGCGAGTTTATGTCTCCAGGCGGGAGCCTGCTGGTGAAAACTTTCCACGGGACTGGTTTTGAAACGCTCAATCAGGCGATGCGTGAGCGGTTCGATTCGGTGAGGAGCCGAAAACCAGCTGCCTCTCGCGCACGTAGTCGCGAGGTGTACCTGCTTGCACAAGGCTGGCGATCCGGGAACTCCGATCGGCGCCGATAACGGTGATATTGGTTTATACTCACTGTGCACCAGGGACCATGAAGTGCCGGTGATAAACAACTAGAGGCGATTCGGCTTGAACGACCTGTTTAAAAATGTTCTTTTGTGGGTAGTGATCGCTGTCATTTTAGTGGCGGTGTTTAACAATCTCGGTAGCCAGGCGCAAACCGGCACCCCGATTTCCTATTCTGATTTCATTGAAGACGTCAAATCCGGCGAAGTCCGCACGGCTGTGATATCGGGCAATGATATCTCCGGCGTATCCAATTCCGGCAGGTATAACACCTACAGCCCGGAATCGGATAACCGATCGCTCATCGGTGACCTGCTCGATGCGGGTGTCAAAATCGAAGCCAAACCACCGGAAAGCCCGAATCTGCTGTTGCAGTTGCTGCTGAATACGTTCCCGTTTCTGTTATTTATCGGGATCTGGATCTACTTCATGCGCCAGATGCAGGGCGGCGGCGGTGGCCGCGGCGCCATGTCCTTTGGAAAAAGCAAAGCGCGGTTGCTCGGTGAAGATCAGGTCAAGGTGACCTTCGCCGATGTTGCCGGCGTGGAAGAGGCGAAGGACGAGGTTGCGGAACTGGTGGAGTTTCTGCGCGACCCGGGAAAATTCCAGAAGCTCGGCGGTAAAATCCCTCGCGGCGTGCTGCTGGTCGGATCACCGGGTACGGGTAAAACTCTGCTCGCCAAGGCGATTGCCGGCGAAGCAAAAGTGCCGTTTTTTACTATTTCCGGTTCCGACTTTGTAGAAATGTTCGTCGGTGTTGGTGCCTCGCGCGTCCGGGATATGTTTGAGCAGGCAAAGAAACACGCGCCATGCATTATTTTTATCGATGAAATCGACGCGGTTGGTAGGCATCGTGGTGCAGGCCTCGGCGGCGGTCACGACGAACGCGAGCAGACTCTGAATCAGCTGCTGGTGGAAATGGATGGTTTTGAAGGCAATGAAGGTGTCATTGTCATCGCTGCCACCAACCGTCCGGATGTGCTGGACCCGGCGCTGCTGCGTCCCGGCAGATTCGACCGCCAGGTGGTGGTGCCGCTGCCGGATGTGCGCGGAAGAGAGCAGATACTGCGTGTTCACATGAACAAGGTACCGGTGGCAGACAACGTCAGGCCGGACTTGCTGGCGCGCGGTACACCGGGATTCTCCGGTGCTGATCTGGCCAACCTCGTGAACGAAGCTGCCCTGTTCGCCGCTCGTGCAGACAAAAAACTGGTCGAGATGGCCGAGTTCGAAAGAGCCAAAGACAAAATCATGATGGGTGCCGAGCGCAAGTCCATGGTGATGACCGAGGATGAGAAGAAGCTGACTGCGTACCACGAAGCTGGTCATGCGATTGTGGGCAGACTCGTGCCGGATCACGATCCTGTCTACAAAGTCACCATTATTCCGCGCGGCAGAGCGTTGGGTGTCACCATGTTTCTGCCGGAACAGGACCGCTACAGTCTCAGTAAGCTCGGGTTGGAAAGTCAGATATCGAGTCTGTACGGTGGCCGCGTTGCCGAGGAAATCATTTTCGGTGCAGATAAAGTCACGACCGGTGCATCAAGCGACATTGAACGTGCCACCGAACTTGCGCGCAACATGGTCACCAAGTGGGGGCTGTCGAACCTGCTCGGTCCGCTGGCTTACAGTGAAGAGGAGGGCGAGGTTTTCCTCGGTCGCAGTACGTCACAGCCCAAACAGATTTCGAGTTCGACGAAAGAGTCGATCGACTCTGAAGTGCGCGCCATCATCGACCGCAACTATGAGCGGGCAGAGGACATCCTGCGCACCAATATGCACATCCTGCACTTGATGGCGGATGCACTGATGAAGTACGAGACTATTGATGTGTCGCAGATCGATGCGATTATGGAAGGGCGTGAGCCTGATCCACCGTCCGGCTGGACTGACGATGGCGGCAGCGGCGGGGGTAGCCCCCTGAGCGGTGCGGAGGCGACGGACAACGCGCCGGATGACGACACCACAAAAGAGGCTGACGACGGACCGGTAGCGGATCCCGACCCGGCAAGCTGAATTTAATCATCTTCAGAACGGCCACCGTAAAGGTGGCCGTTTTTATTGTGCGCGGCTAGCGATAGCACAGATCTTGCGAGGTCGACGGTTTGTGCCGTGTCATCAGCCTGCAGGCACTGAACCCAATTCCCGGAGCTAATTCAATGGCCAGAAAGTATTTTGGAACCGACGGTATGCGCGGTCACGTCGGCACAGAGCCGATGACAGCCGGCACGGTCATGAAGCTTGGCTGGGCTGCCGGAAAAGTACTCGCCGATCAGGGCAACAAAGACGTCATCATCGGAAAAGATACACGGGTGTCCGGTTATTTGTTTGAGTCGGCGCTGGAGGCAGGGCTGTCGTCGGCTGGTATCAACGTGCGCCTGCTCGGGCCGATGCCCACCCCCGCAGTCGCCTATCTGACGCGTACTTTCCGCGCGGCAGCGGGCATCGTCATCAGTGCTTCTCACAATCCCTACTACGACAATGGGGTGAAGTTCTTTTCTGCCGAGGGCACCAAGCTGCCGGATGAGATCGAAGAATCGATCGAAGAGATGATGGGCCGGGAGATGGAAACGGTAGACTCGGCAGAACTGGGGCGGGCGACGCGCATTGATGACGCGCCGGGCCGCTATATAGAATTTTGTAAAAGTACCTTCCCGAGCGGCTTGCGGCTCGACAACATGAAAATCGTGGTCGATTCGGCTAACGGGGCTGCCTACCATATTGCCAAAGGGGTGTTCGAGGAACTCGGAGCCGAGGTGGTTGCCATTGGCGCGGAGCCCGACGGACTCAACATCAACCGGGACTGCGGGGCAACCTCACCGGATCTGCTGCGTGCGCATGTGCTGATGGAGAGGGCTGATGTGGGCGTTGCGCTTGATGGTGATGCGGACCGACTCATCATGGTTGATCATCGTGGCGAGATCGTCGACGGGGATGAACTGCTCTACGTGTTGGTTAAGTCAAGACTCGATGCCGGAGAAAAGGTTGCCGGGGTCGCCGGTACGCTGATGAGCAATCTCGGGCTCGAGCACGGTTTACGTGACCTCGGCGTCGACTTCGTCCGGGCCAAGGTTGGCGATCGCTACGTGCTTGAAGAATTGCGCAAGCGCGACTGGTGTATTGGTGGTGAGTCGTCCGGCCACATTATCTGCCTTGACAGAACCACCACCGGCGATGGGCTGGTGGCGGCGTTGCAGGTGCTGGCCTACGTACAGCAGTCGGGGGAATCACTGGCCTCACTCAGGGCGGGAATGACACGTTATCCACAGGTGCTGGTCAATGTGCCGCTCAGCCGCCGCGAAGCACTTAACGACAACCCGGAGGTTGCCAGTGCGGTGGCGGATGCCGAGCGTGAACTTGGCGATTCCGGTCGCGTTTTGTTGCGTCCTTCCGGCACAGAGCCGGTGGTGCGGGTGATGGTGGAAGGGCGCGTTGCCAATGATGTTGAAAAGATCTGCCATCGTGTGGCTGAAGCAGTCGGTCGCGTGCTCGGTTAACGCATCGCGCCAATCTGTTTTTCCTGAGCTAAGCTTATAGCGCCAGTGTGCGCCAGTGTGCGCGATCCGTGTTGCGCTGCCTGTGTGCACCGGCTTGCTGTGTAATGTGGGTGTCGCAGCGGCTGCTGCGAGCAGGGCTAAGCGTATTCTGATTAGTCGGCATGGCACGCTTGCCATCGTCAATGCATTGCAATTTAGCTGTGCGCGAGGTAGTCTTGCGCGTTTTTGGGCGCGCTCACGCGCCTGTAACTTCCAACCACACCGTGGCTGAGACCAACCGCATGCGTTTGCCCATCGTCGCTGGAAACTGGAAACTCAACGGCTCCAAAGAAAGCGTTCGCCTACTCGCCAGTGAAATCAAAGCACAGTCTGTCGATGGCGTCGAAACTGTGGTGTGCCCTGTGGCCGTGCACATCGCCGACGTCGCCTCTGTTGTGGAAGGCTCAGCAGTCCGGCTCGGTGCCCAGAACGCAGCGGCACATGAACAGGGAGCCTATACTGGCGAAGTGTCCTGTTCGATGCTGGCCGAATTCGGCTGCAGTCACGTCATCGTCGGGCACTCTGAACGCAGAAGTCTTTTTGGTGATACCGATCAAAGCTGTGCCGAGCGACATGCTGCCGTACTCAGTGCCGGTTTGACGCCGATCTTCTGTGTTGGCGAGAGTCTCGAACAACGCGAAGCTGGCACCACACTACAAGTCGTCGAAGCGCAGTTGAACGCGGTATTCAATCATGTTGGAGACACTGCCTTCGACAGCGCTGTCATCGCCTATGAACCGGTCTGGGCCATTGGCACCGGAAAAACCGCCAGCCCGGAACAGGCACAGGATGTACACGCCGCTATTCGTGCGCTGCTGGCGCGACACAGTGCGGCGGGCGCGGAAAAAGTCCGCATCCTGTACGGTGGCAGCGTCAACCCGGGAAATGCAGATGAGCTGTTCGCCAAGCCCGATATCGACGGCGGTCTAATCGGCGGGGCGGCATTGAAAAGCGCAGACTTCCTTGCAATCTGCGAGGCAGCGGCGAAGCAGGCCGGTCAGGTATAACGGAAATAAAATGCAAACTATTGCTTTAGTCATTCATGTTTTTCTGGCGCTTGGTGTGATCGGGCTGGTTTTGATTCAGCACGGTAAGGGGGCGGACGCGGGCGCTGCTTTTGGCAGCGGGGCGTCAGCGACTGTGTTTGGGTCGCGGGGCTCGGGGTCATTCCTGACCCGTATGACTACCTTGTTCGCACTCGCGTTCTTTGGTACCAGCATCCTGCTGTTTTATCTCGCCTCTCAGCGAAACACGACCCTGGGCAGTGTGGTCGATGGCGTAGACATACCTCAAGTGGAAGCGCCTGCCGTGCCGGAGTCGGATACCCCGGCGGTCGAGTCTGATGTGCCTGCGGTAGAAGGCAATGAGGCAGCTCCTTCTGAAGAGTCCTCATCAGATATGCCGGCTGCACCGTCAGCGACCGAGTAAACTTTCCGGGTTCGAGCCTTTTTCTGGAGATTGTAAAAAAATAAAGCGGATGTTTGTCGTGTAGTGGTTTAAAATACACGGCTGAATACAAATAAGCCGACGTGGTGGAATTGGTAGACACGCTATCTTGAGGGGGTAGTGGCGCGAGCCGTCCCGGTTCGAGTCCGGGCGTCGGCACCATTTAGTATTCAGTTGCTGCGATTGCCCCCTGGGCTGTCGACCAGGAACCTGTCTTATGCACGAATCCCTGCATTGCAGAAAAGCGTATTAAGAAAAGCACATGTTCGCGGCTTGCGAATTGCACCTCAAAACTTAATACAATGCTCAATCTTTTTTCGGGGCGATAAATGCTCGCAAATTATTTTCCGATACTGGTGTTTTTTGGCGTGTCACTGGCGTTTGGCGCAGTTTTGCTGATGCTTGGTACCGTCATCGGACCGACTGCACCTAACACCGAAAAGAATTCCCCTTACGAATGCGGCTTTGAGGCTTTCGAAGATTCAAGAATGAAGTTCGATGTCAGGTACTACCTCGTCGCTATCCTGTTTATTATTTTTGATCTTGAAATAGCGTTCCTGTTTCCCTGGGCGGTTGTGCTCGACACCATCGGCGTCGAAGCATTTGCAGCGATGGGAGTGTTCCTTGGCATCCTGCTGATCGGTTTTATTTATGAGTGGAAAAAAGGAGCGTTGGAATGGGAATAGAAGCGGTTCTCGATAAAGGCTTTCTTACCACCTCTACCGACAAACTGGTCAACTGGGCGCGTACCGGGTCCATGTGGCCGATGACCTTCGGGCTGGCCTGTTGTGCTGTTGAAATGATGCACGCGGGTGCTGCGCGCTACGATCTCGACCGTTTTGGCATCCTGTTCCGACCGAGCCCTCGACAGTCTGATGTCATGATTGTCGCCGGCACGCTGGTGAATAAAATGGCGCCGGCACTGCGCAAAGTCTACGATCAAATGCCCGATCCGAAGTGGGTTATTTCGATGGGGTCTTGCGCAAATGGTGGTGGCTACTATCACTACAGTTACGCTGTTGTTCGTGGTTGCGACCGAATTGTACCGGTAGATATCTACGTTCCCGGCTGCCCGCCGACCGCAGAGGCACTGCTGTACGGCATTATCCAGCTGCAAAACAAAATCCGCAGACCTAACGTGATTACACGCGCCTGATGAATCAGAACAAGCTCAATCAACTGCGGTCGCAGGTGCAGGCCGTCGCTGGCGTCACCGAAGTGATCGATGACGTCGATGGCCTGACCGCCGTCGTCACCGCAGACCAGTTAATCGAAGCGTCGACAGCACTGCGCGATCAACTTCACTTTGAACAGCTGATCGATCTGTGTGGAGTGGACTATTCACAGTACGGCAGCGACGAGTGGGAAACCGGTGGCAGCGGTTTCAGTCGCGGCGTAGCAGCCGGGTCAATCGGGCGGCTGAGTTTTGGCGACGAAGTACCTGCCTACGAAGGCGATGAACCACGTTTTGCAGTCGCCTATCAACTGCTGTCACTGGCAAACAACTGCCGCTTGCGGCTGAAGGTCTATGCGGTCGACAACGAATTTCCTGTGGTGCCATCCGTGTGCGAAGTCTGGGCATGTGCGAACTGGCCGGAGCGCGAAGCATTCGACCTGATGGGTATACACTTCGACGGACATCCTGATTTGCGTCGCCTGCTGACCGATTACGGTTTCGTTGGACATCCGTTTCGCAAGGACTTTCCACTCGTGGGTAATGTTGAGATGCGCTATGACCCGCAGAAGAAACGTGTGGTCTATGAGCCGGTGACCATTGAGCCGCGCGTGCTCGTGCCCCGGGTTATTCGCAATACCTCACGAGCGGAGCCGGCACACGCTGGTGAAGACGCGGCGACGGAGGGTGAAAGCTAATGCCTGAAATCAGAAATTACACGCTTAACTTCGGCCCGCAACACCCGGCAGCACACGGTGTACTGCGACTGGTACTGGAGATGGACGGCGAAGTTGTTGATCGCGCTGATCCTCACGTCGGGCTGCTGCACCGCGGTACCGAAAAGCTTGCTGAGAGTAAGCCTTACAATCAAACCATCGGTTACATGGACAGACTCGATTACGTATCCATGATGTGTAACGAGCACGGCTATGTAATGGCGATTGAAAAACTGCTGGGCGTCGAGATACCCGAGCGCGCGCAGTACATCCGTGTAATGTTTGATGAGATCACCCGAGTACTGAATCACCTGATGTGGATCGGCGCGCACGGACTCGATGTCGGTGCAATGTCAATGTTTCTGTATGCGTTTCGCGAGCGTGAAGATCTAATGGATTGCTACGAGGCTGTGTCCGGTGCACGCCTGCATGCGACTTACTATCGACCCGGTGGTGTCGCCCGGGATCTGCCGGACAGCATGCCAAAGTATGAAAGCTCGCGCTTTCGCAGTAAGGCCGAAGCCAACAAGCTCAATGATGCGCGCAGTGGTTCAATGCTGGATTTTCTTGAGGACTTCACTGATCGCTTCCCGGCCTGCGTCGACGAATACGAAACGCTTTTGACCGATAACCGTATCTGGAAACAACGCCTCGTCGGCATCGGGGTAGTTACGCCTGAGCGAGCGCTGCAACTCGGTTTTACCGGTCCAATGCTGCGTGGCTCCGGCATTGAATGGGACTTGCGAAAAAAACAGCCTTATGAAGTGTACGATCGTATGGACTTTGACATTCCTTTGGGTACCGAAGGCGATTGCTACGACCGTTACCTGGTGCGTGTCGAGGAGATGCGTCAGTCCAATCGCATTATCAAACAGTGCATCGCATGGCTGCGACAAAACACGGGCCCGGTGCTGACGGAAGACCACAAAATAGCCCCGCCACGTCGAGCGGAAATGAAAGGTGACATGGAATCACTGATTCATCACTTCAAGCTATTCACTGAAGGCTTTTGTCTGCCCCCGGGCGACGCCTATGCGGCGGTGGAGCACCCCAAAGGTGAATTTGGCTGTTACCTGGTGTCGGACGGTGCGAACAAGCCGTATCGACTCAAGGTGAGAGCGCCCGGTTTTTATCATCTGGCATCATTCGATGAAATGGTAAAGGGGCACATGCTTTCCGATGTCGTCGCGGTAATCGGTACACAGGACATCGTATTTGGCGAGATAGATCGATGACCCAGCAAAGCGAAGATAACGCTGTTTTGAATGACCATTCGATTGAGGAAATCGATCGGTGGCTGTTACGGTACCCGGAAGACCAGAAACAGTCTGCGGTACTGGCGGCACTGCGTACGGCGCAACACCAGAACCATGGTTATCTGACAGTAGCATTGATGGACGCAGTGGCACAGAAGCTCGAAATGCCGAAAATTGCGGTGTATGAAGTCGCTTCGTTTTATTCAATGTTTGAAACAGAGCCTGTCGGTCGGCACTGTGTGGCTATCTGCACCAACATCAGTTGCATGCTGATGGGCAGTGACACCATCGTCAATCATGTCGAAAAGAAATACGGCATCAAACTTGGTGAAAGCACGCCCGACGGGAAAATATTTTTGAAAGTTGAAGAAGAATGTCTGGCGGGTTGTGATGGCGGACCAATGATGCAGGTCGATCATGTCTATCACATGAAGTTAACACCCGAAAAAGTAGACGATATTCTGGACGCACTGGACTGAGACCGTGAAGCACGAACCCAATCAAGTCTGCTATACCACGCTAAAGTACGATCAGCCCTGGACTTATGAAAACTATCTCAAAGTGGGCGGCTACGAGGCGTGGAATAAAATCCTGAGTGAAAAGAAATCACCCGAGGATGTCGTCGCCGAGGTGAAAGCTTCAGGTTTGCGCGGGCGGGGCGGGGCCGGGTTTCCCACCGGGCTCAAGTGGAGCTTTATGCCGAAGCCCGTCGAAGGCGGACAAAACTACCTTGTTGTAAACAGTGATGAATCGGAACCGGGTACCTGTAAGGACCGGGACATCCACCGCTTTAACCCGCACTCATTAATTGAAGGTATGCTGATCGGCTGTTATGCCATTGGTGCATCCGTCGGTTATAACTATATGCGCGGTGAGTGGATGGACGAGCCATTCATGCGTTTTGAGGCGGCATTGAAAGAAGCCTACGCCAATGGCTGGGTCGGCAACGACATTAAAGGCTCGGGTGTCAATATTGATTTGTACGGATCGCTCGGGGCGGGTGCCTACATCTGCGGTGAGGAAACCGCCTTGCTTGAATCACTTGAAGGCAAGAAGGGACAGCCCAGATTCAAACCGCCGTTTCCGGCTAACTTCGGACTATACGGCAAACCTACAACGATCAATAACACCGAGTCAGTGGCCTCGACACCGGCCATTATCCGCAACGGTGCACAGTGGTTTCAGGAACTCGGGGTCGAAAACTCCGGCGGACAGAAATGTTTCTCAATGTCGGGTCATGTGAATAATCCCGGTAACTTTGAAATCAGTCTCGGCACGCCGTTTAGCGAACT
>CAZOXM010000007.1:38793-78350 GCA_964583825.1 uncultured Granulosicoccaceae bacterium
CGCGAGGGCACCGGCTGGTTGTATCGCATGCTGGTGCGAATTATCGATGGTAAGGGCAGGCCCGAAGATATCGAGAAACTGGAAGATGTCGCCGCGAAAATAGCCGGTCGCACCATCTGTGCGCTGGGTGAAGCGGCGGCGTGGCCGGTGCAGGGCATGCTCAGACATTTTCGGCATGAGTTCGAGTATTACGTCGAACACAAGCGAAGTATCGTCGACGAAAAACTGGGAACAGCTGCGTGAAGGATGCGCCGAAACCAACCTGCGTGAGTCAAACTTTAACGGTGACTAAAGCATGAGTGACGACGTAATCAACATTACGGTCGATGGTCGCAAGCTCGAGGCTCGCAAGGGCCAGATGCTGATCGAAGTGACTGATGCGGCCGGCATCACCATCCCCCGGTTCTGCTATCACAAGAAGCTAAGCGTTGCGGCCAATTGCCGTATGTGTCTTATCGAAATTGAAAAGGCACCAAAGCCGATGCCTGCCTGTGCCACTCCGGTTGCACCGGACATGGTCGTGCGCACGCAATCGGAACTCGCCAAAGGTGCGCAGGCGGGTACCATGGAATTTCTGCTTATCAACCACCCGCTCGATTGTCCGATCTGCGATCAGGGCGGCGAATGTGAGTTGCAGGATGTCGCCATGGGTTACGGCAACAGTTCATCGGAGTACATTGAAACTAAACGCGTGGTCATGGATAAAAATATCGGGCCGCTCATATCTACCGAACTGACACGCTGCATACACTGCACGCGTTGCGTGCGCTTTGGTGAAGAGATCGCCGGTGTGCGCGAACTCGGTGCGACTGGTCGCGGTGAAAACATGCGCATCGGTACCTACATCGCAAAGAGCGTCGACTCGGAACTATCCGGCAATGTGATCGACCTGTGTCCGGTAGGTGCCCTGACCGCCAAGCCATCCCGTTTTTCAGCACGCTCCTGGGAGCTTACGCAGCACGCGTCAGTCAGCCCGCACGACAGTGTCGGCAGTAATCTCTTTTTACACGTCGGCAATGGCACGGTGACGCGCGCAGTACCGCGCGAAAATGAATCAATTAATGAAACCTGGATTTCGGATCGCGACCGCTTCAGCTACGAGGGCCTCTACTCGGACGATCGTGTCAGTGAACCGATGGTACGAATTGATGGAGAGCTCAAAGCGGTCGACTGGCAGACGGCACTGACCGCCACCGCAGACGCGTTGCGCAGTGGTGTCGAAAAAGACGGCCCCAAATCAATAGCTGCACTCGGTTCGGCAACCGCCACGCTGGAAGAACAGTTCCTGTTGCAGAAACTGATGCGTGGGCTCGGTAGTCACAACATCGATCATCGTCTGACACAGGTCGACTACAGCGACCAGAATCGTGCCCCGGTGATGCCGTGGCTCGGCTGCACTCTCGAATCCCTTGAAACTGTTAACGCGGGCTTGCTGATTGGTTCCAACGTGCGCAAGGAACAACCTCTTGCGGGTCTGCGGCTCAGGAAAGCCGCGCTCAAAGGGGCGGCCATCAGCCTGGTTAATCCCCGCGTTTACGACATGCACTTCGACCCGCTGGTCAATCTCGGCAGCTCGCCCGGCGATATGCTGCGCCATGTGCTTGCGATTGCCCTTGCCTGTGACTGTAGCGAAGAAGTGGTCACCCGCCTGTCGTCAGGTGTCGAGGTGACGGATGATCATCGCGCTATCGCGGGCAGCCTGAAAGACGCCGGCAACGCGGTAGTATTGCTCGGTAACTCGGCGGTGATACATCCGAACTATGCTTCGATCAGAGCGCTTGCCAGTTGTATAGCGGGCGCAACCGGCGCGACATTCGGATACCTGCCGGAAGGCGGCAACACAGCAGGTGCCTGGCTTGCCGGGCTCGTGCCGCATCGAAGCGCCGCCGGTGCACCGGTCGAAAAGCCCGGACTGAATGCCGCACAGATACTCGACGCAAAAATCCAGACGCTCATCCTGATGGGGGTCGAACCGCGCTATGAACAGATAAACAGTGCGCAGGCGCGACAACAGATAAAGGATGCAACCACCATTATAATCTCCACGCATTTAAGTAAACATGCGGTGGACCATGCTGACGTCGTACTGCCTTCGGCGGCTTTTGCAGAAACGGCCGGCACGTTTGTCAATGCCACCGGCGCCTGGCAAATGTTCAACGGCGCCGCTGCACCGCCGGGGCAGGGCAGGCCCGGCTGGAAAATTTTGCGAGTGCTCGGCAACGAACTGGACCTTGAAGGTTTTGATTATCAGGACGTCACCGGTGTGCGTGAAGAACTCAAAACACTTTGTCGCGAGCTTCAGCTTTCTAATGACTACGCGCTGGATAACATAGAAATTCCGGAACACAGTCAGTCGCATGGTCTACTTCGGATCGGCGATTTACCCGCATATAAGTCAGATATGCTCGTGCGGCGCGCGCGGTCATTGCAGAAAACCAAGGATGCTCAGCAAAACCATGTCACGCTTAACAGTGCAGATGTGCAAAGACTGGGTGTAGAAGCGGGCGCGGTCGTCACCCTTGAACAACAGGATGCCACGGTGATGGTCAGCGTTAAAATTGACGACGGTGTGCCGGTCGGCTGTGCCTGGCTGCCCATCGGCAGTATCGAGTTAGCAGGCTTTGGCAGTCTGTTCGAGCCGATCAACCTGGTTGCGGGAGGCTGACGTGGGATTCTTTGCCGGCCTTTGGCTGTTGATCTGGACAGTCATTAAGATACTGCTCATCATTGTGCCCCTGTTGCTGTGTGTTGCCTACCTGACCTATGCCGAACGCAAGGTGATCGGCGCAATACAGGTGCGCAAGGGACCGAACCGGGTCGGGTTTGCGGGACTGCTGCAACCCATCGCGGATGTGGGCAAACTGCTCACCAAGGAAGTACTGGTGCCTACCAACTCGCACCGGTTTCTGTTTTTAATTGCACCGATATTATCGCTTGCTCCGGCTTTTGCCGCCTGGGCGGTTATCCCGTTCAGCGACACCAAAGTACTTGCGGACATCAATGCCGGTTTGCTCTACGTGCTTGCGTTAACCTCTCTTGGTGTCTACGGCGTCATCATTGCCGGCTGGGCATCGAATTCCAAATACGCATTTCTCGGTGCAATGCGCTCCGCTGCGCAAATTGTTTCCTACGAGATCGCGATGGGTTTTGCGCTGGTCGGCGTGTTGATGGTCGGTGGCAGCCTGAACCTCGGTGATATCGTGCGGGCGCAGGAAGGCAGTATTTTCCACTGGTTCTGGCTGCCGTTGTTCCCGCTGTTTATTGTCTATTTTATTTCAGGCGTCGCCGAGACCAACCGCGCACCGTTTGATGTGGCCGAGGGCGAATCTGAAATCGTTGCCGGTTTCCACGTCGACTACTCCGGTATGGCGTTCGCGCTGTTCTTTCTGGCCGAGTATGCCAACATGATCATCATCGCCGCGCTCACGGTGGTGCTGTTTCTCGGTGGCTGGTTGTCACCGGTGCCGTTTATTCCGGATGGCATGGGCTGGTTCTTTGCCAAAACCGCATTCGTATTGTTCTTCTTCCTGTGGTTCCGGGCAACCTTTCCTCGATATCGATACGATCAGATCATGCGTCTGGGGTGGAAGGTATTTATCCCGGTCACCATTTTCTGGCTCACCGTTGAAGCGGTGGCGATACTACTTGAAATCGGCCCCTGGTTTGATCTGAGAGCAGCCTGATATGACTGGTAACGTTAAAAGCTATTTTAAAAGTTTTATGCTGCTTGAGTTGCTCAAGGGCATGAGTCTCACGGGCAGGTACTTGTTCGCAAGAAAGTTCACCATTCAGTACCCGGAAGAAAAAACACCGCAGTCACCGCGTTTTCGCGGGCTGCATGCATTGCGCCGTTACCCGAATGGGGAAGAGCGCTGTATCGCCTGTAAGCTGTGCGAAGCGGTGTGCCCGGCACTGGCCATTACCATCGATTCAGAAGAGCGCGCAGACAATACGCGTCGCACTACCCGCTACGATATCGATTTGTTCAAATGTATCTTCTGTGGCTTCTGTGAGGAAGCCTGTCCGGTGGACTCCATTGTGGAAACACGCATTTTCGAATATCACTTCGAAAAGCGCGGTGAGCAGATCATGACCAAAGACAAACTGCTCGCCATTGGCGATAAGTTTGAAACGCAGATTGCCGCCGACCGCGCTGCTGATGCAGCCTTTCGCTGAGTACATGTCATGGACTTAAAACTCTTTGTTTTCTGGTTGTTCGCACTGATCCTGATCGGTGCTGCCGTGGGGGTGATCACCACGCGCAATCCGGTGCAGGCAGCATTGTTTCTTGTGCTGGCGTTTTTCAACAGTGCGATCATCTGGATGCTGATGGAAGCTGAGTTCCTGGCCATCACGCTGGTGCTTGTGTATGTGGGGGCAGTGATGGTGCTGTTCCTCTTTGTGGTGATGATGCTCGATATCAATCTGTTGCCCCAGCGCGAGGGATTTACCCGCTATCTGCCGCTGGGTGGCCTGATTGCAGCGACCATCGTGGTGCAAATGATCTTCCTGATTCGTGTGCGCTGGTTTTCCGCAGAGAACTTTCCGGTACCGGCACCCAAAGATGCGAGCTACAGCAATACCGAGGAACTGGGGCTGGCCATCTACACAGATTATCTGTTCCAGTTTGAAGTCGCCGCGATGATACTGCTCGTCGCGATTATTGCCGCGATCGCTCTGACGATGCGGCGCCGTCCGGACACCAAGTACCAGACCCCCGGCAAACAGGTGCAGGTCCGCAAGGAAGACCGCCTGCGAGTGGTTTCAATGGACGCGGAGAAATAATCGATGATACCGCTTTCCCATTACCTGACACTCGGTGCAATCCTCTTCGGATTGAGTCTCGCGGGGATTTTTCTGAACCGCAAAAACATCATCATCATTTTGATGTCGATCGAATTGATGCTACTGGCAGTCAATATGAATTTTGTCGCCTTCTCCTATTTTCTTGGCGACACAGCCGGTCAGGTATTTGTATTTTTTATCCTCACGGTCGCCGCGGCGGAAGCAGCCATCGGACTCGCAATTCTGGTGGTGCTGTTTAGAAACCGGGGTTCGATCAATGTCGCAGACCTTGACGAGCTTCAGGGGTAACGACGATGAAGCTGCTCTATATACTGACTCCGCTTGCTCCGCTGTTCGGTGCGATTGCCGCCGGCTTCTTTGGCAAACAGCTTGGTCGTACCAACTCTCACCGGGTCACTATTGCCGGTGTGGCAGTGGCCTTTCTGCTTTCACTGATCGCGCTGTTTAAGAATCTTGCCGGTGGCGAAGTTTTCAACGAAACCATTTATACCTGGCTGATCAGCGGCGACATCAGGTTCGAGGTTGGCTTTTTGGTTGATCGACTCACTGTCGTGATGATGACTGTGGTTACGTCGGTGTCTCTGATGGTGCACATCTACACCATCGGATACATGCATGACGATCCGGGCTATCAGCGATTTTTCAGTTATATCTCGCTGTTTACCTTTGCGATGCTGATGCTGGTGATGGCGAATAACTTCATGCAGCTTTTCTTTGGCTGGGAAGCAGTCGGACTGGTCTCTTATCTGCTGATCGGGTTCTGGTATAAAAAGCCGACTGCGATATTTGCCAACCTGAAAGCGTTTCTGGTCAACCGGGTAGGGGACTTCGGCTTCCTGCTTGGTATTGCTGCTATCGTCATGTACACCGGTACACTCAACTACGGAGAAGCCTTTGCTGCGGCTCCGGCCCTGCAGGGTGAGACCATGGAGATCATACCGGGAGCCGGTTGGTCGGTGCTGACCGTGATCTGTATTTGCCTGTTCATCGGTGCTATGGGTAAGTCAGCGCAAATCCCGCTGCACGTCTGGTTGCCGGACTCAATGGAAGGACCCACGCCGATATCGGCACTGATACATGCGGCGACTATGGTGACGGCCGGCATATTTATGGTCTCGCGTATGTCACCGCTGTTTGAAATGTCCGAAACTGCACTGAGTTTTGTGCTGATCATCGGCGCGCTAACGGCGCTGTTGATGGGCCTGATCGGTATCGTGCAAAACGACATCAAGCGGGTGGTCGCCTATTCGACTTTATCGCAGCTGGGCTACATGACAGTTGCGCTCGGCGCTTCTGCCTACAGTGCTGCCATATTCCATCTAATGACTCACGCATTCTTTAAAGCATTGCTGTTTCTGGCGGCGGGCAGCGTCATCATGGGTATGCATCACGAGCAGGACATCCGCAAAATGGGTGGGCTTAAAAAGTATATGCCCATCACCTACTGGACCTCACTGATCGGCACACTGGCGCTGATCGGCTTTCCGGGTTTTTCCGGTTTCTTTTCCAAAGACGCCATCATCGAAGCGGTACATGCCTCTCAGATTACTGGTGCCGGCTTCGCCTGGGTGTGTGTGCTGGCGGGGGTTTTTATCACCGCGTTCTACAGCTTCCGGATGTTCTTTCTGGTGTTTCACGGTCAGGAGCGTATGGACGACCACACGCGAGAGCACCTGCATGAATCGCCAGGGGTAGTGACGGTGCCATTGATACTGCTCGCTATTCCGTCGGTAATCCTCGGTGCCATGACCATCGGTGGCATGTTGTTCGGCGATTACTTTGGTGATGCGATCGTCGTCGCACCCGGGCACGACGTACTCGCCAAGGTCGGAGAGCACTATCACGGACCGCTCGCCTTTGTATTGCACGGCTTTAAAACACCGGCGTTGTATCTGGCGCTGGCTGGAGCGGTCGCGGCATGGTTTATCTATATGAGACGACCGGAGATCGCTGACTGGTTCGCGTCCAGATTCAGCTTTTTGCACCGGTTGCTCGACAACAAGTACGGCTTTGACGATTTCAATCAGAAGGTGTTTGCCGGTGGCAGCCTAAAACTTGCCGACAAACTTTGGAGCGTCGGCGATGTGCGGGTGATCGACGGTGCGATGGTAAACGGCAGCGCCAACAAAATCGGAGTGCTCTCATCCATCGCCCGGACGATTCAAAGCGGTTACCTGTATCACTACGCGTTTGCCATGATCATCGGTTTGCTGGCAATGCTTTCTGTCTTTATTTTTACCACGTGAAGGCGGTGTGATGAACGCAGACACACACTCCGTACTTCCACTACCACTCTGTAGCGGTCTCGACTGATGCCACTTCTAAGCATAATAATCTGGTTGACGATTCTCGGCGGAGTCCTGGTACTCTTTGTTGGTGATCAGCGGTGCCGTCCGGTTGCACTGGCAATCTCCATTGCGGCGTTTTTGTTTAGTCTGCCGCTATACTTCGGATTCGACAGCGACACCGCCGACATGCAGTTCACCGAACAGGTTGCGTGGTTGCCTTCCTTTGATGTCAACTACGCGCTCGGCGTGGATGGTATCGCCATGCCACTAATACTGCTGACCACGTTCATCAACATCATTGTGGTGATATCGGCCTGGGAAGTGATTAAAGATAAGCCTGCCATGTACCTGGCCTCTTTTCTGATCATGACGGGTTTCATGGTCGGTGTATTCGCGGCGACAGACGCCATTTTGTTCTACATCTTTTTTGAGGCAACCCTGATACCGATGTTTTTAATCATCGGCATATGGGGCGGTCCGAAAAGGGTGTACGCGACGATCAAGTTCTTTCTCTACACCTTTCTCGGGTCGGTGTTTATGCTTGTGGCGCTGATCTATCTTTATTCCAATGCGGGCAGCTTCTCGATCGCCGCTTTTCATGAACTACCGATCGCGTCCACCGCGCAGACGCTTATCTTTTTTGCCTTCTTTATTGCCTTCGCAGTGAAGATACCCATGTGGCCGGTACATACCTGGCTGCCGGATGCACACGTTGAAGCTCCCACGGCAGGGTCTGCTGTACTGGCGGCGATTATGCTGAAAATGGGCGGGTATGGATTCCTGCGTTTCAGCTTGCCGATTGTGCCTGATGCCAGTCAGCAACTCGCCTGGCTAATGATACTGTTATCCCTGATTGCCGTGGTGTACATCGGCTTTGTGGCGCTCGCGCAATCGGATATGAAAAAGCTGATCGCCTATTCGTCGATATCGCACATGGGTTTTGTCACGCTCGGACTGTTTATCGTGTTTGGTGTAATGGGCGACGGCGAGTCGACCAGTCACGCGATTATGGGGATCGAGGGCGCGATGGTGCAGATGATCTCGCACGGGTTTATTTCCGCCGCGATGTTTCTGTGCGTCGGTGTGGTGTACGACCGTATGCACTCCCGACTGATCGCCGACTACGGCGGTGTGGTGAACACCATGCCTGTCTTTGCCGCTTTCATGGTGTTCTTTGCGATGGCCAACGCAGGTTTGCCGGGAACTTCCGGGTTTGTCGGGGAATTCATGGTGATTATTGCGAGCTTCAAAGCCAATTTCTGGTTTGCATTTCTCGCTGCCACCACACTGATCCTCGGCGCGGCTTACACCCTGTGGATGGTGAAGCGGGTGGTATTTGGTGAGGTAGCAAACGATAACGTGGCAGCCTTAACCGACATTAATCAGCGTGAGAAACTGATGCTCGGTTTGTTGGCGGCGATGGTGTTGTTCTTTGGGTTGTGGCCACAGCCACTGGTCGAGGTGATGCACGCGTCGGTTGCCAACCTGGTGCAGCACGTCACCGTATCTAAATTGTAGAGGGCGAAACGAATGACTAATATCGGCCTTGCTACCCCCGAGATATTTTTGCTTTGCGCAATCTGTGTGATTCTTATTGGCGATCTGTTCGTCAGCGAGAAGCGTCGGCCGCTCGCCTACGCACTGTCACAGATCGCGCTGATTATTACGTTGTTCCTGACCTGGATTGTCGCACCTGATGGTGGCGCAGTGTCCGCCTTTGGCGGCAGTTTTGTGATGGATAAAATGAGTATTGTCTGTAAGTCGTGGATACTGATCGTATCAATCGGTGTGTTTCTGTATTCGCGTGACTACGTCAACGCGCGCCGCATCACCAACGGAGAGTACTACACGCTCGCGCTCTGCGGTGTGCTGGGCATGATGATCATGGTCTCTTCCAGCACCATGCTCACGTTGTACCTCGGGCTGGAGCTACTCTCGTTGTCTTTGTACGCGCTGGTCGCGTTGAACAAATCGGACGTGCGATCCTCCGAGGCGGCAATGAAATATTTCGTACTGGGTGCGCTCGCGTCCGGTGCCTTGCTGTACGGCATATCGATGGTCTACGGTGCGACTGGTAGCTTGCATTTCAGCGAAATCGCGGCGGCGCTGTCCGGTAATGAGGGTTCGACTGCCGCTGTATTCGGGCTCGCTTTTGTGGTGGTCGGCATTGCCTTTAAATTCGGTGCGGCGCCATTTCACATGTGGGTGCCCGATGTCTACGACGGAGCGCCTACGTCGGTGGCGCTGTATATTTCAGCGGCCCCGAAAATTGCAGCCTTTGCCCTCGCCATTCGCTTTTTGGTCGACGGGCTGATTACGGTGCACAGCAGCTGGCAGGGGATGCTGATCGTGCTTGCCGTGTTATCCCTTGTGCTCGGTAATCTCATTGCTATTGCACAGGTGTCGTTCAAACGACTGCTTGCCTATTCCACTATCTCGCATGTCGGCTTTATCCTGATGGGTATCCTCGCCGGAACCAGCGAAGGTTACTCGGCCGCGATGTTCTACGCGATCACGTATGCAATAACCAGTATGGGGGCTTTCGGCGTCTTGCTCGCTATGGATCGGATGGGGGGCGATATCAGTCTGCTCACCGACCTGCGCGGCCTGTTTCGGCGCAACCCGGTGTACGCGGCGGTGATGATGGTGTTGCTGGTGTCGATGACCGGCGTGCCACCGACCGTGGGCTTCTACGCCAAGCTGGCGGTACTCAAGTCTGTCGTCTCCGTGGATCTCACCTGGCTTGCGGTTATTGCCGTGGTTATGTCCGTCGTCGGCGCGTTTTATTATTTGCGCGTGATCAAATTCATGTTTTTCGACGAACCCGTGGAGCAGACCCCGGTGCTGGCGGCTTTCGACGTGCAGCTCGGGCTTGCGGTTAACGGGCTGGCGGTGATCTGGTTCGGTATTTTTCCGGGCATGATCATGGCTGCCTGCGTCGCCGCCTTCGGATAAACACTTTTTATTTCATCCGAAGCTTGAAATCAGAGCTAGGGTCTCCTACAATTCCGTTCTTGCAGTTGCGGGGTGGAGCAGTCTGGCAGCTCGTCGGGCTCATAACCCGAAGGTCGTAGGTTCGAATCCTACCCCCGCTACCAACGATTTATTAGAAAGGCCCCTCTTAAGGGGCCTTTTTGTTGCCGACTAAAATTTTCGGGACGGAAATGGAAGCGGCAGTGAACACGGAAACAGATGCGTCGAGCACCAGACACGATTTGGACATTTGTGACTCCCATAGTCGAATCTTTGGACTATGAGTTAATCGGGGCGGCGCTGGGGCAAACCGAATCGGGGCTTACGCTGCGAATATACATTGACCACGCAGATGGCGTGGGCGTTGATGACTGTGCCAAAGTCAGCAATCTGATCGGTGCAGGTCTCGACGTCGAAGATCTGATTGCCGGCGAGTACTGCCTGGAGGTATCTTCACCCGGTTTGCGGCGGCCCTTGTTCAGCGCCAGTCATTTTGCCGCACAGAAAGGCAATGAGGTGAAAATCAGACTCACGGTGCCCCAGGACGGGCGGCGGAATTTCAAGGGAACACTGAGCGGAGTGGAGGGCGAGCAGATTTCCTTGGAAATCGACGGCGCAACCCACCAGATCAACGTCGCTGATATCGATAGCGCCAATGTGGTGCCGGATTTTGAATAACGGGCGGCAGCTGAAAAAGCACACGGGGCTGTCGGACTCTCCGGTAGAAAGGTTTTTAAGTGGTTTGGCCAGAGTTACTCAAACAATGACCGGTGCAACCGGGTCAGGAGACAACAGGCACGAGCAGCTTCGGTTGCCACCGTGCACAGGGTGACAAAATTATGAGTAAAGAAATTCTGTTGGTCGTGGACGCCGTCTCTAACGAGAAGGGTGTTGAAGAAGAAATTATTTTTGAAGCGCTGGAAGCGGCGCTTGCTTCTGCCACCAGAAAACGCAGCGGCATGGATATCGAAGTTCGCGTCGATATCGATCGCGAGAGTGGTGACTACCTGACTTATCGTCGCTGGGAAGTGGTGCCGGATGAGGACGAGCAGGAATTTCCAACTCGCCAGATCACACTGTCTGCGGCGAAGGAAGAAGAGCCCGAAATCGAGCTGGGTGGCTGGATTGAAGATGAAATCGAATCGGTCGATTTCGGACGAATTGCGGCCCAGACTGCCAAGCAGGTTATTGTGCAGAAAGTGCGCGAGGCCGAGCGGGCGAGGGTGGTCGAAGCGTTCAAGGATCGCGTTGGCGAGCTCGTGATGGGGATTGTCAAACGCACAGAGCGTGGCGGCGTCTACATTGACCTCGGCAACAACGCCGAAGCCTACATCCGGCGCGAAGAAATGATCCCGCGCGAGGCGGTCAGAACCGGCGACCGGCTGCGAGCCTACCTGCGTGAAGTGCAGGCCGAGACCCGTGGGCCGCAGCTGTTTGCGACCCGTACATCGCCCGAATTCCTGGTCGAATTGTTCAAGCTTGAAGTGCCGGAAGTCGGTCAGGGCGTGATTGAAATCCGCGGCGCCGCCAGAGATGCCGGCAGTCGCGCGAAGATCGCCGTATTGTCCAACGACAAACGTCTCGATCCGGTGGGGGCTTGTGTCGGTATGCGGGGCTCGCGTGTGCAAACCGTCTCAAACGAACTGGCCGGCGAACGGGTAGACATTATCCTGTGGGATGAAAATCCTGCACAATACGTGATCAACGCGATGGCACCGGCAGAAGTCGCATCGCTGATAGTCGACGAAGAAAACAACAGCATGGATATCGTCGTCGACGCCGAGAAACTGTCGCTCGCCATCGGGCGCGGTGGTCAAAACGTGCGTCTCGCCAGTGAGCTGACCGGCTGGGAGCTCAATGTCATGGACGAGGGTGCGGCCAACGAAAAGAACCAGTCCGAGGCCAGAGAACTCGTCGATAAATTTGTCGAACAGCTGACGGTCGATGAGGAAGTCGCCATCATTCTGGTGCAGGAAGGGTTTACCAGCGTTGAGGAGGTTGCCTACGTACCGACTCAGGAACTGCTCGACATCGAAGAATTCGACGAAGAAATAGTCGAGGAATTACGCAGCAGAGCGCAGGATGTGCTGCTCACGCAGGCGCTGGTTACTGAGCAAAAAATCAAAAATCTGAATCCGTCTGACGAGCTGTTGGCGATGGAAGGGATCAGTGCTGAGCTCGCGGTGTCGCTGGCTGAGATTGGTGTCACTACGGTGGATGATCTGGCTGACCTCGCGGTGGATGAATTGATGGTGGTAGATGGCATGGATGAAGAGACAGCCGGCAAACTGATAATGAAAGCACGCGAGAGTTGGTTCCAGGACGAAGAGGAATCAATGGTTGAGGCGGGAGCCGAAGCTAGCGGGGGATAAGAGAACTTATGGCAGAAGTCACAGTCAGGCAGTTAGCCGATACGGTGGGTACACCCGTCGACAAATTGCTGGAACAACTCAAAGACGCCGGCGTCGCCAAATCGACACCGGAAGACACCATTGCGGATGCTGAAAAGTCACAGCTGCTGACCTTTTTGCGTCAATCGCACGGGGTCGAGAAAAAGGCGAGCGGTGCGAGCAAGATCACCCTGACTCGCAAGAAGCGCGGCGAGATCAAAGTCGGTGGACCGGGCCGCAAGTCGGTTACCGTTGAAACACGCGGCAAGCGCACCTACGCCAAGCGCGATCAAAATGCGCGCGACGAGATGGTGCGGCAGGCGGCGCTGCGACAACAGCAGGCCGATCCGAGCAAGGCACCTGCGCCTGCGCCGGCCATGGCAGACGCCGACGAGCCACTGCCGGTCAGCCGCGAAGAGGAAGATCTCGACGCCAAGGCCAAAGCGCTCGAGGCCAAAGCGGCCGAGCTTGCTGCAAGGGAAAAGGAACTGGCTGCACAACAGCTGGCAGTTGCCGAGCAGGCCAAGCTTGAAGCGGAACGCGCCGTCATGGAAGCGGCCAGCGCCGCCGATGAAGCCGCCGATGCCGAAGCAGCGCAAGCCGCACAGCTCGAACAGCAAAAGCAGGCAGAAGCCGAAGAAGATGCACGCCTGAAAGCAGAGGAAGAAGCACGGGAAGTCGCTGAAGCCGCTGCACGCAAGGCAGTTGAAGAGGCGGCCCTTGCCGAGCTTCAGCAGGGCGTTGAAGACGCCGGACGTGCCAAGCTTGAGGCCGTGCGCAAAGCGGCTGAAGCGGAACTCGCAAGAATTGAGGAAGAAAAACGCCAGGCGGCCAAAGCGAAACGCGAACGTTTTTTCAGCTCACCGGCTGCACCGGCATCTTCGGATTCCGGCAAGGGCGGCCGCCGCGGACGCGGCGGCAAGGGTGGTCGCAAAGAACTGCGTGTTGCAGGTGGCCGCAGCAGCAAGCGTGAAAAGCAATTTGAGTTCAGTCGCTCTATTGAAGCGAAACACGGCTTTGCCAGACCGACCGAACCCGTCATTCGCGATGTTGACGTTCCGGACACGATCACGGTAGCTGAGCTTGCCAACCGCATGGCGGTCAAGGCGGGTGAGGTGATTAAAACCATGATGGGCATGGGAGTCATGGCGACTATCAACCAGATGCTCGATCAGGACACTGCAGTGCTGGTGGTGGAAGAAATGGGGCATCGTGCCCGCACCACCTCCGCGGACGATCTCGAAGCGGCGCTGGAAAACAAGATCCTCGGTGGAACAGCGGCAGAGGAAGCTGATGCCGATGCGCAAGAGAGACCACCGGTAGTCACGGTCATGGGTCACGTTGACCACGGCAAGACATCGCTGCTCGACTACATCCGCTCATCGCGCGTCGCCGCCGGAGAGGCCGGAGGCATTACCCAGCACATCGGTGCTTACAGTGTTGACCACGACCGCGGTCGTATCACCTTTCTGGATACTCCAGGCCACGCTGCGTTTACCGCAATGCGTGCGCGTGGTGCACAGGCAACCGACATTGTTGTGCTGGTGGTTGCCGCCGACGACGGCGCGATGCCGCAGACGGTCGAGGCGGTGCAGCACTCACGTGCCGCCGGCGTGCCGATCATTGTGGCTGTCAACAAGATGGATAAGGAAGATGCCGATCCTGATCGGGTCAAGAACGACTTGTCCAAACACGAAGTGATTCCGGAAGAGTGGGGTGGTGACACGATGTTTGTCCCGGTGTCTGCGCTTACCGGAATGGGAATCGACGATCTGCTCGATGCGCTGTTGCTGCAGGCCGAGTTACTGGAACTGAAAGCGACGGCCGAAGGCCCGGCCAAAGGTGTGGTGGTTGAGGCGACGCTGGAGAAAGGTCGTGGCCCGGTGGCTACCGTGCTGGTACAGGGGGGCACGCTCAAGCGTGGCGACATCATGGTCTGCGGCAAGGAATTCGGTCGTGTGCGGGCGATGTTCGACGATGCCGGCAACCCGGTCGAATCGGCAGGCCCGTCGGTGCCCGTGCAGGTGCTCGGTCTGTCCAACGCACCGGAGGCCGGGCAGAACATGCTGGTGTCCAAGGACGAACGCAGTGCTCGTGAACTGGCCGGACTCAGAAACGAAAAGTCTCGTGATGCACGACTCGCAGAAAGACGACCGGCGAAGCTCGAAGACGTGTTCTCGCAAGTGAACAGGGGCGATGTCAGCACCCTGAACCTCGTGATCAAAACAGACGTGCAGGGCAGCTTTGAAGCCCTGCGCGATTCACTTGAAAAACTGTCGACCGATGAAGTCACCATTAAGGTCATCGGTGGGGGTGTCGGTGGAATTACCGAATCCGATGCGCAGCTCGCCGCGGCCTCAGGTGCGATCATGATCGGCTTTAACACGCGTGCAGACAATACTGCCCGCCGCGTGATCACCGAACAGGAAATTGAACTGCACTACGACAGCGTGATCTACGAAGTGATCGATCGTGTCAAAGCTGCCGCAGGCGGGATGCTGGCCCCCGAGATCCAGGAACGCATTATCGGACTGGCAGTGGTGCGGGATGTTTTCCGGTCACCCAAGTTCGGTTCGATTGCCGGTTCCATGGTTGAAGAGGGTGTGATTCGCAAGAGCGCACCTATTCGTGTACTGCGCGACAACGTCGTGATCTACGAAGGGGAACTCGAGTCCCTGCGACGCTTCAAGGACGACGTTGCTGAAGTCAGAGCGGGAACCGAGTGTGGAATCGGGGTTAAAAACTACACCGATGTGCAACCGGGTGATCAGATAGAAGTGTTTGAACGCACTGAAGTGGCGAGGACACTGTAGTGTCGAAAGACTATCCGAGAAGCTATCGGGTGGCCGATCAGATCCAGCGCGAGCTCGCGGATCTGATTCGCAGTGAAGTGAAAGATCCGCGTGTGCCTGCGACCATGACGATCGCAGCGGTCGATGTGAACAAGGATCTTTCCATCGCTAAAGTATTTGTCTCGACTTTCGATCTCGAAAGTGACATGCAGGCACGACAGGATGCTGTGGACGGACTCAATCAGGCTGCGGGTTATCTGCGCAAACTGCTGAGCCGTACCATGCGCATGCGTTCGGTGCCACAGCTGCGCTTCGCCTATGACAACGTACAGGAAGACGCCACGCGGCTTTCGTCTTTAATTGACGATGCAGTGCGCAGCAACACGACGTCCGATGACGCGCATCCGGACGCGTCTCCTGAACAAGTGTAAGCACAGCGATACCGGCGGAGACAGAGGCAAAATAAAGGTGGGTTTGCGCGAACTAAATGCGGTAGTGCTGCTGGATAAACCAGCTGGCTGTACCTCGAATGCGATACTGCAGCAGGTGCGCAGGATTTATCGCGCGAAAAAGGCGGGGCACACCGGCAGCCTCGATCCGGCGGCAACCGGCATGTTGCCGATCTGTTTTGGTGAGGGCACCAAGCTTTGCGGTTATTTGCTCGACGCTGAAAAAACCTATGAAACGGAAGGTGTGCTCGGCGCCACCACAGACACGGATGATGCAGAAGGTCAGATCATGACTGAATCAGAGGTGCCACCGATAACCGACGATGAAATGAATCGCGTGGTTCGGAGCTTCCTGGGTGAATCGATGCAGCGACCGCCGGTGTATTCCGCAATCAAACGCAATGGTGTTCGGGCCCACAAACTTGCGCGCAGTGGTCAGACTCCCGAGTTGGATCCCAGGCCGGTGACAGTGCACGACATCGAACTGACCCACTTCGATGGCAGACGCTTTGGTATTCGCATGCATGTTTCAAAGGGCACCTATGTGCGCGCCATTGTGCGGGATATCGGTGAAAAACTCGGCTGTGGTGCGCACGTGACGACACTGCGTCGATTGAGCGTATCGCCGTTTGGTGATCATCCGATGCACAGCGTGGAAGAAATCGAACAACATACCGACAAGCTGTTGCTGAATGTCGATGCTGTGATCAGCGACTGGCCGAGCAAAACCGTGGATGAAGAATCCGCGTTGAAATTTCGACACGGGTCGAAGCCCGTAATCGAAGCGCAGGACTCCGACGACCTGCTCCGGGTGTATGGACCGGATGACAGGTTTCTCGGTCTGGGCAAAGTTTCCGACGGACGTTTACAAACTGTCCGTATCATTGGGGCGCAACTGCAATGAGTGGTGGTTGCGAACCTTCTTTTGTTAAAGACTCATCATTGGAGAAAACCACATGGGCTGTCTAAGTGCCGAAGCAACGGCTGAAATAGTCAACGAGTACAAGCGCGATGAAGCCGATACCGGCTCACCGGAAGTTCAGGTCGCACTTCTCACCGCAAGAATCAACCATCTGACCGAACACTTTAAAGTTCACAACCACGACCACCATTCTCGTCGTGGTCTGCTGCGCATGGTTAATCAGCGCCGCAAACTGCTCGACTACCTGAAGCGCAAGGATTTGTCACGCTACCAGGATCTCATCGGTCGACTCGGTCTGCGTCGATAACGCGCATAGCAACTTAAGGATTTATCGTGAATCAAGTAACTAAAACTTTTAAATTTGGCGATCATGAAGTTGTGATGCAGACCGGAGAGGTTGCGCGTCAGGCGTCATCTGCCGTTATGGTCAGCATCGGTGACACCATGGTACTCGTGTCTGCAGTTGGCCGGAAGGAAGCCAAACCGGGGCAGGACTTCTTCCCACTGACCATCAACTACCAGGAGCGCACCTACGCTGCCGGTAAAATACCCGGTGGTTTCTTCAAGCGGGAAGGGCGTCCTGCGGAAAGCGAAACGCTTATTTCCCGTCTAATCGACCGGCCGCTGCGACCACTGTTTCCCAAGGGTTTCAAAAACGAAGTGCAGGTCATTGCCACGGTTATGTCGCTGGACCCTGAAATACAAACCGATATACCCGCGATGCTGGGTGCGTCTGCTGCACTTGCCTGTTCCGGCATGCCTTTTCAGGGCCCGATTGGTGCGGCACGCGTTGGATATATCAACGGCAGCTACGCGTTGAACCCGAGCCTGTCCAGCATGCAGGATTCCGACCTCGATCTGGTAGTGGCCGGTACCGACAACGCGGTGTTAATGGTTGAGTCTGAAGCGGCTGTATTGTCTGAAGATGTCATGCTGGGTGCTGTCGTGTTCGGTCATGAACAAATGCAGGTAGCTATTCAGGCGATCCGCGAGCTGGCCGCAGAGGTGGGTGCTGAACCGTGGGGCTGGGAGGCTGCACCTGTGAACGAATCACTGGCGGCCCAGGTCTCTTCTGCCGCTGAAGCCGGACTGGTAGAGGCCTACAGCACGCCGGACAAAATGGAGCGTCAGAACAAGGTTGCGCAGGTGCGTGATGCCGTGGTGGAACAACTGGCCACTGAAGCGGAAGGTGCGCCATCGGCCGCAGAGGTGAAAGGTGCTTTCTCGACACTTGAGAAAAGCATTGTGCGCGGCCGAATTCTCGCAGGTGAGTTGCGCATTGACGGCCGCGATACGCGATCCGTGCGTCCTATCTCTGTGAAGACCGGACTGCTGCCGCGCGTGCATGGCTCTTCACTGTTTACCCGAGGTGAGACTCAGGCCATTGTCGCGGCGACACTGGGCACTACACGCGATGCACAGATTATTGATGCGCTTGAAGGTGAGCGGCGCGATGCGTTTATGCTGCACTACAACTTCCCTCCGTACTGTGTGGGTGAAACCGGTTTTGTCGGCTCACCGAAGCGCCGCGAAATCGGTCATGGCCGACTGGCGCGCCGCGGTGTAGCTGCCGTAATGCCTGATGAAGAAGTATTCCCGTATACCATTCGCGTGGTTTCCGAAATCACCGAGTCCAACGGTTCAAGCTCCATGGCCAGTGTGTGCGGTTCCAGCCTCGCGATGATGGACGCCGGTGTGCCGCTTTCAGCGCCGGTCGCCGGTATCGCAATGGGGCTGATCAAAGACGACAGTCGATTTGCTGTACTGAGTGACATTCTCGGAGACGAGGATCACCTCGGTGACATGGACTTCAAAGTGGCCGGGACCGAAGCCGGTGTCACCGCACTCCAGATGGACATCAAAATCGACGGCATCACCCGTGAGATCATGGAAGCGGCACTCGAACAAGCGAAAGAGGGCAGACTCTTTATACTCGGCGAGATGAACAAAGTGCTTGCCGCACCTCGTGAGGAACTGTCAGAGCACGCACCACGTTTTATCACCTTAAAAATTCACCCCGAGAAGATTGCCGCGGTTATTGGTAAAGGTGGTGCGGTTATTCGCGCACTGACCGAGGAAACCGGTGCAACCATCGATATCGGCGACGACGGTGTTATCAAGATCGCGTCGAGTGATCGTGAGGCCGGTGAGGAAGCACGGCGAAGAATTGAGCAGATTACCGCCGATGTTGAAGTCGGCGCAATCTATGAGGGCAAAGTGCAGAAGATTATGGACTTTGGTGCCTTCGTGAATATTCTGCCGGGTAAGGACGGGCTGGTTCATATCTCTCAAATATCAGAGGAACGCGTACAAAACGTCTCTGATGAACTGAGCGAAGGACAAACCGTTCGTGTCAAAGTGCTCGAAGTGGATAAGCAGGGTCGCATCCGTTTGAGCATGAAAGCCGTCATGGCCGACGAGTCACCAGCACCCGCTGAGTCCTAGTCCTGATGCAAAGGCGGGGCAATCACTGCCCCGCCTGATTGTATGTGCCATGAAACTTTTATGCGGCGTTGTGTGGAACTCGCGCAAAACGCCGCAACCGCAGGGGAAGTACCGGTTGGTGCGGTGGTCGTGCAAAACGGTCAGATAATCGCCGAAGCTGGCAATGCCCAAATTGGGCACTGTGACCCCACCGCGCATGCGGAAATTCTGTGCCTCAGAAAAGCGGCAACCGCGATCGGTAACTACCGGCTGCCAGGTTGCACAATCTATAGCACCGTGGAGCCTTGCCTGATGTGTGCCGGTGCGATCCTCCATGCCCGCCTGGAACTACTGGTGTTCGGCGCTTTCGAACCGCGTGCCGGCGCGATGGGTGGTGAAATCAACTATTTTGAAGCAATGTCACATTTACATAAAATCGACATTGTGGGCGGCGTGCTGGGCGAACAATGCAAAGAGATGATGCAGCAGTTTTTCCGCAGCCGTCGTTAGTAAAACTCCCCGGGCCTGTGCGCTTTTGCATTTCCCTGGCAATCTACTATGCTTTGGCTCGGGCTGGAACCAGCCCTGCCCGGGCAGGCAGGTTGCGCGATGATCGCGTGTAAAACAGGTACTGCATCTGTTTGAATTAGATGAAATATTCCAGTTATTGAAACGTGTCCATTCGCTTATTTAAGTAATCCTTTGTTTCGTCGATAGCGAATCGAATAAGTGCTTAAAGGCAGAGGTTGTGCATTGTGAGTGTGACTGCTTATCACTCTGAAGACGGTGACGAAGTAATAGTCGCTGTGGCTGGACGATTCGATTATCGCGTCTACGATTCGTTCAAGGCGTCTTATGCCTCCGTGAAGCAGGACAGCCAGATCAAAGTGGATCTGAGCGAAACCGACTATATGGACAGCAGTGCACTCGGCATGCTGCTCATGTTGAGAGAACACGTCGGCAAAGCTGCCAGGATTTTGCTCGTCAATCCCACCCCCGACGTACATCGCGTTTTATCGATCGCTAATTTCGACAAGTTGTTTGCTATTGAGCGGTAACGTGCAGGCACAGCAGAAAGTCGCCTACCGCCTGTGGCGGTTCGAAGGTGCAGAGCTTAGAGAGTCGAATCTGGTACCAACGCTCACTCGTTCTATCTGTCGGCAGTTCAATGTCGCATCGGAACGTACCGGCGATCTTGAGCTGGTGTTAACAGAAGTCATTGCCAACAGCATCGATCACGGGATTCTCGGACTGGATTCAACCATGAAGAAAGATCCGACAGGCTTTGAGCGATACTTTCTCACGCGGACCGCGATGCTCAGTGCGCTGACGGAGGGCGTCGTTGAAGTCAGCATTGATCAGCCGGAACCGGATATCATCAGAATTGCTGTACAGGACAGCGGTAATGGTTTTCCGTATCCGACCGGTTCGCTCGAAGGTATGCCGGAAAGCCTGCTACTGGCTTACGGACGCGGAGTGCTTATCATTCAAAAGCTGTGCAGATCAGTGACGCACATTGGCAACGGCAATTGCGTGGTACTGCACTTTGCGATCTACTGACCGTCGAAGTTTATAGTCAATCGCTATGCGGTGTGACGACCAGTGATGCGCCGTCCAGTGCGATGATGATCATGCTTGAACCTGCCGCGGCATCCGGGCCCACACACCGCCAGCGCATACCGCCAATATACGCACCACCGACACCGTTTACTATCGGATCAGCGAGTATTATCGTTTTTCCTATCAGGTTTTCAGCGCGACGATTGAGTGATGAGGGGCCACTGCTTTTGCGTTTGTAAAATGCTCGACCTGCCAATGCGGTGGACACCGCGAGTACCGCAAACAGTGCGACCTGCAACTGCCAGCTTGACACAGGCACGACCAGCGTCAGCACACCGGTGACAATAGCGGCAACGCCGGGCCATAAAAAAATACCGCTGGGCGCCAGTAGCTCCATGGCACACAACAACAAGCCCGCTGTCATCCAGTGCCACGGCGTCAGCGTGGTGGTGATGAACTCGATGTGGGAAACATCCATTTATCTAATTCCCTCCGTACTTTAAAACTGCACCGCGCGCCCCGCTAGTGGACCGCTTGGAAAATTGGGTAACTGAATTTTCACAGTCACAGGCGTTAGAGCAAGGCGGAAAAACGCAGGCATAGCAGGGCCTGCGTCGAGTTTTTTCAACGCAGCTACAGCGTCTGTGACGAAGAAAATAGTGACTTTATTTTCCAAGCGGCCCACTAACTTTTTCCGGACGCGTGACTGTCCTGCACTGCGTTTTTAGCAAGCTCTGCAATACCGCCAATACTACTGATGATACCACTCGCTTCAAGCGGCAGGTAAACCGTCTTCTGGTTGGGGGACAATGCCATCTCTTTTAATGACTCCACGTACTTTTGTGCGATAAAGTAATTAAGTGCCTGGCTGTCGCCCTGACTGATTGCTTTCGATACGACCTTCGTCGCCAGCGCTTCGGCTTCCGCCTGTCGCTCGCGTGCCTCCGCATCGCAGAATGCCGCTTCGCGTCTGCCTTCCGCCTCCAGCACTTCTGCCTGGCGCAAACCTTCGGCAATCAGGATCTTTGACTCGCGCTCGGCCTCGGCATTCAGCACCGAGGCGCGCTTTTCGCGTTCGGCCTTCATTTGTTTTGCCATCGAGTCGACCAGGTCCCGCGGCGGCGCGATATCTTTAATTTCAATGCGAGTAATCTTGACGCCCCACGGCGAAGTGGCTTCATCGACGACGGTGAGCAAACGGGTGTTGATCTGATCGCGATGTGACAGCAACTCATCCAGTGTCATCGAGCCCATGACGGTGCGGATGTTGGTCATCACCAGATTGATGATCGACTTCTCAAGCTTGCTGACCTCGTAGGCCGCCTTGGCGGCATCGAGCACCTGGTAGTAGACGACACCGTCGACCTGTACGACTGCATTGTCCTTGGTGATTACATCCTGCGACGGGACTTCCTCGACCTGTTCCATCATCGTCATCTTATGGCCGACTTGCTCGAAGAAAGGCACAATCACGTGTAGTCCCGGCTCCAGAGTACGCGTATATTTGCCGAATCGTTCCAGCGTGTACTCCTGGCCCTGTCTGACAATCTTCACTGCAGTGGCGATAATGAAAAATGCCATTATCAACAGTGTGATGATAAAACCTGAAAATATAGTCACGGTGGTTCTCCGGTGCCGCGCCGACGAAAGTTTATCGTAATCAAGTTCAATGCTTCATGGACAAACCATCATGAATCTATCCGAGATGGGCATCGCCGCCATTACCTTTGATCTGGACGACACCTTGTGGCCGTGTGATCCGGTGATCATGAGCGCCGAGAAAGTGTTTTACCGATGGCTGGAGGCGAATTGTCCCGAGGTGACGGAAACGCACACGGCGGATTCCCTGCGCGATTTGCGTCGTAGCCTGCTACAAGCCCAGCCCGAGCTGAGCAGCGACGTGACAGAGTGGCGACTGCGGGGCACCCGCCACGTGCTCAAAGATCATCAGCTCGATCCGTCGCTGGCGGATGAAGCGGTGCGGGTATTCATTGAAGCGCGGCAGCAGGTGGAATTTTTCCCCGACGTGCTCGACGCGCTGCAGCAGCTTTCATTTCACTATCGACTCGGCACATTGACGAATGGCAACGCCGATCTGTCGGTCATCGGCATTGAACACCTGTTCGACAGTGCGCTGTACGCCACGCTTGAATTGCCGGCCAAACCCGCGCCGGACATGTTTCAGCGCGCAGCGGATGAGCTTGGCGTCAGTCCCGACCGCATTCTCCATGTGGGTGACAACGCCCACACTGATGTGCACGGTGCCAAAGCCGCCGGCTATAAAACAGCCTGGATCAACCGCTATGACGAGCGCTATCCCGCGGACAAGCCGGATGCCGATATTGAAATTACCAACCTGCGTGAACTTGTCGAATTGTCTCCGCCGCTGCCTGGTGCGGGTGAACGTTAGTGGCTGCACCAGTGCAGGTGACGTGCAAAGTATTCAGATGTTCGCCCGATAGCGCATCACCTGGGTTGCGGAATCTTCCAGTGTACTGCAACCACCAAATTCAATAAATGAGTCGATCGATCAAAGTGCTTCATTTTCTTAAAGAATTTGTACAGATGATTCTGTCTTAAGTATTTATCGCCACTCTCACGCACTTTAATCATCGCCCCGTCGGGCGCTCGTCATTTGGCCCACAGCTGCGTTGCATCTCTTGAAAAGGGGGAAGCCATTCCCTGCGAGCTGCGCCTTGCTGTGAACCAAATGACAAGCTCTCATTCATAGTGTTTGATGGTTGCAGTACACTAGCTGTTTTCGATCTGCTGGTGCAGATGTAAGATGGTTTGTTCAAGCAGGTTTAATTGACTGCGTTCAGAAAGTCGATGATCGCCGTGTTTAATCAGTGTCAGCGTAACATCCGGTGATTGAATCGCCTGCATCAGCTCGACAGAAAGTTCATAGGGCACATCCTGATCGCTGGTTCCGTGCAGCAATCTGACTGGAATTTGAATATCGATAGCGCCGTTCAGTACGCAGTGTGCTCGACTGTTGTCGAGCAGCTGGCGGGTGATGGGGTAGGGGCTGCCATCGTCGTACTCCGACGGCAGCAGCAGGTAACCCTCACTGGCCAGGGTATCGAGTTGCGCCGCACTAAAGCGCTGAGTCATCAGTCGTTCGGTAAAGTCCGGTGCCGCAGCAACCGTCACCAGCCCGGCGACTCGTTGTGGGCGCAAGGTGGCCGCCCGTACAGCGATCCATGCACCCATGCTTGAACCCACCACTATCAGTTGCGTCGGCGCGGTAAAATGGTCGATCACACTTAACGTATCATTCAGCCAGACATCAATATTTCCGTCGGCAAATTCACCGTCTGATGCGCCGTGCCCCGAGTAATCAAAACGAATAAACGGCAGTGATTCACGCTGACAAAATGCCTCCAGTGCCAGTGCCTTTTGGCCTTGCTGAGAGGATTTAAAGCCGCCGCAGAAAAGCACTCCGGCGGCGCGGCTGCCAGCGGTATAGTGACAGGCAAGCTTCAAGTTGTTGCGAGTCACGTATTCCATGAAAGTGTCAGCCTTTGGGTGGTGTGGAGATTAGCCTAGTATTTTGCCTGTAACAACGGCTCGAGCACCTGCCATACATTGCTCATCATGATCGGCTGTGCTTTTGCGTTCGGGTGCACACCGTCGCTTTGAAACCACTCAAGTCCGGACTCAAGCCCCTCCAGTAAAAACGGAACCAGGTGTGCGTTTTCGGTCTCTGCTACCTGTGCGAAGGCGTCGCGAAACATACGCGTGTAGGCACCGCCGTAGTTACTCGGAATCTGCATTCCCACAATAATGACCTCGGCGCCTGCCTTGGTGGCCATCTGTGTCATGCGGGTGAGATTTTCAGACATCTTTTTGATCGAAAGTCCGCGCAAGCCATCGTTGCCGCCCAGCTCGATAATTACAAAAGCGGGTTTGTATTCATCGAGCAGCGCCTGCATTTTGCTCAGGCCGTTGGCCGTGGTGTCGCCGGAGACACTGGCGTTGACGATATCGATCGTAAAGCGAGTACCTTCGAGCTCATGTTCCAGTGCCGCTACCCAGCCGTCTTCAACCGATATCCCGTAGGCGGCACTGAGACTATCACCGACAATCAGCAGCGTGTCGTTGGCGCGCGCGAAAACTGGCATCAGCAGCATTAGCAGCGCCAGTGAGGCAGCCAGTCCGTGGCGAACAAGCGGGTTGAGTTTCAGTCTTGGTATTTTTTGGTTGATCATCATGTTTAGCGGTAGAAAATGCACATGTGAAATATGCCTGCTGATGACAATAATACAAGCGACAAACTTAATGAAGCGGGTACAGTCCGTCGATGGTTCCCTGACCATACTCGATAACATCAGCCTGGCGCTGGCGGCCGGAGAGGCCGTGGCCGTTGTCGGGCCGTCCGGTTCCGGTAAATCCACCCTGTTGTCGCTGCTGGCGGGGCTGGATGAACCGAGTGAAGGCGAAATCCATTTGCTCGATCAACCACTCCACAAGCTGGACGAAGATGGCCGGGCAGCCGTGCGTGCCAGCGGCGTCGGGTTTGTTTTTCAATCCTTTCAGCTGTTGCCCGGTCTAACTGCGCTTGAAAATGTCATGCTGCCACTTGAACTGACGGCGCAGCCTGCTGCGCGCAGTGCGGCGGCGGAGCAACTGACGCGGGTCGGGCTGTCGGCGCGGCAGAAGCACCTGCCATCGCAGTTGTCCGGCGGCGAACAGCAGCGTGTAGCGCTGGCGCGTGCCTTTGTCACGCAACCCAAAGTACTGTTTGCCGATGAGCCCACCGGCAATCTCGATCGTGCAACCGGTGATGCTGTGGTTGAACTGATGTTCGAGATGCGCGCGCAGCAAGACTGCGCACTGGTGCTGGTTACGCACGATCAGCGCCTGGCAGATCGCTGTGATCGCGTATTGACCATGCAGGACGGGAAACTGGTGTGAAGACGCAATCAATAGCGGTCAGCGCGGGTCTCGCCTGGCGACAACTGCGGCGCGAATTCCGCTTGCCGGAATATCTGGTGCTGTTGTTCGCGCTGGTGTTGTCGGTTGCCGCGGTGACCTCGGTCGGCTTTTTCGCCAATCGTGTCGAACGCGCGATGTCTGCGCAGGCCGCCACCCTGCTTGCGGCCGATGCGGTAGTCTCCTCACCACAGGTAATCACCGATGATCTGACATCACTGGCCGAGCGCAATGCGCTGAACACCACGCTGGTGACTGAATTTCCCAGTGTAGTGCTGAGTGAGGCGGGTGATACAGCGTTGGTGTCGGTCAAATCCGTCGGTGATGCCTACCCGCTGCGTGGAGAAGTCCGTCTGTCCGATGCGCTCTACGCTGCCGATTTTGCCGCCGCGGCGGTGCCCGGCAGTGGGCAGATCTGGATCGATCCACGGCTTGCCGGCAGTCTGCAGGTGGAGACAGGCGACAGGCTCGCGCTCGGAGAGCTTGAAATGGAAGTGGCTGCCCTGATCAGCTTCGAGCCGGATCGAAGTGGCGATGTGTTTCAGATGGCGCCGAGAGTCATCATGTCGAATATCGACCTGCCAGCCAGTGGACTGCTCGGTGACGGCAGTCGGGCCCGCTATCGCTTGCTGGTGGCAGGGGAAGAGACATCGGTCGAGCAGTTCGGCAATCAGGTTGACTCACTCGACGATACAAACCTTCGCTATCAAAACGTCGAACAGGGTCGACCGGCGGTGCGATCGGCGCTGGTCAATGTGCGGAAGTTTCTCGGACTGGCGGCAGCGGTGGCGGTACTGCTTTCCGGGGCCGCGGTCGCACTGGCTGCTCGGCAGATCGCCGAACGGGATATGGACACCAGTGCGGTGATGCGTGCAATGGGGGCATCGTCAAAAACGGTCGTGCGCATGGTGTTAATCAGACTGGCGCTTATCGCGTTACTGGCGGCAGCCATTGGCAGTGCCATCGGATTTATTGCGCAGTTCACGCTGGCCGCATTGCTCGCGCGCTGGTTTGTCACTGAATTGCCCGCACCGACGCTGTACCCATTGGTCGGTGGTATCAGCTGTGCCGTGCTGGCGCTGGTCGGATTTTGCCTGCCGGCTATCACCAGGGCCGTTGATGCACCGGTGGTCCGTGTATTCAGGCGGGATCTGCCGCTAACCCGACCGTCGGTGCGGTTTATGATCATCAGCGGGCTGGCAGCGATGCTACTGCTGCTGTGGTGGCTGACAAGAGATGCCTTGCTCGGGGCCTTGCTGATCGGTGCTACCGTGACTGTTGCCGGACTGCTGTGGTTGATATCCCGCGGGCTAATCGCGGTGGGTAACCGGGTGCGTTCTCCTGCATTGCGACGTGCACTCGAGGCACTGCGCCGACGGCCCAACAGTGTCAGCGTACAAGTAGCAGCATACAGTGTCGGGTTGCTCGCGCTGCTGCTGCTCGCCATTGTGCGTACCGATGTGCTGAATACCTGGCAGCAACAAATACCCGAGGATGCACCGAACTTTTTTATGGTCAACGTGCAGCCGCAGGAAGTGGAGTCGGTAGAGTCTTTCCTGCAGGACCGCGCCGTTACCGGTGCCACCCTGTATCCGATGATTCGTGGTCGCTTGCAGGCGATCAACGAGACACCGATCGGACAGGCTGGCTACCGCAATGAACAGGCGCAGCGTATGTCGGAGCGAGACTTTAACCTCTCCTATCTGGCAGCGGCCCGCGATGACAACAAGGTGGTGGCGGGTGAATGGTGGCCGGAAGATACTGAAGAATCGCTGTTTTCAGTAGAAGAAGGTTTTGCAGAGGAAACCGGTATCGAGCTTGGCGATACACTGCACTTCAAAATTGCGGACAAGACGGTGTCCGGTGTCGTCAGCAACCTGCGGGAAGTGCAATGGGAATCCTTTGCAGTCAATTTTTTCGTGGTCGGTTCACCGGCGGCATTGCAGGATAAACCCGCGAGTTTTATATCTAGTCTTTATGTCGCGGAAAATGAGTCCGGTTTTGTTCGCGACATTGTGCGCGACTATCCTGGTGTTACCGTACTTGAGATTGGCAGTATGATCGAACGGGTGACCGGCATACTCAGTCGTGCAGCCTTGGCCGTGCAATACGTATTCAGTTTTACACTGCTGGCGGGTGTGCTGGTGTTAATAGCTGCGGTGCTCGCCAGCAGGCGGGAACGCTTTCATGAAACTGCGATCCTCAGAACACTCGGTGCGTCACGTGCGTATCTTGCGCGCAGTATGAGCAGGGAATTTCTGATGATCGGTTTACTGGCCGGTTTCATCGCGTCCAGTGTGGCCTCGCTGCTCGCCTGGCTGGTTATCGAGCGGGTGATGCGACTGGAATACGAATTTAACGCTGTGCTCTACATCGTCGGGGTATTGGCCGGGGTACTCGGTATCTGGATTGCCGGGCTCATTATCAGCCGGCCCGTTTTGAAGCAATCTCCGGTGTCCGTCATCAGAAGTCAAATGTAATGCGCGCGCTGCTGCTTTATAATGGGCGACTTACACAACAGAAATCATCGATTCACTCTGTGCAATGCGCCACTCTTATGATCCTGATCTAGCCCGGCTGACGACACCAGAGACCAGTGTCGCCTACCTGACGGAAGGTTATGCCCCTGAAGCGTTGCCCCTGATAAAAGAGGCGGTCATGCACGTCTGGCCGCTGCGTGAACACGATACGGTATTGCCCGATCCGTTCGCCGTTGCAGCACTGTTAAAGGAACTCGGGGCAGACAGCGACTGCGTGGTGGCGACGCTGTACGGCAGCCACAGGGCGCGGGTCGCAATCTCAAAAGACGCACTGCCGGCCGCTTGTACGCCAAGGCAGCGCCAGCTGATTGAAGGCGTGCGCTGGCTCAACAGTTTCTCCAGTGACGGCGGCCACCTTTCCTCGCGTGAGGACGATCGCCTTCAACAGGCGGAGCGGGTCAGGCAACTGCTGCTGGTGATGATCGAAGACGTGCGTGCGCTTCTTATTAAACTCGCCTTCAGGGTGCTGCGGCTGCAGGTGCTACTAAAGCAAAACAACGATACGTCCGGACCTGTCGCGCGTGAAACGCTGGAAATATACGCGCCGCTTGCCAACCGTCTCGGTGTTGCACAACTCAAGTGGCAGCTTGAGGATCTGTCGTTTCGTATTGTTGAACCCGATACCTACAAACGCATTGCCCGGTCGCTGGAGGAACGCAGGGAAGATCGCGAAAAGTACATCACCAGCTTTGTTGAAACATTGTCTGTGCAACTGGAAAAGGCCGGCATCGATAACTTTGAAGTCAAGGGTCGTCCCAAGCATCTTTATTCCATCTGGAAAAAAATGCAGCGTAAACGGGTAGAAGTGACCGACCTCTACGATGTCAGAGCCGTTCGCGTACTGGTTGATAACCTACAGCAGTGTTATGCGGCACTCGGTGTGGTACACACGGGCTGGCAACATCTGCCGCGTGAGTTTGATGACTATATCGCCAATCCGAAAGAGAACGGATATCAGTCTCTGCACACCGCTGTCATTGGTCCAAAGGGCAAAGCACTGGAAGTGCAAATAAGAAGCCGCGGAATGGATGCCGATGCAGAACTTGGTGTGGCCGCGCACTGGCGCTATAAAGAGGGTAGTCGCGAGGACACCCGGCTGCAGAAGAGTATTAACTCGCTGCGTTCAGTGCTGGACAATGATGGTGAGACTGCCGAGCAGCTGCTGGATGTGTTTGACAGCGAAGTTTTTTCGGACCGGGTGTATGTTTTTACTCCGAAGGGCGCGATCGTCGACCTGCCCAACGCCGCCACACCGCTGGACTTTGCCTACCACGTACATACGGAAGTCGGTCATCGCTGTCGCGGTGCCAAGGTCAACGGCCGAATTGTGCAGCTCACACAAAAGCTTCGCAACGGCGATCAGGTCGAGATTCTTACCGGTAAAAACAGTAATCCCAGTCGCGACTGGATGAACCGGGGTAATGGCTTTTTACACACTAGTCGCGCACGCTCCAAAGTCCGCGCCTGGTTCAATGTACGCGATCAGGAAGTGCACCTCGAGGATGGCAGACAGATCGTCGAGCGCGAACTCAAACGCATGAATGCCAAAGAACTCTCTCACTCGGTACTGGCAGAGCGCTGCGGCGTGGAGAAGGGAGATGCGTTCTACATTGCTGTGGGTCGCAATGAAATCGGTCACAGTAAACTGACGTCGAGCATCGTCGCCCTGCAGGAGCCGGAACGGGAGATCGCTGAATATAAACCGCGACTGCATCGGCGTGCCACGAAGTCGGACGATATCCAGGTCAACGGGGTGGGCAGTCTGCTGACGCAAATGGCCAACTGCTGCAACCCCGTGCCCTACGATGCCATCATCGGTTTTATTACCCGTGGCAAGGGGGTAACCGTACATCGCAGCGACTGTACCAACATTTTGAATCTGCGCGCCCATGAGCAGGCCCGTTTGATTGACGTCGACTGGGGTGTTGCCACGCAGGCCGATTACGATGTCAATATCGAACTGGTGGCCTATTCCCGCCCGGATCTGTTGCGGGATATCGGCGTGATTGCAGCTAATGAAGGGGTGAACATATCTTCCATGAATACCCGCTCCGATGATGTCGAACTAACGTCCACTATGCGTATGCGAATGAGTGTGAACAGCATTGAGCAGCTGGTGACAGCGATGGATAAATTAAAAGCCCTGCGCAACGTCATTAGCGTGGAACGGCTGGCAAACTGATCGGTACGCGTACTTAACGGTCGTCCTTCTGCTGCCCGCAATGTGTGTCTCAGGTGCAGCCGGGTGGTACTCAGGATCCGTGTCTCACGTTGTGGTAAACCAGGAGTTGACAGGTCTATAACGTCATGACATGGTGGCTGTAGTGGTGAATTGGAATGGATGACGTATGAAATTAGCGCTACGTGTTGCATGTCTGTCTTTTTTTCTGGCTTTTACCGGTGTAGTCCGCGCTGCCGGCGAAATATCCGGCGTCGTCAGAAGCGAGAACGGCAGACCACTCGCCAACATCACCGTTACCCTGATTACCGATACAGAAACTGATACTCGTCTTACTGACGCGTTTGGCAGATACGCGTTCACGTCACTGGTCAGCGGCAGCTACCGCATCGCTTATCAGGATCAGAACTTCCTTTTCAACACAGACGAGGATCCATACCCCGATGAAGGGACGGTTTACCTCGCACCGGCCCAGGACACCACGGTAGTGCTGCGGGAAGATCAGCGACTGACTGTGAGCGATGTGGTGTTATCTCGCGTTGACAGTGCTGATGAACGACAGAGCGAGGTGGTGGTGACCGAGTGTGAGCAGTTTGGCGATGGCCAGACACCGCGAACATTCTCACATGCACTGATCAACGCTCGCAACATTACCTTCGATTGCAGCGGTACATTGCCGGTACCCGAGATTGTCATTGTCAAAGATGTTGTTATCAACGCGCCGCAGGGCGTGGTACTGCAGGCTGCTCATAGAAACAGAGTCATGCGGGTGATGCCTGGCATCGAGGTCAGCGTCACGGGGCTAGACATCACCGGTGGCAGATTCAGCGATGGTAGCGGTCTTTTTAATCTGGGTAACATCAGCCTGTCTGAGAGCGAAATCACCGGCAACAACGGTAGCACGGCAGTGGTGCTCAATGCCGGAGTGCTTGCGCTGAAGGGTGTGCGCCTTTTCCGCAATATTATTAACTACGATTCCGTATTCAAAAACTCCGGTGTGATTACGGGCACCGATGTTTCGATTGAAAGTCATGTGGCGAGTGCTGGTGCGGTAATTACAAACGAGGGTCGTATCGAACTCACACAGTGTCTTATTGACGGGCTCGGCACTAATAACGTGTATTCCATCTCGAATCTTCCGGGTTCGACGTTCAAGCTCTTTAATTGCAACATCACAGATAGTGGCAGTCTGTTTTTCAACGAGGGAACGCTTGAGATCTTCGACTCCTCCATTGATCGTAATCGGGGCGATCAGACGTTAATCGAAAGCGCCGGCGTACTGAAAATCGGAGGCACCGGCGTGACCGAAAACGAGGTGAGCGGCTTAATTATCTACAACGACGGGCTGGCAGAAATTTTAAACAGCACGATCAGTGGTAACCGCGCGGGTTTCTCGGTTTTCGGTAATGCGGACAACAGTGACGACTTTGTCGGTGTGGTCAGCAATGAAGGTCTGATGCGGGTTAGCAGCAGCACAATTGCCAACAACATACACCCGGGTTTTACCGAGCGTCAGCTGGGCAATGCCGGTGAGCTGGAGTTGACTAACTCTATTATTGTCGGGGGTGAAAACGGTGTCGCGTGTGGTGGAGTCGGGTTGGTGACCTCCCTCGGGCATAATCTGTACACAGACGGTACTTGCGGTGTGGCACAGCAGTCGGATAACCCTTTCGGGAATCCCGGATTGCAGCGGCTTGCAAACAATGGCGGTGCAGGAAAAACACATGCGCTGCTGCCGGACAGCGATGCGCTTGATGCCGGCAACTGCAACAACGGCACACTGTCGAAAGATCAGCGCGGCGTGACGCGAGCGCAGGGGCCGGCCTGTGACATCGGTGCTTTTGAGCTTGAGGTGTCCAGCACCTCAACGCCGGAGACTGACAATGGCGAAACTGACAATGACAACAATCAGGAAACGGAAACCGATACCGGTGAAGATGCCAATAACGGGGAAGAAGAAGCTAACACAGGTGGCGATACCGACACCGGCGACAACGGTACAGACACTGAATCGCCGGACTCTGTGGATGATACCGTCAATGAACAAACAACAGATGCAGCAGACACGCCAGAGACAAGTGGCGTTGCAGAAGACGGTAACACCACTGGTGGTGCGGATGCGCAATCCGGCGGTGGTGTGATTTCCGGTTGCCAGATACTGATGCTCCTCGCTATTTTGCTGGTTAGTGGCTGGCGCAGGCTCGTCTTTCGTCGCTAAACGGGGAGGGCTGATTTGTCGGGTCAGGCTCATCTGGCGATCCATATCTCCCGCACTTCCTGAACGGCGTGCCGCTGTTATTTGCTTCGGTGTCGTTTAAAATTGCGGCGGCGACCACGCGCATTCGGGGCAAACCGATAGTCGAGTTAACTGGCCGCACTTATTTGCCTGCTGAGGAAATGCTATGAAACCCGTCGTGATCTTCGATCCGCATTGGCGCACTGTGAGTGAGTTGTTTTCGGAACCGGCCTATGCGGAGTTTTCTCAGCAGTTCGACATTGTCTGGGGGCGTGATGAGCCGGTGCCTTCCGACGTCCTGCAGCATGCCTGGCCGGATGCGTTTGCCTACATTGCTGCCGAACCGGTGATCGACAGTGCATTACTGGCACAAGCACCGTCACTGCGTGCAGTGGTTGAAGTGTCCGGTGCCTTTCCAGAGACCATTGACTACCATGCGTGCGCACAGAGAGGCGTCGAGGTGTTGTCCTGTGCTCCGGGTTTTCGCAACGCGGTGGCCGAGATGGGACTGGCGATGGCATTGAGTGCGGCGCGTGGTCTGATCACGGAACACGAGGCCTTCCGAAGTGGCGGAGAACGCTGGCTCGAAGACAACTCGCTCACTGATTTCACGCTATATGGAGGCCATGTCGGATTTGTCGGGTTTGGTCAGATTGCGCGTGAATTGACCCGGCTGCTGGCGCCATTTAATGCACAAATAAGAGCGTTTGACCCGTGGCTGTCGCAGGATCAGGTGGATCAGTTCAACGTTGAGTTGTGCAGCCTTGAGGAACTGGCGTCATTATCGCGCTGCCTGTTTGTTACTGCGTCTCCCACCCGCGAGAATCAGGGCCTCGTGTCGAGGCAGGTCCTGGCTGCGCTGAAGGATCATTCCCTGGTTGTGGTGCTGAGTCGGGCCCATCTGATCGACTTCGACGCGCTCGCGGACGAAGCGGTCAGTGGTCGCCTGCGAGTAGCCACCGATGTATACCCGGAGGAACCACTTGCCGCGACGCATCCGCTGCGCAGCACCCCCAACGCATTGTTGTCTCCTCATCGCGCCGCGGCGGTTGACAGAGGTCGGCAGTTAATTGGCGACATGATTCTGCACGATTTGAAAGCGATTGAGGCTGGAAGCGGGGGCGGGCGTCAACTCGCCACAGTTAACCCCGACACAATTGCCGATCTGGCCGGTGTCGGTGATGCCAGCCAGGTAGCAGATATGGCCGCCACCCGGCAATGAGACACACTGCTCACCCGCTGCACTCGTTAAACACTGACAGTGGTAAGCTACTTGCTTGCCTCACCGTTTGGCTGCCACTTCCGGATTTTTCGTCGAATCACGGTATGCGTTGTATGTATGGCACGGGTTGGCTTGAGGGCAGGCATTATGATTGGGTTGGGGAGTTGATATGGCGATCGTCTATTGTCGATCCTGCAAGCGAAAAATAACGCGTATGGATACCACCTGTCCACGCTGCGGTGCGCCTACCAGCAAGCTGATGCCAGTGTTTCTGGGGATTATTTTTATCGCACTTTGCGCCGTTTTCTACAACGTGATCAGCAAGTCTGGCAAGCGCGAATCGATTGACGTTGTCGTAACGCCATCGTCCAAGACGGTCATCGACCGGTCCGGCAGTTTTGTCGCCGGCTCTGAGGATACGCAATAGCACCGTCTCCTTGACTGAAAACCCCCGGACAGTACGGGGGCGCTACTTGCAATTCGTGCACGGCGGTAACGCTTCGGGCAACCACACTCTTTCCTTTGCACGACTACTCATTCTGCCTGAGTACCTGTTTTTTAGAGTCACATTCCAATAACAGGTACAGCAATCCTGGTGTTTACTTGCCTAGGGAGAACGCCCATGGCAGATGATGGAGCGACTCAATCGAGGAACGTACGGCCGTGATTCGCCAAAAGGTTGCATAGAACCGATTGCTGTCAGGTTACGGTTGGCCGGTGTTCGAGCGGTGCTGTACAACGTTTGTAAGCCTGCGCTAAACCTAAACAGTTTGAAGTTGTGGCCGGTCCTTCAGGAAAGAAACACACCGGTTGGGAGACACGGCCATGAAACCTGTCGCGTCAGTTTTCGACCGCAGTCTGTACCTTAAATAACCGAAGGCCTGTTTAACCCGGTGTATCCGTTGAATGCTCACTCAGTGAGTTTAAAAACAAACCCACTCCGCCAAACGCCAGCACCAGGATAACCAGCAGGTCAAAGGCTGACATACTTCGAAAAGTAAAGTTGACCGAAGATATAACGCCGAAGATCAGCGCTATCAGTGATCCGATTGCCAGTAACCACCCGAAGAAAGAACGTCGATCATAAAAAATCATCGCGACGCCGAACAGGAACGGAATCATGATCATGCCACTGGTAACGCCGTAGCCGCCGAAGGAGAAAACGCGGTATCCGAACCCAAAGCGAGCCTGTACAACAATTGCGTTCAGCAGCAGATAGAAGCCACCGCACATCATCACAAGGCCTGCGATAAACTTCAAATGACCGCCCGGTGTGCCGCCTGCACCTTTCATTTTAAGTCCCGATGGTTGGTGTGTTACACGCCGTGATAGGTATGAAGCTGTTTGTTCAGGCTGCCTGTGTTTTCAGGGCTTCGCCGAACGCCTGAAACAGTTGCTGGTTAACCGGGTTGGACTGCGGGTCAAACTCCGCGTGCCACTGTACGCCGACCGCAAAGCCCGGTGCCTCAGCGATTCGAATAGCCTCGATCGTTGAATCTTCCGCAATCCCTTCCACCACCACCCGTTTACCCGGCTCGAGAATGCCCTGTCCGTGCAGCGAGTTAACCCGAATAGTCTGCTTGCCGTAAAGATTGAAAAAGTAACCGCCGGGCACCAGCGACACATCGTGGCGGTCGGCAAACACATAGTCAATGTCCGGGTGGATATCGCCGTTTTCGAGCCGGGGCATACGGTGGTTCAGGCGGCCGGGCAGGTCACGGATTTCCGGGTGCAGGGTGCCACCGAAAGCCACATTCATTTCCTGAAAGCCGCGGCAGATGCCGAGCAGCGGGACGCCACGTGCGACACAGGCGTCGATCAGTGCCAGTGCAACGCTGTCGCGATTGTCGTCGTAGGGTTCGTAGTCCGGTGACGGTGCCGCTCCATAGTGGGTTGGGTGTACGTTGGCGCGGGCACCGGTCAGCAGAATCCCGTCTACCGTGTCCAGCAATGAGTCGATGTCTGTGATCTGAGGTACCGCGGCAAACAGGAGCGGCAAAGCGCCTGCGACTTCAGCCACCGCACGGAAGTTTTTCTCGCCTCCCATCTGAATGTAGAAACGGTCTTCCAGATGGTAGGAATTGCCGATGATGCCAACAACTGGCCTGCTCACGTGGTTACCTCGGATAACACTATGGATGAGTTGATAAAATAATCGTGCCGGTTAACCGGTAGCCTAACCCGTCGCGACGGAAGGCAGTCCTGCCAGTGCCATCGCCAGTTCGGACTCATCATAGGTCTGGTTGTTGAGCTTGCCTTCGAAGTAGTCCATATACGCCTGCATATCGAAGTGCCCGTGTCCGCACAGGTTAAACAAAATCGTCTCGCTTTTGCCTTCTTCCTTACAGCGCAATGCTTCCACAATAGCACCTCTGACTGCATGTGTTGCCTCGGGCGCGGGAATGATACTTTCGGTGCGACCGAACAGCACGCCGGCTTCGAAGCATTCCAGTTGATCGAGTGCTACGGATTCGATCAGATCGAGTTCCTGTAAGTGGCTCACCAGCGGCGCCATGCCGTGATAGCGCAACCCGCCGGCGTGAAAGCCCGAAGGAATAAAGCCTGCCCCGAGCGTGTGCATTTTTACCATCGGTGCCATCTTCGCGGTGTCACCATAGTCATAGGCAAACTTGCCACGGGTCAGTGAAGGGCAGGCTGCAGGTTCAGTGGCGACGATTCTGACATCCTGTCCGCCGCGCAGTTTTTCGCCAATAAACGGAAAGGTGATACCGGCAAAGTTACTGCCGCCACCGGTACAGCCAACCACCACATCCGGGTAGTCACCTGCCATGTCCATTTGTCGCATGGCTTCCTGACCGACGATCGTCTGATGCAGCAGTACATGGTTCAGCACGCTGCCGAGTGCGTATTTGGTGTCGTCGTTGGTGGCGGCCACTTCGACCGCCTCGCTGATCGCGATGCCGAGGCTGCCGGTGCTGTCCGGGGTTTGCTCAAGGATAGCGCGGCCTGCCTGCGTTTCATTACTGGGGCTGGCCACACAGCTCGCGCCGTAGGTCTCCATCATCGCTTTGCGGTAGGGCTTCTGACCGAAACTCACTTTGACCATAAACACTTTCACTTCCAGATCAAACAGTGCGGCAGCATAGGCCAGTGACGACCCCCACTGACCGGCGCCGGTTTCGGTGCTCAACTTTTTCACTCCCTGCGCTGCGTTATAAAACGCCTGCGGCACCGCCGTATTCGGCTTGTGACTGCCGGAAGGACTGACGCCCTCGTATTTGTAGTAAATTTTGGCCGGTGTATCGAGCGCCTTCTCGAGTCGATGCGCCCGGTAGAGCGGTGTCGGACGCCATTGACAGTACGCATCCCGTACCGGCTCCGGAATCTGGATTTCACGCTCCTGTGACACCTCCTGCATGATCAGCTCCATGGGAAACAATGGCGCCAGATCATCCGGCCCGACCGGCTCACCCGTGGCCGGATGCAGCGGCGGCGACAGCGGCTGCGGCAGATCCGCCTGGATGTTGTACCAGAATTTGGGGATGTCGCTCTCGGTGAGGAGGAACTTGGTTTGATCGGTCATGAGGTGGTGTCTTTCGGTGGTTGCTTGCTTTGATTAGGGTAAACGAGGTGTATTTGGATGTACACCTGCGGTGGGGGTGGGTTTTGGGTTTTCACCTGGCGGTGGGCTTGAGCGTCATCACCTGCGGTGGGCCTTACTTTTAAAAAGACTAAAAGTAAGCAAAAGTCTTTTTGCTGCTGATCTGCCCTTTGGGTTGCCTGCGGCAATTCCGGTCGATAACGCTCCACCGGGTCGCGCTGATCGCACATCCTTGTGCGGCAGCGCTAACGCGCCATCCCTGGCGCTTTTACCCGGCTCCACGTTATCGCCCGGAACGGATCAAACGCGGGGTGCGGGTTAGGTCGCCTGCAAATGATCACCTTCAAAATCTAGAACGTAAGAACGGTACTAAATTCCGTTATTATGTATCAGGGTTCCAAAACGGTCAGGGGCGGTAAAATAGGTACTTCATGACAAACGCAAATAACCCGAGGACAGTTGCTGTTGTGGCGCCAATCAGGGTGATCATAACTGAGTCTGATATTTCAAAGAAACCGCCCATCTGAACACAGCCGTCTATCAGCAGGATTGCGATCACCACAACTATCCAGTTGATTGCCAGAAGGAATACCCTTTCCGAGTATATTTTTCGGTCTTTCTGATCACTTCGTTCTCGTTCATTCTCTAAACGAAACGAAACAACTTTTTGATGCTGCTCTTCTAGCAGTGTAAATTCGTCAGGGTGGCTTTCAACCGAGCCACGAACAGAGTAATTACGTGGCGGTTCTAGGCTTGTCGGCTTAGCCTGATCGCTCTCTGTCAAACCAGTCTCTCATTGCATCCCGAGTGATGTCCGTATTTCTCGGGATCCTACCTTGGTATTTATCGAATATGTCCTTCCAAGGAGTGCCTTCATCGTGAGTCATATTTGAAAGCTGTGTCGCAGAGAATTTGCCGTATACCCTCCAAATCTCTGACAGACCGAAATATTGAGGTCTGCGGACATTTTTTTCGTCATAGTCGATCCCTCTGAGCCTAAACAACTGCTCGTAATACTCATTTGGGAAAGTCTTGACCCAAGGTTGCAGTTCCTTTGCGATGAATGCTTCGAGTATTTGAGCAAGTGCATTCGGCGCTCTCATACTGATATCCGGTAGCTTCATCTACAAGGGAGATAATGGCGACATGAGCAAGCCCGCGCATAATAATCTGCGCTTTGTCGGCAATCTTCTCTTGCCTCTCTCCCAACACGCCGTCCTCTTGCGCATCCAGCCATACATCGCAGATATTAGGGATAATTTCTGCCCGAATGCCGTGCGCCACTTTTCCGGTATCGGTTCTGTACCTCACAGCTAACTCGCGCACCTCACCTAAGTGACTGATTATATAGGGTTCTAAGTTCTTAAAAGCTAGATAAAGGGGTACATTGTGCACTGAAGATTTTGGGTCTTTTCGGCGCACCGATAAAGCTCCACTGCGATACATGCCCATGACATTCATGAAGTCAGTTTCAGTAAGAACCCGAGTTTCATCGGATAAAACCGCGCAAGGTATTTCAGAACCAGCGAGCTTAAGTTCGCCGGTATATACAGCTTGAGGTAGCAGGATTTGCGATTACAGGGAAAAGTGATAGTATGTACAAAAAATATATACTTTCTACAATGTCGAAAAAAGCCAAGTTATTCAAGAATGGTGGGTCTCAGGCCGTGCGTCTGCCTGCTGAATATCGTATCGAAGGTGATGAAGTTCAGATCGAGAAAATCGGCAATACGCTTGTACTGCGGCCGGTCAAGCACAGTTGGGGCGATTTCTTTGCTGATCCGAACACCGCACCAGATGATTTCATGCAGGACCGTGACGATGAGCCACCACAGGAACGCGAGTTGTTCTGATGTACATGCTCGACACGGATACCTGTAGCTATGTGCTTAAGACGAAATCAAAAAGGTTGCGAAAAAAGTTTGAATCCGAAACCGGTAATATCGCAATTTCCGAGATAGTGCTGGCAGAGTTGCGTTTTGGTGCCGAGAATCATCCAAGCCGCACAGGTGAAATCCACGATCTGATAGATGACTTTTCCTTGCGGTTGAATGTTATTCCATGGGCAGCATCGTCAATATACGGAGCGCTCCGTGCTCACCTTAAGCAAAGCGGTACCCCAATCGGTAACTTGGATACTTTGATAGCAGCGCATGCATTGCAGCAACAGTTGATACTCGTGACGAACAACACCAGACATTTCAATCTGGTGCCGGGACTGAAAATTGTTAACTGGTTGTGAATGGTGGTTTTGGTTTGTTTCGCCTGCGGTGGGCTTG
>CAZOXM010000008.1:0-4287 GCA_964583825.1 uncultured Granulosicoccaceae bacterium
GTTTATCAATTTGGCCGCTGAATGTCGAATCATCATGAATAATGCAGGCTAGTGGGGCGTGCGATAGCGATCCGCCTCCATGTCATGCCACACAACCGGCAAGAATTCAGCTGCCCCTGGAATTCGCTCTATGAACAGCACCGGCAGCCCCAAAGAGGGCAGAAACTCTACCCGATATCTGGTGGAGCGGCAGAATCACATCAACTGCACCTGAGGAAACGGCAGATCCAGGCATGCCCCAGACGACACTGGTTTCTTCATCCTGCGCTATGGTGAACCCACCTGCCTGCTTAATGTTCAGCAGGCCATCAGCGCCATCACGCCCCATTCCCGTGAGAATCACTCCGACTGCATTGGCGGCAACGGTCCTCGCTACCGAATTGAACAATACATCCACTGACGGTCTGTGTCTTCTGTACGGCTCTGTATCCAACAATCTACAGAAATAGTCTCCTTTTCGACAAACTACTTCCAAATGTCTGTCGCCGGGTGCGACATAAACAGCGCCCTGTTCAATTGATTCGCCATGTTCCGCCTCTTTAACATTCAACGCGCACTTCTCGTTGAGCTTATTCGCGAATGCTCGTGAGAACCGACTGGGAATATGCTGAACAACCAAAGTCCCCGGTGAATTGATCGGCAGCGCGGCAATGACTTCCTCAAGCGCTCGTGTTCCGCCTGTGGAGGCTCCTAACGCCAACAGCGGAGCCCCGGAACCATTATGAATGCTCATTTACTTCTCACGCCTTTGTATCGCAGGATTGCGCCGCAGAGTCAATGCCAAAGGCCTTAATGGGTGTATGGGTATTTTTTGTATAGAAAACTGCCGCGCACCTTTGAAAACACGAATGTCCCACGACCAGGATCTTCCCATCGGCACTAGTATGTCAGCGTGTAATGGGCAAACATTGCCCCGCAGTTGCCGGAAATCAACAGACCATACAAACGTACTAACCACACAGCCGCCACGACGCATCGTTCTCTGCCAGCGTATCGAGCGTGCCAGGTTCGATTTTTTGCAGCGTCGGAAGCCGCTTAATCATCGCCTTCCCGGTGACCGGGTTGAACCTGATCTTCCTGGAAAATGGATAGCCGACGTCGTGAGAACCAATTGAAATATGGTGTTTCTCCAGACACGACCATGCGAATTCGACGTTTCTTCGGCCAACATCCTGCTCGCTGTTGAACATGGTTCCACCGCCGAACACCATCGCTTCCATTGAGTGAGTCCGGCTACCAAGTTGTTCGAGGGATTGTATCAGTTGGGCAATGGCGTGGTTGCCGTAGCGTGTAGCATCGACGGTCCCGCTAAGCTCTTCTTTGCCAACTGGCAGGAGGTAATGGTTCATACCACCGGCTTTGAGCAAGCGATCGTAAAGGCAAATCGATACACAAGATCCAAGCACGGTGGATAGCATTTCATCTTTGGCTGACACATAACAGTGCCCCGGCAGGAGCTGCACCACCTCCAGTCCAAGCGTGTTGTCGATAAACCTGAGAGGTTCACTTATCCGGGTAGACGACAGCTTTTCCTCAATCATGCATCGGCAACCTGGGCCTCAGGGGACGCTTTGTTATGATCAAAACTGAAGACCCAGCAAACGTGCTGACTCATCGAACTCTTTAGACGAACCAATGATTTCCAGGGGTATATTCGTTTCTTTCAGCCTCGCAGAGTACGACCATAAAAGTTGGAAAGAGGCAGTGTCCATACGCTTTACACGCGAGGCGTTCACCTCTACGTTCTTCGCATCGAGAGAATTCAGAAAGCAATCCTTGAGTGCGTTTAGTTTACTGAGCCTGATATCGGTCGGCAGGCTGATGCTGCACGCGCCATCCCCACCTATTTCCAGTACTGGTTCGTCATCGACAGGGTCATCATCATTGTCAAAAAGAATTAAAAAGCTGTCATCATTGTCGTCACCGAGCTGCAGCTCGGCACCTGCAGCTCCATCAGCCTTTTTCGGCTCATCGAGGATATAAACGAAAGAATCGTCCGGTGTGCTGTCTTCCATTTTGACAGGTACTGCCTTAGCGCCGTCCCGGGCTGCCTGGACATCCGTTTCCTGCACAGCCGACTCCCCTGGTTTGTGAATTGCCTGTTCGTCGGTAGTACCTGACACAGGCTCCGATTGCGCGTGAGTCTGCGTTTCCGTTGCCGACCGATGCGCCTTATCGGCAGCTTTTTTCTTTTTTGAAGCCTTGGCCGTCGCAGGTTTAGCCGACGCTTTTTTCTTGCGCGCAGCTTTCTTTTTGGAGCGTTTCTTTTTACTCGCTGGTGCTGCTTTCTGCTGTTTTGCGGATACCGATTCAGATTTTCTGGTCATAAAAAGCTATTTCCGTATTTTTATACAAATCTGTTTGATGACAGTCAACTTTCTATGCCGCCTCATTCATGGCACTTAAATCCGGTAGCCAATCAGCAATTAACAAATCAATATCCAGAATTATCACCATTTTTTCTTCTATGGAAATAAGCCCCTTGACCGCATCCTTGTTCTGGATGTCATTGAACTCCGGGTTGGTCTGCAACTCTCCATTATCAAACTTATAAACCTCAGAGACAGCGTCCACCACCACCCCTACAACGTGTTCTTTTCCGTCGAGCTCTGCGCGAACGACTATGACTACAGTGGTCGAATGGAACTCGGCTGTTGCCATTCTGAATTTTACGCGTAAATCGATTATTGGCACGATCGCGCCTCTCAGATTAATCACACCCAGCATATAGTCGGGTGTATCCGGTATACGGGTAACTCCGTTCCATCCCTGTATACCTTGTACTGAAAGTATATCGACGCCGTATTCTTCTTTACCGATGATAAAGGTTAGAAATTCACCGCTATTGTCAAGTGTCGATGCGTTGTCTGAGTTTTGGTTCATATGTTTATACCGTTATTCATAGGAATTTTGCACAATCGCGAACACTAGGCAGCGACTGCGAAATCCTGCTCTTCCTGTGTTACCGCGCCATTATTCCTCAAATTCTGAAGTAAGCCGGGTATGTCCAGGATCAGCGCAACTCTGCCATCACCCAGTATGGTGGCTCCGGTCAGGCCATCCACCTTTTTATAGTTCTTTTCGATACTTTTTATCACTATCTGCTGTTGTTCAAGTAGTTCGTTAACCAAAATTCCGAACCGGATGTTCTCTGTTTCTACGATAACAAGCAGGTCAGCTGGCTTGTCTTCCGGTTTTTGCTGCACGCCGAACTGGCCCGCCGCTCTGGCGACAGGTATGTATCTCTCTCTAAGCAGATACACTTCCCCGCTTCCGCTTACTGTCTTAATTTGCTCAGCCTTTACCTGTACCGTCTCAACAATAGAAAGGAGTGAAATCACATACGTTTCCTCACCCACCCGAACCAGCTGCCCGTCGAGAATAGCCAGCGTTAACGGGAGACTTATTCGCAGCGAAGTTCCTCTGCCGGGAAAGGATTGCACTCTAATTTGGCCTCCAAGATCAATGATATTTCGCCGTACGACATCCATACCGACGCCACGACCGGAAACATCGCTAACTACTTCCGCGGTGGAGAACCCCGGATGGAAGATCAGGTTATCTATTCGTTCGTCGGAGAGATTCTCACCGGTCGTCACCAGCCCTTTTTCAACCGCTTTAGTCATGATCCTTTCGCGATTTAAGCCTGCACCGTCGTCCTCCACCTTGATTACGACATTTCCGCCTTCATGTGCTGCACTTAAGTGCAGTGTACCTGTTTCATCTTTCCCATTCGCCACTCGTACGTCGGGCATCTCAATACCATGATCAAGAGAGTTCCTCACGAGATGAACGAGTGGATCGCTCAATTTTTCCAATACTGTTTTGTCGACTTCTGTCTGTTCACCAGACACAACAAGGTTAATTTTTTTGCCGAGTGTGTTGCTTAAGTCTCTGACTAATCTGGGAAAACGATTAAAACTGGAGTTTATCGGCAGCATGCGGATCTGCATTGCGCTCTCCTGCAGCTCCCTCGTGTGTCGTTCCAGCTGGATCAGTCCGTCACGCAGTTCATCAATCACATTCGGGTCATAAAACTCCCCGAACCTGCGTAACATAGACTGAGTGATCACCAATTCACCAACCAGATTCAGCAGTGAATCAACTTTATCAATACCTACACGAATTGACGACGACTCGGAGGACGCCTTTTTCTTTGGCTTAGGGGCGGCGCCAGCTGATTTGTTACTTTGTGCCGGCGCTGCGCCAGTGTCTTGCTGACCCGCATTACCATCCTTTATTTGATTGGACTCAGCACCCTCAGCACCCTCAGCACCCTCAGCACCC
>CAZOXM010000008.1:4387-72891 GCA_964583825.1 uncultured Granulosicoccaceae bacterium
CTCAGCACCCTCAGCACCCTCAGCACCCTCAGCACCCAATAATTCTATTGCTATTTCCGCTTCGCTGGCGACCCACTCGAAGTGAGACTCTACAGAGCTCTCACTTTCACTGGTCTCGAGTATGATCTCCCACGTTAAGTGTATATCTTCCGGGTCCAGCTCCTGCAGGGAAGGCAAATCGCCGGCATTTACATTGACCGAGTAGCTACCCAGTTGCGAAAGCTCTCTGAATATGACCAGTGGATCATTGCCACTGTTTAAAATATCCGGCTGTGGATCAAAAGATATTTTATACCGCTGCGTGCTGGTCCCGGCTGCACTGACCTCGGGTTCCACAACATTTCCATCGGATTTTTCTTCTGTGGTGGTAGCGCTGCCAGCGTTTGATTTTTCAAGCATTTCCTTGATGCGCACATCAAGAGCTGCACGAACCGGCGCATCATCAGGCTCTCCGTTTTTTAGATTCTGCAGCATACTGCCAATGCAGTCGACTGATTCCAGAAGTAGCTGTACCGCATCCTCTGTGACATCCCGATCTCCATCCCGCATCTGATCGAGAATTGTCTCTACTCCGTGTGTAAAGCCTGAGATGCCCTGAAAACCAAACGTCCCGGCACCACCCTTTATAGAGTGCGCTGCACGAAAAATGTTGTTTATTATTTCAAGGTCCGCCGCCCCGAGGTCCAGGCCAAGCAGCCCTGATTCCATGACCTCCAATCCCTCGGCACTTTCCTCAAAGAAAACTTCGTAGATTTCTGTAAGATCAAGTTCCATCGACTTAACTCTAATCCATTATGTATATTGTTTAGGCTTTAATATCAGCGGCTTCGCATAATTCACTGCCCGGAAAACAACTCGATGCTGGTGTGCCGGGCAGGAATTGCTGCATTCTTACGAGCCGAATACGCTCGGATGATATTATGTATGCAGGCGGGGGACTGAATCGGTAGCCAGCATGCGTGGCCTGCAATCGTCGATATATTGTAAAAGCTGCAGCACTTGACGCACTCCCTGCGAGTAGGCGGAATTCCATTCCAAATAATTATGAATTACATTCATTGATAAATCGAAGAGCATCCACGGGTGATTCTCCTCGATAGTCTTTTATTTTATCGGCACACAACCCAGATATTTAGTTATCGTGGTAATGTCGTGCATTTGCCATATACAACCAAATAACACCCGTTGCATCCAACGGATAGCTTTTGCAGAAATGCATGCAAAAAAAAGGCTAGATTTACAAACCCAAGGAATTATCTTTTCATGAATATATTCTCTATCCATGATGTTTTTCAGTAAACGGCTGTTGCATAAGCACATTACCTGAGTAAGCACGCAAAAGATACACGGTTACAGTAATTCCACAGACAAAATGGTTGCTTGTCAGCTATCAAGAAATCCATGGTTGCACCGTTACCGCGAACAGATGTGTCATTACCACGGTACCTGCATCGGATGCAAATCGCTACTTCAACAACCTATAACAAGTCCAGGATGGACCCGGACTTCCGCCGGATTCAAGCGCTTGTTTACAAGCATACGGCAATTGTGGTGTCTGATGAAAAAGTTGATTTCATCAAAGCGCGTCTGGCGAAACGCCTCAGACATTTCGGTATTGATACGATCGGTGAATACTGTGATCGAGTGGAGTCCGGGCACGAAGCGCTGGAGGCGTTCACCAGTCTGATAACGACGAACCATACGTACTTTTTCAGGGAATGCCATCATTTTGAAAAAATGATTTCATATCTGAAAGAAAACAAGGATTCCGATCGGGTGATCTGGTCAGCCGGTTGTTCAACCGGGGAAGAGCCCTATTCCATTGCAATATCAATGGCAGAGTCACTGCAGCCTGCAACACTGTCGAATACGAGAATTATTGCTACCGACATTGACGAGAAAGTACTGGAAACGGCGAGAAAGGCTGTCTATGGAGAAGCTAAACTGCAATCGATGTCAAGCGCGAGACGAAATCTGGGCTTCAGGAAAGAAAGCTCCGTCGAACCCGCATCGTATAGGGTTAAGCACGCAATACGGGATCGCATTGAGCTCAGGAAATTAAACCTTGTTGAACCATTCAAATTCGATCAATGCGTCAATCTCATTTTCTGTAGAAATGTCACTATCTACTTCGATCGAAAAACTAAGATAGATCTTTTTAGAAAATTTGCCGATATACAACGTAGTGGAGATCTTCTCTTCGTAGGTCATTCAGAAAATTTGAATGAGCTGTGCAGAGACTACGTTTGTATTGGTGGAACGACGTATAGGCGTCTCTAAAGGAATTCGGTGTGAATTACCCTGAGTTTGGTTGTCGCTAAACGAAACTCTACAGGTTTAGGAACCAGAACCGAGAAAATAAGAAATGGACAGCACTGGAAGGGAATCCAATGAAAATACTGGTTGTCGATGACAGCACAGCGATGCGCTTGATGATAATTAAAACGCTACGGCAAGCGGGCTTTGGAGACAACGATGTCGTACAAGCCGCAGATGGTTTACTTGCTCTCGAAGAAATAGCAAAAGATCAGCCAGATCTGGTACTTGCAGATTGGAATATGCCAAATATGACTGGCATTGAACTCCTTAAAAAGCTTCGGGAGGATGGCAACAATGTGACATTCGGTTTCATAACCACGGAGGCATCACCGCCGATGCGTGCTATGGCAAGCGAGAATGGAGCAAAATTCCTGATATCAAAGCCTTTCACCGTCGAGATGTTCGAAAAAGTTCTTGGCGCGATCATAGGATAAGAAAATGGCAACTCTTTGTGCGGCACCAAACGAATCACTGGTTAAATCACTCCTCGACCCCCTGTTTGGGGCTGAAGTCACTGTAACAACAGGCGATGCGGTTGACACAAACGACGGGTATATTGCGAACTATATCAGTGATGAGGACGTACCTATAGCAGTCTGTGTCGCAGATGTCGCGATGGTTGTATATTCCGGATCTATTCTAATGATGATTCCGAAAGGCGGAGCAGATGACGCCATCGAATCCAAGGATCCATCCGCAGTAATGCAGGAATGCTTTTACGAGGTCGCCAACATACTCTCTCGCGCCGTCATGGACGATTCGTCTGAGCATCTGCGATTAGAAAAAGTATATCCACCCGCCACTAACACCGAACTAATGACTTCACTCGGGGATGACGTGAGTACAGTTAGCGTAACCGTAGAAATTCCGGGCTATGGGCCCGGGAACGCCACCTTTATTTTTAAGTGAACTCCGGGCTGATTTTTCGGGTGTATCAATTCCATAGCCATAGAAAATTGCCAGTCACGCACGTTAGTTACGGTAGTCTTTTGCCCTATATACAGTAGTAACGTACAGGGAAACAGTATCCCACACTCAAGTGTTGTAAAGTTTCGGCATTGTTGCAATAAGGCAGGCATCAGTCTGCCACGTCAAGGAAGACGAATGAAAATATTGGAAAATACGGGTATCACCCGAAAGTTCGGGCTCGTGCTCGCTATTACGCTACTTCCGGCGCTTATTCTACTCTACAAATCGGCTGTAATCGCGAATAAAAATATAAGCACGCTTTCCAGCGAGATTGCTGGCATCTCGCACGTCAGCGTCACTCGGGATCTGATGCAACATGTTGCGGAACACCGTGGCATCGGCAATGCATTTCTCAATGGCTCATCAGATTCCGAGGCTGCACTTAGGGAAAAGGTTGAATTAGTTAGCCAGGACCTTAAAGCACTGAGCGAACTACCACGAGACGGATGGTACCCACTGGCTTACGACTCCAAGCTAAGTGAATTAATTCAGGAATGGGAGAGCTTGCAGGGGGACTTCTTGTCACTCTCACCTCCTGTCTCTTTTCAGCGACATACGTCATTGATTGCAGAGGCACATAACTATATGAAGCTTGTAGCCGCTGGATCCGGCCTTAGCGTAGACTCGACAATAGAGTCAGCGAGTCTTATTAAGGTATTAACGCAAAGCATTCCTGAAATGGCAGAGAATATGGGTCGGCTCCGCGGTCTCTCCTCCGGTGTGGCCGCAAAAAAATCTATTTCTTCAAGCCAGGAACAGACACTCATTGCACTGACAAGTACGGTAGACACGTTAAATAAAAACCTCAACTACGACATTACACAAGCTACAACCATTAATCCCGAATTGCTGAATAAACTCGATGACCCACTGGAATCTTTCAAAGATGCAAAGCGCCTTTTTCTGACAAATGTGGAGAACAGTTTTCTCAATGCAGAGCAAATATCTATTGAATCAGGTGAGATTTTCGCACTAGGCACTGACGCAATTAAAGGGGCAGTTCAGGCATGGAGAGCCATCAACGGAGAGCTACTCACGCTACTGGAGGCGAGAGAACAGTCTGCTCGTAACACACTCTATCGAACTTTAGCGGTTTCGTTTATATCAATCATCATAGCATTGTGTCTGGCCTTTGCCATTTTGCGAAATCTGTCCGCACGAATCAAAAAGGGAATTCGCTTTCTGAGGCAGATCGAGACCGGCGATTTTGAAACCCGTGTCACTGATGGTGGAACAGACGAGCCAGGTCAACTCATGAGTGCGCTGGATAGAATGCAACAGAAATTGGCTTATATGATTGAAGCGGAGAGAGAACAGGCGTCAGAATCACTTCGCATCAAGCAGGCTCTGGAAAATTGTGCCACGGCGAAGATAATGGTGGTAGACAGCAACGGCACCGTGGTGTACGTCAATCCCTCTTTGACGAGGCTGTTCACCGCAATAGAAAGTAAGATAAAAACAGCCATACCCGGCTTTACCTCCAACGCGCTGGTTGGCAGCAATTTTTCAATCTTTGATTTATTATCCGGCAATATTGCTTCGAATCTCAGCAGTATTACTGATAAAACCGTATGGGAATTGTCGACCAGTGGTTTATCGCTCAGACTGACAGCAAACCCAGTAACAGGTTCACATCATGCCGATTGTACCGTAATCGAGTGGCGTGATCTGACACAGGAAAAAATCGTTGAACATGAGGTAAACGACATCGTTGCGTCTGCACTCTCCGGGGATCTGAGCAGGAGAATATCAGTATCCGATAAGGTCGGTTTCTACGCAAAGCTATCCTCACAAATAAACGAACTATTGGAAGTAAGTGAACGGGTAATCACAGAGACCGGTAGTGTACTGAGTGACATAGCTGCTGGGCGACTCACTAATAGAATAGAGAGCGATTACAGCGGATTGTTTCAGCAACTTAAGTCTGATGTAAACCTGTCAACAGAGCGTTTAATCGATATCCTATCCCAAATCAAAGAGTCCGCAGATCTGGTATCCAGCGTGTCAAATGGGATTAACGGCGGCAACACGGATTTGGCTCAGCGTACGGATCAACAGATTCAAAACCTCGCCGAAACAGCCGTGGCAATGGAACAGCTTACAACCACAGTAGCGCAAAACGCTCATAGTGCGGCAAATGCGGATAATCTGGCTGCCACCGCACGAAAGCATGCGGAAGAAGGTGGTGGCGTGATGAGAGAAATGGTCACTTCGATGGATGTCATTCATCAGTCCAGTGGCCAAATCGTTGACATTATCACGGTGATCGATGAAATTGCCTTCCAAACCAATCTGCTGGCACTGAACGCCGCGGTAGAGGCAGCCAGAGCTGGCGAACAGGGAAGAGGATTTGCTGTAGTTGCCAGCGAAGTCCGCAATCTGGCAGGTCGAAGCGCTGATGCCGCCAAGGAAATTAAAGATCTGATCGACGATTCAGTGCAAAAAGTTAATGTTGGCACAAAGTTGGTTAAGCGCTCGCAGTCTGTATTAACTGAAATTGTCTCTTCGGTTGAACAGGTAAAGGATGTGGTTGGCGAGATCGCTGAAGCGGGCAAGGAACAAACGGCAGGGATACGGCAGGTAAATGATGCTGTCGAACAGATGAAAGAAATGACGCAGGCAAACTCTGTGCTTGTCCAAAAAGGCGCTACCTCAAGTGAAGTGATGGGTACCCAGGCGGAACATCTAAATTCACTGGTTGACTTTTTTGATACTGGAATACAGGCAGGCCACTCCCATAACCAGGCGGCATGATGCTTTTTCCGCCATCGCGGTAAACAGCATGTTAATGGATAGAGATTTCCGAATGGGCTCTTCCAATTATCCGAACGCACCGTGCATGGAAGTGCTTGTGGCAACGGTCCAAATATAATTACTAACATGGAAGATATGTCGGATGACACAAGAGGCACAAACCTCTGAAACTCACCGTGAGTATCTCACTTTCATTCTGGGGTCTGAAGAATATGGTGTGGATATACTCTCTGTTGAAGGAATACAGGGGTGGAATGGCGTTACTCGCGTTCCCGATACGCCGGATTTTATGCTGGGCGTAATCAACCTTCGGGGTTCGATTGTCCCCATAATCGACCTGAGACTGAAATTCGGTTTATCGTCAGCGGAATTCGACTCCACTACTGTAGTCGTGGTACTCCGAACAGAAATTGACGGTCAAACTCAGATTCTTGGTGCAGTCGTTGATGCGGTATCAGAAGTGTATAACTTCGATACCAGTGCCATTCAAATCAATCCTGAACTTTCAAATGATGAAATACAGGATGTGGTGAAGGGATTAATCTCGGTCGAAGAGAAAATGGTAATAATACTTGATATTGACCTGCTTCTCGCAGATGAGGTGTGTCAGGCAACATTAAGTGACACTTCCGCTTGAACATCATGCGACACCCGATTGCACCTTACCAGTACCTGGGCAGTGTCGTTACCTGCTGCAATATTGCTTCGAATTGGGGCAATGAATCTATATGGTAAATTTAAAATGAACGGTGATCGGCGTAGCCTGGCCGGAAGCAATAAGATCGAAGTGTTGATGTTTTATCTCAACGACGACAGGGAAACCGGCACCGCACCACTCTATGGGATAAATGTATTTAAAGTGAAGGAGCTGATCACGCTTCCCCGCTTGACGCAGAAGCCTAACAGTCATGAATGCTCAGCAGGTATTGCGAACATTCGGGGTAAAGCGGTTCCCGTAATTAACCTTCAAAAATACTATGGACTCAGCCGTTCCAATAACGCCACTGCTCCGCAGGAGATACTCATTGTAACAGAATTTGCCGGCACCACTCAGGGATTTATCGTGAGTGACGTTGATGAAATTGTACAACTGGATTGGGGGCAAATAGAGGAGCCACCTGAACTGGTCAGCCACCTGTCCGGTCTGAGCCATGGCAATACACTGACAGGTATCTGCCTGATCGATGACGCTACGACTTTAATGATAATCGATGTGGAACAAGTGATCGCGGAGGTGATGGGAGGTGGACGCGATATCATCGCAGCAACTGAACTGCCGACTACCGGACAAAATCAAACGGTCTTGTTTGTTGATGATTCAAGAGTCGCAAGAGTACAAATACAGAAAATGCTCGAAAAAATGGGGTTCAATTTTCTGTGCGCCAACAATGGTCAGGAGGCACTTGAACTGCTCCGGGACATTGACAACAAGGCACAGGACAGCGGCACCCCGTTGACAGAGATGATAACAGCGATTGTCACTGATGTTGAAATGCCGGTAATGGATGGCTACATGCTGACCAAATCAATAAAATCGGACGATCGCTTAAAAAAAATACCGGTGATGATGCACTCTTCTCTTTCCGCCGAGGAAACGATCCGTCTTGGAGATAGAGTGGGTGTGGATTCATACGTTCCTAAACTGAACCCCAGCGATTTTTCCAGGGCACTAAACGAAATTATCGAAAAACCGCTGAGAGAGGCAGGTTAGTTATCTACACCGGACTGAAGCTGCTATACCGTCTTGAAGAGTTAAAGTTGGGTAGGCCTGGAAACCTGCCCTGAAACCGCAAAGGAGATGCGATTACATATTGTTCAAAAGCTTTGAATACATTCAATAATGATATTCGTATTTTGTCCGAACGATATGTACTGTAAAAAATTATGGTTGATTTTCTCAAGTCCATTGATGACAAAACAAACCTGGCTGGTACCAATCGACTCGAATTGATTATGTTCACACTTGGGGACAGCAATTCTGAGCACTCGTCACTATACGGTATTAACGTTTTTAAAGTAAGAGAACTCATTACCCTGCCAAACCTCGTTGAAAAACCCAATCGACACGAGTGCTGTCCGGGAATTGCCAACGTACGTGGTAAGGCAGTACCTGTAATAGATTTGCAAAAATACTACGGGTACCCGAGCAACAGTGAACAGAACATACTTGTGATTACCGAGTTCAACAGCAGTACACAGGGTTTTATTGTAAATCGCGTCGATGAGATTATTCAACTCGACTGGGAGCACATTAGCGAACCGCCTGATATTGTTTCCGAGTTAACCGGTGTTAACTACGGAAACACCCTGACCGGCATCAGCATTCTGGAAGATGACACCATGCTAATGATCGTCGACGTGGAACAAGTGATTGCGGAAGTACTTGGTACCGGACTGGACACCATCAGCACCACGGAAATGACCACGAGGAACAAAGACAGAACTGTATTTTTCGCAGACGATTCGCGTGTGGCCAGAGAACAAATAAGTGCCATACTCAAGAAAATGGGCCTGAATTTTCATTTCGCCAAGAACGGACAGGAAGCGCTGGACAGCCTGGGTAATCTCGCCACGACAGCTGAAGCTGAGGGGAAGCGGCTGTCAGATACGATAGAAGCCATTATCACTGATGTGGAGATGCCGGTACTGGACGGATATATGTTAACCAGAAAGGTAAAAGAGGACAGTCGGTTTGATGGTATCCCGGTGATAATGCACTCCTCCTTATCTGCCGCTGAGAACATCAGGCTTGGCGAGAAGGTTGGCGTCGATGCCTATATACCAAAGCTTAAGCCAAAGGAATTCTCCACCACTCTGGATAGGGTACTGAATAGTAACACATAGACTACACTGTCTTTTGATGCCGACAACTGTTTGTCGGCATGGATCTGGATTACCTGTCAGGATGATTTGGGCGATCTGCCTCTTTCATTTCCCTGAAAGGATTCTGTTACTATGGATGCGCCTAGAAGTCGGGCGGATGTAAGATTACTGCTGTTAATTCTTGTCCTCGCACCACCGCTGGTATTGCTGACTTTTTTGCACGGTGCATCGAATACACCGAGCGTGCTCGAAGAATTTCTGATTCACACTCAGCAATCAGAGCGCTTACGAAGAGAGGCAGTTCCGCTACACGCAGCAATTGATCAACTCGAGTACAGTATTGAGCGCTACCTGGTTGCGGGTGGTGCTGATTTACTGAAAAATTACCAACAGAGCCTGCGCATGTTCGAAAACTCTGTGAGTAATACCCGACGAAGCGTTGAAGACCAGCCCGAATTACTCGGCTTGCTTAACCAGGCCGACTCGAGTGTGCAAAAATGGCTCTCTCGGGAAGTTGACCGTTTAATCGCGTTACGGACAACACTTGACACCGATAGGACCCGTGAAATTCAACGCCAGGCGCTGGAGCGTAGTGAGACCAGGACAGATCACCACTTTGCAACCAGACGCTTACAAACGTTGCACCAGGCATTCTCTCAAGGCAGTGCCTTGCGGGAGACAGCCCTCCTCGAGCAGTTGAATGTGAGGTTACAGTTACAGTATGCGACGTTTCTTTCCGCTTTAGATAGCGGCCACCATCAGGATATCGATAGCGTCTACCGTGAGCGGGAAGCGGTGCAAACCTTTCTCGCCGAATTGCAGCAAATCATCGCAACCAGGTATCGAAAAAGCGACTTGCTCGCTGATATCTCTCATCTGGTGTCTGCCACAGATGATCTGGTGTCTGCACGCTTCATTGAGCGCACCGTATCACCTCCTTATAGTCTGGGCACTCCTCCGGAGCCTGTTGGCGGACAAACAGTCGAATATCACACCGCCCGTCATTTGATTCAACAAATTCGCGCACAGGTTGTTGCCGCCGGTGATATGCATGCGCTGTATCTGCTATCACTGATTAGTGACGGTGTCGATCAAACAGCAGCGTCACCGGATTCGATTGCGCAACGTACCAATGAACGGGGGCCTGCGTCCAACGCCATCTCACAGAACCTCAGAGCGCTCTCTTCGTACGTTGAACGCGGATATGACGCACACGAAGCAGCGCGCCTGCTTACCGATACACAGACGGCTCTGAGCATCTGGATAGAAGAGACAGTCGGACCTGCGCTCGAACGGAGACAACAAATGGACGTGTCCGTCCCCTCGGGTATCACGGGGAGGCTGCAGCCTGGTACACATCACCCGTCACGCGTGGCTGATGATATCCGGGAGAAAATCGAAGTATTCGGGGATCGTTATCAACACTACCGGGATACGCTATACGATAGTGTTATACGTGACGTTAAAGAAATAGACCGCTGGTACACAACCGGGCAACTATTGTCATTAGTATTCATGGCACTGGCTGTCCCCTTTACACTCTGGCTTTGCCGACAAATGGGTGCTTCCCCGGCCCGGCTCCGACAGCTGATCGAGCGTATTTCGCTTGAAGCACTAAAAATTGACCCTGAAAACATCAACAGGGAAAGTTCGGTGGCAGCATCCCTGGGGGTGCTTTCCGAAGAAACTAATAAAAAGGCAGACTTATCGAATCTGATTCAAGCGTCGTATCAAAGGCTGGAAGACACAATCGAAACGCTCGAGACAGCCATCATTGTTATCAACGCGAAAAATCAGCTAACTTTTTATAATGAAGCCGCGCGAAGACTGATGCTAACCCACCTGCCTCTCTCGGAATTGGATCCATTGCAAACAGGCGGAGGCACTCACCCCACAGGCACCATTAATCACTTAATCCCGCAAATGCCTGACCTTCATCAGTTGCTGTCGCCACATAGGAATGGGGAAAAGCATTATTTTACGGTAGAAGACAAAAGAATACGCGCCGTGGCTCACCCACTTTCAAATAACCAGGGCGTCGCGACCGGAACGGTACTGGAATGCCATGACTATACGCTGCACCACCAGCTGGAATCGGCCGTTTACACGACAATTCCTGCACAACTGAAATCGCTAATAAAGGGTGATTTCAGCAAAGCTGTCGAGCCCGGCTGCGAATTGGGTTCAAACACAGATACACACCGGGAAATAGGCTCGCTTGTCAAGTGTGTCCAGTGCATTATCGACGATCTGGAAACGCTGTTTAGTGCCATCGCTGCTGCAGACTTTAGCAGTGTGCTCAGGCAGGAATATAACGGCGAGTTCGCGAAAGTGAAAATCGCCGCCGACACTGCAGTGCAAGCCGTGCGTAATGTCATAGAGGAGCTTCGCCTGAGCTCGGGCCATCTGACGGGAGCCGCTGATGGCTTGCACCAGACTAAAAATGAGTTATCAACAAACATGAACCTGCAGTTATCACAACTGCAAAAAAACGGGGACAGAGTGACCGTGTTGTCCACTTCCACTGAAGATTTACTTGAGGCCGCTCGCGCTGCCAGCACGCTTGCCAATGAAACCACCGAACACGTAAAGCAAGGCAGTGGCATTCTCAGTGATGCAATGGACTCGGTACACTCGATCACCCAGTCCAGCGACGAAATAGCCAGCATCGTCAATGTCATCGACGAAATCGCGTTTCAAACGAATCTGCTCGCTCTCAACGCTTCTGTTGAAGCGGCACGTGCGGGTGATCAGGGGCGCGGATTTGCGGTAGTCGCCGCCGAAGTACGCAACCTTGCCGGGCGCAGCGCAACTGCAGCCGGAGAAATAAAGACCTTAATCAATACCAGTGTCAGCAACGTCGACAAGGGAGCATCACTGGTCAGGCAAACCGCCCAAATGATGGACGCTATCGTTGACCGTGTTGAAGAAGCTGCGGGCTTATCCGGAAACTTCGTTAAGCAGACAGAAAATCATACGCATAAAATCAGTGCGTTAATGAAAAATAATACCGAGCTACATTTAGTCTGCCAGCAGAGCATCTCCCTGCTGGATAGTGAATTCCTGAAAGATATAGATTACGAGGTATCAAACATTAGAAAGGTTGCTGGCCATTTCGAAACATCTGTTTCTGAGCAACCCCGCCCTGTCGTCTCTAAAAAACGCCGAAAATCCCGTTACGCTGGAGCGGCCTGATTATAACTTGCCATCTGCGACACCGTTGCGATTAGCGATCCCGTATTTCACCAATACTAACAAGGGCTTTACCTTATACGGCATCGGTGTTGAGTCATTATTTGAGCCGTGCAGTACACGAATCAGATTTAAGAATAAGTTGATTGGGTCGACCTATTCCTCAAATATACTCTTATTAGTGTATGTGATAACCAGACCTGGCAATAGATTCGAGCGCTGACGATGTACTTCCGAATATTCTTGGTCAAGGACGCCACCAACTATACGTTGACGGAGCAATTCGGATATGGAAAATCAAAAGTTTTACACCCCGGTTAGTGAGCTAATGACCACCGAAATCACCCGGGTGCAGGTAGACGCGAGTCTTGCGGAAGCCGCCAGAGCAATGTACGAGAAACGACTTTCGTGCCTGCTTATAGACAGCGGAAAAGAAACCGTAGGAATTCTTACTGAGCGTGATCTTACAAGAGCGCTCAGTGTTATGCTCGACACCGGCGAGCACGGCACGGTCGAAGAAATAATGACCAGTCCACTGATCACGATACCAGCACAGAGCGACTATAACGTCGCTATCAAATTACTAAAGCAGAGCCGCTGCCGCAGACTGGTAGTAACCAGGCCGGACGATACAGTCTGTGGCCTGATCACCCGGTCTGATTTGCTCAGTGCGCAACGTCAGGTACTCGAGAAGCAAGTCCAGCAGCGCACAGCGGAACTACAACGTACCAACGATCGTCTGGCTGCCCTGTCCGTCACAGACCCCATGCTGGGAATCGGCAATCGAAGAGCCATGGATCAGGCTCTCGATCAGGCATTCAGCCAAATGCGCAGGTATTCGCGCCCTTATTCAATTGCCTTAATGGATATCGATCATTTTAAATCGTTCAATGACCACTACGGGCACCAGATAGGCGACGAGGCACTGATGGCAGTCGCCGCATCAGTGAAAGAGCACATCAGAAACACGGATTCGATTTTCCGTTACGGCGGGGAGGAATTCCTGATTCTTCTGCCGGAAACATCGCTCAAAGGTGCACTGGTAGCCGCGGACCACGTTCGCGAAGTCGTGGAAAAGCTTCGTATTGTCCACGAAAAATCACCCAAAGATGTTGTAACCACCAGCCTGGGTGTATCCACCGTTTCTATCGGAGACATTGATCAGAACAAGGCAATCAGTCGTGCAGATGAAGCGCTCTACGTGGCGAAAGAAAAAGGACGAAATGCTGTCGCTACCATCGACGATGACTTCGACCGTATTGAGGTAGCCCAGAAATAGCCTGCCGTGGCAGCCACACTGAAAAATTCCACCCCTTAGCGTTGACTACGCTTCAGACAGTGACTTGCTGTTTACCGACCGCTCAAGGTTCCCGTATCCATCGTACAGCGCCACCCCATGATGGCCAGTCTGTTGTCGGATAATCTGATTAACGTCTCTGATCACGCGTAATCGCTGATTTAGCAGCTGATTGTTTTCGCTGTTTCTGCGGCGACACAATTCCAGCCGCGTTGCTATATGATCATCACGTTGTGCTGCCCCGCCATTTATGTCCGTGGAAAGAGACTGTAAAATGCGCTCCTTTTTGTCCGCGATTTCCACAAGTACCGTATTGTCCGGACCAGAAAGAGCACGATTTTCCCTGTCCAGAAGCGCTTCAAGCTCGGACAGCTTTTCGTCAATGTTATTTGAAAGAGACCCCAATGCGGTCATCACTACACCCTCGCTGGCTAGTTTGAGGTTCGCACATAGCCCCGGTCAACGACCAGTGCCTGTATCACCTTTTTTGAATCCGTATTTCGCACCTTTATGGTCTCGTTCATATGCCCGTCACTCAGCGCATAGCCCCTCGCCTCTACTTCCACCACTCCGGCTCCTGACAGTATATGAATGTACTCACCCCTTTTTACCATGGGCGGTATTTCCAGCAGATTTTTTGCCAGCGCCGTGCCGGACCGAAGGCTGCGTCTGAACTTCATTCCGAGAAAACCTGAAACATCATCGATAGGCGCGGATCTAAGGTCGAGCACGTTTACCCGCTTGGTAGTGGTCATTGAACTATCAAGAACATCGCCTGCACGAACTGGAGTGTTCAATACCGCCACCTGCCTCATTCTCTTTAACTCGGCCTGTAGAAATATTTTCCATTGAGACTCACCGGAACAACGAACCCCCACAGTGACGGTCTTGCGATTCCCAGGCTCGTAAGGCCAGAACGGCTCCAGCGCCTGAGTGCAACGATCTACAGCGAGCCGTTTATCCGGTGCAGTGACGATGAATTCCAGTTCTGACGGTGATGCACCATTACCTAATTGTTGACTAACGAACTCAGTCGCCGCTTGTTGTATTTCTTTATGCGGGTGCGTTTGTGATAAAACCACGCTGCTCGAACATAAAAGCAGCGATGACACAATCCGATTTATACAGGCATCCATGAATTATCCTCATTTCCTTAGAAGGTGAAATGCAATAGGAGTGCCCTTACAAAGGACAGTACAACGAAGCGCTTATATAAAATTCGACACAGCCATTTTCCTGTCGTCGGCACAGACGGTAACCTGACAAAGGATTTAGCAACACAACAGTAAAAATATTTCTTTAGGATTTTTTTTAACCGATTTTGGAAGAAAATCTGTACCGAATCACAAAACAACGTATGGCAGGGTGTGTGCTGTGCCCTACGCATGTCTCAATTCAATTGCAGGATGCGATATTGGTCATGATTGTGAATCTTGATAATTACCTTGGCACGTACGCCAGCGCAGTCAGTCTCAGAGCGGAACGAGCTGAAATTCTAGCCAATAATCTGGCTAACGGTGACACACCCCAGTTTAAGGCACGCGATTTTTCATTCGCAGATGCACTTCGCTCAGCCACAAATCATCACGCCCCGGGTGTTACAGCGGTAAAACTCACCGCCAGCCAGGAGGGTCACCTCAAGGCGAATGGTTCTGCGTATGCCCAGCTGCAATACAGAGTGCCCACACAATACGCGCTGGACGGGAATACTGTACAAACCGACTATGAAAAAGCGGAATTTACAGAAAACTCCGTGCGTTACGAAGCAAGTCTGCAATTGCTTGGTGGAAGAATCTCGGGCCTTATGAAAGCGCTGCGTGGAGAATAGATATGTCTTTATTCAATATTTTCGGTACGACTGCTTCGGCAATGAATGCGCAAAGCATCCGACTCAATCTGGTCGCGAGTAACATTGCAAACGCGAGTACGGTAGCTGGCAGTAAAGACGAAGCATTTAAAGCTCTGAACCCGGTATTCAGCCAGGTTTTGAGAGAAGTGGATTCAAAAAAATACCTTGGTGTTGCAGTTTCCGGCATCGAGCGCAGCGGGGCCGAGAACATGGCGATGTACCAGCCCGAGAACCCGCTGGCCGATGAAAACGGTTACATCTACCAATCGAATGTGAATTCAATAGAAGAGATGGCCAACATGATTTCGGCGTCCCGCAACTATCAGACAAGCGTTGAGGTTCTGAACACCTCCAAAGCAATGATGCTGAAGACATTAAAGCTAGGCCAGTAACAATGACAAATATCAGCGAAATCGCAAGCAGCTCACTGAATACGAAAAGCGGTTCATCGGTAGCCGACCCAAAAGAGTTAGGTCAGAACGAATTCCTTGAACTTATGCTCACACAGATGCGCCATCAGGACCCGTTCAACCCAACTGACAATGGTGAGTTCATCACTCAGATGGCACAGTTCAGCCAGGTCTCCAGTACTGACGCTATGCGTACGTCAATGGAGAAGTTTGTACAGGATCAGTCGTCATCACAGCTGCTGGCAGCAGCAAACCTTGTGGGTCGAAAAGCAATGATCAATGGCGGCACCGGCAATCTCGGAACCGACAGTCCCATACAGGCAGAGTATACCCTGACTGAGGCGACAGATTCGGCCACCGCGCTTGTGACAAATCAGGCTGGCTCGGTCGTATACAGCATGGATTTAGGCACTAACAGTTCCGGTACCCATTCACTTTCCTGGGACGGAGCGACAAGTGCGGGTGACCAGGCCCCACCCGGGCAGTATCAGATAGCAATACAGTATTTGAATAATAAGGGAGAATCTATTGCGGCCCCGGTTGCGGTAGAGGTAAATGTTGAGAGCGTGAAATTAGGTACAGACGGTAGTGGTTTGAGTATGGCCACAAAAGATGGCCGTGAAATAAAAATCAGTGATGTAAATAAATTTCTATAAAATTACCAAGGTGAAATAAAGATGTCATTAGAAATTGCGATGACAGGATTGCGCGCAGCTAATAAAGAGCTCACTGTCACATCAAATAATATTGCAAACACAGCTACTGTCGGATTTAAAAAATCTGACGTCAACTTCGGCGATGTGTATCTGGCCGGTGACGCTGGCAAGCAATTACCGATGGGGGTGAGAGTTGTCAGTACGACACAGGATTTCTCGCAGGGCAACCTGACCACAACCGATAACCAGATGGATCTGTCTGTGATTGGTGAGGGATTCTTTCGGCTCAGCTCGAACGGGACAACCACCTATACGAGAGCGGGTGGATTTGGCATAGACAGAGATGGTTTTGTTATTAATAAATCAGGTCACCGGCTAACCGGATATCTGCCGGACGAGAATGGTGTCATTGTCTCTCAGCTGGCCGATATACAGGTCGACGCTTCTGATGCGGCACCACAAAAAACCGGATCAATGACACTGAATATCAACCTTGACGTCGGATCCGAGGTACCTGCTGTGCCGGCGTTTGATGTGGAAGACCCAAACTCCTACAACTACGCGAACTCAACGACAGTTTTTGACTCTCTGGGGCAGTCGCATCTTACCACGATGTATTTCAGGAAGAATGGACCCAACGAATGGAGTGTGCATACCTTTGTAGGCGATGAGGAGGTCAGCCCGCCCGCAGGGGATGTTCTGGAATTCAGTGAAAACGGGTTGATCCTTTCGGCCAATGGCGATCCGGATGCCCTGGTAACTACCAACGATTTCCAGCCCGACGGTGCTGAACAAATGAGCTTCGACATTGCTTTCAGCGATGTGACTCAGTTTCAGGGGCAGACTGGCATCAACGCGCTGTCTCAGGATGGCTATCCGGCGGGCAGACTGACTGGTGTCGAGATCGACTCCGAAGGGTTTATTTATGGTCGCTATACCAACGACCAGCTAAAAGTGCACGGGCAGCTGGTATTAACAAACTTCAGAAACCCCGATGCGCTGGCAAATGCAGATGATACCAGCTGGTGGAAGACACTGGCATCCGGTGAGGCTGTAAACGGCACACCGGGTAGCGGCTCCCTGGGACTCATCGAGTCCGGTGCACTGGAAGGTTCCAATGTCGATATTACTGAGGAACTCGTTAGCATTATCGGTACGCAGCGCAATTACCAGGCAAACGCGCAAGTGATCAGCGCTACAGACACAATGACCCAGACGATTATGAATATCCGACGCTAACAGCGTCAGTGAATAACGCTCTGAACTTATGATTGAAAAGGTTAATGGACTATGAACAGTGCGCTTTGGGCAGCAAAAACCGGTCTGGACGCTCAGCAAAACCGGATGGCGGTGATATCGAATAACCTCGCCAACGTCAATACCAGCGGGTTTAAGCGGGACCGGGCCATCTTCGAAGATCTGATGTATCAGACGATACGTCATCCCGGTACCAATTCGGCTGAGGATAACATTCTGCCGACCGGCTCGCTCGTCGGGACCGGTGTGCGACTTGTAGCCACACAAAAGCTGCATACACAGGGCAATCTGCAAATCACAGACAACCAGCTGGACATGGCCATTGAAGGTCGTGGTTTCTTTGAAATACAAATGCCGGACGGGACGCAGGGTTTCACCCGTGACGGGACGTTTCAACTCAGTGTTGACGGTACGGTGGTGACTTCAGCCGGCTATCCGCTGGTACCCAACATCACGATACCGGCAGATGCCACCAACGTAACCATCGGATCTGACGGCGTAGTGACAGCAGTGACACCCGGGGCGTCTGAGCCGACGCAAGTCGGCACCATCTCCCTTAGCGAGTTTACCAATCCGTCCGGTCTTCACCCGGTTGGTGGCAACGTGTTCACTCAAACGGCTTCGAGTGGCGGGCCCCAGCAGGGAGCGCCCGGCATAGATGGTATCGGGCGACTCATACAGGGTTCCATCGAGACTTCCAACGTGAACATCGTGGAAGAACTGGTCAGTATGATCGAAACCCAGCGCGCCTATGAAATCAACTCAAAGGCTATATCCACAACCGACGGTATGCTGCAGTTTGCGAACAACAACATTTAATGGCGTCTATCTGCGTTGCTCGGTAACCAGAGAAAGAGTGCACACGAATATGAGTAAATACGCTAAGCAGGTATGGTGGCTGCTGGTACTGTTGACCTGCAGTGCCTGTGCCCCGAAAATTGTCTATGAGACACCGTTGCCGGAACGCACCAGCACCCCTGCCGAGCCTCCCGCACCTAACGGAGCGATTTACCAGGAGAGCAGTCATCGTCTGTTGTTCGAAGATCTGAAAGCCAAGCGACGTGGTGACTTAATTACCGTCATTCTTGATGAACGGACCAATGCCGCCAAGAATGCCAGCACCAGCGCCAGCCGATCAACCGGTGTCGATGTGGCCGCCCCTCAAGTGCTGGGCAGAACGGCCACCGTGAATGGCAATCCTGCTTCGTTGGGATTATCGAGCAGTTCGGACTTCAGCGGCAGTGGTGACAGCAGTCAAAGCAACAGCCTGTTTGGTAACATTACCGCCCGCGTGACGCAGGTCGAGCCAAATGGCAACCTGCATATACAGGGGGAAAAGCAACTGACTTTAAATTCAGGGCTTGAGATCATCAGTGTTACCGGTGTGGTACGCCCGACCGACCTAACACCGCAAAATACAATTTTATCGACCCTGATCGCCGATGCAGACATCGTCTACAGCGGCAGAGGGATGATCGCAGATAACAACCGGGCCGGATGGCTTACCCGTGTGTTCACCAGCAAATTCTGGCCGTTCTAGCCCGCATAATTCATGGGCTGCTCGATACGGCTATGGGACTTCCTATCCGACTGCGTTTTTTACTGACGACCGCGATTGTGAACTATAGATTACCTTGCTTATCAGGCGCCCCACCAACTTCGAACCGGGCTGACTCCCTGCGACTGCGCACGGTTGCTCAGCACCAGTTAAACCCTTCATCTTTTGTGAGTATACAGCGTGCCTAAAATCAGTGTTTCCCCACAGGGACTGTTTCGTCTGCGCTACCTGCTGTTTGTGATTGTGTTCGCCGCAGTGACGCTTTTTCCAACCGCGCAGGCGGAGCGGGTGAAAGATCTCGCATCCATTGCAGGTGTGCGGGACAACCAGATTCTCGGCTATGGCCTGGTGGTTGGGCTTGAAGGCACCGGCGACAGCACGGGCCAGGTGCAATTCACCGAACAAAGTCTGCGCAGTATGTTGTCGCAGTACGGTGTGACGATTCCACCGGGCATGCAGATAAAACCAAAGAACGTGGCGGCTGTTTCGGTGCATGCAACCATTCCCCCCTTCTCAAAACCCGGGCAGCGACTTGATGTAACGGTGTCTTCTCTGGGCAACTCCAGTTCACTGCGAGGCGGTGCGCTGCTGCTGACGCCACTGCGCGGTATTGACGGTGCGGTCTATGCGATCGCACAGGGCGAAGTGGTCGTCGGCGGTGTCAACGCGGCTGGAGCCGACGGAACCAACGTACAAAAGAACATCTCGAGCGCAGGCCGCATTCCCAACGGTGCAACCATAGAGCGCGAGGTCGGCAATGGATTTGATCAGAGTTCGGATATAACCCTAAACCTGCACAGTCCGGATTTCACCACCGCCCGCCGTGTCGTGGAAGCGATAAACCTTCGCCTGGGCGGGCCGCAGGCGCATGCCAAAGATGCTGTCTCTATCGTGGTACGCGGTCCGGGAGATTCTGCATCAAGAGTGACCTTTGTGTCGATACTGGAAAACATTGAAGTAACACCCGCGAGTACCGTGGCGAGAATTGTAGTGAATTCCCGCACCGGCACCATCGTTATCGGCCAGCATGTTACGGTTACTCCCGCCGCGGTGTCACATGGCAACATCACCGTCACGATAAAAGAACAGGTCAATGTCGATCAGCCGCAACCGCTGGCGGGTGGCCAGACTGCTGTGACGAACAATTCCACCGTTAATATCTCTGAACAAGCCGGTTCAATTCAAACCATCAGCGGCGGCGTGACGTTGCAGGAAGTCGTTGACAGTCTTAATGATGTCGGTGCCAACACTTCAGATCTGATCGCGATACTGGAAGCACTTAAACAACTGGGTGCGCTGCGCGGCGAACTGGTTATTATCTAAATGACAATGCTCGAAAATTCTCTGGACACAACAATCGGCAGACTGGTCAGTGGTGACAGTCTTGCCACCACCACGACTGCGGTGCGCTCCGACAACGACGCCCGTGAAGTAGCGCGCAAGTTTGAAGCGCTGCTACTACAAACAATGCTGAAGAGTATGCGTGCAGCCACACCGTCGGACGGTCTGTTGGGCAGCAACGGTGGCGAGATGTATCAGGAGATGTTCGATCAGCGAATCGCCGAAGAGATCAGTAAAACCGGTACGTTTGGCATCCAGGAAAACATTTTCCGCCAACTGACTGGTGGACACCTGGCACAGGGTGCAGTGCGAGGTGTGCATCTGACAGGATCTGAGTTTAACCCTTCAGTGCACCGCGCTGTTGAAGTCAACCGGAACAGCTTTCTGTCACAGGACAACAGCCCGACAGGTTTTGTTAACCGTCTGCGCGCCGCCGCTTCCGTGGCTGCGGATAAAATCGGCACTTCCATTGAGGCGGTAATTGCCGTCGCTGCCCTTGAAACCGGCTGGGGTAAAAGGGTCGCCAGCACGGCTGACGGCAACAGCACCCACAACCTTTTTGGCATTAAAGCAGATTCACGATGGCAGGGCGAAACGAGCCAGGTGAAAACCCACGAGTTCCGTCAGGGCACGATGCAGTCGGAAATCGCTGCGTTCCGGGTCTATCGCAGTGAACAGGCTTCGATTGAAGATTTTGCCAACTTCCTGCAAAGCAACCCCCGCTACCACAATGCACTAAAGTCTGCCGACAATCCCGAACAATTTGTACGAGAACTACAGAAGGCCGGCTATGCAACCGACCCGGACTATGCGGACAAGGTTATAGCGATTATGAAGAACGTGGAATCGGTGATGACTGCAACGACGACGGGCCCAAGGTAATCATTGTCCATTGTATTGGCGCACGTGATAATGCGGCGGGTGTCATTGCGCAATCTAACGACGGTTTTCGCGCCGATGACACTCCTGGTATACCCGTCACTTACAGCAACTGATCCCAGCTCAGCGGGGTGCCCCGGGCAATCGCAATACGGGCTTTCTTGCCAATGATAACGTCCCAGTAGCGTGTATTTAGTCCGTCACCGGGGCGTACGATTTTTAAATTATCCTCGCTGAACACCTCGCCTGGCAGAATATCTTTTTGCACGTAGATCGACCGTTTGTGAAGACGGCTCTGGCTCTCCTGTTCGCCCGCACCATAGCTGACCTCGCCAAGCGACAAAAACGCCCGCTCACACTCCTCTACCAATAGCTTTAGCTCTGCTGGCTCCAGAGAGAAGCTGGCGTCCACACCACCCTCGGCGCGCGAGACGGTAAAGTGTTTCTCTATAACGCATGCCCCCAAAGCGACGGCAGCCACAGACGTACCGATACCCATCGTGTGATCAGACAGGCCGACATGACAGCCGAGAGCCCCACGCATGTTGGGCAATGTGTTGAGATTAGTGTTTTCAGGCGACGCGGGGTAAGTACTCGTACACTTAAGTGCGATCGGACTGCTGCAACCTGCGTCCCTTAATTCCGCTACAGCAACGGCGATTTCGGCCAGTGAGGACACGCCGGTAGATACAATTACCGGTTTACCGGTGGCTGCCACCTTCCTCAGCAGGGGCAAGTGGTTATTCTCGAATGATGCAATTTTATAGGCCGGCACCTTCAGGCTTTCGAGGAAATCGACAGCCGATTCATCAAAGGGTGAACTGAAGGCAAGCATGCCGTGATCGGCTGCGCGCTTGAAAATAGCCTCGTGCCAGTCCCACGGCGTATGCGCCTTCTGATAAAGATCGTGCAGATACTCACCGCGCCATGGCGATCCATCGTCCTTAATAAGAAAGTTATCGTTTCTGCTTTCCATTGTAATGGTGTCGGCGGTGTAAGTCTGCAGCTTCAGTGCATGAGCGCCCGCGTCAGCTGCGAGATCCACCAGCTTCAGTGCTCTATCGAGCGACTGATTGTGATTGCCGGACATTTCAGCAATGATCAGAGGCGCCTGTGTCTCCCCGATACTTCGGTCCCCGATCTGTATATCTTTCATAAAGTGATACCGTCAGTTAAGAGAGGTTTTGCAAAAGAATCTGGAGAATCACCTTAACGCTACCGCAGTTTACGGCGACTCACTAATACAGCCATGAAACAATGTATCTGTGTATTTGCCATCAATAAAGACATGGTCTTTGAGTCTGCCCTCGAACAGGAAGCCATTATCCTCGAGCACGTCGATAAACTGTGGCCTGATATCATAGGCCTCAGTCCACAATCTATGTAGTTTAAGGTCATTGAAAGCGACATGTTTTAACAAAGTAAGATACCGTGACAACTGTTCCCGGTAGAGACTTGCGGACCGCTCCTGACCATCAAACAGTACGGACACCTCCGCCTTTTTGGCTATCCAGTCGATATGCACCAGACCACCGTATCCGATATGTTGAGGACCGTACAAATAAGAAAACAAGATCTGTCGAGGCTGCAATACCTTCATGGAAGGCCAGATTTCGGTCTGGTAGTAGTACGCCTGCTGCGCAGGGTCAATCGGCGCATTTTGACGCAGGATGCGCATTTGTGCATTTCGCCAAATGCGGATTGACTCGATATGCGCCGGCTGGACACCAACCAGTTGATAACCAGCATCATCCTCATACCGTTGTTCTGAAAGGCAGGCGTATTTCGTATCCACAGGGTGATTCACCAGCACTGCTTCAGGCAACTTTCTTTTGCTCGACCATACTATTGATCAAAACCAGATCAGGACGGTTGTCCAGTAGTGTAGTGATTTGCGCGTAGTCGTACGTCCCTGCCCCGCACGCTTCAATCAAACGGCGCACGAGCCGGTAGTCCTCGGATGTATCCACGGTGACGCGATAGTGCGAGCGGTCTTGTGGGTAGTACATGTGCTCTACGGTGATATCAGGCTTGCCATTGAAGTAAAAATAGGGTGTCACGTGCTCGATCTCATAAAGCTCGGTGGCATTGAGGTATGCTTCTTCAAGCAATTCGCGCGAGAAAATTTCAAAACTGAAACCGCGCGCAAAGGAACGGTGGCCGTTTGTCAGATAAAGCCGTGAATTCTGCGCTGACCAATAGCATTTCAAGCCTTCTTTCACAAGCGTGCCATCTATCAGGGGACAATCGCTGGTCACTCTGATAATAACATCAAGGTTAAAACGCCTGGCACACTCGAGGTAGCGCGACAATACATGATGCTCACTGCCGCGAAAGCAACCTACTCCGGCGTCGGCTGCCCACACTGCCAGCGGGTCGTCATTAGGCTGATCTGTCGTGGCCATTATCAGTTCACAACCGCTGGAGGCGAGCCGCGAAAAGTGCCAGTCAAGCAGTGTTCTGCCGCCTGCCATTTTTAGTATTTTGCCTGGCAAACGGCTGCTGCCGGTCCGAGCCTGGGATACAACCGCGATCTTTGGGGTGTTTGCAGATAACACTGATAACTCACATGGTCACAAACATAGCAGGGGCGCAGGTTTACAGCGTTAAGACAACAAACTGATCATAAGCACGGTCATTGGGAGTCAGATGTTCTGAAAAACAGAAAATCGATCTCCAGCTCATGTCAGGCCGCCAATTGTTGCGCGGTGGTAATACCAATAAGACTATCAATCACATGTTGTACATCCGCATCCGACATACCCGGGTAAAGCGGCAGGCTAAGCGTCTGCTGGTAGTAGTGTTCTGCATTCGGGCATTTACCCTGGCCATAGCCGTAGGATTTCCGGTAATACGGTTGTAGATAAACCGGTATATACAGCACTTGTGTTGCTACACCACGATCTCTTAGGGCTTGCATCACCTGAGTCCTGTCAAGCCCGATCACCGAAAAATCGATCAGCACGGTATATAAATGCCATGATGTATCGTCGACGAGTCGATCATCGTCTAACGCAGGAATAGTCAAATGTTCACTGTCGCAGAAGGCGCGATTGTAGCAGTGGACGATCTCACGTCGCCGCTTCAGGCTTGATTCGAGCCGGCCCAGTTGACTGAGACCGAGCGCAGACTGAAAATCCGTAATCCGCATGTTATACCCAAGATCTTGCATCTCATAGTACCATTGGCCACGCTCATCATAATCCGACATGCCGAGACCGACAGTCTCTTCCAGGGCTCGCACAATACCGTGACTACGCAGTTGGCGGGCGCGGTGAGCGTAGTGGATGTTGTCGGTAACCAGCATGCCACCTTCGCCGCTGGTCATGGTTTTTACAGGGTGGAAACTAAATGTGGTCATATCGGCACAACGATGACCGCCGATTTTCTGAAGCTCACCATCAATGCATACCGATCCGCCGACCGCATGACAGGCATCCTCAATAACGACTGCACCACGCTCGCGCGCTAATTCGTAAATCGACTGCATGTCGGCCGGCCCACCGGCGTAGTGCACCGGTACGACTGCCCTGATATCTGCCTGCCAGCTTTCAGCCAGTGTCACCGGGCACAGGTTATAAGTGCGTGCGTCTATATCTGAGAAATCCGGCGTCGCTCCGACAAACGCTGCGCAGTTGGCCGACGCCAGAAACGTGTTGGGGCTGGTGACTACACGGTCACCTGCCCCAATGTTCGCAACACGCATGGCAAGATGCAGCGCCGCAGTGGCATTACAAACCGCCACAGCATACTTTGCCCCCACATGCTCTGCAAACGCCTGTTCAAATGCCTGGGTGACCGGACCGTCAGTAATCCAATCTGATCGAAGTACATCGACTACAGACTGTATATCGTCCTCTGTAATCTGTTGGCGGCCGTAGGGAAGCATAGCGCTGGTCATCTTACTACGCTGAGTTTTTAAGCGGATTGATGTAAGTGAGATTCCCGTGTGTCGGCCAGAAGTCAGGGTCGACATGCGCTCTGATCAATTTACGGAGTTGTTCAACAGTGAGCCAATCATCGTTCTTATCGGATGTATAATCAAAATGTGCTTCCACCTGGCTGGCCTGATGATGCCTGGCATAAAGTTGAATGGTTTCGGTATGATCCCGGTGATGCAGCATAGGTACGATTACATAATACCGATCATTCTCAATGGTATTCCAACTGTCGCAGGAATTTACCATTTCCTCGTGCAGCTTCTCACCGGGTCGTATACCAACGATCTTCTTCTCACAAGCCGGGTCTATCGCTTCGGCGACATCCATAATCCGGTAGGAGGGAATCTTGGGCACTACAATTTCTCCTCCCAGACAATGTTCAAGGCTGTACATAACCATATGCACGCCCTCATCCAGCGAAATGTTAAAGCGTGTCATCCGATCATCGGTAATGGTAAACACACCGGATTCCCGCTGCTTCAGGAAAAACGGTATAACGCTGCCGCGGCTCCCCATGACATTTCCATAGCGTACAACCGACAGACGCAGATCGCGCTCACCGATCAGGTTGTTGGCGGCAACAAATAGCTTGTCCGAGCAGAGCTTGGACGCGCCATACAGATTAATTGGCGCAGACGCTTTATCAGTGCTTAGCGCTACAATCCGCGAAACACTGGTGTCCATGGCTGCCTCGATGACATTCTGCGCACCCAGAACATTGGTCCGAATCGCTTCGAATGGATTGTACTCGGCAGCCGGCACCTGCTTTAGTGCGGCGGCATGGATGACGATGTCCACATCACGCATTGCTCTTTTGAGCCTCGCCTGATCTCGAACATCACCAAGAAAAAATCGAATATTCGGATATTGACTGCGCGGAAAACGCTGAGCCATCTCAAACTGCTTCAACTCATCGCGAGAGTACACGACAACCCGGCGGATCTTCGGGTACTTGTTGAGCAGTGTTTGTACAAACCGGTTACCGAAAGAACCCGTTCCCCCGGTTACCAGTACACCGCATTGTTCGATTTGCTTCATTACATTCATCCTTGCTGACATCTACACCGCTACGCTCTTTAACTGACTTTTACAGACAATCAGTAAACGGACCTGGCGGTGCTGCTATACGATAAACCCACGCGCAGGCGCCGGTTTTTCAGTTCCCTGTAAACCCTGCAATTTCGGGCTTGAACACAAACTGCAGTTCATCCGCCAGACCGATCCAGTCCTGACTCTCCTGACAGCCCAGCAGAGCCGCCACCGCCTGTTCAACCGACGACGTTAATAATCCGGGATCGGACTGCAGGGACTCTCCAAGCCCGCTGATCACCTGTTGCAGCAGCGTCGCGGCCTGAGCCTCCCGCCCGCAGCGATATAAATCCGCACAGTCATCCACCAGTGAAACCAGATTATGCGGCATACGCCTCTCCCACAGAGATTGCCTGCACACCTTTAATCTCCGCACTCATCAAGCCCAGATTGGTAAAGCGAACCTGTGCCGGCGCCATTTTATTGATGTACTGTTCCAAATCTCTATAGTAACTGATCAGATTATGACTGGAGGGAATTGCATTGCCTTTGTAGTCCCGGACGGTATAGCCTGCACCTGCGACACTGCTACTCGGTTGAGTCACCGACACGCCACTGGCATGTGAATGCTCAAGTGGATAACAAAAGTCGGCGCCAGCGAAGTAGATATGTTCAGTACCGGTTCGGACCGCGAGATCCGTTGCCGGGTGTATAACACCACCGGATGAAAAAAGGACCGAAGACGAGAGGTCTTGTCGGAAACTGTCAAACCTTTTATGCGTACCGGTGGCACGATACCTGGCACCTGGCCAGTCAGCGACCGCCTGGTGATCCGCACTCGGAAAATAGACCAGCCCGCACTCCTGAATGACAGATCGCTTTACGTCAAGAAACTCCCGAATCGAGTCCAGTGGATCGATCGCAACGACGTAGTCTGGCACTATCTCCCTGTGCAACAGGACTTTTAGTGCAGCATCCACAGCTACAACCATTGCACCGTCGTGCTGTAATTCCCTTACCTGTTCAAAACAATGGTCGAGCGAGGGCCCGGCGCCGATAACGACGACAGATTGACCCGGACTCGCTGAGTTGAATATCTTTTGTACATCATCATCGTTTTCACCCGTCAGTTTGTTTCTATTTATATTATTTGAAATGAGGCTTTCGCGACCTCTCTGAAAAGCAACAACGTGGTCTTGCGCCAGGTGCTGGCGTAGATGGTCTCGAAGTGATTCGGCCTTACGTTCGGCGAGCTGCAGCATCGGTGTAGTTACCGCGAAATTTTCCGGGAGATCAACCACCGATTCAGGCGACACCAATTGCACCTTTGGATGGGATATCCATGGCATCATGTCAATGTGATCAAGCATGGTGTTAAACAGATTGAAATTCAGGGGAACAACAACTAACTTTTTAAGCTTAGCTCGAGTCTCCAGAGCTGTTAAAGGGAGATAACCCATTCCCACACCGAATACTGTCGCATTTCCGGCGCCTCGCGGAATCGAAGACAGCTGCAGGTTCGCTTCGGCAATGGGATCCCAGGCGCTGGCCAGTCTCAACCCCTCTGCAACGACGCTCATATAGCGCCCCTGATCATAAAGCGCCAATCCCTTATACTCGCTAACCCCACGTAGCCTGGCTGATAGTTCGGGCCAGCGCGATGCTATTGTTTCCCTGGCACGATCGCCTGTGTTTTTTTGCCATGTCATTATTGGTATGCAGCAAGTTGCACACCACACGAATAGACAATCAGCGAGGCCAAAACCCTTCCGTTGCGATAATCAATCGTCTCAAACTTACCGTGAAAACAAGGTATATTGCTGTTGTCTCTCAGGTACAGATTAAAAAGCGGAACTGCTTTTACCACTGCCTGCCCGGAGTCCGCCTAAGCCATTCCTATACACCACACAAACCCGGCCACTAAAAGTGCAGTCGATTCGGAAGTCACAAGGTGTTCAGACTGACGATGAGAATATTCCTTCAAGGCCGTGATTTTTAAGTCGATAGTCTGATTGTACTCAAGGGAATATGAGCATGGGAAACGCGCTACTTAACGGCTTGTCAGGCCTGTTGGCTGCCGAGCGTGCAATTGCGACAACCAGTCACAATATCGCAAATGCAAATACCGAAGGTTACTCTCGCCAGTCAGTAACCAACGTCAGTCGACCGGGCGAGCAACGAGGCGCGTACTTTGAAGGTACCGGCGTACGTACGGCCTCCATCCAAAGAGTACACGACAACTTAGTTGAGTCGCGGCTTCAGACAGTGAGTTCGGAATACCACCGTATAGAATCACTGAGTCAGCTCACCGGCCGTATAAACACTCTGTTCGTAGAAGAGAATACCGGGCTTAATGCGGCGCAGGTAGATTTTTTCAATGCACTGGAGGACGCGGCAAACAACCCGCATGCGCAGGCGACCGCAGAGCATGTAATTGCTACCGCTGAGACAATGGCCAGCCGGATGAACTTTGTGGAGGGTCAGCTTAAGACACTACAGGCAGACCTTACCTTTAGCATCAAAAGCGATGTTGCAGCAATCAACGAACTGTCAGCAGGAATATACGCGCTCAATCAACAAATCGCAGCCGGATCTACCAATCAGTCAGGCAATCCGCCAAGCGACCTGCTGGATCAGCGTGATTCGTTATTAAACGAACTGTCGTCTTACGTCAGTATCAGGCCTTTACCAAGAAACGACATGGGCATCGACGTCGCTACCACCAACGGTGTGCCGTTGGTGACTATTGCTGGACCAGCAACACTCTCGGTGGCAAACGACTCGGCAGACCCGGAGCGCATGTCTTTCATAATCAATACCGGGGTGGGCAGCCGACCGGTATCCGAGCCCACTGGTGGCTCACTTGGCGGACTCCTCGAATTTAATCGGGATGTACTCGATCAGACCCGGAGCGAGCTCGGTCAGCTTGCTGCCGGGCTCGCATTTGCCGTCAATGACGCCTACGAGGAAATTGATCCGGCGACCGCTGGGGACCCGACGACACGGGCCGAGTTTTTTGACCAGTCGCTGTCAATCCCGGTTGGAAACGCCGCCAATCAGGGGACAGCCAATGCAACAGTTAGTCTTCTGGATCCGTCGGTGACTACTACCTCACCCTATCTGATGACCTATGACGGCAGCGGCTATACCGTAACACGCTTGTCGGACAACATACAGGTCACCGGTGGTGCAAATATCGTCATGGACGGCATCAGTTTCACGGCCAGCGGTGCCGCAGTGGCAGGTGACTCATTCCTGATTAAACCATTTGCAGGTGTTGCGGAAACGATTAAAGTGAAAGATGTTAACCCTGTGGACCTTGCCACCATGGTCGGCGCAACGGCGCAACAGTATCTGCCAGTCTCGCAATCAATGGCGGACATTCGCGATTCACTGATATTTAACGCCGGTGAAGTGACTCTGAGTGAACAGTACGCCGCTATGGTTGCCGGCGTTGGTTCGGCCACAAGGTCGGCAGAGGTACAGTTGCAATCAATGGCCAGCATCCTCGAGAGCACCCAGAGCAGCCACGACCAGATGTCCGGCGTCAGTCTCGATGAAGAAGCGGCGAATCTGATCAAATATCAGCAGGCGTATGAGGCATCCGCACGCGTAATGGTTGCCTCCGGCACCATGTTCGACACACTTATTGCCGCAATGAACAGAGCATAAATAATGAGAGTTACTCAGAGCTACCAAACCAGAGTGTTTGCTGCAAATAATCAATCGTCCCTGAACAAAATTGCGGAACTTCAGGCGCAAATATCCAACTCGAAACGAGTGCTCGATCCGGCTGACGACCCGGCTGCTTCAAGCAAATCCCTGGTGCTTCAACAATCGTTGGGACAGGTGACACAGTACGAGCGGAACAATACGTACGCACAAAGCCGGCTTAGCATGGAAGAAAGCGCTATTGCCTCATTGTCCGATGTGGTTTCATCGATTCGCGAACTCGCCCTGCAGGCAAACAATGACGCCATGGGAGATCAGGATCGGCAAACGCTGTTGCAAAGCGTAAATATGCGCAGTGAAGAATTACGATCGCTGGCAAACAGCCGAGGTCCTAACGGTGAATATCTTTTCTCGGGCACCGACCGTGAGGTAAAGCCCTATCCGGACTCGAACACTAACCAGTACGACGGCAATGACAGTTTTCAACTGGTAAACATTGGTTTCAACAACCAGATATCAGTCGGAACCTCCGGTAATGAACTTCTGAACTATGATGTCGGCGGAACTGATAAATCCATCTTTAACACAATTACTGACCTGCAAACCACGCTCGCCACACCGGTGACCGTCGCCGCGAGAGCTGCATTTCATGACGATATGGGAGCGCTGCTGGTAGAACTTGATATGGCCCAGGATCAACTAAACGCGTATCGGGCCAATGTCGGCGACCGCCTGGGCAGAATAGAAACCGCACGCGACAACAATGGCGCTGTCGAGCTGATGCTCCGCGAAGAACTGGAAACTACGGATGGACTGGACTATGCCGACGCGATATCTCGACTCCAGTTTGAAATCCAGACCCTGGAAGCGGTACAAACCACTTATTCGAGAATAAAGGACTTATCGCTTTTTAATTATATGTAGCGCAACGCTGCTGGACACAAACATTTTTTAACGATGACGGGCAACTGACAAATTCAGTCACCGTTTGCTGCCCCGCCCGCGTCACCGTGGATTTATCTTCCGTCAAGTAGCACCGGAACAATGTGGACGGTGCTAAACCCCTGCTTTTTTGGCCTTGCCGTGACGCTTCCGGCTTCGAGCCGTGTTATCACACGCCCCAGCAGATGAACCCGGACCAGTACTGCCCAGGTTCATTAAATACCCGGTAGTTTTCGAAACCTCAATGACCTCGTTGTTCGAGAACAATAATATTACGGTGAATAAAGAGCACATTATTAGCTATCGTCGTGTCACTGGGTTTATGGCCTGCACGCATACAGATACAACAACCAGGCTGGCAATCGACTATCAGATAATCCATCCAACGCCAATCTGTAGATTTACCGTAATAACGGTGCATGCCAGTACGTGTTTACACTTAAAGTAGCTTATTAACTTTTACAAATATGCCTTTAAAATATAAAGAATGAAAAACATAAACCGATATCTTTTTTGTAGCCACTGTTAAATCAACATCAATTTAAAAAGGAATTATAAATGGCTCTCTCCGTGTACACAAATGTCATGTCTATGACAGCCCAGCGCAACTTGTCACAGACGCAGGGCCAGCTTGAAAGTGCAATTCAACGCCTGTCTTCCGGACTTCGCGTTAACAGCGCAAAGGACGATGCTGCAGGATTGGCAATTGCCGAGAGAATGAATACCCAGGTACGAGGTATGACTGTCGCTATCCGTAATTCCAATGATGCGATATCACTCTCGCAGGTCGCTGAAGGCGGGTTGCAGGAAGTAAGCGCGATGTTGCAGAGAATGCGCGAGCTGGCGGTACAATCAGCAAACGGCACCAACGGTACGCAGGATCGCGCTAACCTGAACGCCGAATTTGTCGCACTCGATGCTGAAATTGCACGTATCAGCACCGCGACAAAATTCAACGGCCTTGAAATTCTCGGTGCCGATGCCGGCACATTTACTTTCCAGGTGGGCGCTAACAACGGAGATGAGCTTGCCGTGACGACTGCGGCCATATCCGCAACCGCACTTACCATTGACACACTGACGAACGCGCAGGCAGCAATGGATGGTATTGACACAGCTATTGACTCAATTACCACCGATCGGGCGACTTATGGTGCTGCTCAGAGTATTTTTACAAGCACCATAAACAATTTACAAATTGGCGCTGAAAACCAATCGGCTGCGAGAGCGAGAATAATGGACGCCGATTTCGCACTTGAAACAACCAACCTCACCAGAGCACAGATCCTGAGTCAGGCGGGAACTTCAATGATATCCCAGGCCAATGCGCTACCACAGCAAGTGCTGTCGCTGCTCGGGTAGAGACCTTACGCGTACGGGGTTACACACAGAGTAATCCCGTGACTCTGCCGGATAACTGAGTTATTCCAGAAATGAACATTTGCACCCTGCGGATGCTGGAACTGAAATAGTAACATCGCAGGGGATTTTTCCACTTTTCTCCATCCCCTAGAGAGTTTTGAGCCCGATTTTATCGGGCTCTTTTTTTGCCATCTTTGGCAGGAAGCTCCGCTTCTGTATCGTAAGTCGCAATCACTGGATTACTGCCGCGACGGCCTATTCTGCGATGCGCACCAAAGCCAACTGCGCCCTTCAGTACTGATACCTGCGATCGGTAACTGCGCAGGCCGATTCCCTAAAATCGCGACGCCCCACAGTGATCACCGTGTCAGTTACGGTGCGCTGGCACACCTGACCAGACGATCATATCTCTGCCGCGCTTCGCGAGCCGAACGTTTTGGCCCGGGGAAGTCCGCCTCAGTACAAACTTTTTTTCAGGCACAATTTCCTATCACGCCTGTACTTTCCTATACCAAGTTAAACTAAAGTCTCAGGACTGCGGTTAAAGAACGATTGCACTGCGTCGTTAAACCGCAACCTTGGTACGTGATTTTTCGCGTGGCTAAGATAACAATAAAAAATAACGGGACAAAAGTCCCTACTCGCTATATATGGAGATATAGAAGTGGCACAGACGATTAACACCAATATTCCTTCGCTTACCGCGCAACGGAATCTGTCCAATACTCAGGAGCTAATGAACACGTCCTTATCACGTTTGTCATCCGGCTTACGGGTAAACAGTGCAAAAGATGATGCAGCCGGTCTCGCGATCGCCGAGCGAATGGATGCGCAGGTGCGCGGCATGGGGGTGGCCATGCGAAATGCCAACGACGCAATTTCGTTTGCTCAGGTAGCCGAGGGTGGATACGAAGAAATTGGCAACATGATGCAGCGTATGCGTGAACTGGCAGTTCAGGCAGCAAACGGCACCAACAGCACCTCGGATCTGAGCAATCTTGACGCTGAGTTCCAGGCGCTAAATAGCGAAATAGAACGAATCGCAGAGGTCACTCAGTTCAACGGTAAGTCGATCATTGGCTCAAGTGTCGGCGAGTTTAGCTTCCAGGTGGGCTCAAATAACACCTCGAATGAGCAACTCACTATCACAACCACTGCGCTTACAACCATTAGCGACAGTATTGATTCAAGCTCAAGTGCCCAGGATGCAATCGACACTCTCGATTCTGCAATCGACAGCGTGACTAGTCTGAGAGCGGAATTGGGAGCGACCCAGAGTCAGTTCTCAAGTGCAATTCGCAACCTGCAGGTCGGCATGGAGAACCAGGCCGCTGCCAGAAGCAGAATAGTTGATGCGGATTTCGCGGTAGAGACCTCCAATATGACCAGGGCCTCAATACTTCAGCAGGCTGGTATATCCATGGTGGCTCAGGCGAACGCGCAGCCTCAAAGTGTGTTGCGACTGCTGGGTTAACGACTTCCTCTCAATGAAGTACGGCTCTAGCCGGGACATTACTCCCGGCTATAGTTTTCTAGGTTTAAAAAACCCAAGCTAGCTTATCTGACCCCTTGCCGGACAGCCTTGTCCGACAACACTGAGCTGCGTGCCTCTTCCCGGGGACCTCCGCCGCAACTCCGTGTATTTGCCAAAATCAGGGATTCAATGCAAATTTTTTTTTGCATTGAATTTCCCTATTCGCAGAATATTTTCCGCTTGTAAGTTAAACCAGTTTGTTAAGTGACGGGTTTAAGGCGCCAGATTCCACGTCGTTATCGCCAATACTTACTGAGCAAAATCTCGCCTGTAAGCACAATATTAAAAAATATTGGGACGAGATCCCATCAATCTATATACGGAGATATAGACGTGGCACAGACAATTAATACCAATATCCCATCTCTAACCGCTCAGCGGAATCTGTCTAATACCCAGGAGCTAATGAATACCTCACTGGCCAGACTGTCGTCCGGCTTACGGGTAAACAGTGCTCGCGACGATGCAGCAGGCCTGGCAATCGCGGAACGCATGGATTCGCAGGTTCGTGGTATGACCGTGGCTATGCGCAATGCTAATGACGGAATTTCATTCGCTCAGGTTGCAGAAGGCGGGTATGAAGAAATAGGCAATATGATGCAACGTATGCGTGAACTGGCTGTTCAGGCGGCAAACGGCACTAACAGTACCTCAGATCTTGCCAACCTTGATGCTGAATTTCAAGCGCTCAATACCGAAATTGATCGAATCGCTGAGGTGACACAATTTAATGGTGTGTCGATAATCGGTGCCAGTGTTGGCGCATTTACTTTTCAGGTTGGTGCAAACAATACTACTAATGAACAATTAACAATCACAACCAGCGCGCTTACCGCCATCACTGACAGCATCGATACTTCGTCTAACGCTCGTGATGCTATCGACGCACTCGATGTAGCCATTGACAGTGTCACGAGCCTGCGTGCAGAACTCGGTGCAACACAAAGTCAGTTCTCAAGCGCTATTCGTAACCTTCAGGTAGGCATGGAAAACCAGGCCGCAGCGCGAAGCAGAATCGTAGACGCTGACTTCGCGGTGGAAACATCCAATATGACACGGGCTTCGATACTTCAGCAGGCTGGTGTATCCATGGTGGCCCAGGCGAACGCGCAGCCTCAAAGCGTATTATCCCTCCTGGGGTAAATAACAACAATAATTCCGAGGCAAACTAACTCAGCCGGATAGCAATACCTGCTATCCGGCTGTTTTTTTACTACACTCAACGAATGTGTGTACACAGGACATAATACGCTACAGGCAGAATAGTAAGCAGCTCATCTCAGCGATAGTCTGATATCTGATATAACGTAGCTATACCCTCCGCTGCCAGTTCCAATTGCAAATGACTATTTTCTGTGTATGCTATTCGATATTGCAAATATACGATCGTGCACCATGCAACTGATTAAACTTCCCTGGCACTCGCGGGCAAGAAAATATAGCCGTATTTTAAGCGGGAAGGTTACTCTATGATTTCAATGTTATGCTATAGCAGCAACCTAATATAGCATGATAAAACACACCCGGTTGTGTTACACGATAACGTGTCGATGACAGAATATTCACATTCATAGTCATCACAGCAAGACCGGAATTCGATGGCATAGCGTGCCATACGCCCGGCTCTATTTATCGCTTTTATGGTAGTATTGTCTACGGGACGTGTTGTCGAAGTCTCGCGCTATTAAATAGCATACCACGTTCTGTTTTCGCTTCTTACCAGCCTATATATATTGATGTAGCGAATTATTTGGCAGTTACTACGAGCCCAAATACATCAGTCATATTATTCTCTGTTGTTTCCCGAATGCGTCCTGCACTTCTGTAAACTATTTATTCCACTACCTTTGCAACTTCATACTAAAGAATTTGCTTAAATTTCTGAAGTATAAACAAATAAATCTTATAACCCTATAACGTTATACATACTGACATTTCCATAAGAAATTATTTATCGAAAAAGAATGCTCCATTGATTTAAAAAGGTCGGCTCCATACTTAATGTAGTTTGTCATCAGCGCTGTTTAAGAAGGATATTGCCATGTCGTTAATCCAAGTACTTACGTTAATTATTACGTAAGCCAGCAATAATCAAATAGAAGGGATAAACTCCCGCCAACTATATACGGAGATATAGAAAAGTGGCACAAACAATCAATACAAATATACCTTCTCTCACGGCGCAGAGAAATCTATCAAACACTCAGGAGTTAATGAATACGTCGCTGGCACGACTGTCATCCGGTCTGCGCGTTAACAGCGCAAGAGACGATGCAGCAGGTCTGGCGATTGCTGAACGCATGGACTCGCAGGTACGTGGCATGACAGTGGCCATGAGAAATGCTAATGACGGGATCTCGTTTGCGCAGGTAGCCGAGGGTGGCTATGAGGAAATTGGCAACATGATGCAACGGATGCGTGAACTCGCCGTGCAGGCAGCTAATGGAACTAACAGCACCTCTGATCTTGCCAACCTTGATGCTGAGTTTCAGGCGCTGAATACTGAAATATCACGGATTGCCGAAGTGACTCAGTTCAACGGAGTGTCTATTATTGGTGCGAGCGTTGGTACTTTTGCTTTTCAGGTCGGAGCAAACAATACCAGCAACGAGCAACTCGACATCACAACCGTTAACCTGACCACGATTACGGATAGCATCACCACAGCAGCTGCAGCACGCACGGCGATCGACTCACTCGATGCTGCGATTGATGAGGTGACTGGACTTCGAGCGGATCTGGGTGCAACCCAGAGTCAGTTCTCAAGTGCAATACGGAATCTGCAGGTGGGGATGGAGAATCAGGCAGCAGCCAGAAGCAGAATCATCGATGCTGATTTCGCGGTAGAGACCTCCAATATGACCCGCGCGTCTATTCTTCAGCAGGCCGGTATTTCAATGGTGGCGCAGGCGAATGCCCAGCCTCAGAGTGTCCTTTCTCTATTGGGTTAAGCTGAATCGAGATAAGTCGCACCCGCGCTATACGGGTGCGCACTCTTAACAACAGCCGGGATTAAATCCCGGCTGTTTTTCGTTAAGTTCGACCCTGCCAGTTTCTGCCTGCACGTATATTGTTCTATTGTTCGAAGATGAACTACCCCTGCGCCGGTAAAGACCGTTCATAATAAAGTACCCCTCGCTCACGTTTTACCAGCCGCAAGCCGGCATGTTCAGCCACACGCGATGATGCGTGATTTCCTTCCCTGACTTCTGCACATACACAGCCACTCAGCCCTTCCACCAGAAGACTGACCATCCGCCTGGCTACTCCCCGCCCTCTTTGCTCAGCAGATACCACCCAGGACAGCTTCCAGGTATCGTTGACATAGTCAGCGCGTACGCTGCCCAGTGGTGTCCCATCGGATTCCGCAATATAGAGTTTACGGTGCACACTGGCCAAAGTTTCAGCTAACCAGCGGTAATGTGTGTCGAACTGAATTTCTGCTGTACTGTGACTGGCCTGTCGTGACAACGGCTCGTTGCGCCATGACAACAGCAGGGCTGCATCATCCAGAGTCGCTGGTCGCAACTGGAGGTTTGCCTGTTTTTTCTCTTGTGCGCTTGACATTAGGCCTCCACAAAACGCCATTATCGCTCGCTCGCATCTTCCATCTCCAACACAACTCATATGCTGAGTCAAAGCAGCTTTTGTATCCCTGTATGGCGGTGATTTGACATTCCAATTTCGGATACTCACAACTACCGAGCAAAGCATAACTGCTGGCTATACCAACAGGTTATCGCATATTTCTCCAGATCAACTCAATGGAAGCGGGCCTGGCATTGAGACTAAAGCCCGGTGCGAATTTACCGCCAATTCCTAGATAGGGACACTGACGCCGCGGACGGAATCTGCGGCGACCTGACCAACGGATTGGAATATGATAACAGCAGCAGGCGTAGGCTCCGGCATTGATGTCGAGTCTATCATCAGTCAACTAATGCAGATTGAGCAGCGACCGGTCAATGTACTGGAAGAGCGCAAGCAAGATAACACCACGGAGCTGAGCGATGTAGGGAAGCTCAGGAGCTCGCTGGACGAACTGCAGGCAGTGGTAGAAAAAATTGCTGACCCCGACGAGTTCGGTGCATATACGGCCGAGTCTTCCGATGAAGACATATTAATTGCCACCTCCACCAGCGGCCAGTTTCCCGAGAATCACAGCCTCGAAGTCACTGCACTGGCAACCCATCATCGGGTTATTTCAGCGTCATATGCGAGTCCGGATGATTCGGTGGGTACCGGAACTTACAGTTTTTCTTCTGCATCTGAGAGTTTCTCAGTAACACTGGATGCTTCAAGCCACTCTCTTTTTTCACTCAGGGACGCTATAAACAACTCGGCTGACAACTCTACCATTCAGGCGACCATACTTAATACGGACGCAGGTAGTCAGCTTGTGCTGACAGCTGTTGAGTCAGGCACAGATAATTCCATCACCTCGCCGGCCCAGTTTACCGAACTGACGGCGGCTCAGGACGCGGAATTTACGATAAACGGCCTCGATGTCACCAGCAACTCGAACACTGTAACCTCTGTTGTTTCAGGCCTTACTCTCGATTTGAAGTCCACTGGCACGGTGAATATCAACTCCGCCAGAAGTATTGATTCCTTAAAAGCGCTGTTTGAAGAATTTGCTGCCGCCTATAACAATCTGCGAAATACCATTTCAGAAGTCGGTACCGGTACGCTTCAGGGGGACTCACTATTGCGCAGAATAGAGAGTGGACTGCGTGAAGAATTCTTCAACGCCACCGATCTTGGCGACGGTAACGGAAAAAGTCTGTTTGATCTTGGGTTCAGTGTCAGCAAAACAGGCGTCCTGACCGTGGACAGTGATGAGTTGGATGATGCAATTAATGGCGGCATTAGCCAGCTCATCAGCGCATTTACCACCGAGGATACCGGTATCGCTGAACGATTAACGTCACGAATTGACCTGTTCACATCCACGGGTGGTTTTTTTGATTTGCGTGACGATGCAATTGCAGAGCGGAATCGGCTAATCGACTATCAGATCGAACGTTTGGAGTACCGAATCGAACAAACCGAGTTTCGGTATCGGGAGCAATTCACGGCAATGGATTCGATGGTGTCGCAGCTTCAATCCAATGGAAACTACCTGAACCAGGCATTAAGTTCTCTATAAACCTGATTCAGGCGAAGGGATCACTCTACTATCGTACGGCTATTGAAGTACATCAGGAGCCGTGATCCTGATCAGTGAGTGAATTCCTCCGTAGAATCCAGACAGTATATAACTGTCAAAAAAGTAAAACTGAAGAAAAACTACAATAAATGGAAAGCTCTTTGAACGCATCACCTGCCACTTTATATGCAGAGGTTGGCCGACGCTCTCAGATTGACGGCGCGTCACCCCACAAGCTCATTGAGCTGCTTCTGCTTAACGCTGTTAAACATCTAAAAATTGCGAGGGAATGTTTTGACGACGGTGAGGTTGAACTTCGTGGGAAGTCGATTGCAAAAGTCACGGAGATTGTGGCGTATCTTCGGATTAGTCTGGACCTTGAAAAGGGCGGCGATATTGCCGTTAACCTACATGATATCTACTTGTATATAGAGGAACAGCTCGTCGGCGCGCACGCTGATGGTGACTTACAGGTGGTTGATCACGTGCGGGCAATACTATCAGATCTTCTCGATACGTGGCTCGAAATCAAGGATGAAGTATGAGCAAGCAGCTGAACTTAATTAACATGATACATGCATTGACTGAAAAAATGCACGTACATTGCAGTGCGGGTGAATGGGATCTTCTCGCGGAAGCGGATAGCATACGGGCAACCTTCGTGAAGCAACTGGCAGGGGAAACAGAACTCGACGCGTGTTGCCCCGGAATAATAGCAAGTATTCAGGAAAAACAGGACCAGATACTTGAGATGGTTATTGCTGAACAAAGAAGACTCGGCAATGAATATATGCTGGAGCAGGAAAAGCAAACAGCGAGCGGTTCGTATTTGAAGTATATGGAGAACACACTGACCTGACAATGTCAGTGATTTTGATTTTACTAAGGAAAGGGTAAACGTACCATGGATTTGGCTACAGTCGCGGGTGTATTCGGAGCGTTCGGTGTAATCGCCGGTGCAATCGTGATGGGCGGTAGCGCTGGTATGTTTTTTAACGTACCGAGCCTGATTGTCGTGATCGGCGGAACGCTCGCCGTGACACTTGGGCAAATCTCAATCGGACAGTTTATCGGCTCATTTAAAGTCGGACTCGGCGCATTCTTTCACAAGTCATCCGAGCCAACCGAGATCATCGATGAAGCCATTGACCTTGCGAACACTGCAAGAAAAGAAGGCATTCTTGCCCTTGAAGGGAAAGAAATAAACGACCCGTTCCTGAAGAGCGGAGTCCAGTTCTGCATTGACGGTCAACCTGCAGACATTGTGCAGAAGATGCTGGCGAAAGACATCAACCTGTCGCTTGAGCGACAAATGACCGGCATAAAAATGTTCAAATCCGTTGCCAGTGCCGCACCGGCGATGGGAATGATTGGAACGCTGATCGGTCTGGTGCAAATGCTTGCCAACATGGACGATCCGAAGTCTATCGGTCCGGCAATGGCCGTGGCACTGCTCACTACGCTCTACGGTGCGATTATCGCAAACGCCATTGCGGTACCTATCGCCGAAAAGCTCAAAGCTATCAGCAATACCGACCGTATAAACAAACTCATCATTCTTGAATCCGTTATGGCGCTGCAGGACGGCACAAATCCGCGAGTATTGCAGCAACTGTTGGTAACCTACCTCCCCGAGAGCATGCGCGAATCGGTCGGGGAAGAAAAGTCATAACACGGCAACCGGTTTAAGAGAACATCGCAATGGCTGAAGAAGATGGCGCTCCCCCGGAGGACGAGGAAGACGATCAGGCATGGCTCGCAACCTTTGCCGACCTGATGTCACTACTCATGTGCTTCTTTGTACTACTGCTGTCATTTTCCGAGATGGATGTGCTGAAGTACCGACAGATCGCCGGCTCACTCAGGATGGCTTTTGGCGTGCAAAAGGAGATAAGACTGCCTGAACCACCCAAAGGCACCAGTCATATCCAGACGGAATATACTCCAGGGAAACCGATCCCCTCGCCCATCAAAGTCATGCAGGTCAGACGCAATGAAAACCTGGAGCGGCGCAAGATACTCGAACGAATAAAAAAGCAACAGGACAAAAGCTACCGGGCGCTCACCAGCGCACTCAGATCGGAGATAGATACGAATCTCGTGGATGTGTTGCGTATCAATGGAGAAGTGGTCGTGCGCATCAAGGAAAGCGAGTCCTTCAAATCAGGCAGCGCGATATTGCAACCGAGTATCTACCCGATACTGAGTCGCATTGCCGATTCGCTCAAGGAAGCAGCCGGTCGTGTGGTAGTCGGTGGTCACACTGACAATGTACCCATCAGGACCACCGCCTATCCTTCCAACTGGGTTTTATCGTCGGCTCGGGCAGCAGCAGTGGTTCACCACCTCGACAAAACGGATGGCTTCGCTGCCAATCAGGTTGAAATCAGGGCATACGCTGATACACGCCCTATCGCGGATAATAATTCCGCTGAAAATCGCGCGATAAACCGTCGCGTCGAAATCATTGTCAGCCCACACCACAGTGCCGATTCGTTTCATCAGATACCCGGGGAACCTGAACCGCCACTGGCAGCTGCCGAGGAGGAGGAGTCGTGAGCCTGCAACGCCGGTTAAGGTTAGCCGCAGGTTGTGTCGCCAGCCCTTTGCAGGTCATGCGATGTCCGTAGTGCAAGCAGATACACCAACGCAGGTCTCGATAAAAACCACCGCCCTGGTGCAGGCTCGACGTTTGGAACCGGGTGAGGTTGGTTTTGCACAGGAAGAGTTTGCGGACAAAAGCGCCGCGATCGGACTCAGTTCGGAAATAGAATACTTCAATCAGGAATTCTCCCCGGCACTGCGCGGTATTCGCAATTCCAGCCCCGAGATCGCCAAATGGATAGAGTTTCAGCAGCGGATACTCGCATCACTCGCACATCAGCTCGATTCGCAAAGAGCGGTGCTTGCCGACCTGCAGCCTCAGTTGGTGTCGATCTCAGCCACGACGATGGAATTTCAGAGCGAGACGTCCTACGACGCAGGGGATACGCTGGAAATTACTTTATCGCTCGGTGAAATGCTGCCCACCATTTTATTGATGGGTCAGGTGACTGAAGGCAGTGATGCCGACACCGGCGCCTCCACTGCTGCGGGCAGCAGCACGATAAACATCCGGTTTTGCAATATTCGCGAATCTGATCAGGAGGTACTGATCAGGCATATTCACCGGTCGCAGATTCAGGAGCTGCAAAACGCACGGGCCAACCGAAAGACCACTGTCTCCGGCGGTGGCGAGCAAACAGCAGGCGGTACAGATGCTGTCAGTTGAAGCGGAGATTTGCACAATCCGACACAGGTGCAGGCGGGCGAAATCGCAAGCGCCTGTATTCAGCCCGCTCGATTGCCTGCACTACCGCCTGCAAACCTCAGAGTGACGGTATATCTATGACGATTTTGAATTTCGACCACACCCCCGAAGCAAACTTCCTGAATATCGTCATTGGCATGCACCACGGCGCGACAGTCCGGACTATTGCCGAAAAGTGGCCCGACTTTCACTGGCTGATTGTTGAATCGGCAGATGAGATCGACGGGGCGCAGCAACACCTGAACGACCACGCGCTGACCCATACCACTCTTTGCAGCATCGACGAACTTGGTGCTGTTATAGACCAGAAATACAACACCGTGCTGCTCAATCACTCGTGGGTACTGCTCGCGTGTGACAATATGGAAGAACGCTACCAGCAGTTGCACTGGCAGGTAGATACGGCTGTCAGCTCACGCGCCACCAATGTAATAGCGCAGCACGGGATTCGGAAGCACGTGGAAACCGGACTGAGAAACGTCGCCGAGAACAATTTGCCCGCCAGCCACTTTACCAGCCACCTGAACGGCAAAGATGTGCTGATCTGTGCCGGCGGCCCCTCCCTGGACAACCAGTTGCCATGGATTAGAGAGCATCAGGACGAACTGGTGATTATCTCGATTTCCCGCGTGGCAAGGTTGCTGTCCGACAGCGGCATTGCACCGCACTTTATCGTGTTGTGCGACCCGTTTGAATATAACTTCGACGTCTCAGCCGATATGTTTGATATTCAAACGCCCGCCGTACTCTTGTACGCCTGGCATGCCTGCCATTTGCTGGTAGGAAACTGGACCGGACCAAAAGCCTATATGGGCCGCTGCATCCCCGATGTGCTGGAAGATAACGTCATGGCGACTGCACCAACGGTAACCAATGCAGCACTCAACTTTGCTTTGCTTGGGCAGCCGCAGCAAATCATTTTCGCTGGTATCGACATGTGCTTCACCGCTGACGGTCAGTCTCATTGTTCCGGTAACATGGAAGCCACGCTGCCGGCATCGATCAAGCACGAAGATCTGAAAGTGAAAACCATGGGTGGCCGTCAGGCTTTCGCCAAACCCTATATGGTACTGGCAGCTGACGCACTCGGAGAACAGATTACAGAGTCTGACTGCCAGGCACCGGTCTACAACCTGAACCCCGATGCACTGGCGATCAAGGGCGTCGAGACGATCGCCAGCAGCCAGGTGAAACTGGGCCGTACGTCGTTTGATGTGAATGCGGTAATCGCCGATGTGCATGACTCAGAGGTCATCACCCTGGCCGATCGTAAGCAGTCGCTAAAACAATTCGAATTCAGGATCGCCTCAATAAAGAAACTCGCTCGCGAAGCGCTCTCCAGGGCGAAGAAAATCCCAAAGGACGATATCCAAAAGGAAAAGCTGTTTGCGCGCCTTTCCAAATCAGCGGCAAAAATCAAGGGCTTTGATCGCACCCGCCATATTCTCACCCGCGCATTCGGTGAAGAATTCAGCGCTGCCCTGCGCGGCACTGATCGCTCCGAGATGTCAGTCGATGAAGCACTGGACCGGGTGGTGCGCATACATCGTGGCTACTACAACAGCTGCAAAGCAGTAGAAGCCATGTGCCGCGAGTCACACGAGCGTATAGCGCTGAAAGAAAAAGAGCTGTCGGCGTCCATTGGCAATGATGAAATCGACCAATGGATCGAGATCGGTATCGCCAGACGGGCGGAGTCGTTAAGCGACACGGCACTGCGGGCTCGCTGCGCCGAGGCGTTCGAGGAATTCAGGCAACATGCCCGTGAAATGCGGCTGAAAGTATTTAACAGCCGCGGACAAAAAGCCCCGGAACTCATGGCACAGGCCAGATGCGCCTACGACGAGCAGGATATAGATCGGCTGCTGATCTTTCTGAATTTTTCCCAGGAACAGTTCGAAGGCACCATTAAAACGCAATTCGGACACTGGCTGCAGGCCATGATTTACGAATTCGGGGGCGACGATGAGCAGGCGATCCTGCATCATCTGGCAGTAGTTGAAACCTCTACCGAAGGACTTGCCGAGTCGGCCCTGTTAAGTCTGCTCAGGCTGACGATCAAGACCGGCAAGCACGAAGATGCAATTAATGCCGCACAGGTGCTGGCGGATCTGAACCCGACGCATCTCAAACTGCTGGAGAAAACAGACAGACTGTTGAAACAGGCTGCCTAGCAGGCCGTTCCAACAATGCTCAATTACTGCGGATCAGGAGTCCGTGATTACTGATTGCCATACACTGACACCAGCAACTTCGCCTCGGCCTCCCGCAGCCCGTAGGTTTCGCTGACCTCCTCGAAAGAGACGCCGCTGGATGCCGCCTTGATGGCCTGCGCATAGTTGGCGTTATCCTGCTCTTGGGTCGCGCTGTGCACGGCGTACTCGGATCGGATAGCATCAAGATCACGACCGTGTTCCGTGTAGGCATGCTCGATCGATTCAAGCCGGCTGGCAAGATTGTCGAGCTTCTGTTCGATATGTGAGACATGGTTAGTCATCTGCTGATAAATACGCATGGCGGCGAACGTCAACAAAATTGCCACCAATGCGACCAAACCGGCAGTGACCACCAATATGGCTAGATACTCTGGCACACGCAAGTACTCGTGATCATTGGATTGAACAACAAAAAATCATGCCATAGCGGCACGACCCCAATTCTATACAAGTATGGCAGGTTCCAGCCAGTTCGCTACCGTGCCGTCATCAATCTGCGCCACCGAGTTGCCTGACATCCGGGAAGATACCGGGCTAACCTCTGCCAGCGCGCTAATCAGCGTTTCTGTGGCATTGGACAGCAGCGGGCGGTGCAGATCCGCCGAATCAGCACAGTAGCGCAACTGCAGGCCGGAGCGCAGCAGACTGTCAATGGCAGTGCCTATTTGCCGAGTCTGGTCAATCTGCGTTAAAACCACTGATTCGACGGCAGATTCTGCCAGACAGGCAAACGTGTGGTCCAGCATACTGCCCTGTGTAGTCGCCGATACAACCAGACAATGCTCCACTTTGCGCTTGCCGCCAAGCTGCCCGGTAGACTCGCCAAATGGCAGCAATCGATTAACATCGAAAGCCGGCGTGTCAATGAGTACGAGCTTTTTGCGTCTGAGTGCGGCCAGTACATGGCGTAGTTCTGACGGTGTTTCCGCGTGGTGTACCGGAATACTCAGCAACTGACTGAATGCCTTCAGCATACCGTCTCTACGCTCGATAGAGGAACTGTCGCCGGCGCTGACTATGGCCAGTTTACCAACGGTATTCTCCGTCAGAAACTGCGCTGCCAGTTTACAGATAACAGAGGTCTTACCCGCTCCCACCGGCCCATGGAAGACATAGGCGCCACCCTCGCCGGTAAATGCACCTGGCTCGTAGCGCAACTGTTTCTTCAAGTGTTTCAGTGTTTGCTTCCACGCGCTATCCATTTTGGTTATTGGGCGCGCCTGATCAATTACTTGTTGTACCAGCGAAGCACCAAGGCCGAGTCCCATCAATCTGCCGGCCAGGGTAATCTCTGCCCAGTGCGTGCCATTCGCGACACTGCCCGAGGTGGTGAGTCCCTGCACCGCACCCTGCAGGTCAGCGATCTCCTGACGCAGTATCGATTCACGCAGATCGTCCCGCGTGCCGGACTCCACGGCAGCAACACGCGGTTCTAGGGGCTTGCGGCCGGTTTTGCTGCGCGACCGTGTCGATTTTGTCGTCGATTTTTTTGAACCCGACGCGGATTTTTGCGCGGGCTGAGAGGGCACCGCACCCGTGGCCGGTTGTTCGGGCTGAAGATCATCCGGATTGTCGGTGGCGATTATCTCAATGCCGTCTTCGGTCGTGCGATTGGAAATAATGATCGCATCTCTGCCGAAAGCGCTGCGCACCTCCTGCATCGCCTCGTGGGAATTAGCGGCAATAAACTTTTTAATGCTCATGAATAAATTCTCCGTATGCGGATCGTGTGCACCTGCAATGGCTTAGCTGCTCCACTGACAAATGCAATGTATTCTGTTTGATTGATAGCTGTCATCATGCTGCTCAGGCGGCGACACCCTCTGTCTCAAGCGCGGGTGTATTACCGATATTGGCAACAACCCTGACCTGACGATTGTCAGCGATTTCAGCGTAAGACATGACTTTCAGAGACGGAATGCTGTGCCGTACCATGCGCGAGATCCATGGCCGCACTTCCGGGTTCACCAGTAGGACAGCTGCACTGCCAGTGGTCTTTTGTGCCTCGGCACTCTGCGCCAGTGACCGGTAGAACTGTTCGGCCAGACCCGGCTCCATCCCCAGGCCGGCAACCGTCGCCGTCTTATCTGTGCTGTTCAGCGCCTGCAACCAAATTTGTTCAAGCTGATTGTCAACCGTAATGACATCAACCGTGGGGGAATTTCCTGCCACGCTGTGGGTAATCAATTTCCGCAACGCCACCCGAACGCTGTTGGTCAGCGCTTCGGCGTCTTTTTCTTCCGGTGCACGTTCTGCCAGCACCTCTGCAATGCTGCGCATATCCTTGATCGGCACACCATCGCTCAGGAGGTTTTGCAGCACTTTCACCAGCGTAGCCAGTGGAATCGCCTTCGGTACCAGATCTTCTGCAAGCTTGGGCGAGGCGCTGGCCAGTCGGTCGAGCCAGTGCTGCACTTCATCGTGACCGAGCAGTTCACCTGCACAATTGTTCAGCACTTTACTCAGGTGCGTGGCGATGACGGTGCTCGCATCCACAACGGTATAACCCATCGACAGCGCCCGGTCTTTACGCGAAGGCTCTATCCAGATCGCTTCCATGCCAAACGCCGGATCTTCACCCCGTATGCCCTGTATTCTCCCAGTCACCCCACCGGGGTCCAGTGCCATCTCCCGATCCGGATAAATAACTGCCTCACCCTCGAGGATACCGTGTACGTATATCTTGTATTGTCCGGGCTCGAAATCGAGATTGTCTCTGACATGCACAGGATGGACGAGAAAACCAAATTCTTCGGTTAGCTTACGGCGAACGCCGCGTATGCGGTCAAGCAGAGTTCCACCGCGGGATTCATCAACCAGCGGGATCAGCTGAAAACCAACCTCAAGACTGAGAATATCTCCCGCTGACACATCGCTCCAACTCAATTCTGCCTTGTCTCCCCCCTCTGCCGTGCTGACATCAGCAGGTGCCGCTTCGCCACTCACATGTTTGTTGCCGTATTTAATGTAGAGACCAAGTGCGCCAGCCACGCTTAGAAAGATCAGATTGGGCATGCCGGGTACCAGACCGAGACATCCAATGACTGTGGCGGCAGTGGTCAACGCTCGACCGTCAAGGGAGATCTGCTGCACCAGTTGATCACTCATATCCTGCTCACCGGAGGCCCGGGTAACTATCAGCGCCGTTGCAATTGACAACAGCAGTGACGGAACCTGTGCTGCCAGACCGTCGCCGATAGTCAGCAATGAGTAGTTCGTAGCTGCCTGACTGAAGCTTAAACCATGTTGTCCGACACCAATGGCCAGTCCGCCCAGTATATTTATCAGCAGTATCAGCACGCCTGCAATGGCGTCCCCGCGAACAAACTTGCTCGCACCATCCATCGAACCGTAAAAGTCCGCTTCCTGTGTGACTTCTTCGCGCCGTCGTCGCGCTTCCTGCTGATCGATTGCGCCGGCGTTTAAATCCGCATCGATGGCCATCTGCTTACCGGGCATCGCGTCGAGTGTAAATCGCGCTGTCACTTCCGATACCCGACCCGCACCTTTGGTCACAACGACAAAGTTAATGATCACGAGAATAGTAAATACCACCAGCCCGACGGCGTAGTTCCCGCCAGTCACGAAATTACCGAAACTTTCAATGACCGCCCCTGCCGAGGCCGTACCGGTGTGCCCGTTTTGCAGAACCACACGGGTAGAAGCAATATTGAGCGCCAGACGCAGCATGGTCGCGATCAGCAGCACTGTCGGGAAAGACGCAAAACTCAAAGGCTTGGGCGTGTAGACAGAGACCAGCAAAACAACCAGAGCAAAGAATATATTGAAGGTGAATAAAACATCGAGACCAACAGCCGGCACCGGCAGGATCAGCATCGCTAAAACGATAACAACCAGCACGGGAGCGCCCAGAGAAGGACGTCCGTTATCCGAGAACCCGCGGAACATGCTAAAAACCGCATTCATGAGACAGTCTTCCCAGCTTCAGGCAGCGGCAAAAACTCCGGATAAGCCGGTTCTGACGCACTGCCGTTTTTAAAGTCGCGCAGTTGAAAAACGTATGCCAGCACCTGCGCGATCGCGTTATAAAGATCAACTGGTATTTCCTGCTCGACTTCGACATTGTGGTACAGCGTGCGAGCGAGCAATACATTGCGAAACAAGGGCACATTGTGCTCCTTCGCCACCTCCCGTATGGTTAGCGCCAGGTGGTCAACACCCTTAGCCACCACCACGGGCGCGCGTTCTCCCTCAAGGTCATACTTGAGCGCCACCGAATAATGTGTCGGGTTAATAATCACCACGTCACTGTCCTTCACATCAGACAGCATCTTTCGGTTAGCGGTCTCCTGCTGCATCTGCCGAACTTTTCCTCGCACTTCCGGGTTCCCGTCTGATTCCTTTGACTCATCTTTCATTTCCTGTCGCGTCATACGCAGTTTGCGGATGTGGTCCCATTTGACATAAGGCACATCGATCGCGGCGACCAGAAGCGTGGTAGCTGACAGTATCGTAAAGATACCGACAATCATGCCCAGCGCTGAGCTGACCGCCTGTTCAATCGGCAGGGACCCCAACAGGAGGAAACGTTCAGTGAGAATCAAAAACAACCAAAGCGTTACCACTAACAGTAACAGTACTTTGAGTACAGACTTTACCAATTCGACCAATCCCTGCAGACCAAACATTCGCCCTAACCCACTGAGTGGGTTCATACGGGAAAATTTGGGCGCAAACGAATCTTTTGAAAAAGTGAACCCACCCACCAACACCGGCCCGACAATGCTGGCACAGGTCATTATAAAAAACACTGGAATCAAAAAGTACATCGAAGCCGACAGCGCAGCGGTAAGCTCGGTTACCGTCGCAGTAGCATCGAAGATCGACTTTTTGTCCAAAACAAACTTAGCCTTAATGACCTCAATAATCTTTAAACCCGTAGGCCCACCGAGCACATACATCACGGCGGATGCTGTTAACAGCATTACAGTGGTATTGAGCTCACGAGACCTTGCGACCTGCCCTTTCTTGCGGGCATCTGCCAGTTTTTTCGGCGTCGGATCGAGTGTCCGTTCCTCGGCCGGCTCGTTGCCTTCAGCCATTACCTGGCCTCCAGAAATATACGAATCGCCTCAAACCCCACGAGAGTCAGGCTTTGAAATATACCCGCCACAGAAGGCAGTGTAAGCATGATCACAATAAACCCGACTGTAATCGCTATCGGGAAACCTACACTGAAGATATTAAGCTGCGGTGCTGATCTCGTCATGATACCGAGCACCAGGTTCACGGTTAGCAACGCGGCCAGCGCCGGCAACGCGACCTGTAAGGCACCGCTAAAAAGAATAGCCGACCACTGCGTCAAATGCCAAAGCATGTTTCCTGTAATTGTCACACCGACTGGTAGCAACAGAAAGCTCTCGGAGATCAAACGGATGAGTTCATGATGACCGTTAAACGCCAGAAACAATAACGAGACAAATATAGTATAGAACTGACTGACTATAGGTACCTGCACACCGTTCGATGGATCATTCATCAACGCATAGCCAAGGCCCATCGTCGTTGCCAGACTTTCCCCGGCAACTACCATCGCGTTAAACACAAGCTGCAGCATGAACCCAATAGCAATACCAATTATTATCTGGTTGACTAACACCAGAAACCACACCGCGGATAATGGCTCGATTACCGGAACACTGCCGCTGACAGGAACAATGACGATGGTCAATACAACGCACAGACCAATCTTTACCCTCGGTGGCATACGGTTATCGCCGAGTATCGGCGCAACCAGCAGTACACCACCCACCCTCAGAAACGGCCAAAAGAACTGATATAACCAGTTCATTAGTTGACTCAGCTGAGATTCGGTGAGCTCAAACATCCCTTATCCCAGCGTACCCGGTATCACTTCTTCAATCAGTCTGGTCGTGTAGTCCAGTAACATGGTAAGTACCCACGGCCCGGTGAGATACAGCGCCACTACCAGCGCCAAAAGCTTCGGGATAAAGCTTAGTGTCACTTCGTTTATTTGCGTCGCCGCCTGAAAAAGGCCCACCAGTAACCCGACAGCCAGCGCCGAGAACAACAACGGTGCGGCTATAACCACCGTCACCAGGAGTGCGTCATTGCCCAGACTTATGACGGAATCTGTATTCATGGTTAGCTCCATTAGGGGGACGGCTTCTATTCATGTAACGTGCCTTTGGCAGTAGTTCAGTGCTTGAGATTCTTCAGGAAAAGTAAAAGCTACCTGCCAGCGTACCCATCACCAGTCTCCAGCCATCGACCAGCACAAACAGCATAAGCTTGAAAGGCAGAGAAACGATTAGCGGCGACAACATCATCATCCCCATCGACATCAGCACACTCGCGACGACAAGATCAATGATAAGAAACGGTATGAACAGGATGAAGGCGATCTGAAACGCTGTTTTAAGTTCACTCGTGATAAAAGATGGCACCACTATATGAAAAGGTAATTCATCTCTTGAGGGTATGACTGTTGTGCGGCTGATCTCAAGAAAAAGCTCTATATCTGTCTCTCTCGTCTGATTCAACATAAATTCCCGGAGGTGTACGGAAGCCAGTTTCAGTGCTTCCTCTACCTGAACGGCACCATCCATCCATGGTATGATGGCATTCGAATAGATGGCGGAAAAGACCGGCTGCATGATGAACAGCGTAAGGAACAGCGCCAGCCCGAGGAGGATTTGGTTGGAAGGAGTTTGCTGAGTCCCCAGTGCCGTGCGCAGAATCGCAAGCACGATGATAATCCGTGCAAATGATGTCATCATCAGCAGGAACGATGGCAGCAGTGTCAGCACTGTCATCAGGGCGAGGATCTGTACGCTGACACTCCACGTCTGAACCCCATCAGCATCTGTCTGTACAGTAAGCGCTGAAAGGTCCTGCTGCGCCCACGCGGGTTCCTGCAACAGCAACGTCGCTAACCCGCCAATAAAAAGCGCCCGGATAAATCGGAACGCTGTACGATCCATGTATTTATTCAAGGGGACTGGTTCCGGATTATTCCCGAGAGCTGTTCTTTGAACGATTTCTGCGGTACCGTGCTTTCATCAATCACCGGGCGTTCGAAGGTCTCCAGTTTTACAATACCTGCCGGCCCGACTCCGAGTAGCATCTGTGTTTCACCGGCTTGTACAATCAGCAGCTTTTCGCGACTTCCAATAGAAGTACCGGCCAGCACTCGGATTTGACCACTGGAGAATTGTCCCGTGGCCCCATAGTTTCTGAGCAGTTTCGAGAGCAGAAAAATCACCACCAACACCAGACACAGCGCAACAACGGTTTTAACCAGATAAGTGGCGCTTAGACCTGCCGTGGCGGGATTCGTCGTAGTTGCAGTTGCACTACCTGCCAGAAATAACAGACAAAGAGAAAGCAACTGGCAACGGGGCTTAAAAACAGGTGGTTTTAGCTGTAGTGGAATATGCACAGAGTGTAATCAACTGATATTTTTCAGTCGCTCCTGCTTACTTACCACATCCGTCAGCCTGATGCCGAACTTCCCGTCCATCACGACTGCCTCGCCATGCGCCACCAGCGTTCCGTTAACCAGCACATCCAGCGGTTCGTCGACCATTTTTTGCAAGTCCACCACGGAACCACTCGAGAGTTCCAGAAGGTCTGCGATGCGCATACGTGTACGCCCTATCTCCATGGACAGTGTCACTGGTATCTCCAGTACGAGCCCCAGGTTGTTTCCGGCGTTGATCGAATTATCGTTGGCAGACTCCCGGGACTTTTCTACCGAGTCCGGGCTATCCTGTTGTTGTGCAGTCTCACTCATGACGGACGTCTCCTTCGATAGACCAATGTAATATGCTGGCTGATACAAAGCCGTTAGAAGCGCCGATTGAAGCGTCAAAGACCGGCGTGTTGTCTACTGTAAAGGTGGTCGACCCCACCTCTCCAAGCGGTATGAAGTCACCTTTCTGCATCCGCAGTAACTGAGATACCGTTACTTCCGTTTCTGCCAGCTGCCCCTGCAGCTCTACGGTGCAGGCAGCGATGTGCTCATGCAGCTTCACACTGAAATGTGTGCCTTCCGATGCTGCCTGACCAGAATCGTCGGGTGGAAAAGCAGCGAGCGCTTCCACTGCAGACCACGGGTACACGATCGAAAATTGCTGTGTGCTTTCCTTTCCAGTCACTGCGTACTCCTGCACTGCAACAACACTGTTTTCAACACTGACAGCAGAGAGTTCCTCTGTGCTGAGTGGTGTTTCTTCGCTATTGCTAATAGTGAAGTAGTCGCTGCAAACCTGAGACAACGACTCGATGATACGATGCCGCAGCCGCGCTGAAAATCGCGTTTCAGTCGCAGATAGCGCCCGCTCACCGCCGCCTTCTGCCTTTGGAGAAGCACCGCCAAAAAACTGATCCACCAGACTCAGAATTAGCCCGCGCTCACATACGACGAGCAGATCCAGACCGAATGGAGAAATATCACTCCTGAAGACACAGGCGTCCTTTTCGATACCGCTGATAAACTCGGTCTTCTTGCAATAGCTCGCATTCGCCAACTCAACAGAGGCATCTACGTGAAGCTCTGTAGAAAGCGCGCCCGCAACCACATGGGCAATTCTCTTTCCGCAAAACTTAAACTGAGGAAGTGGGTCGCCAAGTCGATGCTGAGGATGATTAAAGTCATACACGACCACGCCCGATTCATCAGACTCGTCATCACTGCGTTCTTCTGACCCGGCAACCGCCTCACTATCAGCCGGTTGTTCGTCCTCACCGTCCACGCTGGCAGCGCCTTCCTCTTGATCGGGCTGCTGCCCGTCCTCTTGCCCCTCTGTTGCGCCCTCTGCTGCGGCTTGCTCATCCGCCCCAGGCGAATCAGCATTGTCATCTTCCGGCGATTCTGATTCTTCGTTCAACTTTCTTGCTTCCGCTATTGCATGACAAAACGGGTAAAAAACAAGTTGGATATCTCGCCTTCCGGGTAGTGTTCCTGCAGTACCGCAGTGACTGCTTCAGAAGCCATGGTTCTTAGGCCGGCCTTCCCTTCGTCTGTGTAGAGATGCTCCTGTGCCTGACTACTGAACAGCATCAACAGGTCGTTGCGTAGTTGCGGGAGGTTACTCTCAAGGACTTCCGTCACGCGCTCGTCAAGTGACGCCACACTGACATCGACCATAAGGAATTGCATTCCGAGCTGTTGTCCAAAATTAACAATGAATTCCGGCTTCACATCAAAGTAAAATACTTCCGGTGGTGGCGGAGGTGCTGCAGCTGCGGCTATCTCCGGTTCTACCGCTGCGCCCTTGCTACTGAAATAAAGAAATCCGAAGGTACCCGAAGTACCCAATAACAAAACACCGACACCGATAATGATAAATTTATTCATCCTTACAATCCCTGGTTAAGGCCATGAACAACAGAAAAGTGATCTTTAATCTGTTTAGGAATATTTTGCTTTTTTGAGGAGCAAGTAACACACCTAGTGTGTGCTATTTCCTGTTTTTTTAACGACAGAATTCAATGAGGGAGGGCTTGCGTGCGCTTGTTATAAACGCAAGTAATAACCATACAGACAAAGGTGATTTCACTTCATGGATACGGGGCTATCTTCGCCCCCGTCACAGGCATTTTTACTGCGATGGCAGCCAGTTTCGGCAAAGCTACATACCCTGATGTCGGTATTATTGACCGGCTGTTAAAACTCGCCAGGGGTCGTTACCCTGGTGTCAATTGATCATCAGGTTTTTGGCGATTGTTTTCAGCGCGTAAGCACTGACTATGGGCGAGCACATCACTGCGCAAACAGACCAGTGTTTTTTTTAAAACAGTACGTGTTTGTGTCAGGCAAACAGGTCTACGATATTTCTACTCGAACTGGATACGTTAACAGGCTGATCAGGTAAGGACTGCGACAGGATACCGTCTGCATCAGGCAATTTTCCACCAGCTCCGGGTTCGTAAGCGGCGCTATCCGCAGGAGAATCCTGTGCAGCACCACTTCCGAGATCGATCGACACACCACTGAAACCCTCCGCTTCAAGATGCTCTCGAAGCCTGGGTATAGTTGCTTCGATCGTTTCTCTAGTCGCGGGCTGAACGGCGACAATCTGCACCTGCAACTGATCTGCCCTCATGTCAATATTAATGCGCATTGACCCAAGCTCAGCCGGGTGAAGGCTGACTGTTGCACTGTTCACCCCCTGGCTTAACATCATTTTAATGGCATTACCTGCAGATTGGGTCGGCGCGCTAAAAGCAGGTGCTTTCAGGTTAGAAATATCCACACCGGAAAAACTGCGCGATGGTGCCACGGACTCGGTGATCGAAGGTGTCAGAAGAGCAGACGTTTCCGCACTCACATTGCTGCCACCCGGTAAATTCAGCGGCGGTTCAACACGCTCCTGTCGAAGCAGAGCATCCCTGGCAACCGCCGGAACAGCAACCGGCAACTCAACCCTGGCTTCAATGGCCTGGGTCTTTACCGGTTTACCTTCCGCGCCAGTCAGGTCTTGATCACTACTGGCATTTACCGGCGTTACCTGTATTCTGCCATTGGCTTCTGCGTTCACTGGCTGGATCTGGCGTTGCAGAACAGGTAGCAAAGGCGTGTTCGCCTGTTCACCTGAGACTTGTCCGTCGGCCGCCTGCACGACCGCAGCACCGCGGATCAACAATTCTGAACTCGTCCGGGGTGCCTCGGAAGCCAGGCCACGTGCGTTGGTTACTGCCTCTAGTGCGGTGAGTGCAGGACCTGAAGCAGTTGAATCAGGCAGCAGGCCCGGTTTGTTTTGGACAGACCCGGTTACCGATCTGTCCTGTACCACTTGCAGCGGCAACATGACGTCATCAACGCCTGCAGACCGCTGCCCCGTGACTGCCACTCCGGTCACGCTCTGACCGATGGTGTCCACCGGTACCGGTATAGCATTTTCGGAGGCTAGTGCTCCCACGACGGGTGTATTCGCGAGAGGCTCATTCGATACTGACGGGGGCGCGAGTTCAGCAGTTACTTTCCCCACTCCATCAATAACGTTTACCGGATTCGCGTCAGCGTCAGTTTCATCGGTGGCTACGATTCCCGTTGAAACAGGTTCTGCAGTGGCATTTTCGTCGGACTCAGTCTCCGTTCCGACAGGCCCTTCAGTGTCGGCACCTTTCGACTTTTCATCGAGAACCGACTTAAATCCGATAAGTGATTTTGATTCCACTTCGGAATTCAGGCCTTCCGGCGCCTCTGCAGTCAAACCCTGCGCAACTGCCTGTTGATTGTTTTTGATCTGAGGCACTGTATCTAAGGCGTTCATGATCGCATCCCCCTGCGTTTGCCGACGATGCGTACGAACCCCTGAACTTCGTAACGTTCCATGTTACTTGATCCTTGAGAAATCCATTACTCGACAGAATTCCTGCAACGAACCTGCCAATAGGTCAGTAAATCATCGGATTCCGTGTTCAACTTTTTGCCACTTTTTTTAACCAGTAGTTCTACCGCTTTTCGACGTGATTTTGCTGTCGCCCAATTTTGTTTTTCTTCCTCCACCTGCTGTAATCCTGCAGTAACGCGCTGGTCCGTTTCTTCGATACTGGCATCCAGCCGGCGTACAAACGATCTGGCGTTGTCGAGCAGAAGCGGCACTCTGGTATCGAGGTTCTGATACTCAGACCGATACTGCTTCAGTTGTTCTGCCTGCAAACGAAGAGATTCAGTTTTTCTGATCGCGCTACCTGCTTTAATGGCACACTTATCTTCAAGTAATTTAAAAACCGGAATCAGGCGGGAAAGATTCTTCAATGGGTTGACCTCTTGTATCGTTAGCGCACCTGCGTCGCGCCTGATTATTCAGTTGTCAACGCAGACTGCAGCGGCTGGCGGTTGGCTACCGGCACTGTTGCTGTTGAGAACAATTCAAATAGTGCGTGTTTACACTGACTAAAAGTGATGGTTTCATCCTCTGTCTGGGTTAGCAGGCTTATCATGGCTGGCAGCAAATCCACCGCACGGTCCAGATCCGGGTTATCGCCTCTTTGGTACATACCCAGGGAAAGCAAATCCTTGTTGCGCTGATAACAGGCATACAGATGAACAAATACACGAACCGCCTGACGATGGTTTTCATCCGTGACGGCATCTCTGAGCCGACTGGTTGATGCAAGCACATCCACGGCGGGGTAGTGGCCGGATTGCGCCAACTCTCTGGACAAAACAATATGTCCATCCAGAATCGACTTCGCTGCCTCCGCCAGTGGGTCTACCTTGTCTTCTGATTCCATTAAAATGGTGTAGATTGCCGTCACCGAGCCCGTGTCGGTACAACCTCCACGTTCAAGTAACACCGGGAGGTCGGTAAATACGGATGCCGGATACCCGCCTGAAACCGGAAACTCCCCGGCGGCAAGCGCAAGCTCACGACCGGCGTGCGCATACCGCGTAAGCGAATCAAAAAGTAATAAAACATGATGCCCCCGATCTCTGAAATAGTCCGCCAGGGCTGCAGCGTATCGAGCCCCCGTCATTCTTCTCAGCGGGGTGTGGTCGGCCGGTATCGCTATCACTACTGCGCTTTCAATACCTTTCGGGCCGAGCGTCTGATGGATAAATTCCTGCACTTCCCTGCCGCGTTCACCCAACAGGCAGACGATGGTTATGTCGGCCTCTGTGTTGCGCGCCATCATCCCCAGCAGCACACTCTTACCGACACCACTTGCAGCGAAAAGACCGAGTCGCTGCCCGCGACCAATCGTAAGCAGTGCATTAATTGCACGCACGCCCACGTCGAGCGGTTTGTTAATCGCAGTGCGCCGCAACGGATTGACCGGCAGGGGCTCGAGTTCGCCCGGCATCACGTTGGTTAACGGACCGGCGTTGTCGATGGGCACACCACAGCTGTCAACCACTCGACCAAGCAGCCCATAGCCGATCGGTGCCTTGTGCTCCTGACCGGTTGGTGTTACCCGTGCACCGGGAAGCAAATCCGACCGGTCCATGAGCACCAGACTGGTCGTCTCCCCACTGAAACCCACCACACTGGCATCGACTTCCCTTCCATCGGCCGTCGCTACTTTACAAATTTCACCGAGACGGGTCACACAACCGACAGCCTCAAGCAGCAGGCCGTTATTACGTGAAATTTTCCCACTGACGGCCACTCGTGCCGGTCGCAGTTGCGCCCGACTGGCGGCAAGCCGGTCAACACAGTACTGTGCGAGTTCCGCGTTATTGTGGATCGACATCGATATCCAGCTGCTGAAGAACGGTCTGCAGCATCGCGTTAATGCCACCATGAATGTCACTGTTATCCTGCGATACCGTAAACGAACCACGATCTATCGCACTGTCCTCCACCCACTGAATCTGATACCCGGACAAATGCTCCGGTGCATGCGCTTTCAACAGGGAGAGATCATCCGGATGGGCGGTAACCGCTACTGGCTTGTCCGCACGGGGCAGCTGAGCCAGTGCATTGGATACCAGTTCGGTGATTTGCTCGGGCTCGTGCCGCATTGCCTGCGCCAACACTGAGCGAGCAATTTCAACCGAAAGCGCAACCAACTCTCTGGCAACATCATCACCCAGTCCGTTAACCGGATTTTCAAGCACCTGGATAAGGTACCCAAGTTGCTGCTGGCTTTCGGCATATTGTGCTTTCGCCGTCGCAACACCATCCTTATAGCCGGACTCAAAGGCCGCCTCGGTTGCGGAATTCGAAACTCCGGTAGAATTCGGTTCTGACGGCTGCGCTAACTGACCCTGGCCTCTCTCCGCTGTTCGGGTTCTGGCCTCTTCAAGGCTAACGACCGACGCTCTGGCAGAACGCATATCCGGTATAGACCATTTTTCGAATGTACCGGTTGTTTTACTGTTTGCGGGTATTATTCTGGCGCGGGTTAACCTGGCCATTAGCACTATTCCCCGATTTAAAATCTAACTGAGTTAAACATAGTCATCGCCAGCACCTGCCAGAACCAGTCGGCCGTCTTCTGCCATTTTTGTCGCCACGGTTAACACTTCACGCTGCGCATCTTCCACTTCAGACAGTTTTACAGGTCCGCTGATTTCTAAATCATCCTTTAACAAAGTGGCTGCGTTTTTCGACATATTTTTGAATATCTTTTCTTTCATCTCATCACTGGCACCCTTTAATGCCAGTAATAAAATATCGTTTGTGACTTCCCGCAACAATCCCTGCATACCCCGGTCATCAGCTGCCATCAAACCGTCGAACACAAACATTTTCTCTTTTATTTTCCCCGCCATACCGGGCTTGAGTTGTTCAATTTCTTCAAGCACCCGCTCTTCTATCGTGCCGGGCACGACATTCAGTATCTCTGCACCTACCATTAACCCGCCCACGTCAGTGACGAGGTTGCCCGGGTCCTGATTAAAACTATGTGTGATGATCTCGTCGAGTTCCTTTAGTGCCTCAGGGTGCAGGCTATCGAGTTCAACGACACGCAACACCACATCGGCTCTAATTTCCTCCGGCAACAACTGCAGCACCTCACCTGCATGCGAACGCTGCAGGCAGCTGAGCACTGCGGCGATTACCTGCGGGTGTTCATTCGCCACAATTTTTGCGATTCCTTTCGCCGGCATCCACTTGAGTGACTCCACACCCACCGGTTTATTATGCTGGTCGAGCCTGGAGAGCACGCTACCCGCCTTTTCACGGCCCAGCGCGCGTACGAGCAGTTGCTGAAAGAATGGACCACCGCCCACACCAAGTGAGGACTGATCCTGAACGTCTTCTGCAAACTTCTCCAGCGTACCGGCAATAGCAGTCTGTGATATCGGTGGCATCGCATTAATCGCCTCACCAATGCTCTGCACCTCCTCAGGCTCAATATATTGCAATACCTGCTCAGCATCCTGCTCGCCGAGCGCCACTAACAGTATCGCCGCAAGACCCGGTCCCGGCGCCTTGAATTCAGCACCCGATCCATTGTCGGCTGCCGCCGCATCAGCCATCTTTTTCCTGCTCCATTGCTACCCAGTCCTTCACCACTTTCGCCACTCGTTTCGGATCTTCCCGCGCCATGTTTCGAGCCATCAGCAGAATGTCGCCATGACTTTCTTCCACCACGCTGTTGGCACGATCCACTCCCTGATTCGAAAGCGTAAGCGTGTCTTTACCAAGCGCGCCGGGGAGCGCTGCAACTGCTCCGCCCCCGCCTTCCGGGTCCGTGGTACCGGCGATCTGCTTGGGTTGCAGTGAAACCAGCGCCGGCCTTACTACAAACAGGATGATTGCCAGAATCAAAAAACCGAGCCCGATCTGTCTGGCCAGTGACCAAATCCACGGTTCTTTCCAAATCGGCGCAGCATCAGGCGGAATTATTTCTTCAGGTGCCTGAAATGGCTTGTTAAAGACAAGTATCGAATCACCACGTTCTTCGTTGAAACCAATTACACCTTCTACCAGTGCGGTGTATTCATTGATCTCCTGCTCAGTCGGCGGCACCATCACGGTTTCACCCGCCTCGTTCACAGTTTTCATATTGTCAATGACGACAGACGCCGACAGCCGATTCACTTTGCCGGGAGACGTTCTGACATGGGAAATTCTTTTGTCCAGTTCGTAGTTACGGGTCAGGTTTGAAAAGCGATCGTTGGCTTCGTCCTGACCACCCTCACCCTCATTGTCTTCTGCTCCGCCTACCGGGGGCTGATTGGTGAGTGCGCCTGGCACGCCGGCCGCGTTAATACCGGTCTCTGTACGCTGCTGTTGCTGCTCACTGCGAATCTTGGTCGGGTCACCCTCATAAGACTCGGCAGTCTGCTCTTCGACGGTGAAATCCAGATCCGCGGACACACTGGCTCTTACCCTGCCCGCACCCACCAATGGCGTCAGTAAGTCCTCAATACGTTGTGCATAGTGCTCCTCAAGCTTTCGGGTAAATTCAAACTGGTGACCGGTTATTTCTTCCAGTCCATTACCTGACCCGCTGGAAAGCAGCGCACCCCATTCATCAACAATAGTCACATCCGCACTGTCGAGGTAGGGAATACTGGAGCTCACCAGATTAATGATTGCTTTCACCTGACCTCTTTCAAGCGTTCGGCCAGGTGCCATCTGCACCATCACGGAAGCACTTGATGCACTCTGCCGCTGTGCAAACACAGATCGTTTTGGTATAGCCAGATGTATTCGCGCTGAGTCGACGTTTCTCATCGCCGAGACGGTGCGGGCAAGTTCCGTTTCCAGTGCATGGCGATACCGTGCCTGCTCCATGAATTGACTGGTACCCAGCGGCTGATCCTGGCGCAGCAATTCAAGTCCCATCACCGTTGACTGAGACAGTCCGATCCCGGCCAGTTCTATTTGTAACTGACTGGCCTTGGCCGCCGGCACAAGTATCAGCCCGGACTTGCTGTCAATGGTAAAGGCCTCACCTCTCGTCGTGAGAAACTCAACTACTTTCGCACTGTCCTGTCGTTCCAGACCCGATGTCAGAGGGACATAATCACCTTTGGTCGCGAGCGCCAGCAACCCGAGCCCCACTGGAATCGATGCAACGATTGCCAGCAGCGGCAACAACTTCCCCGGCTGCAAATACGATTGCAACAGTTCGAGCCATACCGGTTTGGCATTTGCCGGCTGGGTGCTTTCTACGATAGTGTTTTCCACGGTCTGTCGTTAGCTTTTTATTAGTAAAATTACTTAACTATTTATCGCAACTGTACGATACAGTATGTGTAAGACCTGCCTTCACAGCGGCATACTCATTACTTGTTGATAAGCGGTGACAAACTTATTGCGAACCTGAGAAAGGGCCTCAAAGGAGACTCTGGCTTTTTGAATCTCTACCATGACATCAGCAAGACTGACCGATGCATCCCCGTACTCAAACTTGCTTGCCAGCCCGGCTGCCTGAACCTGACGATCGCTGACCCCTTTTACGACATCGCGAAGTAACGGTGCAAAAGCCTCGTTGTTTTTCTCTACCGGTTGCAGATTCCCGATATCTGCCGACATACTTCGAAGGCGGGATATCAACGCGTCCTTGTTAATGGTGTTTTCCAAAACCATCTCCGTTTTGTTTTTTACAAAGCAATACGACTAGGCAATATGCATACCTCACAATTTTGACAAGAAGTTTGAAACATCATTAAAGTATTTACCTGCAACAACGTGAAGCATGAGCACGATAAGCTTGTACCTCGTCAAACGCATGCCGAAGATACGTCGTCAAAAAGCAGGCTTATATGCATTGATGTTATTACAGTAAAATACAAATAACCGTTACTAATAGTGTGCTGTTATTTTTATATACGGCCTGTTGCTCGCACCCGTATATGCCAAACAGTTATTTCAGAAAAACCTGCAATAGTTTTTATGAATAACTCCACTCATTTGCTTCGTCATCAGAGTTGAACAAGCGAACTGAGCGGAAGATGCAATGCATCGATAAGATCGCCAGCCAGTAAACCCTGCTCACCGCAGTCGGTCACCGCCATGTCTGCACTCACCGCGTGCAACCATACGCCGGCCATTAAGGCGTGCGTCGGCGCTAACCGCTGTGCCAGCAAACCACCGATAATGCCGGACAACACATCTCCCATGCCGCCGGATGCCATGCCGGGGTTGCCTGCCGTACAGATAAAGGCCTGTTCACCATCACTCACCACACTGCCAGCTCCTTTTAGTACTGCGCCCGCACCGTACTGACTGACCAGATCACCTGCGGCATGCAAACGCGCGGCGTTGATCTCAGCAACCGAACGGTTCAGCAAGCGAGCCGCTTCGCCCGGGTGTGGAGTAAGCAATGCACTGGGTAAGTACCGCGGTTGTTCAGCAAGTAAGTTGAGCGCATCAGCGTCCAGCACTGCGGGTTTATCGGTACGGTTCAGGTGTTCTATCACCAGCTCATACAACGCGCGACCAAACGCGCGCCGACCCAGACCGGGACCAACAACAACGACATCCGCGTCGTTCAGGAGCTGCTTAACCCGGTCGGTCCTCTGGTTGGTGCCAGAGACACCGTTCACCATGAGTTCCGGCCGAGCGCTCAGGAAGCCTGCCACATGATCAGTATGAGTCACCACCGACACCAGTCCGGCACCGGTCCGCAGAGCTGCGGTTGCGGTGAGCAATGCTGCTCCCCCGTACCCCGCATCCCCACCGACAACGAGCACATGTCCATACGCCCCCTTGTGCGCAATGCGGGAGCGTTTTGACACAACGCCCCGCAACAGTGCTTTCGTGACTACAAAGGCAGCTGCATCATTATTCGTACTTACCGTGCCAAGCGTGTCAACGATAATCCTTCCACAGACTGCCGGGCCATGCCCTGTCAGCAAGCCCGGTTTCAGACCGATGAAAGTCAGCGTGTGATCCGCCACAACCACCGTGCCCGGCGCATGGCCGGTATCTGCATCGAGGCCGCTGGGCACATCAACCGAAACCACCGGCAATGCCGCGGCATTGATCCGTTCAATACAGGTATTCCAGGGAGCGCGGGGCGCATTGCTAACGCCGGTGCCAAAAATACAGTCAATAACGAGGCCGTCCACAGGTGCCAGGTGGACAGCGTCGGCAGGCTCAATGCCGCTCTTGCGCATCGCAGAATAGGCGATCCGTGCGTCTGCTGCCTTTGGTTCTGCATCGATATACACTTGAACACGAATGCCGGTTGCAACCGCCAGTCTTGCCAGCACAAATCCATCACCGCCGTTGTTGCCGGTGCCACAGACAATATGATAGGCCGTTACAGTCGGGTAGTGCTGCTGTATATACCGGAACAGCGCCATGCCGGCTTTTTCCATAAGCACCGAAGCGCCGCCGGATGTAATCGACATGGCCTCCTGCTCTAACGCTTTAATTGACGCTGTGTCGAAGACTGGTGTGGCATTGGCGTAGTTAAGAGTAAACGGCATACATAGAGGCAACTGAGTTATAGCGTTAGTCTGTGCTGTGATTTCAACCGAACCCGCTCTTTTTTATGCCCTTCTGTATCTCGTAAATTGACATCGGTACATCCGGTTGCGGTTGTGGAATGCGGATCGGAATATCTTTCAGTCGAGGGGTCAATGTCGGTTCACCACAAAGCATGCGCGTGTTGTAGTCTTCTATCCCATCCCAACTGGTCAGCGACCCGTTAATCGGAAACGCATCAGCGGCCATCATTTCATAGAAAAGTATTCTTCTTGCGCGATCCGATGTATTTTTTGCCGAGCCATGCACCAGACGCCCATGATGTATCGAAATTGACCCCGCAGCGCCTTTGAGTTCCACCGCATCTTCAGGGTTTAACCCGACCTCACTTGGTACAAATGCACCGGCAAAAACACCGTCGACATGGTGATCGTACACCGGGCCTGTGTGACTGCCGGGGTATACCATCAGCGGGCCGTTTTCACTCTCCATGTCGTCGATAATGATACCGATGGCGAGGATGTCATCATTGGTGTGAGGGTAAAACGCATAGTCCTGATGCCACTCGATAGCCGCTCCGTTTTCAGCAGATTTCATATTTAGTTTTGAAGTGTGTAAACGCAGATTGGGACCGAGCAGATCTCTCGCCGGCGCCAGAATGTGGTCTGAGTACATCAACGACTGCATAACTTCACTGATTTTATGTGGCAGCCGGATACGCCGTATCCGCGGTTGCTCCGGGCAATGACCCACCTCCAGTTCAAGGCGCTCGTTGGACTGTGTCAGCGCGGTGGATTCGACTTCAAACCGTTTAATCTCGCGCCGGATATCGTCAATGATGTTGTCCGGCAGATGATTCTCCAGTAGCAGGTACCCGGTCTCCGCGTAAGCTTCTATTTGCGCACGGGTCAGAATTTCCGCCATGGCGTCCTCCTTCAAGCGAATAAAGCAGCAGTCTAATAGCTACGGGAAAATCAAACAAACGCGCTCGTTGATCGTATATGTGCGATCGCACCGGTGGCTGCTCACGACTGGACGCAGCAACACAAGTGTGCGTGGCCCGTGATGCTGACACTCGAGACATGCTCACAAGAAAATACGATTTATAAGCGATCGGCCGTTACGAGCAGTGAGCAACCCAAGCACCGGCATGGCCACTCCAGCCTCCTCGAAATAGCGCCAGGCACTGTGACTGTTAATCAGCGTGGTATTTGGTTTTAATAGGGCATCGCGCTGACCAATTTTAATGAGCCCTGCTATGCGCCCGAGTCATTTGCAAATTGTCCTTGATCAGGAATTCAGCAGCACCGCTGAAGGCCACCATACCCCGGTAATGATCTGGGGGGCGCCCGGAGTTGGCAAGTCACAACTGGTTGCCGCCGTGGCGGAGCGACACGAAGTGCCGCTACTCGACGTACGTTTATCGCAGATGGAACCGAGCGATTTGCGCGGCATACCATTCCGGGTCGACAACATGGTCGAATGGGCGGTGCCGAGAATGCTGCCGGATCAAAGCCGCCACGGTCCGGCTGGCATCCTGTTCCTCGATGAAATCACCTCTGCCTCCCCCGCTGTTTCGGCAGCGGCATATCAGTTGATACTCGATCGTTGTCTTGGCGAATACCAGGTACCGGAGGGCTGGGTAATTTTCGCCGCCGGTAATCGTCAGGGGGACCGGGGGGTGACCTATTCGATGCCATCGCCACTGGCAAATCGATTTACCCATTTCACTTTCGAGATTAATCTTGATGACTGGGTGGCGTGGGCGCATCGGCATCGGATCGACGAACGCATCGTGGCTTTTCTGCGCTTTCGACCGGAACTGCTTTTCGACTTCGATCCGGCGCAGGATCCAGTGGCGTTTCCAACCCCGCGGTCCTGGGAGTTTGCACATCACGCATTGCAGAAATTTGATTCGCAAAGCCCGGTCAGGACCGGCGCGCTGCAGGCCTGTGTGGGTGGTGCCGCCGGGGTTGAGCTAAGTGCGTTTCTGGAAAATCTGCAAAACCTGCCCGACGTCAATGCGATACTGGCCGGTGAAGACGTGCCGACACCGGATTCAATTGACCTGCAATATGCGCTGGCTTCGGCGCTGGTGGGGCATGCGCTACGAGCAGCAGATACAAACAATCAAGCCGCACTTGGACACATTCTCAACTATGCCAGCCGCTTTCCTCAGCGCGAAATGGCGGTAATGCTGGTGTCTGACCTGCACCGAGCCATTGGCGAGAAGCTATTCTCGGTACCGGAGTTCAGTGACTGGGCATCTCAGGTAGCTGATGTGATGTTTTACGACGGCCGGCAAACGTGAGCGAAGTCGAGCGCAAACTCACCGCGGCACGTACCCGGCTGATTCTCGACAAACCCTTCCTCGGCGCGCTGGTCCTGCGTCTGCCAATGATAGAAGCCGATGCAGCCTGGTGCCGCAGCACTGCCACTGACGCCCGAGCGCTCTACTACAATGAACAGTACATCGACAGTTTAAATCTGCAGCAGGTGCAGTTTGTACTGGCCCACGAGGCATTGCACTGTGGCCTATCCCACTTTGCGCGCCGCGATAATCGCGAACGACAACGATGGGATGTTGCCTGCGACTATGCGGTGAACCAACTGCTGGTGAACGACGGGCTGGAAGAACCACCCGGCGTGTTGTTCGAGACCACTTACGACGGCATGACCGCCGAAGAAATCTACCCGTATATCGACCAGGCAGACGACGAATCACCGATGGATCAGCATTTGTACGACGGTGCTTCTGACGCGCCGTCGCAGACCTCGCCAACACAGGATCAGGAGGTCGGTCAGTCCGCACCCTCCCCCCTGAGCGAGGCCGAACGCGACGAACTCAGCACTCAATGGCAACAGCGACTGGCGGGGGCTGCTCAACAGGCAGCGCAGGCGGGAAAACTCGACCCGAAAATAGCACGGTTGATTGAACAGTTGCTGCGCCCTTCAGTGCCCTGGCGCAATGTGCTTGCACGTTTTATGAACAGTAGCGCGCGCATCGATTACAACCTCTCGCGGCCGTCGCAACGCAGGGAGGGCGATGCCATACTGCCGAGCCTGTATCTGAGGCGCATCGATCTGGTCGTGGCAATTGACACCAGCGGGTCCGTCGGTGAGGACGAATTGAACGAATTCATCACCGAGCTCAACGCGATCAAAGGGTCAATGAACGCTCGCATCACCCTGCTCGCCTGCGATGCAGCACTCGATCAGAATGGACCATGGACATTTGAAACCTGGGAACCGCTCGAACTGCCGGACAGACTGCACGGAGGTGGCACCACCGATTTCACCCCGGTGTTTGACTGGGTGCAATCGAACACCTCGGCAGCTGATCTGTTGATTTACTTTACCGACGCACGCGGAGAGTTTCCGGCGCAACCGTCGATTGCGACATTATGGCTGGTGAAGGGCAGCGCACCCGTGCCGTGGGGTCAGCGGATTCAGCTGAACTAGACATGCAAAATATTCAAGTGATCAGTTGATAAAAGTGTATTGTTTTCTTCGATGTTTTTGATATTTCGCAAGGCCACCGAACTTAACGAGAGTCGTGCCGGCACTCTAAACTACCTTTACGGCGGGAGTTCGCCTTTTGGCGCACACCTGCGCTGTACCTCTTCAGAGCATGTGATTATTCCCTGCGAGCTTCGCTCTGGTATGGGCCATAAAATCACACTCTTACTCACAGACTTTGTATGTCGCACCACACCCGCCAACCGATGCCGCTGAATGCTGATGATGAGTTTCAGTTAAACGTACTGCTGGCCAGCCAACCGCTGGCGATTCGTATTGATGAGTCAGCCATGCGTGTTCACGGACTCAATGCCCGCGGGCAGGAGCAGGTATGCACGCTGAAGCCGGACCGGAGTGACCGGCAATACCTGAAATCGGTCAGGTTGCTGCTGGCGGAAAAAGCGGGCTTTCCCGGAGGCTATCCGGCCCAGCTGGAACGCTGGTCCGCAATGGGCCAGATACGAAGCTCAGGCAACGCCCGCTTATTGCTGCTTGCAGAGCCGGAGGCCGTCATCGCGGTATCGACATCCGTCGATCTGTCTGCGGAACTGGCCCAACGCGCCTGGTGGGCCCTTCCCACCACAGATAATGCCCGCCACCTGCTGGCACGCCCGACACTGCTGGACAAGCACTGCGGTGCGACCATAGCCGCACACCTGGTAGAGCACCTCCCCTTCGAAACCAGCGCCGGCGATATCAGTCAAACGGTCAGCTGTGTGCTGCGCAGCAGACTGATCAGCTCCGCTCAACTGGAAGCATTGTGGCAGCGCGCGCAACGTCGCTGTTGCTATATGCTCGGCTTTTTGTGCACACCTGATTGCCTGCCACAGACAGCAAACGAAACAGCGTGCTCCGCTGAGGTGATACCGGAAGGCTTAATCGCAAACGGCAATGTGTTCGCCGTCGCGCTGAGTCACATCTTCAGCGCGAAGGGGCAGCGCTTCATTCACTGCGCACGCCTCGCACTGCAAAAGCCGGAAGATCAGGAAATTGTCGGCACACTGCTGACTACTATTGCCGATTTTTTTACCCAGGGGCGCTTGCCAGGTGCCACAACCGGAGACTGGACTGCAGTCACAGCGCAGGTGGACAGACACATCGCAGATGCTGCTACAACCAATCAGCAGCTACACGAGTTGCTCGCGTCAACACCTGCTCTGCGCGACCAGACCCGGGCGATGTTGATTCTGTCGCTGCTGGGGGATAAAACAGTGCAATCCACGTTGTCAGGCTCGACATCAACCGGTGCGCTGATGCGGCGCAAATTATCTCCGGTGACTACAATGATTAAGGCGGAGCTTGCTATTCTGACCGCTTAAGTCTGTCGCACGAACCTTCAGTGGATTTTTTTCTTGAAATTCTGAGCTAATGAGACGCTGGATCAATGTATTCTGTGTCGCTGGAAATATCAGTCGCGGCCGCTAACGGTTACAATGTCACTGTTCCGGGAGTACGCTGCCGCGTCTCTTATCCCGAAAGTAATACTGCCCGTTCGCCTTAGCTGCGCAAATCAATACCTCACAGAAGGTGCTGAATGCGTCAGCCGGGGCGATATTGCCGCTATCAACGCTGGAGATTTGTAACCCGATGATTACCAACAACCCGTTTGCCGACCTGACGGGGTTTATATCGCCCGGGGTCATGAAGGGCTATGTGATCCTGATGATTTTACTGGTCATAGCGGGCACCGTGCTCG
>CAZOXM010000009.1:0-71373 GCA_964583825.1 uncultured Granulosicoccaceae bacterium
CTAGTGGAGCCCGGGAGTGAATGTTAAAAACCGTGGTTGAATCTATCTGTTGATCAATTTGTCGCTATGCTGCAGATTTGAAAGTAGTGAAGCAGCTTAATGTCCGGTTTTGAAGCAGCATTTGCCGCATGGATCGCATTCCACAGCAGGATCGGCGTCAACATTGAAGCGACGCTGATGCCACCTGCCACTGAAGAAGATATTCGCGCAGTAGAGTCGACGCTCGGGTTCAGCCTGCCGGACGACATTCGGGCGTTGTATAAAATAGCAAACGGTCAGTACGTTCCCTGGGAACACGGTGATGAGCTCCGTACTCGACTGGGGCCGGATCAATACTGGGCACCATTGTTCGGTTACTACGTTCTGGTGCCGCTGGATCAGGCAATAGCGCGTTATCAGGGCGACGTTGAAGGTCTCGAGGCGGAACGCGAGTTTAATGAAAGGTATAACCGCGCCAACCCCGACAAGATCATGGACCGCACTATCACCTGGGACGTCAGAGACGGCGACCCGGTCGATGCCGCAGGTTGGAACCCCGGCTGGTTTACGTTCGCCTGGCAAAATGCCGACAGTCTGGCAATCGATATGAACCCGCCCCACGGAGGGAGGCCGGGGCAGATCGTAGAGTATGGCCCTGACGTTGCGAGGCTTGCTGTTTTGGGTAGTTCACTGACCGATCTGTTGGAACAGGCTGCTTATCGACTTGAACTGGATGAGGCTAATCGATATGAACGCAACGCACCGGATGACGAAGAGGCAGGTACCGTTTTCTTCGATATGGATTGGCGCAATGAGCCCTATGATCATCAGACCTATCTGGACGCCATTCCCCAGTTTCCGATTGAATACGAGCAATGGCAGGAAGCGCAAAATCTGGAAGCGGAACAGCGACTGCAGCGATTTACCGACTGGCTGACACAACAGGGTGTCAATGAGGAAAATCGCTTCCTGGCCACGCAGGTTTTCAGCCATGATCTCGCTTTTCAGCAGGGTATTCCGGCGATGCCTGCGCATGTTCATGAAGCAATGAACGCGTGGTCCATCGCACGGGGTGACGGGCCGATGCCGGAGCAATCGCCTCCTGATGCGTCGATGGCAAGAGAAGTTGAACGGGCCGGCTGGTTTCGCTACCTGATGGGGTTGGCCAGTAAGGTAATCGATAGTACAACCGAACACGGTGAACATATCTCAGGTACGATCGGCGAGGGTATGCGCACGCAGGATCTCATTACGCTGATTCATCGCTATCTGGCTGAGTCAGGCGTTTGGAGCACAGAGGATTTTAAACTGGCGGAGCAGTTAAGGGCGCGTTTCGGTGCGCTTGAAATCATAGCGCAGGGAGCGGCGAACAGCTATTCCATGGGCTTTGAAGGATCAGTGTTGCAGGTCTGCTGGTCGACATTTGATGAGCAGACTTTCAAGAGCGAAGATTTTTGCGAAACAATTGATGTTGCCGGGTATCGACCTGAATTTCGCACTCAATAGGTGTTTTTTGATTAAGCGATCGTGCTTTATTGCTGGTTTGTGGTAGCAGGCTTGTCAATCATTTCTTCATACATCAGATAGTCCGTTTCAAGCATGCCGAGCTGTTCATAGGTGGTCTGAGCGGTTTGATTGTCTTTTTCCACATAGAGCCGAAAGCCGCAGACATCCGGCTGCACAGTGGCCAGTTTTTTTACTTCGTCATACAGCGCCCGATAGACCCCCTGTCGGCGAAATTCGGGTGCCACGTATACGCTTTGAATCCACCAGAATAATCCGTTGCGCCAGTCACTCCATTCCGTAGTGACCATCAGGGTGCCGGCGATGCGATTGTCGATTTCGGCCAGCAGGTAAAAACCATAGGCGGGCTTTTCAATCAGTCGCTGCACACCGCGTAAAATGACCGCCTCGGGCAGCGCTTTGTGCTCAGTTTCCCACGCCATCGCGCGGTTCCAGTCGCTGATAATAGTCGCGTCGGCGGCGGTTGCCTGTCGGATAGTGATGCGGTGCAATGGATCGTCCGAAGATTGTATTAGGGGTCGACTACTGATTTAATTCGTGCAGTTTACGTTTAACCATCACTATCGGAAAGCCCATGTTCAATGCTCTGGTTGTCAATAAGAACGACGAAGGAAAAACTTCTGCTGCGGTGCAATCAGTCGATCTGGCCGATTTGCCGGAGGGCAACGTCACCGTAGCAGTGGAGTATTCCACGCTGAATTACAAAGACGGACTGTGTATCGGGCCGGGCGGTGGACTGGTGCGCAATTATCCTCATGTGCCGGGAATCGACTTTGCCGGTACGGTTGAGGCTTCGGATGATGATCGCTACAGCGCCGGGGACAAAGTGGTGTTAACCGGCTGGCGCGTTGGTGAGGTGCAGTGGGGAGGCTACGCGCAGAAGGCCCGGGTCAGTGCGGACTGGCTGGTGCCACTGCCCGAAGGGCTGACCACACAGCAGGCGATGGCCGTTGGTACGGCGGGGTTTACCGCGGCACTGGCCGTGATGGCGCTGGAAGACCATGGCCTGAGCCCGGGAGAGTTGCCGGTGCTGGTGACCGGTGCGGCCGGCGGTGTGGGTTCGGTGGCGACGGCGATGCTTGCCAACCTTGGCTACCCGGTCGCCGCTGTCACCGGCAGGCCGGAAACCGGCGATTACTTAAAAGGGCTCGGCGCGAGTGAGATTGTCGCGCGCGAAACGCTCAACGAGACGGTTAAAAAACCGCTGGAAAAAGAAATGTGGGCAGGCTGCGTCGATGCTGTCGGTGGTGACATGCTCGCCCGGGTACTGGGTCAGATGCAGTACGGTGCCTCGGTGGCGGCAGTCGGTCTGGCCGGTGGTGCGAATCTGCCGGCAACCGTGATTCCTTTTCTGCTGCGTGGTGTAAACCTGCTGGGCATCGATTCTGTGATGCAACCCTATGAGCCGCGTCTGCGTGCCTGGCAGCGCGTGGTTAAAGACCTTCCGCTTGAAAAGATTGATCAGATGGTGCAAATGGCAACGCTATCCGAACTGCCTGACCTTGGGCGTGGCATATTAAAGGGTGAGGTCAGGGGCAGGGTCGTGGTTGATGTCAATGCGTAGCTTTTGAATCTTTGCCCAATGCACCGGTCAGCGCTTCGGCAACCAGTCCGTTGAATGCATCGTAGCGTCCCTGGTGCAAATGCAGTGTGTCAAAGTACCAATCCGTCCTGAGGTTGCCGTTTTCATCGTATAACGGCACTAACAGATCGATCCATTGCAGGGCGTGTTCGTCGGCGAGACCTTTCAGGAACATATTGACATCTGCCAGCAGAGGGTCGAGTTCATCGCGCCAGAATAACTTTCTAACGACGCTGAGCGGCTTTGCAGGAATGACAGGTGTCAGCACAACCCTGACGTTGCGCTCCATCAGCCGATCAATGATTTCTTCCATGCTGGATTTCATCTGCCGCATGAGTTTATCGGGCTTTTTTATTCCCCGGGTGGCGGCGGCGGTCAGGTCGTTCATACCCAGCTGAATCAGAACCACATGCGGTTGCAGGCGCAGCACATCGTGATCAAGTCGCCGGAGTGCCTCAAGCGCGGTTTCGCCGGAAACCCCGGCGTTTATCACCAGTGTGTTATCGAGTTGTGGCAGAGGCTGCCATTCCTGTACTCGCGAATCACCGAAAAGAACAAACCGTCTTTGTTCGTGGTTCTGCGGCAGTTCAAGTGTTGTTGCCGCGCTTACCCCGTGCGCCTGCGGGCGAAACGCCCGGTATTCCTTGTAGTAGTGCTGCGCCTTTTGCAACGTGTAGACGAATGCTGCCAGCAGCAGCAGGTTTAGCACCAGCGATGTCAGTAGCAGCCAGGGGTTTTGCAACCAGTGTTTCACGGTTATTGCGGCGACATGAAAAATAAAGGGAGTTGAATTCTAGCGGAGCGCAGGCGCAGACGAAATGAGCTTGCGTGAGTTCCCGCTAGTGGGCTCCGGATGAGGTCGCCTGTTTTTGCTGTTCCTGTTCTGACGGGAATGCATTGAGGACACCGGTAATTACCGTCTGGGTGCCGGCACCGGTCATCGCAGTCAGGCCGAGTTCTGTTACGTTGTAGTCTTTTACGATTCTTTGAATCTTGCGCGGGTCGCCGAGCAATTTGGTGGCATCCTGTCGCTGCAGCGGCAGACTCAGGAGATTGCCCTGTACCTGATCACAATGGTGATCCTGCAGGAAGCGAAGCTGAGCTTCCTCTTCCACGCCTTCGCAAACCACTCTGACACCGAGGCTGTGACTCATGGCGATGACACCGCTGACGATTCTTGCATCCGCGGGGTTTTGAGAAAAGTCCGAGACAAACGAACGGTCTATCTTTACTTTTGATATCGGAAATAACTTCAGATAGCTGAGTGAAGCGTAACCGGTACCGAAGTCGTCGATCGAGATCTCAACCCCGTGTCGATCGAGACGTTCAAGGGTGCGAGTTGCCTGATCCATATCTTCCATCACCAGTGACTCGGTGATTTCAAGCTCGAGCTTCGATGGAGGAATATCAAACTCTCTGATTGCCCTGAGAATGGTGTCGGCAAAGTCTTCGTTGCGCAGTTCAATCGGTGAAATATTGACAGCTACACTGAGATCCATGTGTCCCATTTGCCGCCACACAGAGATCTGGGCGCAGACCACGCGGGTGATCCAGATGCTCATTTCGTTGATCAGTCCGGTTTTTTCGGCAACCGGGATAAAGTCACCCGGTGATACTATGCCGAACTCCGGATGTCGCCATCGAACCAGCGCTTCCATCGCCACGATTTCGCCGCTGTTTAAGTCAACCTTGGGCTGATAGGCGACAAAGAGTTCGCTGCGCGAAAGCGCCTGATGCAATTCAGTTTCAAGGCGTATCAGCTTGCGCGACTCCACATTCATTTCGGGGGAAAAGTAAACAAAGCTGTTCTGCCCATCAGTGTCCCGTGCCTTGCGCATCGCAATGCTTGCGCTGCGGATGAGTCCATCTGCACTGGTACCGTGATTCGGGTATACACTGATGCCGGTATCGAGAGCGACATAGACCTCATGCCCGTCGACTGCAATGGTTTGATCGAAGCTCTCGAGAATACGGTCCTGAATCTCGTTGAAGTCCGTCACCTTTGCAATGTTGTGCAGCGTCAGACAGATTTCCGTGTCCCCGTAACGGGTGATGGAGAAGCTGTGATCGTTGTCGCCGATCAGTCGGGTTATATCACCGGTTCGCAGCGTCGTATGCAACCGGGCGCTGATCTTTCGGTAAAGCTTTTCATTGACGGAAAATCCGAGCGTGTCGTTAATTCGTTGCAGTGCATCAATCGTGATCAGCAACACGCCGACATGATGGGTGTGCTTTGTCGCGATTGCGAGTGCCTGCTCTATGCGATCTATCAGCAGCGTACGATCAAGTCTGAGTGTTCCGTACTCGGGTGTACTGTCGTTGTCTACAGGTTCGGGAATCTGGCTGGTGGGCTTTTTCTTTTCACTGACCGCCAGTATGGGCACGCTGTTTTTATTGTTGGCCAGTGCCTTTGCGACCAACTCGTCGACATTGGCCTGTTCTTTCCTCTCAGATAGTCGCTGTGTGTTGGTAGCGAGTACAGGCACCGATTGCGAGACTAGGGGAACCGCTTTGTTCTCGGGTGCTGCCGGTGCAGTTGGCTCAGACGCTGTTGTCGAGGTTGAATCATCCAGTTTGCTGGTGTACTGAGTTACCTGATTACGACCGTTCTGCTTCGAATAGTAGAGTGCCTTATCTGCCTGTTCTACCAGATCATTCGGCTTTCTGGATCCGGATGTGATGGAGGCCACACCGAAACTCGCTGTGATGCTGCACTTGTCGCCGAAGCTGGTGTTTTCACCCCTATCAATCGCCTCGCAAATTTCCTCGGCAATGCGCATCGCGGTTTCCATATTGGTCGTGGGCATCACGATGCAGAATTCCTCACCACCGAACCTGCCGACGAGATCATTCGGTCTGGCGTGATCGGAAAGTACATTGGCGAGGTACTTGATCACTTCATCGCCAACCCCGTGGCCGTGCGTATCGTTCACCGATTTGAAGTGATCGATGTCGGTCATGATGCAGGTCAGATCTGTCTGGTTGAGCGTGGCCTGTTCGAACACTGTTTCAAAACCATTGAAGAATGAGCGCCTGTTGAGCGAGCCGGTCAGTGGGTCACGCGTTGCAAGGTATTCCAGTTCCTCGTTTTGCCGGGTGATTTCCTGCTTACTTTTTTCAAGCTTCACCAGCGCGTTGCGCAGCTCGGCATTTTTTATTTCCACTTCTGTCACATCGTTGAATGTGACCAGCGCACCTCGGATTTCATCAGCTCTTGCCACGATGGGGGTGGCATTCACCGTAAACGTAGAAACCTGATGATAGCCCGTGTTTAGTCTGATAGAAGCGCCACTGTCAATTTCTCCGCCGCGCAGCAGCGGCAGCCAGGGTAACTCACTGGTTGTGGTCAGTTCCCACTCCAGAGAATTGCAGTTCTTCCCGGCCAGTTCGGAGGCGTCTTTCCCTGTGGTTCGGGCAAAGGCTGCATTGGAAAATACGATCTCACCTTCGCGATTAACGATGAGCAGGCCTTCCGCGAGTGTATCCAGTGCTTTGCGCACGCGTTCGGGTATTACCGCGTCCGGGTCCAGTTCGCGCAGCGTCTTTTTCAGAAAGAGGCAAAACGCTGCGAAGCCCGACAGGGCGACAAATAACACCACCGAGGCAAAGGAAGCGCGTCTATCCAGCAGTGTGCGGTCGGAGTTGATTTTCCGGTACCTGATCTCAACCGTCGCGATCTGATTATCACCCTCGAACAGAGGAACCTGTACGTGCGTGGGGGTGGAGCGCTCGGTGGGTTCCAGATTCCAGTATTGCTGATGCGTACCGTAAGAGTCGACAAAGGTACCATCGGCTCGCCTTACTGCGACGGATTCCACCAGCGAGTTTCGGGTGACAGTCGTGCGCAGTAGCTCGGATATTTTCTCTTCGTTCTCCTGCTCAAGTTCCATCGCCACGTGAACAGCGAGTGTTTCAGCGATAAACTTGCGCTCGGTGAGCGCGTTGTTGTCATACTTCGGGAACAGCCCGAGGAAGTCACTGGCGAGAAGCAGCGAAACAACCAGCATCATCATGCTGAAGCTGATTCTAAATAGCGGTGATTTTAAAAAGTTAATCATATCAGTCCGCGCAGTAACCAGAACATGCCGGTGACTTGCAGGTGCGTATAGTGGGGCGTGTGAAGTTTGTCCTGACGCACATGCCTCGTGCAGTTGTCGGCTTTCTCCAGGTGCGACTGAATTTGCGCACTTGTAAATATTCGTCACACCCACTGTTACCGCCGCGGCGAGGTGCCGCGTTACGTCTTAACTGTGATGTGGATTGAGATAACAGTGTGTTTGCTCCGCTCGGTGGCGATATTCTGTATCTGTGATTCGGTTATTCGAACGTCAGGTTGCAACGGACACCACTGGGAATACGAAGTCCCGAGTTAGGCATGCTGAGCAAAACACCAAAGGTGCCACTCGCCGCATCCGCTACCCGGTCGACGCTTTTAACGACAGCGACGTGACTGGCTTCGTTTTCCTGATCCACGTCAATCGCCACCTGCGCCATCATGCCCGGTTCTATCTGACCCAGATGTTTTACCGGTACAATCAGTTCGACGTGCAGGGGGTCTAGACTCGCGATGCGGTAAACCGGTTCGGCCTCTACGTATTCGCCTACATCTTTATATTTTTCCATGATAACGCCGCTGATCGGGGCGCTAACGTTGCGTTGTTCCAGTGCCTGCCGCGCCCGTTCCGCCTCCAGTCTGGCAATGCGTTGATTGTCCTCTTCCTGACGTGCCTGCAACTGGGCAATGTGGGTTTCGGTTCTGACTTTATCCATGTCCTGCGCTGAGATCGTATCCTCTTTAAAAAGCTTCTGGTTGCGTTGCTGAGTGCGCAGACCGAAGTCGGCGTTTTCACGCCGCAGGTTGAGCGATGTATCAATTGCCGCACGTGCCGCAGCCAGTTCCAGTGTTGCGATCTCCAGGCGGGAATCCAGTTTGGCGACCACATCACCCTGATTGATAAAATCATTCTTTTCGAACAGCATTTCTTCGATGACCCCGGGAACACTGGTGCCGAGTTCGACGATCTGGCTTGGCTCAACGATGCAATCCATTGACGACAGTGGGGCTGCTTCCGCCACCGTCGACTGTGAGGACTGTACGTTCAGTGATGCCAGGATCAGGGCAGCGAGTGAAATAACTTTGTATGGAGTTCGCATATTGAATTATCTCTGCACGTAAGACTAGAAGGGAAGTGTGTTAAGCAGCAGCTGTTGAATGCTTCGAAGCCACTGCTGCACAAGAATTTCCCGCCCGTGGTTTATTCGAACAAATGCACGTGTACCAAGGCCTGCCACCTTGCTTGCAGTGGGCAGGGCAATGTCGATCTGAAAAACTTTTTCGGCCGTGGTCGTGCCATTCTCATCATTGTCAACCACAGCAATTTCCCCACCACCAACAGCGCCGAGTGCGCGACTTGGCAATGCGTTGCTGCCGGCCGGTGTCTGGCGAATAATTGAAGCTTTTAATTTCTCACCCGGGTTGTCGGCGAGCCGTACTTCGACGTATTCGGTGTCCCGGTTAAGTAAGCCGATGGATGCCTGGGGAATAACGACCCGAACAATCAGGTCATCCGGGTTAATTACATAGGCGACTGGTTCGCCTTTTTTTACGTAACGACCGACGGTTGACTGATGCCTGGACATCACAAACGTGCCTGCTACGGTCGAGCGCAGGATCTGTTCTTCCTGTTCTGTTATTAACGCCTCGAGGTCTGCTTCGGCAGTGAACAGTTCCTCGCTGGTCTGATCTGCGGCAATCGGATCGGCGAATTTTTCACTTTTTAGTCGCTCACTCAGTTCAACCACTCTGGCCTCAAGCACCACTCTGCGCGTGTCCAGATCCGGGTTTTGAAGTTCCACCACGGCATCTCCGGGTAGTACGGCAGTTCCGGACTCGTTGTTGACTCTTTCAATAAAGCCGTCGGAACCGGCGTAGACCTGTGCCTGATCCGGTACCCAGACAATCCCCTCGGCGTTTGTATACAGAGAGAAAGGAATGATGGACACAGTGAAAAGCAGAGCCCCGACAACTGCGGCCGTTCTACCGAGCGCCTGTGGACGCATGCCGTTCAGCGAGGTATCGAATAACAGATACTTCAGGCCGCGATACACGGGCATCACCATCATTAAGGCCAGTGACCACACCGCCAGTGCCAGACCGATGATGAAGTATTTCCCTGCGAGAAAAGAGGCGATAACCAGTGTGATAAATATACGGTAGACCCAGGCCAGCGCACCATAGCTTGAGAGCCAGACCTGTTCACTGGGGTCAGTGGCGGGAGAGGTGACCCCGGACTGACCCAGGACGTAGCGCTTGAATAGATACGCATTGAATTTTCCCGCGCGACTGTACAAGTTAGGAATTTCGATAAGGTCCTGCAAAATGTAGTAGCCGTCGAAACGCAGTAGCGGGTTGGCGTTAAACAGGATGGTCGATACGCTGCCAATCAGGAATGCCGATAGCGCCGCGTCCTTGATTAAGCCGGGCTGTACCAGTGTCCAGATAATCAGAGCGATCGCTGCAAGAAAAAGCTCGACGATCATTCCCGACGCACCAACCAGCGCGCGTTTGTATTTTTCCCTGAAAGACCACGCAGCGGATGCGTCGACATAAGGTACCGGCATTAACACGAGCAGGGAAATACCCATTTCGTGTACCTCACCGCCCCAGGTCTTTACCGTATATGCGTGTGCGAATTCGTGGAACAGCTTCATCAGAGGGAATATCGCAATGGTCAGTATGATATTGCGCGGGGCGAAGATATTTTGCTTCAGTGAAGTTGCCAGTTCAGTGAAGTTTATTAACAACAGTACTGCAGCAAAGCCGACCACCATGAGCCAGAACACCGCACCGGCAAAGGAGTAGCAGGGTCTCACGGTTGAGATCGTGCGGTTCAGGAAACGGTCCGGGTCCAGAAGCGGAAATCGCAGCGCCAGCGGATTAATCAGGCGTCTCAGCCGGTTGCTGTTCTTTTCCATGCGATTGTGTTTGAACAGTTGTTCAACGTCGGCGGGCAACCCGCTGTGTATGATTCCAGCGTGAAACAGCTGTGACAGGATTTGTAATATATCTGTTCGGCTAACGCCGTCATCGCCGCGCGTGCGGTTAATGATCTGGTAGATTTCCTCTACGGTTTGTTCGCCGTCGAGTCGTCCAACGAAGTCATAGGCAGCATCGTTGATGCGCATGTGACGACCGCGTGCCGAGTCACTGATAATGTACCAGCGAGTGCCTCTGAAATACTGTGAATGCGCGGTGGTGTGACTATGCAGCCGGGGGGATAACTTGCTGACGTGATTCCACTGTTCGGGAATCGCATCTTCCGTCTGCTCCGCCATTGTTGATGATTCCGACACCGTTACCATCCGTTGGTCCAGAGCCAGAGTTTGATGCTGTCAATCAGCTTGTGCGTCCAGATCCACAATAGTTTTCTGTCGCCCATCTCTATTCTGGCAATGCCTTCCATGCCCGGTCGCAGATCGATGGCATCATCTTCAAAGGTTGCCTCCACACGGAAGTAACTGTTGCCCTCGCCGGAGATTGCAACCGGCAGTACCTGTTGGATAACAAATGGTTTCGGTTCACCCGGCAGGGCGGCGATAACCATCTGCCCTGTTTTATTGTTTGAGATGCCTGCCATGTCGCGCTCGTCCACTTCGATCGCGGCTCGATACTCCTGTAACGGTGCGACCTCGAAGAGTACTTCGCCTATTTCCACCGGTGAGCCGAGAGATTGACTCAGATCGCCACTGGTAACAAAGCCCGCGTAAGGTGCTTTTAATTCGGTGCGCTCGATGCGCTCGCGAACCAGCGACAGTTCGGCCGTGATCTGATCGGCCTTTGCCCGCAGGATACTCAGTTCGGTACGGGCGCGCTTGGCGAGGGCTTCCTGATAGGCTTTCTTGACTTTGTTTTCTTCACCCAGCCATTTTTTCAGTTCGAGCTGCAGTGAGCGGTCATCCAGCCGTGCCAGTACCTGACCTTCTTTGACCGTATCGCCGGCACGTACATCAGATGATTTGATAAAGCCGGCAATCGGCGCGGCGATGACCTGCGATGTGGCGCCCTCTATGGTGGCGGGTGCAGAAACCCGGTACTCACCATCCAGCACCGAACCCAGTACCAGCACAGCGGCAACACACGCCGCGGCGACCTTGAGTTTCAGGTGTCTTGGGCCGAACAGCTCGGCCAGTGACTTGCGTGCAGAGTCGGCGGATTTACGACGTAGTGGTCGTTCGTCGAAGCGTTTGAGTTCGAGCGCCGGTGCGACGGCCGAGAGCACTGATTCACACCATTGTCGGGTGTCGCTGTCGAACGGCTGAGTGGCCTCGCGTTCGAACACAATGGCACCGTAGCATTCGTTTTGCCCGTTCAGTGGCACCGTCATCACCGAGCATCGATTGTTGTGGTTTGATAAATCACGGTGTGCCTGATCTATCGCGTTCGTGCTGCTGTCCAGTGATGGCACGATGACTGTGGTGTCCTGGTCCAGCGACTCTTCCATCGCCGCTTCCAGTCGGCGTATTAACTGGGTGCGTGGATCAAAGCTCGCCAGGTGAGATATGCACTCGGTTCTGACCACAACACCGCGGCGCAGGCCGACCGTGACGCGATCACAATCGAGCCGGACTGCAAGCTGACTGGCAATTTCCATACAGGACTTGTGCGTATTGTCGTGGCGCAGAATAGTGGTGATGATTGAATGCGTGAAGGTACCTGCATCCTGTTCCACGCCATCGGAAAGCTGACTCAGTGAGTGCAGCCAGTAGCCGCCCCACTGCAATAGTTGCATCACTACATTTTGTCGTGACTGGGGTCGTGGAGTCATCAGCAGTGCAACGATCGCAAGCGTCTTGTCGCCATCGACAACCGGTGTGGCGATAACATCGCCAAGGCGCCCGTTGACCTGCCCAAAAGGTATTTCCGTGTGCAGCACGGGTTTGCCTGCGTGTACTGCCTCGGCTGCGGCTTTATCGAGTTGTTCCACACCGGCAGCATTGCGGGGACGGATCGCCAGCGGTTTGCCCTCCGGCGTGTAGACGCAGCCGGTTATCACGTCGGCGATCATCTTTATCTGCCACAGCAGCCAGCGGTCGGCGAGTTCAGCATTGAGTCCCGACTGTCGTAGCGGCCTGGTGTATTCGTCGTTAGTAGACCGTCTGCGACCGGGTATAGAGTGCGGTCTGCCGTCTTTGAGCGAATCCGGTTCAGGTGCACCCGGCTGTGGATTGTCGACTGCGGCACTCATTGTGTAGACCTTTTATTCGATGAGATGGTTGCGAGCACCATGGATGTTATTTCGATGACTGAAACTCCCTGCCATCCGGACGTCGGCACTGTCGTTTTGACCGGCGGTATTCAGTCGCGCGATCTCCCGAATTTTTTGAAAATAATCGATCTAACCGAGCAACATCTGCTCCATGTAAGTGATTGGCAGGGCACGAATCGGTGGGTAATGAGAGACAGGTCTCAGAGGGCCGCGACGAGTGCGCCCGGGGGTTTAATAGTTGCGGAGTGTTAAGTCTGTGCCCGCGATGCAGTGTTTGTCTGCGGTGTCACTATAATGGTGGCTTCTTGAACACGCATCGAAGGCTGGATAAATGATTAGATTTGCGGTGGCAGCGGTCGCAATGGCAATGCTGTCGGGCTGTGCCAACTCCGATAAAGTGCTGGAAGGACTCGAGCAGGTTGCCGGGCAGATCGCCAGCGAGGGTGGCGGTGGCGAACTGAGTATCAACGAGATTTCGCGTGGATTAAAAGAGGCACTGTCGATCGGCTCCCGGCAGGTGGTGCAACAACTGGGTCAGGCCAACGGGTTCAACAATGATCCGGTCATTCGTATACCGTTGCCCACCGCGCTTGACAGGGCGCGTGACGTCGCCGCCCGGGTCGGGCTGGCCGACGGATTTAACTCCCTGGAAACGCGCCTCAATCGGGCAGCTGAAATAGCCACGCCGAAAGCCAGATCTTTGTTCATCAATGCCATCCAGCAAATGACACTGGCAGATGCGAAGGGAATTCTGAGCGGGCCGGACGATGCAGCGACTCAGTTTTTCAGGCGAACCATGGGGCCGCAACTGGCAACGGCCATGACACCCATCGTCGATGACAGTCTGGGGCAGGTTGGTGCGGTGCGTGCGTTTAACAGCCTGTTACAGCAATATCGTCAGATTCCGCTCGCGCCGCCGGTGGAAGCGGATCTGACCGATCATGTTGTCACCCTCGGTATGGATGGAATTTTCCACTATATTGCCGAAGAAGAGAAAGCGATCCGCAATGATCCGGTTCGTCGCACCACCGAGCTGCTGCGCCGGGTTTTCGGCAATCGTTGAATGGCAGTTCGGGCGGGTTTCGGCTGGCCGTTGTAAACGCGAGTTGCTAATATTGGGGGTTTTGGCTGGCGAGCGGTCAGGCAGATCCGACCGTTCGGTGGCGACGCTCAATCGTTGCGCTAATCATTCTATTCGGGAGATTCTCCAATGAGTCATCAAAATGACTCCGGATTTTTCAAAACCTTCGGTATGGTGCTGGGGGGGCTGGTGTGCTTCACGATATTCATCATGGTAGTTGCCAACGTCTATTCTCCACGTGCCGATGCGATGTCTGATCCAATTGTGGCCTCGCAGCAGGAAGCGCGCATCATGCCGGTCGGCAAGTCAAGAATTGCTGAGTAGCCACCGCTGTCCCGCAGAGCGGCGGTGTCGAACAACAAATGATGCAGACGGTGATGACCCGGTTCGGTGGTCGTGGCGTACTGCGTTGTGTGGGTGAGCGCGGTGTCCCCCATGACCGGCAGTCGGTGCACCCGGCATGCATCCGGACAACACGCGGTTTGCTGGAATCGCGCCGGACCCGGTGACCCAACGGTTTATTCATTTATCAGGAGATTCACTCAATGAGTCATCAAGACGACTCCGGTTTTTTCCGCACCTTCGGGCTGGTGCTTGGCGCGCTGGTGCTGTTCACCATTTTTATTGCGCTGATGGCCAACTTATTTTCACCGGCAACCGATCGGTCCGGCGATCAGCTGGTGCAACAGCAGATCGCAGACCAGATCGCACCGGTGGGGCAGTCGCGGGTCAGTGCCCCGGCCCCCGCTGCAGAATCCGCAGAACAGCCGCAGGTTCAGCCGGTGGCGGCCAGCACAGTGGCAGAGACTGAAGCACCGGCAGCGACCGATGCAGATACCGCAGATACCGCAGCGACCGAGGCAGACACCGCTGCCGCCGATGGTGAAAACACGGTTGTGGCCGGGGCTGAATCAACGCAGGCCGACGCGCCGGTAATCGCCGACGCTGTGATACCGACACGCGTGAAAGCGGTGGTCGAGACCAATTGTGCCGGTTGTCATCTCGATGGATTAAACGGCGCACAGCGCAGCGATGATGCCCAGGCATGGCAGGGGCTGGCGGCAAAGGGGCTTGATGCTTTGACAGCGAGTGTGGTGAATGGCAAAGGTGCCATGCTGCCACGCGCTGAAACGACGCTGACTGATGCGGAGATAACTCTGGCTATACAGCACATGATTGCGCAGTCCGGTGCGCAGCCCGTTGCAACGGGCGGTTCAGCCGCAGCGCCTGCCGCCACCGCTCCTGAACAGACCGGCGCAGACACCACGGCGCAGGTGGATGAAGCTGCCTCACAGGAGACAGATGCCAGTGCGGATATCGCTGATGAAGCAGACGCTGCCAGTGCGGATACCGCTAATGAAACAGACGCTGCCAGTGCAGATACTGCTAATGAAGCAGACGCTGCCAGTACGGATACTGCTGGTGAAGCAGATGCTGCCGGTGCGGATACAACTGGTGAAGCAGACGCTGCCGGTGATGATGCGACAGCCGCAGTGGTGGCGACCGCCGACATTCCGGATAACGTGAAGGCGGTGGTCGACTCATTGTGTGCCGGTTGTCATATCAGCGGTGTGGCAAACGCGCCGAAGTTCGGTGACAAGGCGGCCTGGGACGAGCGGCTCTCGGTCGGTATGGACAAGCTGCTGGCCAGTGCGATTGCCGGTAAAGGGGCAATGCCGGCGCGGGGCGGGGCTCAACTGAGTGATGCCGAGTTGCGTTTGGCCATTGAGTACATGATCAGCAAATAGTGCGGCAGGCCGGCGCATCCATCCAGTGCGCCGGTCGTCTGCGGTGATCAGTCCCGCCGCAGCGCCGCTGAGGTAGCGATCGGCGTCGGGTAATGCCTGACGATCCAGAACGAGGAAAATACAAATGTCATGATGGTGGCCGTCTGCACCAGCAGTGACGCGCGATCCGTGATGACGCCGGCGTTCAGTGCAACCACCGCCACCAGCAGGGAAAATTCACTGATTTGTCCCAGTCGAATACCGATTTCACTGGCCAGTTTTTTCTTCTCCTGCTCGCGGCGCAGCAACAGATTGAAAATCAGCGGTTTGAATATAATCATCGTGACGGCGAGCAGTGTCGCCGGCAGCAGCACCTGCGGCACCGAGACGATATCGAAGCCCGCTCCCAGTCCGAAGAAAAACATCACCAGAAAGAAATCTCTCAGGGGTTTCAGGCTTTCTGCGATATAGCGTGCGATGGGATTCGCGGCGAGCGTAACGCCGGCGATAAAGGCACCGACCTCGTGTGACAGCGATGTTATGTGCGCCAGTTCGGCCAGCCCCATGCACCAGCCGATGGTCAATAGAAAGATGTATTCATTGATCTGATCGAATCGTTGCAGCAACCGGGAAAGTACTTTTTTTGAAACAAAGTAGGCCACCACACTCAGCAGTGGCAGCGCGATCAGCATCAGCGTTATCTGTGGCAGTGCGGAACTGCCCGAACCGAGCCCTTCGACCAGCAGAAGCACGGTGACGGCGATAATATCCTGAAGCAACAGGATGCTGATGATGATCTCCCCCATCCGCTGGTGATGCAGCGCGCTGGTCGGCAACAGCTTCAGACCGATGATGGTGGATGAGAACATCATCGCCGCCGCAATGACGATGCTGTCGGTCGGGACAAAACCGAAGCTCATCGCGATCACGAAACCAAACAGGGCGAAGCAGACGCTGCTTAGTACCGTGACCACTGTTGCCTCGCGCAGCAGTTTGATCAGTTCATCCGGCTCCAGGTTCAGACCCAGCAAAAACAGCAGGAAAATAATGCCCACCCTGGCAATGTTGTCCACCAGGGCCGGATCCGGTACCAGGCCGAGTACGTGAGGGCCTGCAATCAGGCCAAGTGCAATATAGGCAAGCAATACCGACTGTCTTGCAAACAGGGCCGCGGTCGCAATCAGGGCACCGCCGGTGAATATCAGGAAGACGGTAAATAATACCGATGCTTCGGTCACTTCGCTTGTGTCCCGGGATTAAAAGGAGCGGATCGCACCGCAAACCGGGCGCGCGTTAAAGTTCGATAGTGCGCTGTGCTGAGGGCAGGCGGGCGCACGCCTTATCTATGATAGTCGGGGCACCGCCTTTCTGCAGAATGATCTATTTTAGATTCTTGTTACCCGGGCTTTGCCGTCACGCGACACCGGGCCGTCTCCCCGACGACTTGCCATTGGCCCGGTTGCCGCTTGCAAATGTGGTGCACATCAGAGGTCGTTGCGGTGTATTATCGACGGTTTGACCCACGAAGTATGGTGAGCAGGGCGCAGAGCGCTCGCATGCCACTTCACTGACCAGTACAGATGCCATGGAACGTATTCCTGAATTTGTTGCCAATCACCCGATTCTGTTTTTTGCCCTCGCGCTGGTCATCGGCATGATCGCGTTCTACGAGTACCAGCGGAACTTCTCGGGTATAAAACAGCTGAGCCCGATCGAAGCGACGCGCCTGCAGAATGATGAAGACGGTATTTTCATCGATGTGCGTGAAGATTCGGAGTATAAGCGCGGGCATGTGTTATCCGCGCGGCATATGCCATTGTCGAGCTTCGATAAGCGCATGACCGAGCTTGAAAAATCGAAAGACAAGCCAATGATTGTCTATTGCGCTACCGGTGCCCGGGCGTCACGTGCCGCCGGTAAACTGAAAAAGGCAGAGTTCCCGTCCGTCTACACGCTGCAGGGCGGTATGGGCGGCTGGGAGAAGGCCAATATGCCGGTCAGCACCAAGGGCTGACACACCGCTACAGCGAACGCACGCAGTGCGTGGAGTCAACATGAATGAAAACCGTCCCGCCGTCCTGATATACGAGACCGGTCTTTGTGGCTTTTGCCGCGCGGCCAAAAAGCTGCTGGACGGTAAAGGGGTCGCCTACGACACCATTCGTGTGGATAAGGACGATGAGCAAAAACAGATAATGATGCAGCGCAGCGGGCGGCGAACGGTGCCACAGATCTTCATTGGCGACCATCACGTCGGTGGCTTTGATGACTTGCACGAACTCGAAAGCGATGGCGAGCTTGATGCATTACTTCGCCAAAATAGTGCAGACTCCTGAAGTCCGATTGGCAGTCTGCCTGAACCAACTTTTCATCTTAAACAAGGGCGCCATTTATGGCTGAAGAAACTGCTGCCGGTGAAGCCGGTAAACAACAGACGTACCGTGTGCAAAAGGTCTTCATTAAGGATCTTTCCTTCGAAACGCCACGATCCACAGAGATTTTTACCCAGCAGGCGCAGTGGAAGCCCGAGGTGAAGGTACAGCTCAATACAGAAAGTAAAAACATAAAAGACAATCTGTATGAGTGCACTCTGATGATTACGGTGACGGTTGAGCTCGAAGGCAAGCCCGCCTATCTTGCCGAAGTGCAGCAGTCCGGGCTGTTTTCGATCTCCGGATTCGGTGAGGGTGAGATGGGCCATCTGCTCGGCAGCTACACGCCAAGTGTGCTGTTTCCGTTTGCGCGGGAGGTCGTCTGTGACCTGGCGGTGAAAGGCGGGTTCCCTCAGCTGTTGCTCGATCCGATTAATTTCGATGCGTTGTATGCTCAGCACATGAGCGCCGGACAGTCAAAAGAGCAGAACGCGCCGGCGCCCGAGACGCAGCAGTAACGTTTTTTACCGCACCATCGACGTGGGTCGTACCGGCCCGCCGTCATTGCAATGACCCGGACTGATTCCGCCACACCCCGCTTCTGTGTACTTGGTGCCGGCAGCTGGGGTACCGCACTCGCGAGTCATCTGTCCGCCTGTGGTCATACAGTTACCTTGTGGGGGCGTTGTGCAGAAAGCATGGCGTGCATGCAGGCGAGTGGCTGTAACGAGCGATATCTGCCGGGTTACCCGCTGAATTCCTCGCTGCGGTTCTCCAGTGACCTTGAAAGTGCGTTAAAGCACAGCACCGAAGTGCTGGTGTCGGTGCCGAGCCACAGCTTTGCATCGATGATTGACTGCATCAATCGCTATGCGACTGCGGACTGCCGGGTAATGTGGGCATGCAAGGGGTTTGCGCCGGATTCTTATAAACTGCTGAGCGATGTCGTTGCAGTGCAGCGCCCGCAGCAGGAATGTGCCGTCGTGTCCGGGCCCTCGTTTGCCGCTGAACTGGTGCAGGGGCTTCCCACCGCGATTACCGTTGCCGCCAGTACGCAGCGCCATGCATTGCAGGTGTCGCAGTGGTTTCAAAGCGATTATTTTCGCGCCTACCCGACGGATGACATTCGCGGTGTTCAACTCGGCGGCGCACTGAAGAACATCTATGCGATTGCCGCGGGTATTTCCGATGGCCTGGGTTTTGGCGCCAACGCCCGTGCCGCGCTGATTACACGAGGCCTGGCGGAGCTTATGCGGCTGGCTGACATGCTGGGCGCGCGCCGCGATACATTGATGGGGCTGTCCGGTATGGGTGATCTGATACTTACCTGCACCGATGATAAATCGCGCAATCGTCGCTTTGGGCTGGCCATTGCGCAGGGCTTGTCCGTCGATCAGGCATTGGATCAGATAGGCCAGTCGGTTGAAGGGGTCGCTGCTACCACTGCCGCCCGCAAGCTTGCCGGTGACAACACAATCGAACTGCCGATCGTTGAGCAACTGCATTGCGTGCTGCAGGAGGGAAAGGCAGCCGGTGATGCAGTCAGCGCCCTGTTGTCGAGAGAAATAAAAACCGAGTTTCGCTGAGCGCCTTTTCAGGGCCGCTGGCTGCTACTCCCAAAGCCGTTCTGCCGCCAGGCTTCGTAACCTGCGACAGCGACTACGTTGGACAGGTTGAGACTGCGGCTGTTTGCCTGCATGGGCAGCACCACTTTGTGTTCTTCCTTAAAGGACTGCAGCACCCGTGATGGCAGACCGCGCGTTTCCGGTCCGAACAGCAGACTGTCCCCGGGCTGGTAGTGAATACGGTCGAAGCGAGTGGCCCCTTTGGTGGTAAACGCGTAGACGGATTGCGGTCGATCCGCCAGATAATCATCCAGCGACGGCCAGCGCACCACGGAGGTGAGATCCCGATAATCCAGCCCCGCGCGGCGCAGCTGTTTTTCTGCCAGACTGAATCCCAGTGGCTCTATCAGGTGCAGCGCAAAGCCGGTATTTGCACAAAGTCGGATGATATTGCCGGTATTAGGTGGAATTTCCGGTTCAAACAGGACAATATTAAACATAGAAGTGATGTCTGGTACGTGAATTGCGGCGCTGGACCAATGCGTAAGTGGTATGGAAGTAACGGTAGTTAAGAGGTGAGAAGTGGTGGTATCTGTTATTCCCGGTCGTTTAATTTATTTACTGGTGTTGCCGGGCGCCGTGTTGTTGTCGGGATGTTACGCTAAAAACCAACCGGCAGTCCCCGCCGTCACACCGTCCGAGGTGTTTGACGAACCGCCAGCAGTGCCAACACCCGCAGTCGATTCCGCTCCGATTCCCGAACTGTCCCCGGCGTCTGCCTGGCTGACGCGTGATGCCGTCGCGCGACCGACTGTTGAGCGCCGCATCCGCGCCCCGGACGACGCGCTATACACGGTAGCGGTTAAACAGCTGCCGGTGAACGAAGTGTTGTTTGCGCTGGCACAGGACACGTCGCTGGACCTTGAAATCATCGGTGACATCAACGGCGATATCACGCTTAATGCGGTGCGTCAGCCGCTTGAAAAGATACTGGATAAAATTGCCGCGCAGGTGCCACTGCGCCATTCGGTGCGCGACGGTGCGATAGTGATTGAGGCGGATCTGCCGTTTATTCGCACCTATCGGGTCGATTACCTGAATATTGCACGCACCACTGAAACCAGTGTTGAACTGGCTACACAGGTAGGCAGTATTCGCAACGAAGCCGGCGGTGATGCGTCTTCCCGATCATCCAACGGCTCGCAAATGCGCATCGAAAACAGCTCCGAGAATCGTTTCTGGGAAGCATTGGCCGGCAGTATCGCAGGCATTATAGGATCTGCGGATGAAAGCGGCAGTGAGTCATTGTTCGTTAACCCGGAGGCCGGTCTGATTACCGTTCGCGCCGACAGTCGACAACACGCCATTATCGATGAACTGATTGCAGGCACGGTTAGCAGCGCACGGCGCCAGGTGCTGATCGAAGCGACTGTGGTTGAGGTGACCCTGAACAACAACTATGAATCGGGCGTCGACTGGTCGTTGCTCGATAATAACGGCGGTGAAGCACTGGAGTACGCACAGGTACTTGCGGGGCTGCCCGGTGCCGCCAGTGCGGCCGCTACGCCCGACGCACTGCTGACCTATCGCAACAGCGGCAGGTATGGCGATGTCACCGCGACATTAAGACTGCTGCAACAGTTTGGTGATGTGCAGGTGCTTTCGAGCCCCAAGATCATCGCCATGAATAACCAGCCTGCGGTGTTGAAGGTGGTCGACAACCGGGTGTACTTTACGTTCCAGGTTAATCAGCAGCAGCGTGAAAACGGTGAGGTGCAAACCCTGATCGACAGTACCGTGCATTCGGTGCCTGTGGGCCTCGTGATGCACGTGACTGCGTTTGTCTCCGAGGACGACGAGGTGGTGCTGAATGTGCGACCGACTATTTCGCGTATCCTTAACTTTGCTGAAGATCCGGGCCCGGCGCTGGCCGGCCAGTCGCAGATCAGGAACCTGATCCCTGAAATACAGGTACGTGAAATGGAGTCAATGTTGCGAGTCAGCAGCGGACAGGTCGCAATCATCGGTGGGCTAATGCAAAATAGAGCCGACAGCCGTACTGCCGGCCTGCCCGGAATTTCACGTGTGCCGTTGCTGGGCAAGCTGTTTTCGCGCGATACCGACACGCTGGAAAAAACCGAGCTTCTGGTGTTTCTGCGTCCGACCGTTATTCATGAAAAAGAGTTACGACATCACACACAGCAACTGCGGCGTTTTATGCCGGTATCAGAAGGCAACCTGCTGCAGTCCGGACTCAATGTTGCCCCTGGAAGGCCACTCAGGTAATGTTTAATTTACCACTGATGTTTATTGCAATTACCACGCTACGATGAGCAACAAAGCGGTACAGCAAACCGGGATACCGTTTGTCGATGTCGACAACCTGCCCGATTCAGCGGTCGGACAACCACCGTCTGGCGAGGAAGCACCGGTGGCAGGCGGACCGTTCGTCGAATCAAATCCCGATACCGTGTCGCCACTGACGGTTGGGCTGGATTCTATTTTCTATATTATCTGTGCGCTTGCAGGGCTTGGGCTGGTCGGTAGTTTATACGCACTTATCTCCCACAATAATGCCTACTTCGATCGCGAGTTCGAGCAACTGCAACGCGAAACCGCTGCGCTAAATGCACGGCTTGAGCAGGTCAGCGAGCGTGATACGACGTTGCAACCGGCACCGGAGGTCGCTGCACCGGTCACCGCTGTGGTGACACAGCCCGTGGTGATTGCTGAAGAAGTTAACACTGAACCTGAAGCCGACACTTTGTCGGAAACTACTGCGCGTGTGCCAGACAACTCACCCGACATCGTGGTTGATTCTGTCGCGCCGATGCGTGTGCCGCCAAGGCCGGTTGTATCCACCGATGCGTCAGTGGAGATTGACGCGCTGCGAGCAGAGTTAAACAAGCTGCGTTCAGTCGTTGATGCACAGGAAGATCAGATACAGCAGCTGCTGCGACAGGACCGCGAAGTGACGGCCACACCGGTACAGGAAAGTGCGACCGTACAGTGGCTGGAGACTGACGATATGTCGACGGACACAGCATCGTCGACAATGCCCGAAAGGGCACAAGCGCAGACCAGCATGGACCCTGTGACGTTTGCAGAAGCGGAACCGCAAATCTCCGACAGTGGTATGAGTGACGCGTACCAGGCGTATCAGCGACAGGACTACGAAACGGCGCTGCGCATTTATCAGAGCGTCGTGCAGTTTGACCCGTATCACCGCGATGCCAGTCTCGGTGCTGCTGCAAGTGCTTATCGGTTGGCGGACTATGTTCTTGCCGAACAGTTGTATCGACATTTGCTTTCACTCGACGCGCTCGATGGCGCTGCGTTCGCCGGACTGTTAAATCTGGTTCAGCAAAATCCGCAGCGTGGCATCATTGAACTGGAGTTACAGCAGCATGCTGAACAGCATGGCAGACCATCGCCGCTGATCATGCTGCTTGGCAATCACTTTGCCCGCCTTGGGCGCTGGCGCGATGCAGAGGTGGCATTTTCGCAGGCGTTGCAGGAGCGGAGCGATGATCCGGATCTGGTGTTTAACTACGCGGTGGTGCTGGATAATCTCGGTCAGCGTCAGCGTGCCGCGAGTTATTATCAGGCAGCCGTAGAGGCAAGTACCACCAGCGCTCACTCGTTCGATCTTGAAGGTGCAAAAAAACGACTACAATCGTTGTTGTCCGGCTAGCGGGACGTGCGGAAAATTTGTCGCCGAACTTTCCAGACACCGCGCCCGGACTGTCATCGTCGTGACTCGGTGTGCGGCTGACTCACGACGGTTGGTGATGCGTCAGTCGCGCCGGCGCCTGATCAGCCAGGCGGCGTAAATATTGCTCTAGCCACCCTCTGTTATATACCGGCCCGTCAGTGGCCGGAACCTTCTGACATTTGATTGACGGGGACAGAGTTGGGCGAAGTGACATCCATTTGGGATTCGAAAAAGCCACGGGCCGAGCAGAGCTCGATGGTGGAGATTGGTCGAGAGTCGATATTATCCCAGTCTGCGGCACTTGCCAGCATCGCCGGCGGCCTGGGCGACTCCTTTGACGATGCCATCAAGCTGATTGTTTCCTGTACCGGGCGGGTTATTGTCATCGGCATTGGTAAATCCGGTATTGTGGGTCAGAAAATTGCCGCCACACTGGCATCCACCGGTACTCCCTCATTTTATATTCACCCGGCTGAAGCGATCCACGGCGATCTGGGCATGATCACACCTCAGGATGTGGTCATGTTGATTTCAAACTCCGGTGGCACTGAAGAAGTCGTGAAGTTGCTGCCATCCATCAAGTACTTCGGCAACAAGATCATTGGATTGGTCGGACGTGAAGGCTCCAGTATCGGTAAATCCGCAGATGTCACTCTGGTGCTGCCGGTGGAGAGAGAAGTCTGTCCGCATAATCTGGCGCCCACTACCTCAACTCTGGTGACGATGGCCGTTGGGGATGCTATCGCGGTAGCCCTTATGCGTGCAAAGAATTTTGAACCGGCTGACTTTGCCCACTTTCATCCGGGGGGCATGCTCGGTAAGAGTCTGCACTCGCGGGTACGGGATGTGATGCGATCATCTGATCTGCCATTGTGTGATCCGGATGACGATATATCGACTGCCGTTATGGTGATGACCTCCACCCGCCTCGGTCTGGTGATTGTTCACCGTGATGAGCAAGTAGTCGGCATCTTCACCGATGGAGACCTGCGTCGGGCGATGCTCGATCAGGGCGAGGTGCTGTCATCCACGGTGAGCGAATACATGTCTGAAAATCCGGTGTGTGTATCTGCCGACGACCTGATCAAGGATGCAGAAATACTGATGCGGGAACACAAGGTACGTGCACTGGTGGTGGTATCTTCCAGAGACCAGGAAGCACAGAAAATCTGTGGTGTGCTTGAAATCTTTGGCGGCGACTGATGAACAGGATAACCCGGGTTGCTGTATATCTACTGATTCCGATACTGGCCGCCTGTACGCGTATGCCGGTGGAGTATTCATCGCCTGTCGCGGCGGAACGCGCTTCAGTGTTCAGTACCAGTGATCGGGCCTTGCTGTCATTGATTGCGGAATCACGGGTGGGTGCGGTTTCAACGCATGTCGATCCGGCTTCCGGCCTCGCCAGCACGGTACGCATCACGTCTGAATATTTTTCGGCTAATGGCCGCAGTTGCCGCCGTTTTACACAACATCTCTCGAATGCTGCACGCCCTGAAGACAGGCTCGCCTGCAGAACTCGCGAGGGCTGGCAGGAAATACCGATCGCCAGCATCGTCGAGTAAAGACGGCAATTAGTGGTGTCCGGTCAGACATTTAAACCAACCGCGCCTGACAGTGCATTTACAGTGCAGTGCCGTGTTGTGTATGCACTCATGCTGCGGGACGTCAAAAGTCGTTTCGGCGGACGACGTCTGGGGTTTGTCTGGGCCTTACTCGAGCCGTGTTTTTTTATTGGACTGTTTGTCGCGATCTTCTATTTGATCGGGCGAACCAGCCAGTCAGGGCTTCCATTACCACTGTTTTTCGTGACGGGATTTACACCGTTTCTGATGTTTAGAAATATCTACATGACTATCTCTGATGAGACGAAAGGCGACAGTCCGATGCTGATGTTTCCGCAGGTGACCCGCATAGATCTGATTGTGGCAAAAGTCATTGTCAATGTACTGCTCTCGATAACGGTTCTGATCCTATTGTTGAGCGGATGCTATCTGATGGGATTCACTTTTCGCCTCGATAACCCACTGGGTGTACTGCGCGCCATGTCGCTGCTGGTGTTAATGGGCCTGGGCCTGGGGCTTGTGATCGGTTCACTTGTCATTCGCTATGAGTTTATTTCCTCGATCACACAGGCTTTATTCGGACGACCTTTGCTGTTGACCTCCGGTTTGTTTTTCACTGCCGAGATGTTACCGCCCAAGGCGCGTGAATATCTGCTCTACAATCCTTTGCTGCATTTAATTGAATCCCTGCGCAGTGAAATGTTTGAAGGGTTCGGCAGCCGCTATGTGGATCTGCCCTATGCGACGAATTTTGCGATTGTGCTGGTCGGTTTCGGGTTCATGATGTTGATGTTTTTCGACCGGCAGCGCAGGTAATCCATATGATTGCGCTTGAGCGGGTGACGAAATCCTATGGTCTGGGCCATCAACAGCATAAGGTGCTTGACGATATCACCTTTACTTTTCCCTATCGTCGCAGTGTCGGCATACTCGGCGCCAACGGCGCTGGTAAAAGCACACTGATCAAGATCATCGGGGGCGCGGAAAAGCCCGACAAAGGCCGCGTAATACGCGCCAGCCGTTTGTCATGGCCGATGGGATACTCCGGTGGCTTTCAGCGCACGCTGACTGCCCGTGAAAACGCACGGTTTGTGGCCAGAATTTACGGCGCTGATTTCAGACAGGTTGAAAAGACCGCCGAGGGTTTTGCCGAGCTTGGTAAGTATTTTGATCGTCCACTGGAAACCTACTCGGCGGGTATGCGATCGCGTTTTGCGATGGCGGTGAGCTATGCGCTCGATTTCGACTACTATTTGGTGGACGAAGCGCTTGAGACCGGTGATGCGAGGCTTAAGGAAAAATTCCGACAGGTGTTTAAGGAGCGCAGGCTGACATCGTCGGTAATTTTGGTATCGCATAACGAGCAGACCATTCGCCGCAACTGCGATGTAGCGGCTGTGCTGTTCGACGGGAAACTACACTATTTTGAAAATCTGGATGATGCGTTCTTAATGTATCGGAAAATAATACTGCGTGAGGATGCGGCATGAATCCGATTGCAATCAGGGTAATATGTGCGGCGATGGTGCCGGTGCTGGTGGCCGCGGTATTCTTCGGCTTTATCGCGACTGATCGTTATGTCTCTGAATCGAGTGTTGTGATCCGCAGCGGCTCCTCGCAGTCCGCGGGGTTGTCCCTCGGTGGTCTGCTGCCGCTGCCGGGCTCCAGTGGTCAGGATGTAGTGGTGGTGGCGGACTACATTTTGTCTTCCCAAATGATCAGCCACCTCAACGACAAACTCGGTCTGGTGGAACACTACAGTCAGCCGGACATTGATCGCGTGACACGGTTTAATCCTCGCGACAGCTTCGAAGTCTTCCACGATTATATGAAAAACATGATCACGGTTGCCTATGAAGAGACCACCGAGATTATCTCTGTCAAGGTGCGCGCATTTACTCCTGAAATGGCTTATGCGATTAATCAGGAAGTCATTGAACAGAGTGAACAGCTGATCAATGAGTTGTCCAACCGGGTAGTTGAAGACTCGTTGAGTATGGCTGCTCGCGAGGTTGAGATGGCGCTGGAAAATGCCCGGGATATCAGCGGGCGGTTGTCGACCTTCGCGTCGGTGAACAATTCACTTGACCCCACGGTCGAATCAAATTCGATTTTAAGCGTGATCGCGTCGCTGGAGGCGAAGCTTGCCGAGGCGCGTGCTCTTTTTGCGGAAAAATCAGCCTACCTCAGAGAGTCGTCAGCCGAGATGAGATCAATAAAGAATCGCATCGAGGGTCTGAAAACACAGCTGACCCGGGAGCGCGAAAAAATCACTGTGCCCGGCGAGCAGGGCATGGGCCGATTGCTCGAAGACTACAAACCGCTGCTGGTAGAAGAAGAGTTGTCGAGGCAGCGCTATGCATCGGCGCTGCTGGCATTCGAGTCTGCCCGTGCGGATTCGCAGCAGCAGAAACAGTACCTTGAAATGTTTGTAAAACCGAACCTGCCTACTTCATCCACAGAGCCTGCACGATTGTTTGATGCCATCAGTGCGGTGCTGATCAGTTTTCTGCTCTATGCCATCTTTGCACTGTGCAGAGCAGCCGTCAGGGAGCACATTGATTTTGCGAGCTAGAAACCACGTGAAAATTGCTTCGTTGTTTTTGTTGCTGGTGTCGCTTGTGCCCGCGATGTTGGCGGCACAGCAGATGGCGGAAATTGAAGTCGCTACCGGTGAAGAACCAGTCAGCAGCCTGCTTGAAACCGGTGATGACACCCAGCTGGGAAAAATAAGAAACAATCTGGAGCCGTTCGGACACACGCTTTTTTCCGGTGGCTTTGGCGTCTCTGAAAGCAGTGGGCTGAATGGAGACTATCTGGTCAGCACCGGTGACAGAATCTCGGTAAGAATCTGGGGTGCAACTGTATTTGAGTCCGTTGAAGTGGTGGATACGCAGGGCAACATTTTCATTCCCGATGTCGGACCCGTGCGGCTGGGCGGTATCCCGAACCGCTCGGTCAACAGCACGGTAAAAAATGCAATCGCACAAGTGTATACCAGAGATGTAGAGGTCTATACCAATCTGTTGACGGCGCAGACTGCTGATGTTTATGTCACTGGTTTTGTAAAGAAGCCCGGTAAGTATTCAGGCATGCCGACAAGCTCCGTGCTGCATTATATTGACAGGGCGGGTGGCATCGATGAGCGCAGCGGGAGCTTTCGCAATATCCAGGTTGTTCGCAATTCGAAAGTAATTTCCACGATCGATCTCTACCGGTTTATCGAGAGCGGTGAGATCGCAGATATCGTGTTGAAAGACGGTGATGCCATTGTGGTAAAGCCGTTGATGAACACGGTCTATGTGCAGGGAGAGGTGGCCCGGCCGTTCCGCTTTGAATTTGAAGAATCCACGCTCAGCGCGGACGCTATAGTTGCGCTCGCTGCCCCCTTTTCCGGTGTGACGCATGTGGCGATCAGTACTGTTAACGGCGGTCAGAGTGTTTTTGATTATGTCACCCTCGACTCTCTTGCCGATCTCTCTATCGGCAATGGAGATGTATTGACGTTTAAGTCGGATTTAAATGATAAAAATATCACCATCAATGTCAGTGGCATGTATTCCGGCCCGTCGGCATTAACGGTCAATCGTCGGGCAACACTCAGGCAGGTACTGGACCTCATAGAAGTGGACCCTGAGATGAGCGCTTATCAAAGCATTTACATGAAGCGCAAAAGCATTGCAGACAGACAAAAATCATCAATACAGGACAGTTTGCGACGGTTGGAAGCAGAGTTTTTGACGGCATCATCAAGTACCGATACCGAATCGCGGATTCGGGCGCAGGAAGCTCAGCTGATCTCCGACTTTGTCAATAAAATGACCCACGTGGAACCCCACGGCACACTGGTCGTGGCTGAGCGTGGAGAGATAGCAGATATCGCGCTGGAAAACGACGATACCATTGTGATTCCGCGTCAGTCGCCAACTGTACTGGTGACCGGAGAAGTGCGCCTGCCGCGCGCGTTTTTGTGGCGCACTGGCGCCAGACCCGGTGACTACATCAAGCAGGCGGGCGGCTTTTCCAACAACGCCAATCGCGATCTGGTGTTGCTGGTCAAGCAGGACGGGCGGGTGGTCGAAGCTGATGCGGACAAGGTGGAATCGGGTGATGAACTTATCGTGCTGCCGCGAGCACCGACAAAAAACCTGCAACTCGCCACCAGTATTACGGACATCCTCTACAAGATTGCGGTCGCCACCTCGGTCGCGCTGAAGCTGTAAACGGCCACCGGGGTGTAGCCCCGCTCCGTGGCCGTATCAATCGCGCACTGACCGCGTGACACCTGCCCTGTGGATACGCTGCGCGACCCTGTATTTCTGTTTGATATCCGGATCGCTAGACCCGATTCAGTCGATTGATCGACTTTTCGTGCCCTGCCGACAGGCTGGACCTTTTTTTGCCAACTCAAACAGGTTGCCGCGGCAAGGAGATTGCGAGTATCGGGCCGCGCCGGACTGAGGTGAGACATGTCGGGGCGTGGATAAATAATGAGAACTGCCGGGCGCAGGATGTTGTGTGCCGATCGGCCGTAACCACCCTCGGATGCAGACGACGGGTGCGGATGCTTGCAGAAAGAATGAGTCAGATCGCGTCTAAAATAAAAAAAATAACGCAGCTCGTCGCGCCGATGGCACGCTCCCATCCGCGACTCACGCCGAAGAATGATATCTCTCCGAAGACTACCGGAAATACCGGCACGTGGACTTCGTCAGGTGACGATCCGCAGTTCTATTTCAAGTTGCCCAGTGTGCGGGCGCCCGCCGGCTGGTTCATGTTCACGATAGAGATCGCCGGCGCCAGTGCCAGAGATGAGGCGCGCATTTACCTCGATCGCGGTGAAGGCTTCAGCGAACTCGATTCCTTTGCGATTCCCTATCATTCACAAAAACTGGCCAAGCGACTGCTGAAGTTGCCGGGCGATGTGCGGCGTCTGCGCTTTGACCCGCAGAGCTGCTCCGGGGATTTCACTATCAGCCAGTTTTCGCTGACTGCGGTAACTGCCGGTTTCGCCGAGACCAGGATGCTGACAAAGTTGATGCATTGCGCGCTGGCGCAGAATTATCAGTCGATCGAAGCTACCCAGGCCGATATTGTTCAGCAGTCGGCGCGAACCGGCCAGTCCTATCAGTCCCTGCTGCAACGACAATATGCCGCGCTTTTTTCCGATTCGGTATTCGAAGAGAGCTATGATGAGTGGATTATCAGAGTCGAGCAACCGTCACTGCCATCTGCTGAAGAGGTGGAAAGACTGCATGCGCGAGACGGTTGCCCGCTGATCAGTGTGTTAATGCCAACCTTTAACAGTGACTGTGAGCTACTTGAAGCGGCGATTGAATCTGTCGTGCAGCAAAGCTACGGGCACTGGCAGTTATGCATATCCGACGGCGGTTCCTCCGACCCGGAAGTACTGGATTTGCTCAGCCGCTTTGCCGCGCGGGACGATCGTATTCGAGTCACTTTCCAGTCCGAACCTGCGGCGATTGCCGAAAACACCAATTTTGCACTCGCGCTGGCAGAGGGTGACTATTGTGTTTTTCTGGATCATGATGATTTGCTCGCACCGCATGCGATGTATGAGTTTGCCAGTGTGCTGACAGATCAGAAGGGGTTAAAGCTGGTCTACTCCGATGAAGACAAGATCGATGAAAACGGCAGCCGTTCAGAGCCGCATTTCAAACCGGACTGGAATCCTGATCTGCTGCTCTCACAAAACTATATCTGCCATCTGGTTGCCATCAGGCGCGATTTGCTGCTCAGCTGCGGGGGTTGCCGCAGTGGCTATCAGGGCGCGCAGGATCACGACCTGTTGCTTCGGGTAACTCATGCGATTTCAGCGGATGAGGTGTATCACATTCCCAAAGTACTTTATCACTGGCGTGCCATCGACGGGTCAACCGCTGCCAGTGCCGCCGCTAAGGATTATTCAACCAATAGCGGCGTTGCAGCGATTCAGGACTACGTAGATCAGGTCGATGAGAGAGCGACCGTGGAGCCCGGGAAATATCCGAATACTTATCGGGTAGTCTGGGGTATTCCCGATGAAGCGCCACTGGTCAGCATCATTATTCCCACCCGGGACCGATGCGATATTCTCTCGCAGTGTATAGACAGTGTTATTGCACGCACGGATTATCCAAATTACGAGATTATCGTGGTCGACAACGAATCAGTCGAGCCAGCCACACTTGAGTATCTGAAGCGTATTGAAACTGACGAAAAAATCCGCGTACTGCCGCATCGTGGTGTGTTTAATTATTCTGCAATAAACAACCGCGCGGTACGCGAAGCGCGCGGCAGCGTCATTACGCTGATGAATAATGATATTGAAGTAATCAACCGCGACTGGTTGCGGGAAATGGTGAGCCACGCGATCCGACCCGGCATCGGCTGTGTCGGTGCCAAGTTGCTTTATAGAAATAACCAGGTGCAACACGGCGGGGTTATTTTGGGAATAGGGGGCGTGGCAGGCCATGCGCACAAGTATTTTGACGCGGACGCCGCCGGCTATTTTTCACGATTGCATCTTACCCAGAATCTGTCGGCAGTGACGGCAGCCTGCCTCACGGTTAGAAAGCACACTTACCTCAGCGTGGGTGGATTGAACGACAGTGATCTGAAGGTGGCGTTTAACGATGTGGATTTTTGTCTGAAGGTTGCGGCACTCGGGTTTAAGAACGTATGGACGCCCTATGCGCTCTTGTACCACCACGAGTCCATCAGCAGGGGCCATGACAATACTCCGGAAAAGAAGAACCGGTTTATCAACGAGGCTGTGTACATGCAGGACCGCTGGGGAAAACAGCTGATGCAGGACCCAGCCTACAACTGTAATTTAACACTGGCTCATGAAGACTTTTCAATGGCGGCCTAAGCGCGGATGATCAATGATGGTGGCCGCAGCTGTGTCGGCATCATTGGCTGAATAACATAATAAAACACCTGAACAATATACTGCATGCAATTTCCGATAATCTACCTGCATATACCCAAAACAGCCGGCACCAGCTTCAGGCGGAGTGCTGAGCAATACTTTGGCCCGCGCCAGGTACTCAATGATTACGGTGAGAAATCACCTAACACGTCTGAAGATATCCGTACAGCCGTCTACAGCAACACGGATTTGAATGCGTTGCGTGAAGCCGGATTAAAGAAGAACTTCCTGACCGGCCACTTTATTCTTGCCAAGTACCGGGAAATTTTCCCGGATTCACCTGTGGTTTCTTTTTTCCGCGATCCGGTAGACCGGGTGATCTCGGAGTATTTTCATTTTTCCTCGCACTACGGGTTCGAAGGAAACCTTAAGGATTTTTACAGCAAACCCCATTTTCAAAATCGACAGTCAAGGTCGATGTCGGGTGCGATGCCGACCGAGCTGGACTTCTTCGGCATTACTGAACGCTACGAAGAGAGCCTGCAGCTCTTTAATCGCAGATACGGAACGAAGTTTCCGATGGCCAAGCTAAATACCGGAAGGTATTCATGTGGCACCAGAGAACTTGCCAGTGCACAGGACATTGAACAGATCAAATTGTTGAACCAGAAAGACATTGAGCTTTACGAATGCGCGCTGCAGACATTTTCGGCACAGCGTTCCAGGTCCGGTATTTCGATGCCGACGGCCAGGCGATACAGCGGTAATCTGGGCGGAATGAGGGATGATGAGATATACGGGTGGATGGTCGACCGTGAGTCGGAAAGTCCGGCCACTATCCGGGTAGCGGTCAATGGTGAGATCCGCCATACACAGATCGCCAGCCTTTATCGGGAAGATCTGATGCGTCAGGGCGTGCATGTCGATGGCACCTGCGGGTTCAGGGTGCCGCTGGAAAAGCTTGGCGGGATCAAGCCCGGAGATCGCATATCCGTGCAGACCGACGATGGAAAGTATGAAGCGGCAAACAGCCCCCTGATAGTTAGCACCCGGGCTGCATAATAAACGTGTTGCGAACTCTTCCCACTTCAAATGTTCCGGTAAAGTACTGGCTCAGAGCCGAGCCGGGGGCCGTTTACCAGGCGTTCCGCCAGATGGTGCGCACCGGTAATCTGAGTGTGGAACAGTTGCACCGGATTCGGGCCAATGGTTGTACAAAAAAGGACAGGGAACTCGCGTATTACCTGAGCTCACTTTATCTGTTGCTCGATGCGAAGGAGGCGGCGAATGAGGTGCTCAGCGGAATAAAGCCGGGTGCTGAAATGTGTCGCTACTTTGCCGTGCTGCAGCACTGCTATGCGCAAGCATTGCCCATGCCCGGCCTGAACCTGAAGCAGGAACAGGCACTTGCTAATATTACCGCGAAGTGTCGCCCGGAAAGTCATCTATTGCAGCGCATCGAGCAGGCCGGTGGTTTTTCGGTCGTTGGCAATGCGCCGGTCGGGCGGGTAGTGTCAAAAAGAAATGATCTGTGTACTTTTTATTTCAACCACTACCTGAAAAACGCGGCTATTGAGGGTATTGCATCAGTCCACGTAGTCACACCTTCATGGCGTGATCTGTCCGGTGTGCGCAGCGATGCGCTGCTGATTAGTGGCAATGCCATCTTTCATCGACGCAGCCGGGTGTGGGAGCGCTTTCATCAAATGGGTTGTGTGAATGCGATCTACACTGTGCCGGTGCCATATTGGGCGGAATTGTTTGCAGCACTCAGTGCCAGCCCGACTGCCGGATTACTGGTGCTGCACTGGCTCAGTAAACTGGTCGGTGCCAATCGCAGCGGTCCCGCGCTTGCCGGGCACGTTGCCGGCTTTTCACCGGACAAGCCCAGCGCCAATCACAACTACAATCGCGAGAAGCTCTCCCCCCGTCACAACTGGGTTCTGGAGCCGCAACTGGTCGAGCGTATCGTTGAAAGTCTGCGCCATGATTGCAGGTTCCAGGCTGCCGCCTGACACTGCCACATAACGTCCAGCGCCTGCCCGCAGGCCTCGCAGGGCTTAGTACAAACTATGCGAAATGAGGTAGGCTCGCGGCATGGCAAGTGAATTTCCGCGAAGCCCCCCAGTGTCCTTTCCCTTCCTTCGATGATGGCTGTGGCTGACCGCCCGTGCAGTCGATGGAAGGCAATACTGCTGTTGGCAACCGGTCAAACCGTGGTGTGGGCGACCCTGTTTTACGTGTTCCCTGCGATGATAGTGCGTTGGGAATCTATTTACAGTTGGTCGAAGGTGCAGCTGACGGGTGCCATTACACTTGCATTGCTGGCGTCTGCGTTTTCATCTCCCGCTGTGGGCAGACTGATAGACCGGGGATACGGGCCGCGGGTGCTCTCCCTTGGAGCGGCCTCGGGTGCGGTTGTTCTGTACGGCTTGTCGTGGGTCACGCTGCTGTGGCAGTTTTATCTTTTGTGGGCAGTGATGGGAGTTGCTCTGGCGGCGTGTCTGTATGAGCCGTGTTTTATGCTGGTGACGCGGGCCTATGGCAGCGATGCAAAAAGATCCATTATTGCGATCACTTTGATTGCTGGTTTTGCAAGCAGCATCAGCTTTCCGGCGGCGTACTTTCTCACCCTGACCTTCGGCTGGCAATCTGTGTTGTGGTGCTTCAGTGCCGCTGCGTTTTTTATCGGCGCGCCGGCGTTGTTCATCGGCGGCAATCTGGTCGAGCAGCACCTGGGGTCGCAGACGGAGAATCAGGTACGGCATGAGCGCCTGCGTCTGCGCGACTTCCCACTGATGGTACGCCTCGGCGTCTGTTTTTCATTGCTGGCGGTGGTGCACGGTGCCACGCTGCATCACCTGCTGGCGATACTGGATGACCGGGTGCTGTCTGTGGCGAACGCAGTGCTGGTGGCGAGTTTAATTGGACCCATGCAGGTGGCCGGTCGGCTGGTGGTGACGATATTGCAAAACCGGGTAACTCACGCGTTTATTGCGCAAAGCTGTTTTCTGGTGATCGGCTTATCGATGGCGCTGTTGTTTTTCTCCGGTACCGGGCTGGCGGTGGCGGTGCTTTTTTCGATTCTGTTTGGCGGCAGCTATGGTCTGGTGAGTATCATCCGGCCGGTGATTGCGCGCGACATTCTCGGGGACGAACGTTTTGGCATAAAATCGGGCTACCTGGCCTTTTTCTATCTGATCGGTTCTGCTGTTTCCCCCTACCTCGGCTCGTTAGTGTGGCGACTGGGTGGCTATGATCTGCTGATTCCCCTGCTGGCCGTCCTGTCGCTAACCGGTTTAGTGGCTATTCGACGCGTCGTCGCAGAGGCGATCGGCGGGTAGCGCGCAGACGCTAGCCAAGTGCGCAGTTCTGCGCAATCGGGCACGATAATTGGCTTGCATCGTGCTCAATATTTTGACTGTCTCCCGAGAGTATTCCCGATGGCGAAAGCCAGCAGCCTGCCATTATTAAGTCAATACAGTGACGTCTTCACGCGACTGCATGAAGGCAAACACGCGTGTATGGGATACGGTATGAACCGGGTCGCACTCAACCGCTACATTGTTGACAATGCCGACAGCACTTCATCCAGTGATCCCGCGAATCTGCTCAGCATGGTTGATCCCGAAAGAATTGAAGGTGATGGATCACTGGAACAAAAACACAACCACTGCAGAGAACAGTTACTGGAACTCGTCGCTCTGCAGGAAGAAATTAACACCTTGCAAAAAGTGGCGCGGGAAAAGGGTATAAACGGTGGCGTGTTGAATATTGTCGGGCAGGCTTCTATACAGAGCCCGTCGGACCACGGCGCCTCGGTGATCCACCAGCTCAGTGCGTTAATGGGCGGTGTCGGTGATTCACCTTCGGCCGCCAACAGTACAGCCGAAGTGGGTGCACCGGTTACTGCCGAGCCTCCAATGGTGGACGATGCCGCCAATGATGAGCAGGAGCCCGCGGCTGACGATGACGAACCGGTCTCGCAGCTGAATCAGCTTGTCCAGCTGATGCGGGAGCACTGGCGAACAATCAGTTTTGATGTGGTGGTGTGCTTCTTCGCGTCTCTCTTTGCCATCGGACTCGTCAGCTGACCAGTACTATGGGCGGCTTTTCAACAGATTGCACGGTTCAATCAGCCGCTGCGGTAAGGGGGTGCTCCGACAGGTGGTGGCGTGTCGCAGCACCGGGATCAATGGCGTGACAGGGAAGCCCCGATGACTGGACACTACAGCAGTCAGCAAGGTTGTTCTAAAAAAATGCAAAGGCCGACGAGTGTCGGCATTGCAAACAGGTTCCCCGTCTGTCGGATTGCGGTGGCTATGTTTGCCGTGACGTCCGGGCGCAGATAAGCGTGTACGGTTTCACGCTGTCTTCCGGCATCGGGCGAATTCCGAATATCGCTGAATTTCTCGGTGTAAGCGCCCTTTCACGTAATCCGGCTGTGTTGCTGCGAGGTGATTGTCGCGCGGTGTATTCGTGGGGGTCCAAGCCTTACAGCCGCTGGTCACAGCGCATTGCCGAACACTATGCGCTACCGCATATCCGGCTTGAGGACGGCTTTATCTGTTCCTTTGGTCATTCCTCACGCGCTACCAAGTATTCCATTGTCGTCGACGATGTGGGTATCTACTACGATGCCACCGCGCCATCGGGGCTTGAGAATATCCTGAATGATAAAGATGAACGATCCGCACTGTTAACCGACGCCGCTTATCTTGAACGTGCCGACGATTTGTTACAGCAAATTGTCAGCGGCAACTTCAGTAAGTACAACCATCTGTCGACTGCCGGTGGCGATGTTCCCGATGGTGCCGTGCTGGTGATTGATCAGACGGTCGGTGATCAGTCGGTGCATTACGGTGGCATGGATCAACAGCGTTTCGAGGAAATGCTGATGGATGCGGTTGAGAATCATTCGGCTGATAAAGTGGTCGTCAAAGTGCATCCGGATGTGCTGGCCGGAAAAAAAACGGGCTACCTGACTGCACTGGCGAACCGTCTGAAGCTCAACATCCTGCATACGGACCTTACCTGCGAGCAGCTGGCGGCTTGTCGTGCCGTATACACGGGTACCTCACTGATGGGTATGGAAGCGATGCTGCGCGGTGTGAGTGTCGAGTGTTATGGTCAGCCGTTTTATGCAGGCTGGGGCCTGACCAGTGATCAGTCAAAAAATTCGCGGCGCATCCGACAGCGGTCGCTGACGGAGCTTTTTGCCGCTGCCTATCTGCTGTATCCCACCTATGTCGACCCGATCACCGGGGAGCGGGCGGAGCTCGAAAGCACGCTTGAGCATCTGCAGGTGCAAATGGAGCAGCGCAGCAGAATCGGTCGTCAGTACACCTGTGTCGGTATCACGCCCTGGAAACGGCGTTATCTCGATCGCTATCTACAGCGATCTGACTTCACCCACCGGCATGTGTCGATCTCCGAGCTGCTGAAGGCGGACGATGTTTCACCGGCGTCTGAACAGAAGTGGCTGCTGTGGGGAAAAAAGAGTGCAGATTCAGCACTTGAGACAAAACTCCGCGACCAGCCGGTGGCAAGGATGGAAGACGGTTTTCTGCGCTCTGTCGGGCTCGGCAGCAACTTTACCGCGCCGCGATCACTGGTGATAGATGATCTGGGTATTTACTTTGATGCCACACAGCCGTCGCGGCTTGAGTATTTGCTGCAGCACTACACCTGTACGCCATCGCAACTGACGCGGGCGTCGAATTTGATAGCGTCCCTGCTGGAAAATCGCATCAGCAAATACGACATTGCGGCAAATGATGAAGGAGAGGGGACGGCATTCTATGATCAGGCATCGGTTTTACTGGTAGTCGGCCAGGTTGATGGAGACGCGTCGCTGCGCTACGGCACGGACGAGGTGACCGGTAACCTCCAGCTGTTGAGAGCCGTCAGAGCTGCCAATCCCGAGGCAACAATCGTGTACAAGCCACACCCGGATGTGGTCAGCGGGAATCGAAGCGATGGAATTGATAACAAGAGTGAACTTTTGTCGCTTTGCGACAGGGTGGAAACAGAGCTGTCGATCCATATTGTGATGTGCCTGTGTGAGGAAATACACACTATGACCTCGCTGGCGGGTATGGAAGCACTACTTCTGGGCAAAAAGGTCGTTACATATGGTATGCCCTTTTACGCCGGCTGGGGCCTGACAACGGATCGATGTCAGTTTGCCCGGCGTAGCAAAAAGCTTGCTTTACAAGAGCTTGTTTATATCAGTTATATCGAATATCCGTCTTATCTCGATATTGAGTCGGGAGAGTTCACCAGCGTTGAGAAAACGATCGCGGCGCTGCTGAAAGAACGGAACGGCACCGCGAGTTCACTGACAGCCGGCGGGTTTGGAAAATACGTGAACATGGTTCGCAATATCAAGAAAGGTCTGACATATGCCGCGTAACGTGCTGCTACTACAGGGACCCGTAGGGCCTTTTTTTCGCAAATTTGCTATTCAGCTTGAACAGAACGGACACAACGTATTAAAAGTCAATCTGAATGGCGGCGATTATTGCTTCTATCAGCGTGGCAATTACATTAATTATCGCAACACCCCGGCCCTGTGGCCCTTCTGGATCGAATCGATTATCGTTCAGCGCGAAATCGAACGTATCTACCTGTTTGGCGACTGCCGGCGGTACCATCGTCAGGCGATTGCAGTAGCGGAACGCCTGGGCGTGGAGGTGTTTGTTTTTGAAGAGGGTTACGTCAGGCCGAACTACACGACGCTTGAACGCGGCGGGGTAAACGGTTACTCGGCAGCGTTCGACAAAGAAAAATATGTGCAGGCACTCGACAGCGTATCCGGTGAGGAATCGGACAACGTGACATCCGCGCCGGTACGCAGTGTGTTTGTCAGCGCGGCTTTCAGTGCGATGAAGTATTACCTCGCCAGTGCGGCAATGAGAAGAGTCTTTCCGGCCTATGAGCACCACCGCTCGCTGAAGGTGATACCCGAAGGCCTGTGCTGGATTCGATCTGGCATGCGAAAGCTGATTTGTAATGTCACCGAGCGTCGCATCGGATCAAAGCTGAGCAGCGGCGAAGTACCATACTTTCTGGTGCCGCTGCAGGTACACAACGACACGCAGGTGACGCAGCACTCGGACTTCGGGTCGGTTGAGTCGTTTATTGAACGTGTCATCGTATCGTTTGCCGCAGCGTCTGAAAATACTCATCTGGTGTTTAAGCATCACCCCTATGACCGGGGCTATAAGTGCTACAAAAAACACATTCAGCGACTCGCGCGTCAGCACAATATTGAAAAACAGGTTATCTATGTGCACGATGTGGATTTGCCCGCGCTGCTCCGCAATGCAAGCGGATCTGTGTTGATCAACAGTACGGTCGGAATCTCTTCGCTGTACCATCAAACGCCGGTAATGGCGATGGGTAACGCGATTTACGATCTGCCCGGTTTAACTTACCAGGGCAAACTGGAGGCTTTCTGGCAGAATCCGGGTGAGGTTGATAAAACGCTTTTTCACAAATTCCGCAACCACTTGATCAACACCACCCAGATCAATGGCAGCGTATACACTGAAGTCGAAGGTGATTGTGGTGCGTCGGGTATGGTCTGGTCGGATGATATGTTCAGAACTCATATTCAGGCAACGCACCACAATGTAATTGATCTTGAGGAGCGCAGATCCACCGAGCAGCCGGCAGTTGAAGCAGAAGCCCCGAATAAGCTCGCAGTGCAGTAGCCGTTAGGCTGAATAATTCACAGTGCAAATGTCTGTTTCCATAGGTCTACAACGCCTTTCGGAACCATTTTATCTTGCGCAGTGTGGCTATTCACCATCAGTCGAAAATAGGGGGCTTCATATTTCGCCTGATCAAGCTCGGCGCGTGGCGGGCTACGCTTCTCATTCGATCAAGCGACCTGTTTGCCCTGTTGCTGCTGAATGTCGAATCATCATGAATAATGCAGGTTGTTCTTACGCGACGAAAATAAAGGCATATTCAGGCGCAATCCAGTGCGCTCGCAGTAGCGGAGGTTCTGCCGCGCAGACTCCTAGCGGTCAGCCGCTGGCCGCCAGTTTAAATTCAATCATACCGGCACTGATCAGTGCCTGATGCTGTTGCTTGATTGTTAACACCTTGTTGTTGCCGGCCAATGCCGATTGCAGCTGGTCGTGCGCCCGGGCTTCGATGCGCTGTCGCAACAGGTCGTTGTTTTCATACGGTGCAATCAGGGTTTTCGCTTCGCTGAACCCGGTGTATTCGCAGGTACTGCAGCCATTGGCGTAGTTCAGCGTACTGTTTGCATCGATACCATTCTCTTTGAGCAAGCGGGCTTCGAGTTGGCCGGGTTGTTGGGCCAGCGCGCAGTGGGGGCAAATCAGCCAGACCCGGTCGATCTCCACCAGGGTGCTGATATTGGTGGCCAGCTGGCGTTCGCTATGGGACAGATCAGACAGTTGCCGGATTGCGTCCGGCAGACTGTGTGCCTGAACGAACAGGCAGGCCCGTTGATAGCGTGAGACGAGGCCGTTCAACAGTTCGCTGTTGCGCGTCTGCTGCCAGTCGATGAATACATGCGATGTGTCGTCGGGTACGACATAGAGCCCGCCGGAGACTACCTGATTAATCCGTGAGATCGTTTTTCTTGGTGCGGACTCAAACGAGACCACCTTTTCATCGAGCGCGGTCAGTTCTCCGAGCAGTGCGTAGTACAAGTCGCATAACAGTTCTGACGATCTGCCACTGATAATCATCAATCCGCCATCTTTTCGATGCAATTGCTGTCGCAGCACCATGAGAGCGTTTGGATCAAGCGTAGTCTGCTCCAGTGATTCGGGAATATTGCGCTGGTGATGCAGACGGATGATAAGCACCTGGCCGCGCAGTGCCTCGTACCAGCTGCATTCGATCTGGCATTCCACCTGTCCGATCGAAATGTGTGACACCAGACCAGTGTCGGTTACGGTCGCGGTCGGCAGGGATTGCTGCAGATACTGGATAAGATCACTGGCGAAAGTCGCCGAGTCGAGCTTTTGCTCCGACAACAAACCGTGGGCGCGCGTTCGAATGCGACAGAAGCCGTCCTCCTGTTCGACATGGATCACACGGACCTGGCGGTGCAGGGAATCATCGAGAAACTGCGACCACAGCCTGGCGCAGTCGAGGCCCACCGCGTTGTCGCCACGGTTCTCCGGTTCGATTTTTCTGGTGTCGCGCTGGACAGAATGGCGCATAGGTTACTGCCGCTGGTTGAACACCTCTATAGCGGCAGTTTTATCCGGCCTCTTTGAAAAATGCGTAGGCGTGTGCGAATTATCTGAAATACACCGGCTGTGCCTCGCCGCTGGCGATTTTCTGTCGCCAGATTGCAGGTCCGGTCTGGTGGACGGCCTCACCGGTACTGTCGACGGCGACGGTGACCGGCATATCTTTCACGATGAACTCATGGATAGCTTCCATACCCAGATCCTCAAACGCAATTATCCTGGCTGAGGTAATCGCCCGGGAAACCAGATAAGCCGCACCGCCCACGGCCATCAGATAGACCGATTGATGTTTTTTTATCGCGTCAATGCCGGCGGGTCCGCGCTCTGCCTTACCTACCATGCCGAGCAGGCCGGTTTCGGCGAGCATCATCTCGGTAAATTTATCCATTCGTGTAGAGGTGGTCGGCCCGGCCGGACCGACGGCTTCATCGCGCACTGCATCAACCGGCCCCACGTAGTAAATCAGCTTGCCGGTGAGGTCGACCGGAAGTGGCTCGCCTTTGTCCAGCAGTTCCTTGATTCGCTTGTGTGCGGCATCTCGTCCGGTGAGTAAGGTGCCCGATAACAACAGGGTTTCACCCGGTTTAAAGGTTTGCACCTGTTCCGCAGTCAGGGTGTCGAGGTCGACGGACCGGGCGCTCGGTCCGATATCCCAGGTGATTTGCGGCCAGTCGTCGAGTGACGGGGGCGTTTGCAGACCCGGACCACTGCCGTCGAGGACGAAGTGTGCGTGGCGGGTAGCGGCGCAGTTGGGAATCATCGTCACCGGCAGCGAGGCGGCGTGGGTCGGGTAGTCGGCGATCTTTACATCGAGCACGGTAGTCAGACCACCCAGCCCCTGCGCACCAATGCCGAGGGCGTTGACCTGTTCAAAGATCTCCAGTCGCAGTTCCTCGATGCGACTGGCCGGTCCGCGCGCCTGTAGTTCATGGATATCGATCGGGTCCATCAGTACCTGCTTTGCCAGCACCGCTGACTTCTCCGAGGTGCCGCCAATGCCGATCCCCAGCATCCCCGGCGGACACCAGCCGGCACCCATGGTCGGTACCGTATTGACTACCCAGTCGACGATGCTGTCACTCGGGTTCAGCATCACCATTTTTGATTTGTTTTCCGAACCGCCGCCTTTGGCGGCGATATCGACCTCCACCTTGTCACCGGCAACAATGTCGATATGAATCACGGCAGGGGTATTGTCGCGAGTATTTTTTCGCGCGCCGGCCGGGTCGTCCAGAATAGAAGCTCGCAGTGTGTTGTCCGGGTGCAGATACGCGCGGCGAACCCCTTCGTTGATCATGTCGGTCGGAGTCATTGATCCCTCCCACCGCACATCCATGCCCACTTTGACAAAGACGGTGACAATACCAGTGTCCTGGCAGATCGGGCGGTGGCCTTCGGCGCAGAGTCGGCTGTTGATGAGTATTTGTGCCATGGCGTCTTTGGCCGGCTTGGCTTCTTCGCGCAGGTAGGCCTCGTGCACCGCGTCGATAAAATCTTTCGGGTGGTAGTAGGAGATGAACTGCAAGGCGTCGGCGACGCTGTCGATCAAGTGATCCTGATGTATGGTGGTCATAACAAACCTGCGCGTGGGGTAACAGTGGCTAATATAGCGCGTGTGGAGATGAATGCCATCTCTGGCTGGTGCGGGGCAGCGTGTGGTGTATCGAGGTTCGCGGCCGGGGTGCTTGACTGCCCCAGGCGGTTGTGGATTAATGGCCGCGACGTTAAGTGCAAATTACAGGCAACCCTGACATGGGCTCGAGTACCGACAATCAGCGTTCCGTGCCGTGGCGATGGCGAAGCAAAAACGCCATCCGCCCGCAATGCTGTTTTGTACCCGCTCAACTGTCCTGCTCAGAGTTCCGACATGAAAACCAGCCAAGGTTCCAACCCACCAAGCACAACCTCACCAACACCTGACAGTTCCGGGGCTGTGGTTCCCCGCTCCGTGCTGACCCGGGAGATACTCGCAGATCTCGATACCCCGGTTTCTACCTACCTCAAAGTCGCCAATCAAACGAACACCTACTTGTTTGAATCCGTCACCGGCGGAGACAAGTGGGGGCGGTACTCAATCATCGGACTGCCATGTCGCGAGTCTGTATGCGTACACGGCAGACGGGTCAGCCGCCTGATCGATGGCGCGGTCGTGGAGGAATTGACGGTAGCGGACCCGCTGCACTGGATCGAACAGTTTCACGCGCAGTTTTTTCACAATGACTATGAAGGTCTGCCTCGTTTTGTCGGTGGGCTGGTCGGCTACTTCGGCTATGAAACGATTGCCTATATTGAACAGAAACTTGGCGGAGTGGATAAACCTGACCCGCTGGGTACGCCGGACATTACGCTGCTTGTGTCGAACGAAGTCATCGTATTCGACAATTTGCTGGGCAAACTTCAAATTGTTATTCACGTCGAACGTGGTAGTGAATCGCAGGGGCATGCACGACTGGACGAGATAGAAAAGGCGCTTCGTGCTCCACGGCCTGACTCACCACCGCACACCGCACGCGAGCTGGATGCAGCAGCGTTTACCTCTTCCTTTGGACAAAACGCTTTTATTGCAGGGGTTGAGACGATTCGTGACTACATCACCGCGGGTGACTGTATGCAGGTGGTGCTGGCACAAAGGCTCAGTGCGCCTTTCAGCGCAGATGCACTCAACCTTTACCGTGCTCTGCGTCTGATGAATCCCTCTCCTTATATGTACTACCTGAATTTCGGCGACTATCAGATTGTCGGGTCGTCGCCGGAGATCCTTGTGCGACTTGAAGACAACGAAGTCACTGTCAGGCCAATTGCCGGTACGCGGCCGCGCGGCGCAGATGAAGCGAAAGACATCGAACTTGAACAGAGTTTATTGGCAGATCCAAAAGAACTCGCAGAGCATCTGATGCTGATCGATCTCGGTCGCAATGACGTCGGACGTATTGCGCAAATCGGTTCGGTGGAACTGACGGAGAAAATGCTGATCGAGCGCTACTCCCATGTGATGCATATTGTGTCCAATGTGCGTGGTCAGCTGAAGCCCGGTCTGAATGCCATGGATGTTATTCGCGCGACTTTTCCCGCAGGGACCGTGAGTGGTGCACCTAAAATTCGTGCGATGGAAATTATTGATGAACTCGAGCCGATTAAGCGGGGCATCTATTCCGGCGCGGTGGGTTATCTGTCGTGGAGTGGAAACCTGGACACAGCGATCGCCATTCGCACAGCCGTCGTCAAAGATGGCGAAGTGCATGTGCAGGCCGGTGCCGGTGTGGTGTACGACTCGAATCCAGCCAGTGAATGGGATGAAACACTCAACAAGGCCAGAGCAGTGATTCAGGCGGCACGTCTTGCCGAGGCAGGGTTCGAAAGCGACGCGATCAGCGCAGTCACCTCTAACGTCAGAAGAGGTGCTTAACTATGTTAATGATGATCGATAACTACGACTCCTTTACCTACAACCTGGTGCAGTACTTTGGTGAGCTCGGTGCCGATGTCACGGTCGAGAGAAACGATTGTGTGATGGTGCAGGAGGTTGCCGAAGCCGCACTTGAGTACCTGGTGATTTCTCCGGGCCCCTGTACGCCGGAGCAGGCGGGTATTTCAGTCGATCTGATTAACTCGCTGGCCGGCCGTGTACCGATACTGGGCGTGTGCCTTGGCATGCAATGTATCGGCACCGCCTTTGGTGCCAACATCGTACGCGCTGCCGAAATCATGCACGGCAAGACTTCCGAGGTGTACCACAGCGGTCAGGGTGTATTTACCGGGCTGCCGAATCCGCTGGTGACCACCAGGTATCATTCACTGGCTATTGAAAAATCCTCCATTCCGGACTGTCTTGAGGTGACCGCGTGGACCGGTTCACCCGATGGTGAAATAGCTGAGATCATGGGGGTGCGCCACCGCGAACTCGCCGTTGAGGGGGTGCAGTTTCATCCAGAGTCGATACTTACCGAAAAAGGGCATGACATGCTCAACAACTTTCTCAAAGGTCGAAAGCAATGACAGACAGATTAGACATTCGGGCGGCGATCGTCAGAGTAGTTGACGGTCAGGATCTGTCGCACGATGAAATGAAAAGTGCCATGCTGCAGATCATGTCCGGCGAGTGTGGTGACGCACAGATTGGTGGTTTTCTTTGTGCGCTGCGCAGTAAGGGAGAGACGGTTGAAGAGGTTGCCGCAGCCGCAGAAGTCATGCGTAAACTGGCCAGTGGAGTGCGGTGTCACAGTGCAGATCTTATTGATATCGTCGGTACCGGTGGTGATGGCGCCAGTACTTTCAACATTTCCACTACCAGTGCACTGGTTGCTGCAGCTGCGGGATTGAAGGTCGCCAAGCACGGCAATCGAGCAGTCTCAAGCAGTTCCGGTGCAGCCGATTTGCTGGAGGCTGCTGGGGTAAACATTGAACTGGACGCGGCGCAGGTGGCGCATTGCGTTGACGAGGTGGGCCTGGGTTTTATGTTTGCACCTCGTCATCACGGCGCGATGCGATATGCCATCGGTCCGCGTAAAGAACTTGGGATGCGAACTATTTTTAACGTACTCGGGCCACTGACCAATCCCGCTTCGGCACCGCGGCAGGTGATGGGGGTATACAGCAGTGAACTGGTGCAGCCGATGGCGGAGGTGCTTAACAAGCTCGGCAGTGAACGCGCCATGGTGGTGCATGGTGATGATGGTATGGACGAAATCAGCATAGCGGCGGATACACACGTTGCCGAATTAAATAAGGATGGTGTGGTGTCGGCCTATACGGTTTCTCCGAAAGACTTCGGTCTGCAGCGTTCTTCTATTGATGCGATCCGGGTGGCAGGTGCCGAAGAGAGCCTCGCTATGGTAAAACAAGTGCTCGACAACACCGATAACGCGGCACGCAGTATTGTTGCACTGAACGCCGGTGCGGCTATCTATGTGGGTGGCAAAGCCGATTCCCACCAGGCCGGTGTTGCGCTTGCGCTCGAGTTGATCGCCGATGGCAGTGCACGTGCAAAGCTTGCACAGCTGGTGGAATGCAGCAATGCGTTTTAGTGCTGTCGACGCCCGGGTCAAACTGACAACCGTCCTTAGCGGGGTGCTTCCCTATGTTGCATGACACGCCTGATGTATTAAAAAAAATACTGGCGCGAAAGGTTGAGGAAATCGCCGCCGCTTGTGAGACGGAGAGTCTGCAGGCACTTTCGCAACGCGCTGCGGATGCTTCAGCACCCAGGGGATTTGTCAGTGCCCTGCTGCGATCTGTGGAGCAGGGTCGGGCGGCTGTGATCGCCGAAATCAAAAAAGCCTCACCCAGTAAAGGTGTACTCAGGGAGCAATTCGATCCGGCGGCGATTGCCCGGAGTTACCGTGACGGAGGGGCCAGCTGCCTTTCGGTGCTCACTGACCGCGACTTCTTTATGGGCAGCGCTGAAAACCTGCAACTGGCAAGAAATGCCTGCGATCTTCCGGTCATCAGAAAAGATTTCATCATCGATCCGTATCAGGTATACGAGGCGCGCGCGATGGGTGCCGATTGTATTTTGCTTATTGTGTCAGCGCTCGGTGATGCGGCTTTGCTTGAACTGAGCGGGCTGGCGCAACACCTCGATATGGACGTACTGATCGAAGTGCATGATGAAGCAGAACTGGAGCGGGCCCTGCAGCTCAACCCGCCACTGATCGGCATTAATAATCGGAATCTGAGAACCTTCGACGTCTCACTGCAAACCACCCTCGATATGCTGGATCGAATCCCCGAGGGATGTCTGACGGTAACCGAAAGCGGCATACTGACCACGCAGGATGTCGACTTGATGCGACAGCACGGGGTGCATGCATTCCTGGTCGGTGAGGCTTTTATGCGCGCCACTTCACCGGGCGATAAGCTGCACGCGCTTTTTCACAGCCAATAAAAAAGCCCTCACGGGGAGGGCTTTTTAATCACAAGTCCGGTCGCGTTTAGCGCGTGCCGTAAATCACCATGGTTTTACCGCGAGCGTGAATCAAACCGCGATCTTCAAGATCTTTCAAAACGCGTCCAACCATTTCTCTTGAGCATCCGACGATGCGTGCGATTTCCTGACGAGTAATGCGAATTTGCATGCCGTCCGGATGCGTAATTGAATCGGGTTGCTTGGCCAGGTCCAGCAGTGTGGAAGCAACTCTGCCAGTGACATCGAGGAATGCGAGGTCACGAACTTTGGTGCTGGTTTTACGCAGACGGGAGGCCAGCTGTGTGGACAGGGCGAACAGAATTTCCGGAGATTGATCTGCAAGTCGTTTGAACTGCTCGTAGTTTATTTCCGCCACTTCACACTTGTTGCGTGCAACAACCCATGCGCTGCGCTCACTTTCTTCGTCAAACAGACCCATTTCACCGAAGAAGTCGCCATTGTTGAGATAGGCCAGTACAATTTCTCTGCCGTCATCGTCTTCAATAACGACGCTCACAGAGCCATCTACCATGTAGTAGAGTGTGTCCGGCTTGTCGCCGTGGTGAATAATGGTGGTCTTCGCCGGGTACTGACGCCGGTGACTGTTACGCAGAAGCGTCTCTAGCCATTCCGCTTTTTGTGGCGCATTTCGTGGTGGAAGCATTGATCCTTTTCTCCGCGTAATCTCTGCAGTATTTGTTCGTGGTTGGACAGAGCAATAATCGTTCACAGGGTGCTCCCTGGTTGACAATGCGCTCGAATTTTGTGAAATCGCGTTACTCGAGTTCTCATAAAACTGTTTTTTTGTGCAATCAGACGGGTTTATCAAATGCAAGCAAGAGTTAAATGGCTCGATCACATGAGCTTCGTCGGAGAATCGGGCAGTGGTCATGCCCTCGTGCTGGACGGATCACCCGAACACGGCGGACGCAATCTTGGCGTCCGGCCAATGGAAGCCGTATTGATCGGGCTGGGAGGCTGTGCCGCCTTTGATGTAATGCTGATGCTGAAGAAGGGGCGTCAGGCGGTGGATGACTGCGAAGTACTGCTCGATGCCGAGCGCGCGGATGCGGTACCGGCGGTATTTGAGAAAATCCACCTGAAGTTCGTGGTGAGCGGCCGAGATTTATCGGAAAAGCAGGTCAATCGTGCGGTTTCTCTGTCGCTTGAAAAATACTGTTCCGTTACTAAAATGTTGGAGTCGACGGCGACGATCAGTCACGAAGTTGTGATCGAAGCGGCCAGATCCGGCGTCACAGGCGAATAATTCCTGTGAAAAATATTCCATAATACGAGATAACTAGTTGTAAAATATGGTTTATTTGTAAAACGGCTGAGTTGCACCTGTCGCGTCTTAGGTGGTATTGTTAAGCCATAGATTTCCTCCTCCATCCTCCTAAGGTTGGTTAGACGCGGCCATCAGGCCGCGTCGCTTTAATTTCCAGCAGTTTACGCGCAGTTTGTCCCTCCGAAACCGGCTTCACGCATCTCACACTGCCGCGCGCGAAATAGTCGGCGGAAATCCTTGTATAAGGCGCTCCCATCACCTAGAATGGAGGGCTTTTCCAAACAATATTCACCGCCCGTTTACGGAGTGCCCATGAAAACCTTCAGCGCCAAACCGGCCGAGGTGAAGCGTCAGTGGTACGTCATTGACGCTGAAAACAAGCCGCTGGGTCGGCTCGCCAGTGAGTGCGCGCGCGTACTGCGTGGCAAGCACAAGCCCGAATATACGCCTCACGTCGACACCGGTGACTACATCGTTATCGTGAATGCAGACAAAGTGGCTGTCACCGGCAACAAAGCGAAAGACAAAATGTATCATCACCACACGGGATACATCGGTAATCTTAAGTCCATCAGCTTTGAGAAGATGCAGGAAAAAGCGCCCGGGCGTGTTATCCGTCTGGCGGTTAAAGGTATGCTTCCCAAGAACGCTCTCGGTCGGGAAATGATCCGCAAGCTGAAAATTTATCCCGGCACTGAACACCGTCACGCGGCGCAAACGCCACAGCCTCTGGAAATCAGGTAGGTACAGCACATGGCTCAGCAACATTACTACGGAACCGGACGCCGCAAGACTTCCAGCGCTCGCGTATTTATGCAAACCGGTAAAGGCACTATTACGGTCAACAAAAGACCACTTGATGAGTACTTTGGTCGGGAAACCGCACGAATGATCGTCCGACAGCCGCTGGAAACGCTGGAACTGACGGACAAGTTCGACTTCAACATAACGGTTGCCGGTGGTGGTGGCAGCGGGCAGGCCGGCGCCATTCGCCACGGCATTGCGCGTGCGTTGTTGAAGTATGACGAAGAACTGCGCGGCGACCTGCGACGTGCCGGCTTCCTCACCCGCGATGCACGTGAGGTTGAGCGAAAGAAAGTCGGTCTGCGCAAGGCCAGACGCGCGACGCAGTTCTCCAAGCGCTAGCGTTCTTCAAAGCAGTACAGAAAAACGAAAAGCCCGCACGCAGCGGGCTTTTTTTTTCAGTATGAAAAAGCAGGAGCAAGGTCCTGCAGCGCATCCAGGCTATGTGCACTCGCATACAAATCCAGGTATGGAACCACGAGCTTCATGCCGCGCTCTACAGGCAAGTCTGTCGGCGGCCCGCTGTCCCTGCCGAGTAGCGGATTCACCCACACCAGTTTGCGGCATTGTCTCTTGATGATTTGTACCTGTTCCAGCAGGTTGTAAGGGTCACCGCTGTCGTATCCATCGCTGAAGATCATCACAATTGTCTTTCGAGTGACCAGGTTGCGGGTCGAGGTTTGATTGAATTCTCTGAGCGATTCGGCGATTTTTGTTCCGCCCAGCCAGCCGGTCGACAGGTTTTTCAGTTTTTGCTCAAGCTTTACGCTGCTCTTTTCCTTTAGCTCGGCGCTTATGCACACCAGATCCGTATGAAACGCAAATGCATCGCTTTGCTGAAATCGTTGTGACAAGCCTCTGGCAAATCGCAGGAACAGGTAACTGTACACTTCCATCGACTGACTGACATCGAGCAGTAGCAATAGCCGGGCAGGCGTCTGGCGGTGCCGGCGATATGCGAGTTCAAACGCCCAGCCGTCATAGCGCAGACTTTGTCTGCAGGTTCTGCGCAGATCGAGTTGTCTGCCGGTGCGCGAATGACGATATCGGCGTTTCTTTCTCTTTTTCATTCGCCTTGCAATTTCATCGATCGCCAGTTCGATCCGGTGCATATCGTTCGGGTTAAAGACAAAGCGGAAGTCTCGTTGTGCCAAAACCTTCGAATCGCTCGCTCCACCTCCGCTGGTATCGGTCTGTGATTCGAACGAAGCAGCAACATTGGCTGCCTGCGTTTCAGAAAAATAACCCAGTCCGGACGTCAGTCCGCCTGATAACTGCTGCTCAGCCTCGGGTGTATCGGTGTCATTATCGTTGCTGCCCGGCAGCCAGTAGCGTTCGAATAACACAGGGAACTCATTCCACTCTTTTCGAGACTGACAGAAAACTGCACGCAGTGCGCTGTGCAGGGTCTCGCGACTTTGAAGTGCTGTGGTACAGAAAATCTGGTGTGCGAGACTCAGATTGGACGCATTGATGGCGTAGCCTTGCGCGCGCAGGAGATCCGCAAAGCCGATCAGGCGGTGCTGCAGTTTTAGTGGTGGTGCGTCGGTCACGACGGAGTTGTCTCAACGAGTGCGGCGACCTTACTGTGTTTGCGCCGGCACTTGCGATCGATGTACGCCGACGTGCCAGTGGCGATCTTCGTGTGACCCGCACAAAGCGGGGTAGAACACGTTGCCGGCATGCTATTCACTGCCCGGTTCTTCGCCAATCATGCGTCGTATAAAGTCACCATCGGCAAGCTCCAGATCATTGCGGGTTTTTAACAGGCAGCCGAGCGATGCTTCAATTTCGCTCAGCGACCCCGCCAGCTCTGTCACCTGCATTTGCATCAGCGCGGCAGCCCAGTCGAGCGTCTCGGCCACTCCGGGTGTTTTTTTCAAATGCTCGTTGCGAAGATTTTGTACAAACCCGACTATCGATGTGGTCAGTTGCCTGTTGAGATCCGGAATTTGTTTTTTCAGGATGCTCTCTTCTTTATGTCGGTCCGGGTAGTCAACGAAATGGTAGAGGCAGCGCCGGCGCAGTGCATCGCTCAGCTCTCGTGTAGCGTTGGAGGTCAGAATCACGTGCGGCACATGGCTTGCGGTCACCGTGCCGAGTTCCGGTATAGTGATTTGAAAGTCCGCCAGTACCTCGAGTAAAAATGCTTCAAACTCGTCGTCGGCCCGGTCAATTTCATCGATGAGCAATACCACCGGTTTTTCCGCGGTAATGGCAGCAAGTAGCGGTCGGGGTAACAGATAGTCTTTGCTGAAAATTTTCTGTTCAAGTGCTTCGGCGCTAATCCCCTGGGTTTCCTGCAGGCGAATACTCATTAACTGTTTTTGATAGTTCCATTCGTACAACGCGGTGCTTACATCGAGTCCTTCGTAGCACTGTAGTCGAATCAGTTCGAATTGTGTGGCATCTGCCAGCGCCTGTGCTACGGCGGTTTTTCCGACCCCGGCGTCACCTTCAAGCAGTACTGGTCGCCTGAGTGTGGTGGCCAGATACAGCACCGTACCGAGTTCAGGGTCGGCGACATATCCGACTGATGACAAGTCTTTAAGTAGATGTTCGATCGCTTGCATATTTAGCTTTCGGGTATTGGAAGATCGCCGTGACACTTCAGTGTGTTGGTGCGAAGACAAGTGTGAATAACAGTGACAACGATACGACAGGGCAGACTGTGTAGCAAATTTCCCTGAAAAAGAGACGGAATTGGCGAAAGCAGGCCGACATGGGTCGCAGCACGCAAATGCCGGGAACGGATCAATAGAATGCCTGTTAAATGTCGACAGATAGGCGTAGGTGAGCGCGAGTATCGATCGTTATTTTGTCGGTATAAAAAAAATGGTACGACTTATATTGTGCGGATTTCGTATCAGCAAGCACCTTCAGGAAAGGGCAGGTACGTTAGGGACTCATTCAGCACTGATACACCGACTATATGATTTTATACAGAGGCTTTACAGGTAAAGCCGCAGCCGTATTTTGTGTGGCTGCGATAATTTTTATCGGCTTATATTATTCTTTTGTTGCAAGCTTAAACCGGCAAAAGCAGGAATTCAGAGCCGATGCGGTAGCCGTTTCTGCATCTTACCGAAGCGCCATGGATGTGGTGGATGGTATTGCCACTTCACTCAGTGCGCTCCAGATCGGACGGCCGGAATCGCAGATCTCCTTCGCTCAAAAGCTAATTGACAGCTACCCATACCTGTACGGCTTCGGCCGGTTCGGCAGTCTTCATGGCAGTGCACTTACGGATTCGGTCCTGAATCAATCGTCCTACGATATCGAGGGAGGGTCATCGGTCTGGTGGCTTGATAGCACCGGTACACCGGTGACCGCAGCACAGGCGCTCAACGCCAACCCGATTGCGCTGGAGCAGAGACAGCTTTATCCGGTGACGACTTATTATCAGCCTTCGACGGTAGCGAGCGATCGCGTTCAGGAGGATATTAAGGGCTATGATCTCGGTTCCGCAAGCGAACTAAATCGAGCGGTGAAAAGTGCAGCAAGACTGGGAAAAACTGAGATTGTCAGTGGATCAGTCGGTCGGTCAGATGCAAATAATGTGTTTGCAATTAGAAGTTTCTATCGTGGCGGCGTAATGCCGCACAAATTCAACGAGCGCCTGGAAGCGATGGCGGGTGGTTACTGGCTGGAGATTAATTTTAACGAACTGGGTTTGTCGCCTGATCTAATGCAGACCATCGGTATTTCGCTTAAATTGATCGATGGTGAGTCGGAATTTCTGGCTGATCATTCCACGGTACTGCATAGCAGGCAGATGCCGGAATCCGAGTTGTTGTTTTCAAGCTGGCTCGACCCGAACGAGTGGATCAGTTCCTTCCAGGTAGCTGATAAAACCTTCACGATCAGTTTGTCTCAGAACAGAGGTATGACGCTCGAGTCATTCCTCGCCTGGCTCTTTGCTGTGGCAATGTTGCTGTCTATTGTGTTCGCGATTGTCGCTTTGAACACCAACCGGCTAAAGGCAGTCAGAAAACAACGCCAGCAGAGCAGAAAGCTCTTTTTAGAGCAACAGCGGGCAGCGGTTACCTTGCTGCATATTGGCGATGCTGTGATAAGCACAGATATTGATGGCAACATTCAATATGCCAACAAAGCGGCCTCCGAGATGCTGGAGGTGGACGCTGAGGAAATTATTGGCAGTCCCGTCCAATCGATATTCAGAGCTGCATCTGATCTGAGCCAGCGGGTAGATGACTCACCGGATCGTTTCGGGGCGGACTATTATCTCAGTGATCAAGTGATCAGCAGTGACCGTTATTTACTCGGTCTGGACGGTCATCGCGTAGCGGTAAACGAGACAGTATCGCCAGTACATGATGCCGATGGAACGCGCATCGGAAGTGTGGTGGTGTTGCGTGACGTCACTGCAGAGAAAAAGCTGACAGAACAGCTTGAGCACCAGATAAACCACGACCCGCTGACCGGACTCGCCAATCGGCTGAATTTTGAAAAGCGTATGCGCGCTTTGTTCGATGAGGCCGTAAGTGATTCCGCCGGGCATGCACTTTGTCAGATTGATCTCGATCGGTTTAAGCAGGTAAACGACACCTGTGGTCATGCGGCAGGGGACGAACTTTTAAATGAACTGTCCACAGCGCTCTCTGAGCGTACACGGTCTGAAGATCTACTGGCGAGGCTGGGTGGTGACGAGTTTGCCGTGGTCATTGAAAATTGCGATCTGGATGCCGCCCGGAGTCTCGCGAATCGGCTCCATCGTTTTTTTAACAATTATCATTTCGAATACGATGACAAGGTGTTTCCGGTGCGTGGCAGCATCGGGCTTGTGCACTTCGACCCGTCCGTGGTTGATTTTACTGCCGTGACCTCGGCGGCTGATGCAGCTTGCTACAAGGCAAAGCACGGTGGCAGAAACAATGTGTACGTATACTCGGAGGACGACTGGTCGGCCACTGACAACGATGCGGGCGAAAACTGGTTGCCAAAGCTTGAGCAGGCAATCCGCAGCGACGGATTTGTCGTGCATCTGCAGCCCATCGTGTCGGCCCAAAGTGGTCAGTTGGCACCTACCGGACTGCACGAGTGTTTTGTACGCATGAAAGACCCGGACGACGACACTAACCTCTACTATCCTGCACACTTTATGAAGTCGGCACAACGATTCGGGTTGGCGGCGGATATTGATCGCCGGGTGATCACATCAACGTTCGAATTTATTGCTGCGCTGCCACAGAGTTATGCGGCTCAATGCTTCTCGATTAATCTCTCCGCCGCCTCTATCGAGCAAGAGGATTTTATGGGGTTTCTGGAGAACCAATTACTCAGGCACTCGATTTCGGGCTCGAGACTGTGTTTTGAACTCACCGAGGAAACAGTGCTTAATAATTTTGATGCGGCAAAGACAGCAATCAAAAAACTGCGGATGCGCGGTTGTAAGGTAGCACTTGACGATTTTGGTGCCGGGGTGAGTGCACTCGCAACGCTGCGGGGACTCAAGATAGATTTTTTAAAGATCGATGGTCAATTTACGATGCACGTCGACAGGTCCTCCGCGGACGAGTGCCTGGTCCGGTCTATTAACCGCTTTGCAAAAGAAATGGGGTTCAGAACGATTGCGGAAAAAGTGGAATCGCAGTCGGCCTGTGATCTGCTGGTCGAAATCGGTGTGGACTACATTCAGGGTTATGTCGCTGGCCGCCCCGAGCCAATGAGCAACTACTTCCGTTACGCTGATGCAGCGTAACCGCGCTGTCTAAAATTCGCGTTACCTGGGCGTCCGAAGGGCGCGGTCCGGGGCGCTTCGAATTTGTACAATTTCGGCCATAATGGCGATCGCTATTTCAGCAGCGCTGCGGCTGCCGATATCGAGACCCACAGGGCCGTGGAGTCTTGCGACAGCGTCTTTTTCCACGCCGATATCTATCAGCCGTTTTCTGCGGCGGTCGTTATTGGCTTTTGATCCAAGAGCGCCCACATAAAAGGCGTTGGACGGCAGTGCTTCGATCAACGCGGAGTCATCCAGATTCGGATCATGCGTCAGCGCCAGCACGATGCTGTGGTGATCGGTAGCGTACTCACTCACTGCATCTTCCGGGAGTGCTTCGGTGAGTGTGCTGTTATCGACGTTCCACGCGGCGGCAAATTCACGCCGCGGTTCACACACGACGACTTCATAATCCAGTGCCTGCGCAAACTGAGCGACGAAACGCGATAGTTGGCCGCCACCGATTAACAACACACGCCAGCCGGGGCCGAATACCTTGCGAATGGATTGTCCGTCGTAGTGAAATTCGGTGGTGCGATCCACTTCTTCAATTTTCGTTGTACCTGAGTTGAGCTGCAGTGTACGAGCGATACGCTTTCTGGCGTGAATTGCTTCAAGTACCGCCTTTAACTCGCTGGCCTGGGACAATGCTTCGAAAATCAACTCAATTTTACCGCCGCAGGGCAGGCCGAACTTGCGTGCTTCGTCGTCGCTGATCTCGTGTGCGAATGACTGAGCGCGGGCATCTTCATCGATACGTAATGCGAGTTGTTTTTCTATACAGCCACCGGAGACAGAACCAATCAGTGTACCGTCGGCACGCACCGCAGCCAGCGATCCGGGCGGGCGCGGGGACGAACCGAAGGTCCTGGCAACGGTGATCAGTTCAACAGGGTGCCCGGCATCAAGCCATTGGATCGCCTGTTGCAGAACTTCAGTGTCGCTGTTGTCGATGCTCATACTAGTGTAGTGTGACATACAAATGCTACGAATGAGTCGACTAATCAAAGTGCTTGTATTTGCTGGAGTTACTACGAACCGACGATAACAACTGCCGAACAAGTTACCAGAACACTTTAAAGAGCACTTTGATCAGCCGCCCCTGCGGGTGCTTGGATTTTGGTCCGCAACTGCGTTACAGCTCTTGAAAAGGGGGCGGCCATTCCCTGCGAGCTGCGCCTTGTTGCAAACCAAACTACAAGCTCTCATTCGTAGCCTTTGCACGTCACACTACACTAACTTTCCGCAGTTGCGCTTTCGCTCGGCGCTGACATCAGGACTCTTCCAGCAGCTTGCTGAGAAACGGTGCGGTATGTGATGTTTTGGACTGCATGATTTTTTCAGGTGTTCCGCGTGCGATAACCCGTCCGCCGGCGTCGCCGCCTTCCGGGCCCATGTCCAGCATCCAGTCAGCGTTGGCCATCAGGTCGAGATTGTGCTCGATAACAACCACCGTGTTGCCGGATTCTACCAGCCGATGCAGTACATGGATGAGTTTTTCAACGTCTGCCATGTGCAACCCCACAGTCGGCTCATCGAGAATATACAGCGTATGACTGAGCTTGCGTGCGCGCCTGTCGGAAGTGGGGCCGCCGGCCTTGCTCAGTTCGGTCACGAGCTTTATTCGTTGTGCCTCGCCGCCTGACAAGGTAGGGCTTTGCTGCCCGAGCGTCAGATAGCCGAGGCCCACATCTTTCAATAGCTGCAGCGGGTGATGTACATTTTTATGCGCAGCAAAGAAATCGACCGCTTCGTCAATACTCATCTGTAAGACATCGCCGATGGATTTTCCACGGTACAGCACGCTTAACGTTTCTGTATTAAAACGCAGGCCGTTACACAGATCGCAGGGTACTTTTACATCCGGCAAAAAACTCATTTCAATTCTGGTCAGACCCTGGCCTTCGCACGAAGCACAGCGACCCTCGCTGACGTTGAACGAAAATCTGCTGGCGGTGTAACCACGTATTTTGGACTCTGTGGCCTCGGCAAAGATGCGTCTGATGTTATCCCAGAAACCGACATAGGTTGCCGGGCACGAGCGCGGTGTTTTACCGATTGGCGTTTGATCGACTTCCAGTATTCGGGTGATATTGTCAAACCCGGTCAGCGATTCACACCCGATCAGCGCAGCTTTTTTACGGCCTTTACCCTGACTGAGTTGTTGCTGCAGATTGTGACCGAGAATAGATCTGACCAGCGTACTCTTGCCGCTACCCGACACCCCGGTGACACAGGTGAGTTTGCCCACCGGGATTTTTACATTGATGTTTTTTAGATTATTAATACGCGCCTTGCCGATGCTGATCCATTCAGTCTTCGCACTTCTGCGTGGGTACAACGGATAGTTCATCGGTTTGGCGAGTGCCCGCCCGGTGACCGAGTTTTTATCCTTAATAAGCTGTTTCAGCGTGCCCGCTGCAACTACGATACCTCCGTTTACGCCTGCTCCCGGACCGAGGTCGATAACGTGGTCAGCTTGTCGGATGGTATCTTCATCGTGCTCTACCACCACTACGGTATTGCCATGCGCGCGTAGTTTGGCCAGCGTGCGAAGCAGCATCTGGTTATCCCGCGGGTGTAAGCCAATGGTCGGTTCATCCAGTATGTAGCACACGCCCTGCAGGTTCGAGCCGAGTTGCGAAGCCAGTCTGATGCGTTGTGCTTCACCACCGCTCAGGCTCGGGGCCGGTCTGTCGAGTGTTAGATAACTGAGCCCTACCTGATCGAGAAACTCCAGCCGTGAGCGGATTTCTTTGAGTATGTCGCGGGTTATCTCTGCCTCGCGTCCGCTTGTTTTGATTTTTGCAAACCAGTTTTTTGCCTCATTGATCGACAGTCGGTTCAGGTCGGCAATGTTGTGGCTGGCATAGCGCACCGATAATGCCACCGGATTGAGTCGCTGCCCCGCACAATGCGGACAATCCTGTGATTCCTCATTCTCTTCCAGCCAGTGCGCCTCCTCTCCGGTCTGGGTCTCGTCGAACTCATGGGAAAGTACACCGGTGCCATAGCAGCTCTCGCACCAGCCGTGCTTTGAATTGTACGAGAAGAGTCTGGGGTCCGGTTCCGGGAAGCTGGTGCCGCAGCTGTTGCAGGCACGTTTGATTGAAAACAGTGTTTCCTTCGCATTGCGACTTTTGGCGGTGACAACTTTGATCACGCCTTTGCCGTAGTCCAGTGTTCGTTGAATCAGCTCATCAAGTTTTTCTTCACTTTTATTGTTTATTGCGATGGAGCCGACCGGTAAGTCGATGTTGTGTTCGTGGTAGCGATCGAGCCTCGGCCAGTTATCGGTTGGCAAATACTCACCATCGACCCGCAGTGTGTCAAACCCCCGGTTGCCGGCCCACTTCGCCAGATCGGTATAGTAACCTTTGCGGGACACAATCATCGGCGCCAGCAGTTCAATCGTTTTACCCTTGTATTGCCTGACGATCTGCGCCCGAATGCTCTCCGCAGTTTGCGCGGCAATGGCCGTATCGCAGTCGGGACAATGCTGTACCCCCAGTTTGACAAACAACAGGCGAATGAAGTGGTATAGCTCGGTCATGGTCGCCACGGTACTCTTGCGTCCGCCCCGGCTGGTGCGCTGTTCAATCGCAACGGTCGGTGGAATGCCGAAAATCGCATCGACATCCGGTTTGGCAGCGGGCTGTACGAACTGTCTTGCATAGGCGTTTAACGATTCCAGATAGCGGCGCTGTCCCTCGTTAAACAGAATATCAAACGCAAGTGTGCTCTTGCCGCTGCCACTCAAGCCGGTAATCACGGTGAATTTGTCATGCGGTACCCTTACATCAATTTGCTGCAGGTTGTGTTCGCGCGCATTGATCACACTGATTTCGTCGCTGCTGTAGACCGGCCCCGTCTCTTCGATCTGATCGTGCGAAACCCGACTGAATTCATCAACTGCTGCCAGGTAGTCTTTGAGCTCCCGCCCGGTATGCGTTTTGTTTTTAACGATTTGTTCTACCGTTCCGGTAAATACAATCTGTCCACCGAGTGCTCCACCCTCGGGCCCGAGGTCGATGATCCAGTCTGCATTGCTGATTACATCGAGGTTGTGTTCAACCACGATAATGGAGTGACCGTCGTCAAGCAGTTGATCGAAAGCGGACAACAGCTTGGCGATGTCGTCAAAATGCAGACCGGTGGTTGGTTCATCGAAAATGAACAGTTTCTGCTCCCGCGCATTCTTTGATGCCTTGCGGGCCCGGGCCAGATGCGCGGCGAGTTTTAAGCGCTGTGCCTCGCCACCGCTTAGCGTCGGTACCGGTTGTCCAAGCGTCAGATAACCCAGTCCAACGGAAAGCAGTGGCTGCAGGGATTTTAAAATATCCTGACTCTCGCTGAAAAACTCCACTGCATCGTCAACCGTCATATCCAGTACATCGGCGATGTTTACCGCCTGACCGGTGTGCGGATGAACCAGTTTGATTTCCAGTACTTCGTCGCGAAAGCGGCGGCCGTTGCAGGCGTGGCAGCGCAGATAGACATCGCTTAAAAACTGCATTTCCACATGCTCGAACCCGTTGCCCGAACAGGTCGGGCATCGCATCCCCGAATTAAAGCTGAAACTGCTGGCAGTGTAGCCGCGATGTTTGGATTCCGGGTCGTTGGCGAATTGTTTTCTGATGCCATCGAATGCGCCGGTGTAGCTGACCGGGTTGGAACGTGCGGACTTTCCAATCGGGGTCTGATCAACCATCACTACATCATCAATGACGCGATGTCCGCTCAGTGAGCGATGTTGCCCGGCAAGCTCGGTGGGCTTGCCGAGCTTGCGGCACAGGCCGCGGTACAGCGTATCTTCCACCAGTGTTGATTTTCCGGACCCGCTGACACCGGTGACACACACCAGTTGCTGCAGTGGAAACTCCACATCGACCGCTTTAAGGTTGTGTTCCGTGGCACCTTTTACGGCAATGACAGGTGCTTTGGTTTTCTTTTCGGTGGCCGCGCGCGATAACTTCTTTGCGCCATTGAGGTAGCTGGCGGTGAGCGATTTTTTTGCCCTGCCCAGTTGTTTGATCGAGCCGTAAAACACCATGTTGCCACCGTGACTGCCGGGCCCTGGACCCATGTCGATGACTCTGTCTGCGGCGAGAATCAGCTGTGGATCGTGTTCGACCACAATGAGTGTATTACCGGAGTCGCGCAGTCGGTGCAGCACACCGATAACCCGGTTGATATCTCGCGGGTGCAGACCGATGCTCGGCTCATCCAGCACAAACAGCGTATTGACCAGTGAGGTGCCCAGCGCGGTGGTGAGATTGATACGCTGCACCTCGCCGCCACTGAGGGTGCGCGACTGCCGGTCCAGAGTCAGGTAACCAAGTCCGACTTCCGATAAGTATCGCAACCGCGATCGGATTTCACCGAGCAATAACTCGGTGGCCTGATCGAGTGGTGCCGGGAGTTGCAGCTGATCAAAGAAGCGGGCGCAGGTATCCAGAGGCAACTGCATGACATCGTGAATCAGAAGCCCCGGTAGTTTTTGGAACTTTGTCTCGCTCAAACGGGTGCCATGCGGGTAGAAGCGCGGCTGTTGTCCGAGGGCAGCATCCGCTTGTGCACGGGTACCGAGCCGCCACCACAGCGCCTCGGGTTTCAGGCGTGCGCCATGGCAGGTAGTGCAGGGTGTGTAGGAGCGGTACTTTGATAAAAGCACCCGCACATGCATTTTATAGCTGCGTGATTCCAGCCAGTCGAAAAACCGCTGCACGCCGTACCAGTGGTGCCCGTCCCATTCGCCCTCACCCTGCAGCACCCAGCGCTGATGTTTGCGACTGAGTTTTTTCCACGGCACATCAGTCGGTACGTTTCGTTTTTTTGCAAAGCGCAACAGGTCGCGCTGGCAGATCTCATTGGTTTTGGTCTGCCACGGTTTGATTGCGCCGGCGGCAAGACTCAGTGATTCGTTCGGTACGACCAGTTGATAGTCAATGCCCATGACGCGTCCGAAGCCACGACAATCCTCACACGCACCCATTGGAGAATTAAACGAAAAGAGGCTTGGTACCGGTGATTTAAAAGCCTCGTTACAAGTCGCGCAGGCGAATTGCGCGGAATACACTTTGGCGCGACCCGGCTTGCGGTTTTCATCGAGCGGGTAGACGCGGGCGACGCCTTTGCCGTGCTTGAAAGCCGCCTCCAGCGCTTCGACCAGTCGCGCGCGATTATCAGTGGTAACGCGCGTTCGGTCCTGGATAATTTCAATATCCTGCCTGGTCTGACGATGTATTCGGGTGTAGCCCTGGCGTTGCAGCCAGTCCTGTACTTCATCGGCGGTGAAGTTGTCAGGTATCGCTATGGTAAACGTGACCATCACTCGCTTATCGCTCATGCTGTTCAGCAAACCGGTGGCGATGTGTTGCGGCGTTTCCCGGTGTACCGCCTTGCCGCAGCCGGGGCAGTAAAGCGAGGCCGCGCGCGCGTACAGCAGTTTTAAATGATCATTCAGCTCGGTCATTGTACCGACGGTTGAGCGTGAGGTGCGCACCGGGTTGGTCTGATCAATCGCGATGGCGGGGGGAATGCCTTCAATGCTATCCACCTGTGGCTTGTCCATGCGATCGAGAAACTGTCGTGCATACGGGCTGAAAGTCTCCACGTAGCGACGCTGTCCTTCAGCGTAAATGGTGTCGAACGCCAGTGACGATTTGCCCGAGCCGCTGACACCGGTGATCACCACCAGTTCGCCGTGTGGAATGTCAACGTCAAGTTCCTTCAGGTTGTTCTGGGTCGCGTTGCGCACGACTATTTGCTGTTTAGGCATAAAATAAATTACCAACGGCACACGGGTGGTGCAGTATATTGTGACTCGGGTTTGGTGTCTCAACTTGTACGCTGCCAAAGGCGGCTCAGACTGGTGAAGAACTTGGCTATTCAACAAAAGGGGCCGCTTTCAGCACAGCGCCTGCAGGAATTTCAGTCCAGCGGTTACCTGATCGAGCGCGGCCTCGCCAATGCAGACATTGTCGAGGCAATGAACAGCATTATTGCCGATACGGTCAACCCGGCACTGGCACCGGTGGAGTATGAAGCCGATGTGCATTACCCGGGGTCGCCGGCCAGCAAGGATGCCCCCGGCGGGCAGACGCCGCGGCGGCTGTTAAATGCCTACGCCAGAGATGTGGTGTTTCGCGACTGGGCGCGTTCGCCGGCGGTGGTGCAGCGACTGGAACAAATGCTCGAATGTCAGCAGGTAATGGTGTCGCAGAACCATCACAACTGCATCATGACCAAGCATCCCGGTTTCAGCAGCGTGACTTCCTGGCACCAGGATATGCGTTACTGGTCGTTTGATCAGTCGGAACTGGTCAGCGTATGGCTGGCGCTCGGGGACGAAACCCCCGAAAACGGCGGTTTAATGCTGATACCCGGGTCGCATACCCTGGATCTGCCACGCGGTCGTCTGGATGCCGCGTTGTTTTTGCGCACTGATATCGCAGAAAATCAAAAGCTGATCGACAAGGCGGTGCCGGCACAACTGAGTGCCGGAGACACCCTGTTCTTTCACTGTCGCACTTTTCACGCGGCGAGTCAGAACGAAACGAGTGCATTAAAGCGGTCGCTGGTTTACACCTATCACTGCGAAAACAACCGGGCTATTCCGGAAACCCGCTCGGCTAATCATGCCGACATCAGGGTCTCTGCGGGCTGAGGCACAGGGGTGCCGATGGCACCGAATGTCGATTGACCGTGTGCCGGGTTTCGAGCTATCTGCCGCTTTTGTTAACGCTCGATGGTCTCGATCGAACCGTCTGACTGGCCGAGTAACATGATGTCGGCCGGTCGGTGGGCAAACAATCCGCAGCTGACCACACCCGCGATCTGGTTGATCTGAGTTTCCAGTGTTGGCGGGTCGACTATATCCATGTTGTGCACATCGATAATAATGTTGCCGTTGTCGGTGGTGTAGCGGTTGCGCAACTCGGGATCACCCCCCAGCTTGACGATCTCACGCGCGACATAACTGCGCGCCATCGGAATCACCTCTATTGGTAGTGCAAAGCGCCCGAGCACGTCCACTTTCTTGCTGGCATCGGCGATACACACAAACTTCATGCTGGCTGCGGCGACGATCTTTTCGCGGGTCAGTGCGCCGCCACCGCCTTTAATCAAATGTAGCTGCGTGTTGACTTCATCGGTGCCGTCCACGTACAGAGACAAGGTACCGGTCGCATTCAGATCACAAAGGTCGATGCCGGCTGTCTTTAGTCGTTCGGCGGTGGCCTGCGAACTTGCCACAGCGCCTTCGATGCGGATCTGGGACCGCACCAGTGCGTCGATAAAGTGGTTGGCCGTCGATCCGGTGCCAACGCCGATCACCGCGCCGTCCTCCACCCACCGAAGCGCTGCTTCGGCAACGGCTTTTTTCATTTGTTCTGCGGACATTCTGCGACTCGTGGCTGTTTCAGCCGTTTGCTCCGGCGGGGCTTTTATCCGGCCCGCATCCGGTTGTGAGTGGGTCTGTGTTTCGTTAGAGTGTCAGCCCCGCTGCACCTGCCGGACCGATGGACGAATATATAAAGAAAATCCTGACTGCGCGAGTCTACGATGTCTCCTGTGAGACGCCGTTGGACACAGTCCCCAATTTGTCAGCCAAAACCGGTAACCGGGTGTCGCTCAAACGCGAAGACGCCCAGTCAGTATTTTCGTTCAAGTGTCGTGGCGCTTTCAACCGGATTTATCATCTCAAGCAACAGTATCCCGACACCCGCGGTGTGATCTGTGCGTCTGCCGGTAATCACGCGCAGGGAGTGGCATTGTCCGCGACGAAGTTGTCGTTGAAATCAGTCATTGTGATGCCGCAAACCACACCCGCGATAAAAGTGGATGCTGTGCGTGCGCTCGGCGGCGATGCGGTGTTGCACGGCGACAACTACGATGAGGCATTCGCTCACGCCTGCGAACTCGAAAAAGAGACCCGCTACCCTTTTATACACCCGTTCAATGACCCGGATACTATCGCCGGTCAGGGTACCGTGGGGGTGGAGATCTGCCGTCAGAGCGCCGGACCTGTCGATGCGGTGTTTATTCCAATTGGCGGGGGCGGGCTTGCCGCCGGTGTGTCATTGATTATGAAATACCTGCGTCCGGAAACGCGCATCATCGGGGTGGAACCTGCAGATGCGGCGAGCATGAAAGCGTCGCTTGCGGCGGGCAAGCCGGTTGAACTGAGCGAGGTGGGCATCTTTGCCGACGGCGTGGCGGTGAAATCACCGGGCGACGAAACATTTCGCATTTGTCGTGACACCATCGATGAAATTATCACCATTACGGTGGATGAAATGTGCGCCGCAATCAAAGATGTTTTTGAAGACACCAGAACGCTGATGGAGCCAGCCGGTGCACTCAGTGTGGCCGGGCTGAAGAAATATGTCAGTCAACACGAACTGACCGACAAACACCTGGTTGCCGTGACCACCGGCGCCAACGTGAACTTTGATCGACTGAGGCACATCACCGAGCGAGCGGAAATCGGAGAGCAGCGCGAAGCATTGCTCGCGGTTCAAATCCCTGAGCAACCGGGTAGTTTCAGAACTTTCTGCGAGCTGCTCGGCAAACGCAGTGTCACCGAGTTTAACTACCGCTATGCAGATGCCAGTAAAGCCGTGGTCTTTGTGGGTGTGCAACTTACCAACGGAATGACTGAGCGACTGCAGATTATCGAAACACTCAGCCAGGGTGGCTACGAGGTTGATGATTTAACCGACAATGAAGTCGCCAAACTGCATGTCAGACATATGGTTGGGGGGCGCGCTTCGCGCATGGAAAACGAGTGGCTGTATCGATTTCGTTTTCCCGATCGGCCGGGGGCGCTGGCAAAGTTTTTAAACAGCATGGCTCCCGACTGGAACATCTCGCTTTTTCACTATCGAAATCACGGTGCTGCCTACGGGCGTGTGCTGGTCGGTTTGCAGGTGCCCGATAACGATGAACAGGAGTTCAATCGCTTCGTCGAACAACTCGGCTACCGCTACTGGCGTGAAGACGGCAATCCGGCTTATATGAAGTTTCTGGCGTAGTAAATACAACCAGGTGACCGAGCAATTTTTTCGCCGGCTGCATCACGCAACGGCGCGGAAATGCCATGTGGTCGACATGGTGCGTTCAGTTCAGCGAAGGCGGCGCCGGTACACCGCAAAAAAATTAATCTGCCATTAACCCCTTTTTCCGTGGTGTTGCGTTAAAGGGGTATCGACGCTTCGGAGCGAGCTGTTGGCAGATCCTCGCAACTACCAAATCGCAGTGCTTTGCCTGTTTACCGTGTTCGGGCGGTACTGGCTCGGTTTTGATTTTTCCCTGACCACCGCCGCTGTGATTATTGCCGTGGCGCTGGGTGCACAGCATTTATTGTTTGCGACGCAGCACAAAAGTGCGCTGATCAGTGCGCTGTCACTGGTGCTGTTGTTGCGCACCGACACGCTCGCGCTTGCGGCACTGGCCGCCATCATTGCCATAGGCAGTAAGCGCTGGGTGCGTCTTGATGGCAGGCACATATTCAATCCTTCTGCACTGGCCCTTGTTGTCGTCACGTTTGTTTTTAATGGTGCATGGCTCGCCCCGGGGCAATGGGGGCCGATGGGCCTGTCGGTATTACTGCTGGCCGGTGCCGGCCTGCTGGTCGTAACAAGCGCACAACGTATAGATATCGCTCTCGCATTCTTTACAGGCTTTGCCGCCATTGTATTGCTGCGCGGCCTGTGGCTCGGTGATCCGTTGTCGATCGCACTGCACCAATTGCAAAACGGCGCATTGATTGTTTTTTCTTTTTTTATGATTACCGACCCCAGAACCACCGCGCATACTGCTGTGTTGCGCGTGGTGCAGGGATTTTCTGTGGCTTTGGTAGCCGCGGTAATCCAGTTTAGTTTCTACCAGCATTCTGCACCGCTTTACGCACTGGTGTTGCTTGCCCCGCTGTTTGCAACACCGTTCTTTCAAAAGGAAACCAGTAATGAAGAAAATCGTATTCGCCATCGTTTTCATTTTTACCGGGCTTTGTTCCAGTCAGGCACTGGCCTTCTGTGGATTTTACGTCGCCAAAGCTGACACAAAGCTCTATAACCAGGCTTCGAAAGTGGTGCTGATGCGCGATCAGGATCGCACCGTCATTACAATGAGCAACGACTTTCAGGGTGATGTCAATGACTTTGCCATGGTCATACCGGTGCCCTCTATTCTCACGCGCGAGCAGATTAACGTGGCGTCACAATCCCTGATAGACCATCTGGATGCCTATACATCGCCTCGGCTGGTTGAATACTTTGATGATGATCCATGCATGCAGCGGCGCCTGTTAAAAATGGAAATGCTCGAAAGCGTTGCGGCCGGCGGCGAGGCAGTGGCAGATGCTGCTGACCTGGGGGTTACCATTGAAGCAAGCTACACCGTTGGCGAGTACGACATTCTGATTCTTTCGGGGGAGGAAAGTGACGGTCTGGTGCAATGGCTCACCGGTAATGGCTACAAGCTGCCGCCGGGTGCATCGTCTGTGGTCGGCAGCTATTTAAAGCAGGGGATGAAGTTCTTTGTGGCCAAAGTGAATCTCGCACAACAGGAGGCACTGGGCGTTAATAACCTGCGACCGCTGCAGGTTGCGTTTGAAAGCCCGAGGTTCATGTTGCCGATCAGGCTCGGTACGCTCAATGCAAAGGGGAAACAGGAATTGTTTGTGTTCGCGCTGACGCGGTCCGGGCGTGTCGAAACTTCGAACTATCGCACCGTTCGCATGCCGACCGATCTCGACATACCCGTTTACGTGAAAGACCGCTTTGACGATTTCTATCGCGATATGTTCAGCCGGCAGGTCGAGGCGCATCAGGGTAAAGCCGTGTTTCTTGAGTACGCCTGGGACATGGCCTGGTGTGATCCCTGTGCGGCAGACCCGTTGACCGCAACGCAGTTGCGTGAACTTGGTGTCTATTGGGTCGATCCGTCACAGTCTTCGCGGTCGCTGGCCCAGGATGTCTTTGCCACCCGGCTGCATGTACGCTACGACGCCGATACTTTTCCGGATGATCTACGCTTTATTGAAACCGGTGACCGCACCAACTTTCAGGGTCGTTACGTGATGCGCCATCCGTGGCGTGGCACGGCCAATTGTGCTGCCGCCGATGCCTACTATGCTGCATTGGAGCAGCGTCAGTCCGAGCACGCTGCGAGCCTGATTAAACTCACTGGCTGGAGCCAGTCCGAAGTGGAAGCGCTGGCGGGGACACCGGTCAGAATAGAAGATGATACGCAGTGGTGGCGCAGACTCTGGCAAAGGTAGCCAACTGTTTTCCGCGGTGCACAGCAATGGTTTGCGATCATCGAAATCGAAGTGTCTGACCGATCCCCTGCTGTTGCGCTTTGGTGAGGATTGCATGGCCGAGCGCAATGTCAGTGGTGCTCAGGCCGCGATGCCAGAACAGATTGGTTTCATCGTCACTGCTGCGCCCCGGCTTGTCGCCACACACAATTTGCCCGAGTTCGCCGTGAATGTTGTCTTCGGTTACTTTGCCTTCATCGACATGCCGCCGCAACGAGCCAAAAGGTTTACCCGGGCCGCACTGGCCCCAGTCGTCCACCACAATCTTATCCATGATGTCGGTCAGTGAAAGCTCTACCGCACTCATGGTGCCGTACGGAATCACCAGCCCGCCTGGTTTAATCCACTGCGTTAGAAGATGCGGATGAGGCTTTGGCAGGCGCGAGGCTTCAACGACGATATCGGCATCGGCCACACAGTCATGCCAGTTGTCGGTCACGATAATGTCTCGTTTCAAATCGTCTTTTAGTTTGTCTGCAAAAGCATTCCGACTCTCGGGACGCCGCGAGTGAACCCGTATTTCCTGTAAGTCGAATAAATGATTCATCAGGCGGACATTCCAGTAAGCGGTGCCCCTCGCGCCGATGTGCCCAAGGATCTGGCTGTTGCTTCGAGCCAGGTATTTCGCGCCAATGGCGCTGACCGCACCGGTGCGCATATCAGTGATGGCACTGGCGTCAATGATAGCGATCGGTGCACCGGTCTCGGGACATAGCAGGGTCAGTACCGCCAGCTCTGAAGGCAGATCGCGCCGGTAGTTGTCGACGAAATCACCCACCACTTTCACACCGGCCACTGACAGCGGATGAACCACACCGCGCAGTACATTGAAATGTCCTTTATCTGATGATTCCGGCACCAGATGTACTCGCGGTTCAATGACGGTCTGTGCCCGACCCTGAGCGTGCAGTGCCGATTCCACTGCTGTGAGTATTTCATCGTTGGTCAGTGCAAGTGCATCGACATCCGGGCCGTTGATGTAGATCAGGTTCAGTTGCTTCACAGGGTTAGCTTTCCGTTATTAATTAGTGCGGCCAGTCGTTCAAGATCGCCGCACAAGGGTCTGTCCTGTTCAACGATTGGCGCTGTTGTTCGCAGCAGGTTGTAATAGCGCGTGAGTGCGGGTGAAATCGATCCGCTCAGCTCTCGTTTGTCGATTGCCTGCAGTGCCACGATAGATTCTATGGCTGACAAATAGTTGAGCCGGGTTGCGAGCGACATCGCAGCTCTGACCGGAATCGCTGCGTGCGTGACCACATCTTCGAGTCCGTCGGCGGAGATGCCCGGGTAAATCGGTGGCGGATTGGCCAGGTGTGCTATTTCCGCGTAAAGACTCTCGGCGGTTTTCATCACCGGTGCCAGACCGGCGCTGTCGGTACCTGCATTGGTCAGTCCGTTGCCAAGTCCGGAAAAGCGCTCGAACAGCAGTTTCGATATTCTCGATACCTGCAGCGCGGCCAGATGCACCAAAGCGTGCAACAGCCCGCTGAGCGTGATGCCCAGATAAACCGGCAGGTAACCGCCGTGTGACAGTATGCGCTTTTCCTCTGCGATGACAGCGGGGTTGTCGGAGGCTCCGTTTATTTCGTCTGCAACGGCAATGGCGAAAGTATCGAGGCAGGCCTGCACACTGCCGTGTACCTGTGCAATGTTGCGAATGCTGAGCGGGTCCTGCAAGCGACGCGCAGCACCCGCCTGCTGCAGCGGTGATTCCTCAAGCAATGTGAGTAGTTGTGCAGCTGCCTGTTGCTGTCCCTGTTGTGGTCGAAGCATCAGTGCGTTGTTGTCCAGTGCGGAAAGATTGGCCCTGAACCCTTCCATGGACAGTGCCGCTGTGATTTGTGCTGCCTGGTAGGACCGATGCAATGTGTCGTGCGCCAGCGCACCAATACCCCCGGTAAAGCAGGAATGCGACACCAGTGCCAGCCCTTCGCGCAGGGCTGGCGGGTAGGGTTTAATACCCAGTGCTGCCAGTGCCGAGGCTGCGCTGACTGTGGATTCGTCTGTGTTTATTGCCATTCCCTCACCGGTCAGTGCCCGGCCCATGGCTCCACCCCAGTTCAGATCGGCCACACCAATGGAACCGCTCTGTGGAATCATCGGTGTAAATCGACGGTTGAGGCATTGAGACAAATGCCTCGCCAGTTCAGGTCTGGCACCGGCGGCACCGCTCAACAGTGTGTTCAGACGAACCGCCATCCCTGCACGTACCCAGTTTGCGGGCATGGCTTCACCGACCCCATGGCTGCGGCCGCGAATTGTGTTCATTGAAAAATCTTCAGCGATAACATCGCTCAGTGTTTCCGTCACCTTCGGACCGAGTCCGGTAGTTACCCCGTAGATCGCCCGTTTCTCACTGGCGGCTTTTTCAATAATCGCGCGGGTACGCGCCATGCGTTCCAGGCCGTCGTCGCTCACTATGACGATCGCGCCTGCGGCAATGGATGCTACCTGCACGGTGGTCAGTCCGGAGCCGGTGAGGGTTATCGCTTTTTCCTGATTCACTTTTTTATCATTCCGCGGTCGCTGACCCTGAAGCTGGTATACACATTGTCTGACAAGCTGGCTGCTGTCCTGACGGACGCGTCGTCGGCGGGATGGTTGGTGACGATTCAGCCAGCGTTCTCTGTGGTCGGCGCATATTGCTAAACTAACTGCGGCCGCTCTGGTCAAAGTTCTGTTCCCCGCGGAGTCACACACTGTGTCTATTAAATTACTGAAGTGCATCACACTGGCGGTGCTTTTTGCAATTGCCGGGTGTGACAGTAAATCCGGCAGGCTTCTGTGCGCGGGTGACAGCTGCGAATCGACCGACGATACCGGCAATAGTACCGATAACAACGGGGCAGGCAATCCATCCGTCGATGGTGACAACGAAAATACAGCACCTGATGAGGAAAGCACACCATCCGACACTAACAACAACGAGCAGAGTACCGATAACAACAGTGGCGACAATGACACTGGTGAATCAACGCCCGACAACGGCGAGGGAGATGCCGAAACACCGGAAAATAACGGTGATGGAGACAACACAACACAGAATCCGTCACCACAGCCGGGAGCGTCGGGTATTTCGCTGCGACATCGCAGCGGGCAGACATTTATTACCTGGGACGAACCACAGCCGGACGCGCAGTATCATGTCTACCGTTCGGGCCAGCCAATCACCACCGACAATCTCGCAGATGCCACATTGCTCACCTGGCGCTGGGGGCCACTCGATGCAGATACCAGCAGAAACAAGTATGCAGTCTCTGATGTACCCGAGTATTTTGTCATCGAAAATCAGGGTGCGCCATTGCCGGACAGTACCGGGTTGTTCGTGCACACAGCGACCGAAAATACCACTGCCTACTATGCGATAACGACACTGGTTGACGGGGTTGAAAACCCAGCCATTGTGCAAGGGCGCAATACGGCGATGGTGTCGGAGTTTATAGCCACGCCACAGCCGGTGCTCACCTTGTCAGTAAATGGCGGCAAAGGACGGCTTTATACGCACTTCATGGACTACCAGCAGTGGAATCCAACGTTGAACGGCTATGCGTTTAATTACTTCGTCGCATTGCCATTTAACTACAACCCGTCACAATCCTACCCGCTGCAGATAGAACTACACGCCTATGGCTATTACCCTGCGCTGCCGCAACAGGTGCCCTATCAGTGGCAGGTGATTCAGCTGATACCGCTTGACCCGGGTGATGACAGAAATACCTATCACACCTGGTGGTATGGGCACGCACGTGACCATGACTACATTAACAATGGCAACACGCCATTCAGCGGTGCGATCGAAAACTTCACCGAGCAGCGGGTAATGAAGGCGATGCAGGAGACAATTGACAACGCCGGATTGTCTATTAACACCGACCTCATCCACGCCTATGGCAATTCGATGGGTGCGTCGGGTTCCGTCAGTCTTGCACTCCGCTACGCCAACAGGCTGTCTGCAGTCTATGCTAGTCAGCCGATGATGGACTACCGCAACAGCAGTCGCTTCAGATTTAATTTTGAACGGTTGTTCGGTCCGGTGGAAAACAACCTGCCGATTGTAAACAGAGGTTTGTACGCCGGCAGCATTCAACGCTATGGCGAAGGCGGGAATCAGCCGACCGGTGTATGGGACTGGATGGATCATCACGCGCAGGTGCAACGACGACGCGGTGATGACTTTGCCTACCTGATGATCGACTTCGGTAAAGCCGATGACATTATCGACTGGCAAACACAGGGCAGGCCGACGTTTGCGGCATTGGCAGATGCCAGAGTTGCCTTTGCCGCGACTGCCAGAGAAGGTGTTGGGCATGAGTGGCGCGCGTTTGATTCGGTCAATCAGAGCCTGTACCCGTTTGAATTTGGACAATGGCGTTATCCGAACGCGCTGAGTTATCCGGCATTCAATTTCGCCAGTGGTTCGGGACGACTCGATCCACCGACCAGTGGTGATGATGAATATCAGACTTCACTTGAGTGGTCGACCCCACAGTATGGCTTTGGGCAGTCTATTGTCGATCAGAACAATCGTTATGAAATCACCGTGCGTTCAGTCAGCAGTGAACAACGGGTGGATGTCACACCACGGAACACTCAGGCGTTCCGGCCCGCTGGTGGTACTGTTTGCAGCTGGTCGGCGCGCAACGTCAACAACGGCTCGACCGAGACCGGTACCCTCACGGTCGATGGAAACAGGCTGGCCACCGTGCCACAGATCAGCGTGGCGGTAGCAGGCGGAACACGCCTGACGATCGACTGCAGCTAGTGTACTGGAACAAACAGTGTAGTCACATGAGTCGACTGACTAAAGTGCTTC
>CAZOXM010000010.1:0-32579 GCA_964583825.1 uncultured Granulosicoccaceae bacterium
TCACCATCGATTCGAGTGATCTCTCGATCGAACAGGTGGTCACAAAAGTGCTTGATTTGGCTAAAAATAGATTATGATAAAGCCTGTGCGGTCGCTGCTGTAACAGTCATTGTTCAGCCCGACAACAGCGCCATCACTTTCATTCAACACCGCAGGTAAAAGGAATTGCCGCGAATATTAACCACCCTTGCGATGACCAGAGCGTGCACGCATTGTAGATCTTCCCAGGAATACTAACTGTCTATGTCTGAATCTTTTGCTGATCTGTTTGAAGAGAGCATCTCTCAAACACAAATGAAACCCGGATCTATTCTGACCGGTACCGTCATCGACATCCGCGGTGATTTCGTGATGGTTCACGCGGGCCTCAAATCGGAAGGTGTCATCCCAGTCGAGCAGTTCATGGATGAGACCGGCAACATATCTGTCACGATTGGTGAAGAGGTTGAGGTTGCACTCGACTCCGTCGAAGACGGTTTCGGTGAAACCCGATTGTCCCGTGAAAAAGCCAAACGCGCACGCGCGTGGGCACGGCTTGAAAAGGCCCAGGAAACCGAAGAAATCGTCACGGGTGCGATCACCGGTAAAGTCAAAGGCGGCTTTACGGTTGAAATCAACGATATCCGCGCGTTTCTGCCGGGCTCGCTGGTCGATGTTCGACCGGTGCGAGATACCAGCTACCTCGAAGGCAAAGAACTCGAATTCAAAGTCATCAAGCTCGATCGTCGCCGCAACAATGTCGTCGTTTCACGTCGAGCGGTGGTTGAATCGGAATACAGCGCAGAGCGCGAGCAGTTACTGGAAAGTCTGCAGGAAGGGCAGGAAGTCACCGGTATCGTCAAGAACCTGACCGATTACGGTGCGTTCCTCGACCTCGGTGGCATCGATGGCCTGCTGCACATCACCGACATGGCCTGGAAGCGTGTTAAGCATCCAAGCGAAGTGGTGGAAGTCGGGCAGGAGATGAAAGTCAAAGTCCTGAAGTTCGATCGTGAGCGCAATCGCGTGTCACTCGGCCTCAAGCAACTCGGCGACGATCCGTGGATGGATCTGATCCGCCGCTACCCTGAAAACACCCGCATATTCGGTAAGGTTACCAACATTGCCGACTACGGCTGCTTTGTCGAAATTGAGGAAGGTGTTGAAGGTCTGGTGCACGTCTCCGAAATGGACTGGACGAACCGCAACGTCAATCCGAACAAGGTCGTGGCACTCGGTGATGAAATCGAAGTCATGATCCTCGATATCGACGAAGAGCGCCGCCGGATATCGCTCGGTGTCAAGCAGTGCAAGCAAAACCCGTGGGAAGAGTTTGCCAGCAACTTCAACAAAAACGACAAGGTTTCCGGCAAGATCAAATCGATTACCGATTTCGGTATTTTCATCGGTCTGGACGGTGGCATCGACGGTTTGATTCATCTGTCGGACCTGTCCTGGAACGACACTGGCGAAGAGTCGGTGCGCAATTTCCAGAAAGGTCAGGAAATCGAAGCGGTGGTTTTGGCTGTCGATCCTGAGAGAGAGCGAATCTCTCTTGGCGTGAAGCAACTCGAACAGGATCCGTTTGGCCAGTTCGTTGCCGACAATCCGAAGGGTTCACTCGTTAAAGGCACTATTACCGAAGTCGATACAAAAGTAGCGATGGTGAATTTAGGCGAAGGCGTGGAAGGTATTCTGCGCGCCAGCGAGTTCGCGCGCGATCGGGTTGAGGACCTCAAGATGCACCTCAAAGAAGGTGATGAACTCGAGGCCAAATTCGTTAATATCGATCGCAAAGCGAGAGCTATCTCGCTGTCGGTAAAAGCCAAGGAGAGCGATGAGGAAGGCGAAGCAGTGCGCGACTACGCACAGGCTTCTGCCGCCGCACCGACCACCCTTGGTGATCTGATGAAAGAACAAATGGGTTCATTAGATAACGAAGACGAGTAAAAGCACCGGACGCCGGGCCAGAGTAGTCCGGCGTCTGGAAAAAATTAACCCCCGGAGTGTCAGCGCCAATGACCAAGTCTGATCTGATTGAAGCATTAGCCGAAAACCAGTCGCACCTTGCGCTGCGCGACGTGGAGCTGGCTGTTAAAGGATTGCTGGAACGAATGAGCCACGCCCTGGCAACAGGCGAGCGCATTGAAATCCGCGGTTTTGGGAGCTTTAGCCTTCACTTTCGACCGCCACGCATGGGGCGCAACCCCAAGTCCGGTGATGCAGTCGCGCTGCGAGGCAAGTACGTGCCGCATTTCAAGCCCGGCAAAGAGCTCAGAGAGCGCGTCAACAACGGTTTCGTCGAGCAACAGGGTGGTAACCTCAGCCTGGTGCACGATGCGCCCAAAACCGGCACCGATGACTAGACCGCGACACCTCCTTAGGCCCGCCCTGCGATTTTAATCGACATCGCAACGGCACACCGTCAGAATTAAGCGACCTGTCATTCTGAGCTTATAACATCACAGATGGACTTCTCCTGGTGGTTGGTGCCACTCGCCGGTCTCGCCGGCTGGTGCATAGGCCACGATAAAATTCGTCACGCAGTGACCGGTAAACGGTCGTCTCGCGATTCCACAGACCTCGCCGCCCTGCTACCCGGACACGATGACCGTGTCGAGCGCGACAGCGAACTCGACAGCCTGCTGCATCAGTATCCGGTGGATGACACCTCGTTCGATATCTACCGAACGCTCGGCGATGCGTTTCGTCGGCGTGGCGAGTACTCGCGCGCGATCGGTGTGCATGAGCATCTGCTGGCGACCGGGAAGCTCGGCAGTCAGCAGCGCCGCAAAGCGATTCTCGAACTCTCCAGAGACTATGCGGGCGCCGGTCTGCTCGATCGTGTCGAAGCATTACTGGTGCCGCTGGTGCAGGAAGACCCTAACGAGCAGGAGGCCAGTACCCAGCTGTTGCGGTTGTACGAAAAGCAGCAGGACTGGCAAAGTGCGATTGATCTGGCCAGTAGCACACAGTCAATTCCGGACGCACAGCGCAATGAGCTGGTCGCGCAGTACTGCTGCGAAATAGCGGCGTTGCGGGAACTGGAAGACGATTTGGAAGCCTCGGAAATGTGGCTCAAGCGGGCGTTGAAAAGCGAGCCGCAATGCAGTCGGGCGCTGCTGATGCTGGGCCGGCGTGCAATAGAGTTGAAAGAGTTCGAAGCAGCGCTCAACTATTTTCATCAGGTGGAACTGCATCATCCTGAACTGTCACCTGAAATTGCAGAATCGGTGTTTTACGCACTGCAGGAGAGTGGCGACAGCAAAGCCTTCCAGCAGCATATCGACTACATTCGCGAGCGGCACAACAGTTACTCGGTGATCAAGCTCGCGAGGGACGCCATCAGTCGACTGGAAGGCGATAAAATCGCCAGTGAATTTTTTATAGAACAGGTCGCACGGCGCCCGTCACTCAAAGGGCTTCGCGACTGGGCCGAGCGCGAACTGGAGATCACCAAGCCGCGAGATAAAGAAAAAGTGGCGGCAATGGTGGAGATGCTGCGCCATGTTGTTGAAGAGAAACCAGTCTACCGATGCGACCGCTGCGGCTATCGTTGTAAGCAGATTCAGTGGCGATGTCCCGGGTGTGAAAACTGGAACTCCGTGAAAGTCATCATAGGGGCCGAAGGTGAGTGATCTGAACCGCGTTATTGTCGCGCTGGACAAACCGGATTTTCAATCCGCTCTCAACATTGCTGAACAGCTCGACCCGTCGTTGTGTCGCGTTAAGGTCGGCAAAGAGTTGTTTACCGCTGCGGGGCCGGCTGTTGTAGACGCGTTGCATCAACTCGGTTTCCAGATATTTCTCGACCTCAAGTTTCACGATATTCCCAATACCGTGGCAGCGGCGTGTAAAAGTGCCGCAAGTCTTGGTGTGTGGATGCTCAATGTACACGCTTCGGGCGGGGAATCCATGTTGAAGGCAGCGCGTGAGGCACTGGGCGCACCGGGAGCGAATACACCGTTACTGATCGGTGTCACGGTGCTGACCAGTTTCGATAGCGCCGAGCTTGAAAAGATTGGTGTAGCCGACCCTCTCGAACATCAGGTGCAGCGACTGACCGGGCTGGTAAGTGATGCGGGTATGGATGGGGTGGTGTGCAGTGCGCTCGAGGCGGCCTCTGTGAAATCTTTACATCCGCAACTGCTTACTGTGACTCCGGGTATCCGTTTGGCAGACGATCAGTCCTCAGATCAGAAGCGGGTTATGACGCCGGATGAAGCTGTTCGCAGAGGGGCGGACTATCTGGTGATCGGACGGTCGATCACTGCTGCCGCAGATCCTGTTGCAAGGCTTGCCCAGATCCGGGATCTCATAGCCACAACAGACACACAGCCTGCATGACCGGCGCGCCAGGGTTGAACCAGGTCGAAGCATTCACAATCATGGCTCGAAGCGAATCATGGAGATCAGCATCTGAAGAGACTGGGCTCGTGTGCAGCTCAGAAAGCGTTCTCGTATTTCAGGTCAACCACTCTTTGAAGCTATGTGGCAGGTGGCCCCACTAATGTCGACTGGAGAAAGAGGGAACACAGCGGTGGAAAAACTATACATCAGTGCCCAGTCATTGCTGGAAGACTCCTGGCAGCTGGGGGTCAATATTCTAAAGAGCGGTTTTCACCCGAACTTTATTGTCGGCGTGTGGCGTGGCGGCACACCGGTTGGAATCGCCGTGCAGGAACTGCTGGATTTCTATGGTGTACATACAGACCATATATCGATTCGAACCTCCTCATATAGCGGGAAAAGTCGTCTCGAAGCACCGGTACGGGTGCATGGGCTGGACTATCTGATCAATAACATCAATGCTGATGATGCGCTGTTGATTGTTGATGATGTGTACGATACCGGGCTGAGTGTGCAGGGTGTCATTCAAACGCTCACGGTTAAGGCCCGCAGAAACACGCCACAGGATATTCGGATCGCCACACCTTATTTCAAACCTGCCAAGAACAGAACTGAAATTATTCCGCACTACTATATTCACGAGACGGATCAATGGCTGGTCTTCCCTCATGAAATGGACGGTATGAATCGGGCAGAGCTTACGCGACACAAGCCCAGACTGATGCCGTTTATAGAAGATATGGATAAGTTCTATGCTGATCGTGCAGTCAGTGAGCAGAGCTGACGGGCAGACTGTCAGCGTGCTGTAGTTATCGATCCAGGCGGATAAGAACGACCATTGTGCTCGCGGAGCTTTCATGGGAAACAAAAGAAAAACGATCGACCTTCGAAGTGATACTGTCACGCTGCCCACAGAGAGTATGCTGCAGGCCATGGCCGATGCAGCTGTTGGTGATGATGTGTATGGGGAAGACCCCACCGTCAATGCACTTGAAAGCTATGCCGCAGAGCTGCTTGGATTTGAAGCGGCGCTATTTGCCACGAGCGGCACGCAAACTAACCTGCTGGCGCTGCTTGCGCATTGTCAGCGGGGGGATGAATATATCGTTGGTCAGCAGGCGCACACCTACAAGTATGAGGGTGGTGGTGCGGCGGTGCTCGGCAGCATACAGCCACAACCTCTTGAGCTTCGCGCCGATGGAACGCTGAGTCCCGAGGCTGTGGAGGCAGCGATAAAACCCGATGATTTTCACTTTGCCAAAACCAGACTGGTAGTGCTTGAAAATACCATTGGTGGTCGTGTATTGCCGCTCGCTTACCTGGCGGTGATGAGAGAACTGGTCGACTCCCGCGGTCTGGCGATGCATCTCGATGGTGCGAGAGTATTTAACGCTGCGGTGGCATTGAATGTCGATATAAAAAAAATCAGTGGCTACTTCGACTCTGCATCAGTCTGTCTGTCTAAGGGCTTGTGCGCACCGGTTGGGTCAGTGTTGTGCGGCAATGCCGCGTTAATCGCCAGCGCGCGGCGCTGGCGCAAAATGCTCGGCGGTGGCATGAGGCAGGCAGGCTATATGGCGGCGGCCGGCTTATCGGCACTGCAGGAAAATGTGCAGCGACTGCAGGACGATCATGAACATGCGCGCAAACTGCACAGCGGCTTAAAGCAGATCGGGGAGCTCAACCTGACAGAAGACAGCGTGCGCACGAATATGGTGTTTCTGGACTGTGGCAAAGAAACGGCTGAACGTCTGTCTCAGTGGTTGGCCGAGTGGGACATCATCATTTCACCGGCCCCTGTGACACGACTGGTGCTGCACAAGGATGTGACAAGTCGGGATGTGACGCGTGTGGTGGGTAAAGTCGGGGAGTTCTTCGAGCGCGCGTCAGCCGGTTAAAAAAGGCGCCCGGAGCCGAAACGGCTCCGGTTGCCCGACCGTGAATATGCACTACGGGCGCGTCCCTGCGCCCATCCTTCCCTGGACATTCGCGACCATCCGAAATGGTCCTTTGGCAGCAATTCAGCCTGCCGCGGTGCGACCGTGCATGTGTCTCCCTACACCTGATATAACGGTCACAGAATCAGATTGTTTAGAGAAATCTGCCCACTTTTTTTGTGAAGTGCTTGTATCAACAGCTTAGCAGGGGTCTGGGGGCGTTAAATTCTCCCTCGAAAAGCTCATCTATACCCATAAACTGCGCTTTTTAGGGAGAATTTGCCTTCTCGCTCTACTGGCTGAAAAGCGCTTTTTCGCTATCGCCCAACTGGCCATGCAGCCATCGACCGCCGTAGACCGAGAGGTGATCCATGTCGGAGTAGAGCAGCCGGTCTTCATCGTAGAGTTGGCTGCTGTCTTCCACCGCGATGTACGGATCGAAAAATTCCGCACCCAGCGCTTCCACGCGTGCCCGGATCGCGTCGTTGTAGGCCGGGTAGCGTTCACTCATGGCCTGCTCGGGTCGGGGACAGCGAATACCGAGGCGGTTGCAGTTTTCAATTTTCGACGGGCTGAAATTCAACAGCGGTGGCTGTGCCATCACGATTACCCGTTCAGATGCGCCCTGTGCCTGCGTGACCAGCTCATCGAGTTCTGCCAAAAATGGTTCTTCACTGAAATTGCTATCCCAGCGGAAGGCGAGAATCGAGATATCTGTGCCGTCGCTTAAATCCTCAAGATAGGCTGACTTGGTGCTGTCGCACTTGGCGGATTGTTGCAGCAGCGAGCAGCCGCCGGAGGCGAACAGCTTTACTCGACTGCCTGTGTCTGATGCGAGGCGGGAAATCAGTTCAAAGTAGTGCTCGGCATGACTGTTACCGTACAACAGTATTTCACGCTCACCGTTGGTATCGCCGCCGGCACAGCCGAGATTCACCAGCGACGGACACTGGTTCTTATCGATGTGACTGAACTGAAAAGTCATATCGATGGTTTCGCTGCTGAACCGCTCCGGCAAGCCCTTCTTCAGAACTACACCGAGTGCGATCAGGGTCAGCAGGGCACTGGGTATCGCAAAATACCAAACCAGTGCTTTTATGCCGTTAATGTTCAGCCGTCGCAGCGGACGCTCTACCGCGTAGTAGGAAAAGATGCTGAGCGCGAATATGATCGCGAGGCAAATAACCTGTGTACCGGCGGGCAGATGGAGATACCCCTCGGTGGTATTTAAAATGTAGCGGGCAAACGCCAGTACCGGCCAGTGAAAGAGATACAGGGAATAGGACAACAGTCCGACCCACACGGCAACCCGGTTTTCCAGCAGGCGGTTAACCCAGGTACCCTCGCAGTGAATGATCATCGCGATCGGTAGACAGGCCAGCAATGCTGAAAACCCTGGAAAAAGAAATTGTTTATCGAAAAACACGAGCGTTCCGACGAGAACGACAACGGCTGCGGTGGCCAGCACATCGGAGCGGCTTTTATCAAAAGTACCTTTAGCGTGCACGATGGCCAGTATCGATCCGACCAGCAGTTCTCCCATGCGGGTTAACAGAAAGTAGTAGCTCAGTCCTGCCAGGTTACTCTTTCCCGACATATATTCGGCCAGAGCGAAACTCGCAATCGCAATCACCAGCAGCACCGCAGTCAGGTTGACCTTTAAAAATCGGATGACAAAAATCAGTACCAGAGGCAACACGAAGTAGTATTGCTCCTCGACTGACAGCGACCAGGTGTGCAGCATCGGCCACTCGGATGAGTCTGATGAAAAGTAGTCACCGGTGCGTAGTGCAAACTGCATGTTCGACACAAACAGCACTGCGCCCAGCACTGAGATGCCGGTTTTGAAAAAATCGTACGGCAGTAAAATGATGTAGCCTGCAACGAGCGTCAGAATCGACATAAAGTACAGCGGGGGCAGGATGCGTTTTGAGCGCCGCACGTAGAAATTGATAAACGAGTATTTACCGCTGATAAACTCGGTGTAAACGATCCGTGTGATCAGATATCCCGAGATCACGAAGAAGATATCCACTCCGAGATAACCCGCCTTCAGGTAGTGCGGATCGAGGTGGAACAGCAATACAGCCAGCACCGCGATCGCTCTTAACCCGTCGATATCTTTTCGGTATTGCATGTTATTCATGGGGACTGAACGTTCTCATGGGAGTGTCACACTGGTGCGTCGCATCTGCAGTGCGACTCGTCACCCTGGTAGGGATGACCGGAGCAGGTGGTTAGGGTAAGTTTCCGTCTTGCCGAGATCACTGCCGCACGTTTGGCCGGCAACGACCCGGTTCCCCGGGTGTGATGAATCTCGAAAGACAAAGGCCACGGCACCTCTAATCTGCCCCGCTCCAGAATATTTCGGGCAGAAAGACAGGTTGCCGCCGCCCGTACAGCACACAAGCGGGCTGTTGTGCTGCACTACAGTTAGATAAAATTCCGCATGCCCGGCGCGGGCTGTAAGGTAGCGCGGCAAGGCGGCGACAGGGTAGCAATTATCCCGACGGCCAGCGGTGACCGGATGGCAATTGGCCGAACGGTCTACCTCGGTAGTATCGGCAGCGGCTGCGCCAATTTAAGTAAATACAGCCAAAAGTCAGTTGCTTATGGCATATTGTTGGATAAGTGTTGTCAGGGGTGAAAAAATGAAAAACTGGTTAGCTGTGCTTGTGATTTCGGCGCTCGGTCTCACTGGTTGTGCCACCAACCCGGTTACCGGCAAGAATGAACTGAGCTTCGTTGGGGAGGATTGGGAACTTTCCGTCGGCAAGCAGCAGTATGCGCCCAGTCGACAGTCGCAGGGCGGCGACTATGTGGCTGATCCTCAGGTCCAGGCTTATGTCAACAAAGTAGGGCAGCGGCTCGCTGCGGTCAGCGACCGCCCGTTACCGTACGAATTTAAAGTGATCAACTCCGGGGTGCCGAATGCGTGGGCGCTGCCCGGAGGAAAAATAGCGATCAATCGCGGCTTGCTCATCAGAATGAAAAGTGAAGCGGAACTGGCTGCCGTGCTGGGACATGAAATCGTCCACGCCGCCGCCAAACACGGCGCTAAAGGCATGACCCGTGGCGTATTGCTGCAGGGCGGCCTGGTGGCGGCGACCATCGCAAGTTCCGGCAAAAAGTATTCGGATCTCGCGCAAATGGGAGCCAGCGTTGGTGCACAACTGATCAACACGCGCTACGGTCGGGATGCAGAACGCGAAGCTGACCGCTACGGGATCGAGTACATGGTGCGATCCGGCTATGATCCACAGGGTGCGGTAGATCTGCAGGCGACCTTTCTGGAGCTGTCAAAGGACAGCAAGCGAGGCAAGGACTTCATCAGTGGTTTGTTTGCGAGCCATCCGCCCTCCGAAGAGCGGCTCGCCGCCAACAAAGCGCTGGCGGCGCGCCTGTCGACAGGAGGTGATATCAAAGCGCGGGAATATCGTCAGAATATCGCTCGACTGCTGCAGACACAGCCCGCCTACGATGCATTCGAAAAGGCACAGAAGGCCGTCGCAGAAAAAGACTACCGGACTGCGCGTGCTCTGACCCGCCAGGCGATCGCAAAAGAGCCTGCCGAGGGGCATTTCTACAGTCTGTTGGGTGATATTGATCACCAGCAGAAGGACTATGCTTCTGCCCGTCGCAATTATGCGCAGGCAATCCGGCTCAATAACGATTTTTTCTATTACCACTTAAAATCGGGCCTTGCCAGTGAAAGCCTGAGAGACTTCTCTGCGGCGCGACGATCTTTGGCGCGCAGCGTCGAACTGCTGCCCACGGCGAATGCTTACAATGCACTCGGCAACATCGCACGTGCAAATGGACAGATAGAGGAAGCCGTGGCGCAGTACACGCGTGCTGCCGGGCAGAACAGTCCCGCCGGAAAGGCCGCACTCGGATCGTTGGTTGATTTGGATCTGCCTAACAATCCGGGCAAGTATGTGGTTGCAAAACATCAGGTTGGCAGTGATGGTGTGCTGCGTGTCCGCATTGCAAACCAAACCCCCAGAGACATTGGCAATATCGCGCTGCGTATTGTCTACCCGGATGCCAGCGGAAAGATGCGGGATATTACTCGGCGATTGACCGGCGTTCTCGCTGCGGGCAAGGGTGATACCCTTGAAGTTGTGCGTATCGATCCGGCTTTTGCAAAAAATGTAAAAACCGGCGTTGTCGGTGCCAAAGTCGCGAACTAAGTGGATAAACGTGCAAGTAGCTAACAACCGCGTCGTCGGGTTTCACTACACACTGGAAGAGGTCGGGGGCGACTATCAGGAAGATTCCCGCGGCGGCAATCCGCTCTACTATCTTCATGGTCACCGAGGGATCCTACCTGGCGTCGAAGAGGCCATGGTCGGTAAAAGTGCCGGAGACCGGTTTTCGGTTACCGTTGAGCCGGCGCTCGGGTACGGGTTGCGCAATGAAAATGGCATTCAGCGTGTGCCAATCAAACACCTCATCGGGCGCAGGAAACCGCGTGTCGGTGAAATTGTGTCCGTCAATACCGCTCGTGGTGAGATCAGGGCAACGGTGGTCAAGACTGGTAAGTTCAATGTCGATGTCGATACCAATCACCCGCTGGCCGGCAAGACTCTGATATTCGAGGTTGAAGTGATCGAGGTTCGCGAAGCCACAATGGAAGAGGTGGCCCACCGGCACGCGCATGGCCCCGATACGCCGCCGCACTAGCTGGGTGATGAAACTGGCTGGATGTTGAGACTGGCACGCCTGCACTAATCGTCAGATCCACCCCGCCGCTCAGCGATCTGCTCTGCACACGACTCACAGGCCACGATACCCGCAATTTCTGCAATCTGGCACTGGCTGTTGTGCTCATGCCCTGTATAGTATCAGCGGATTCAATCGAGGCCGGTAGTGCAGTTGCTGCCACACCGTGCGTGGCATGTATTCTGTCCGGTCCGAACCCAAGCTGATCCCATGAGCCTGATATATGAGTGATCTTGTCGCAGATTCCATAGATATGACCTTTCGGACGCCCACCGGCGAGTCCGTCCACGCACTGAAAGATGTGAGCTTTACGCTGCAGCGAGGCGAGCTCCTGTCGGTACTCGGGCCCAGTGGTTGCGGCAAGACGACGCTGCTTAATCTGATTGCAGGCTTTCTGCGTCCCACGGGTGGCTCGCTGCGTCTTAATGAGCACGAAATCGACGGACCGGGTGTCGAGCGTGGCATGGTATTCCAGCAGGGCGCATTATTCGAATGGCTGACGGTCGCGGAAAACGTCGACTTCGGGTTGCGAATGAAAAAAAGCAACAAGCGGGAAACCGCTGCGAAAGTCGAGGAGTGGCTCGAAATTGTCGGCCTGCAGGGGTTTGGCGATACACCAACCTACCAGCTTTCAGGTGGTATGCAGCAGCGTGTTGCACTGGCCCGATGCCTGATCAATGACCCGGATCTGATACTGATGGACGAACCGCTGGGTGCGCTCGATGCACTGACGCGTGAAAAAATGCAGTCTCTCGTGCTGAAGATCTGGAAGGAAACCGGCAAGACCATCCTCATCATCACGCACTCCGTGGAAGAGGCGCTGCTGCTGGGAGAACGACTTTTTGTCATGGCACCGAGGCCCGGGCGGCTGCACAAGGAATATCGACTGCCGTTTGCAGAGACGGGGCTCAATGGCGATTTGCGCGATATAAAAAATGACCCTGAGTTCGTGCGATACCGTGAAGAAATACTCTCGATGATCTGGAATATGGAAGAGGAAATCATGGGGAAAGTGCTCTGATGTTAGACGCTATTGCACAACACCGTGGTTTCATCGTCGGCGCTATCTTTTTGCTGCTGCTTATCGGTTTAATCTGGGCCATTATTTACGGTCGGCGGGTCACCAGAACTGAAAAGACCGATGCGGTTTTCGGTAACCCGGAACGCGCCCTCGGCGGCTGGTACTGGGTGTTTGCCGGCGTGTCCACCATTCTGCTGATCTGGTTTTACTTTTCGTGGGATGCGGCGCGTTCCTATTTCCCGAAAGCGGCCAACGAACTGTGTCAGGTGGCAAAAGTCGACACCGCCATCAACCCGATGCGATCGGTTTTCCCGATTCAGTCGCGTTTGCTAAAGGGGACATCGCTGCTGGCCCGGGACGGCAATCAGTTGCAGAGTTTGAGGGACGATCTGGCGGGTTTGTCGTTAACGGATCAGGAACAGTCCGACTTTGGCGGCGTGCTCGACAGTCTCGAAGCAGCACTATATTCACTGGCTTCCCCGGACAATGTTGACCCGGCGGTACAACAGAAACTGTCAGAAATAACCAGCAGAATCGATGATGCCCGCGCGCAGCTTGCAGATCCCGCTTACCCCGGTGAACCATCCGCAGCCGAGCTCGCCGAAGCAGCAGCGCAGCCTGGCTGGGGCGAATCGAACACAGAAGTGCCCAACCTGCCAGTGACTGACCGCGGGCGGAAATTCAATGCGATGGCCGAGGTCATCGAAGCCATTTCGTCAGACTTCGTAAAGGTTAGGAATCTGAGCGGTGAATTCGAACAACAGATCGATGACATCGAGGCAAAAATAAAGTCGCTGCAGGCACAGGTGGAAGGCGCCGGGTTGACGCCCGAGGAGCTGCTCGAGCGCGAACAGATGCTCAAGCAGTTCAATAAAATGCTCAAGCGTATCGACGATGGTACGGTGTTTCCTCCAGGTACACTCGATCCGGTTGAGCAATCAGTGCGTCAGTTTGAAGCCGAGGTGTCGAAACAAAAGGGCAGCCTGCGATTCATCGATGCCGTGGCAATGCCATCGGGCACCATTGTCGCAGGCAGTACCAATTGCAGCGAGCAGGGCTCCGGTCGCTGGCTGCCGAAACCGTCAGATACGCTCGGTACCCTGGTGGATCTCTCGCGCCCCAGTGTTGGTTACAAGGGCGTGCCGATGCTCTGGTACAAGCAAAAGCCCGTTGCAGAGATGGTTGGCTTCTTTATTCCGGACTGGGTCGCTGACATCGTACCCGGGGAGTACCCGCGCCATAAGCCGGACGGGTCAATCGATGAGAATCTGAAATCAAAAGTACTGGCGGTAGCAACCGGCAACTTCCCGTCTGTTACCGTACCGGTGCCGACCGGACACATCTGGGACTCGATCATGCGCGTCGTGGCGGGTTTGTTCCTCGGCATAGTGCTTGGCGTGCCCCTGGGTTTGTTCATGGGGCTTTCGCGCTTTGCCAAAGGTTTCTTCGATCCGCTGATCGAACTCTATCGACCAGTGCCACCACTTGCGTGGGCGCCGTTGATTCTGACGATCTTCGGTATTCAGGACGATGGAAAAATCTTCCTGCTGTTCATGGTGGCATTTGCGATTATGGTGATCAGTGCGAGGACCGGTGCCACTGGTACGCAGTTGTCCAAGATTCACGCAGCGCACTCGTTGGGTGCGTCGAGAAAACAGATTATCAGGGAAGTGATATTGCCGAACTCGCTGCCGGAAATTCTAACCGGCATACGCATATCCATAGGTGTCTGCTGGGGAACACTTGTGGCTGCCGAAATGCTGGCCGGCACCACAGGCATCGGTTTTGTGGAAAACGTAGCGCGTAAGCAGAGTGACTATGAAATCATCTGGGTCACGATTATTTTGCTCGGTGTGCTTGGGTTGTTGTTCGATCTGATCATGCGATGGATCATTAATCGTACAATCCCATGGCGCGGTAAGGGGTAAAGAAACCCTGTTCAGTTAGGCCAAAATCTATCCGCACCGTCGTGCGGGTAGATTGTTAAATGGTAGTGCCAAGCTTTTTCTCGAGATCTTCGATACTTTTGGTGGCACTCATGTTCTTCGGTGAGATCTCGAGCACCTTTTCAAATGCGTGCATGGCTTTTTCATTTTCACCCACCTGCAGCATGATCAGGCCGACGCCGGATAGTGCACCGAAGTGGCGCGGCTCGAGTAACAGCGTCTGCTCGATGTCTTCCAGAGATTGCTCGTAGTTGCCAAGCAGGTAGTGGACAGTGGCACGGCGGTTCCAGGCTTCCGCGAAATCCGGTTGGTCCTTCACCAGTTTGTCCAGCACGGCAAGCGCAATGGTGTAGCGGCCGGTGTTCATCGCATCGATCGCGGTTTTCATGCCGGTGCCACCGCTGTCATCGTCCCGCTCGTACCACCGTTTCCAGATCTCGGTTTCGATCATGACTGCCTGCTGGGGGTTTTCCGCGGACTTCAACTGTCCAAATAGCTCTGGCAGTGCGTTGTCCTTCTGGTCTGCATAAAGTGCTGCACTGGTCAGTGTGCTCACCAGCAACAATGTCCGTAGACTTTTCATCCTCTTCTCTCCCCAAAATCTGGCGTGTGAAAGGATTTCCTGCGCCTCTATATTAGTGGCGTCCGCATATCCGGCAAATTTATGAACTGGTTAACACATTGGAGAACCGTGCCGGAATGGGGATGTCCTTTCCTTACTGGTTTGTTTGTAGTGACGAGTCCGGTTGATCAGTCATACAGAGGACTGCCGAATTTCTTACCTGTTGTTACGCTCGACGGAGCTTTCCAGTTTTTCAGTGATAAATTCCTCAGGGTTGGCGTTGAAATACACCATCCTGTCGAGTAGCACCGGAATGTCGCTGCCGTGCAGAATATTGTTCCGGTGCCGGGGTTGCAGAAATCGCTCGGAAGTCGCGTGATCGAGGAATGACAGCAGTGTGTCGTAGAAATTCTCTACATTAAGCAGGGCAGTGGCTTTACGATGCAATTGCAGTTGCTGCCAGGTGCAGATTTCAATGAGTTCTTCCAGCGTCCCGATGCCACCTGGAAGCGCCAGAAAACCGTCGGCCAGTTCAGCCATTGTTGCTTTGCGCTCGTGCATATCTTTGACCACGATCAGTTCGGTCAGACCAGTGTGGCCGATCTCAAACGTAGTGAGATGTTCCGGTATTACACCGTAGGCCCTGCCACCGTTCTGCATGACGGCATCGGCCAGTGCCCCCATGATACCGATGCTGGCACCGCCGTAGACGAGATCGATCCGGCGCTCTGCCAGGCACTGTCCAAGTGCATGGGCAGTTTCTATATACGCGCCATTTTTCCCCGGGCTCGATCCACAGAAGACACATAATCGATTCATGGCGTTACTTGCTCAGCGGGTTGCTCAGGCTATTGGTGATTTTGCGAGTAGTAAGCGAGTATAACAACAGACACCAGCGCTGCTGCCATCAGTATGTTAATCCGTCTTTGAGTGGCTGGCTCGGGCGCCAGTTTCTTCAGGCTGATGCCTGCAAACAACCAGAGGAAGTGAATCGGCACCCAGATCGCATTGATAATGGCGAATTTTACGATGGTTTCTATCCAGAGGCTGCTGTAACCGAAATCGTAACCTGAGAAGAGCGTGGTATTGACGATGTAGGCTTTCGGGTTGATGGTTTGCAGAAGTATACCGTCGACAATCGAAGGTGGCTTTGTTGCGCGGATGAACTCGACTTTCGACCCTGATAAAGCAATTCTCAACGCAAGATACAACAAGTAGCTCGTCGAACAGACCAGCAGCACAATTCTGATCCACGGTATGGAAAACAGCAGCGCTGCCAGCCCGGTCACCACAGCGAGTGCCACCAGATTGGTCCCGATAAATAAGCCGACGATGTACCGGGTACCGGCGTTCTGACCAAATGCTGCACCTACACCCGCCGTGGAAAGTACACCTGGTCCGGGGGTGATCAACAGCAGAAACACGGAAGTGATAAAGAGTGACACTTTAATGCTGCCTTGAGGGTAGCCTCAAGTCTACACCACTCTGCATGGTGCATGGCAAACCCCCACTGGCGGACAGTCCCGGCTGCACGCAATTACCGCTGGTAGAAGCGTTTCGGTAACCGCGCGTGCCTGCTACCGGTGTCAGGCGGCGCGGTTGAGTGAGTTGTCTCCTGCTTTCAGGAACAATCCGTTTGTTGCATCGTAGATCGCATTCTTGCCGCTACGCTTTGCGGTATACATGGCGCTGTCTGCGGCGGTAACCAGCTTATCCAGGCTGTTCCCATCGGTCGGAAATTCAGCGATACCAATACTCGCAGAAAGTTGCACGGAACGTCCGCGGATAGAAATCGGTGTTTGTATTTGCCGGTTGAGCGCAGAAGCGAGCTCAGCCATACGCTCGCGGTTTGCGTTTTTCAGGTACACCAGGAATTCATCACCACCGATTCTGGCGATCATGCCGCTGCTGTCGATAACCGCTTTGCAGCGTTGACCGACTGTTTTAAGCACGGCATCCCCGATCACGTGGCCGTAGTTGTCGTTAATCGGTTTGAAGCCGTCAAGATCAATAAAAAACAAGCCGAACTGATCTGAACTTCTGCGACACTCGGTCAGGGCCGCCTTGATATGTTCAAAGATCAGGTTGCGGTTTGGTAGTTCTGTTACCGGATCGTAGAACGCAAGCTTCTTTACTCGTTCCTCTGACTGGCGGAGTGCATCCTGAATCGAGCGTCGTTCCGAGATGTCCACAACAAAGCCATCCAAATACTCGACAGTATCGCCATTCATAATGCCAACACCCTGCTCGGATACCCAGCGTGTCACGTTATTTCGATCAACAAGACGATACTCGATGTCCCATCCGACCTTGTTTTCGATGGCCGAATGCACCTGGTTTTCCACCATTTCGACGTCTGCCGGATGAATCAGGCTGGCGAAACTGGTGACCCGATTACCCACGAGTTCATCCGGCCGGTAGCCGGTTAAAGGCTCGATACCGGCGCTCATAAACCGCATAGTCCAGTGTTCATCGCAGGAACATCGCCAGAACACACCCGGTATGTTGTCCATGAGGGTTTTGAAATCCATGTTTTCGCCCGGATCGTTTATGGGTGCTAGCGACGGAAACAGGTGATTGTTGAGACCTGTGCGGAAGTTCGGTCAAATCCATGACTGTCACCCGTGAACCTGTTTCAGGACCCTGCTTTTATCGTTTAGGTTACCTGATGAGCAGCCGATATCGTGCGGTTCGACTGAGCCGAGTGGGAATAGCTGCCAAAGTTATCTCTGAACATTCAATTATCTATAAATCAACCGCTAACAAAGTAATAACGATGTCACTCAAGAGATTTCGAGTCTATGTTGCCGGTTCCTGTCAGGTTTTTACTTTCAGTGGTAAGTGTCTCGCTCCTGTTGCAGGGGTGCAGCAGCGATGATGATGGCGAGCTGCTTAGGGGTGTCTTTCTGGACAGTCCCGTCTCCGGACTTAAATATGAATCAGCCTCAGTCGAGGGTTTCACCGAACCCGACGGCAGTTACTATTATGCTGAGGGAGAAACCATAGTCTTCTCAATTGGAGAACTCTCCTTTCCGCCAGTGCCCGGTGCGCCTACAATTACACCGCTCGAAATTGCGCAGGTGGACGATGTTGAAGATGAAAAGACGGTTAATCTGCTGAGATTGCTGCAGTCCATCGATTTCGATCAGGATCCGGATAATGGTATCGAGATTCCGATTGCCGCGCATGACTTCGTCAAGATTCCCCAGCTTGCTTTCGATGGCAGCATCAGCGTCGTTGATTTTATCGATGATGTTATCGATCAAACCTATTCGGGAGACCGCCCCTTGGTCGACAGTGAAGCTGCTGTCGAGCATTTCGTTAACACGCTCAGTCGCGATGCAGCAGAAGAATCGATGGTAATCGATACCGCTGCGTTATCGTATCTGGTGGAAAAAGATGAAACATTTGAAGGTGCGTTTCTGTCGGTGCAGTCAGCACAGTATGCGCTGAATGTGCAAGGTGACTGGGAAAGTGGACTTGCCGAGCTCAATCACAATGTGCTGCGATTGAAGTCTGCGGGTGGCACCAACCGATTTGTTACCTCAGGCACTCAGCAGAACCAGTTGGTCTATTGCATTGCGAACCGCCCTACCGCGATTGACGAGTGCGGTGACAATGCCAGATTGTTTGCCGTGTTCGACAATGAAGTCGCAGCAGCTGACTACATCTGGCCGGTCATTGACGAGATGCCGGAACCGGGCATTGGTGCTGCCGTTGATCTTGAGGAAAACACCGATGACTCCGGTGTCGATAGCGAGGCTGCCACTCAGGACACAACAACCGGGAACGAAACCGGCGATACCCCGGCTGATAACACTGACATTCAGGTGGACAACACCCCGGATCTGGAGTCCGGTGTGGTGGTACCTGGCCAGTCTGCAGGCCAATCATCTGGTCAAACCGCTGGTAGTGTGCCTGAAGTCAATGTGGATTCCGGCGACGTACAGATCGACAGTTCGACTGATCAGCAAAGCAGCGAACAATCCACCGACAATGACTCGCAGGGCAACACCACAACTGACAGAGGTACGGTTGACACAGGCACAGTGGCTTCAGGTAGTACTGTGCCAGAAGTGCCAGTCACTGATGCATCACAAGTACCGGAGACAGATACTTCGCCGCAACCACCGACATCAGGTGATACTGTCCAGCCACCGGCGGAGCAGGCTGCTCGCGCTGTTGTGGCGAGCACCAATTGTCCCGAAACCGCCAAAGCGCCGGTGCAATTGTCAGTGGTGGCCAGCGCACCTGCCGGCTGTCAGTGGACACCGTTCGAATCCAGTCCGTGGTCGTGGAACTCCTCTTACGACAGTGAAGCGAATATTGTTAATGCCTCTGAGGCTGGTACCTATCAGGGGAGCTTCGAACACACTTGCATAGAAGCTTCCACTGGTGAAACTGTCACGGTTACCGCGTCATGCAGTGTCGATGTGAAGCCGGCGCTCGGGCCTGAGGATATTACGGATCTCTTTTTTATCACCGGGCAATCCAACGCGGCAGGTTTGCAAACTGCATTCGATGCATCCGTCGATGTACCGGACAACCGCGTATTTGCGTTCACTGACAATGGCTGGCAGGTAGCGGCGTTACAGCAGAACTGGGAACTTTCCATCCCGGGCAACTTCTCCGCTCAGGACTCATCCAGATCACCCTACAATCACGTGGGTTTCCAGTTATCAAAATCGATCGCAGAGAAGTCGAACCGTGTAGTGGGGCTGGTTGTACTCACTGCACCCGGAGAGGGTATCAGTCACTGGGATTTCAACAGTGAGTTCTTCGTCGAGATTCGTGAGAAAGCCACCGCTGCACTCAATGAACTGCCGCACAAGAGTCAGTTCGATGCGATGCTTTGGATGCAGGGTGAGACCGACTGGTTGTTTGAAGGCACTGCGGACCCCGGCGCAACCGGCTTTGCCGATCAATCGAGTGAGGCGTTTAAAAACTACTATCCAACCAAACTCTTTCAGCTCATCAGTAACCTTAGAGGCGAAAACTGGTTCCGTTTCGATGGCAGGTTTGTCTGCACGGAAACGAAGAAAGCGGCATTGAATCCTCACCTGATGGCACTGAACTGGGACGACGACCCCTACAGTGGTTGTGCGGCCGCCTCCGATCTGCCCACACGTTCCAGTGATCCTTTCGGCAACCACTTCTCTGCGGGATCGTTGCGCACACTCGGGCAGCGAATCGCCGATGTTTATCTGGCCATGGAAAACTAACAGACGGGTGCCGACAGATTTAAGGTGAACTGATCAGCAAAGGTCCCGGCTTGGTCGGGACCTACAAGTTGCGATGAATAACCTTGATTCTCAGCAGCTGAATCAGCATGGCAATTGAGTCGCAAATTGGAGACACGGTTGAACGTTTATCGTGTTTCCAGTCGACGGCTACCTCAGTAATCCTGCAGCCGATTTTTTTTGCAATGTGCAGGTGTTCCACATCGAAACAAAAACCGTAGGTTTTTTGTCGAACGGCTATTTCCCGTGCTGCCTGTCTGGTATAGGCTTTAAAGCCACACTGACTGTCACGGACATCCAGCAAGCGTGCGGCGCGGGCTATAAAATTAAAAGTGCGGCTCATGACCGATCGGACGAACCCTCTGCCGCTGACGGTTGAATCCTTCAGGTGGCGCGAGCCGATCACGACATCGTAACCATCGTATATTTTGCCCAAGAGCTTGTCGATTTCGGAAATCGGTGTGGCACAGTCGGCATCGGTAAACACGATAATATCTGCATCTGCCTTGAGCAGACCTCTGGCAATAGAGTACCCTTTGCCCATGTTTTGCAGATTTTCTTCCAGTATTCCAGCATTCTGGGAATGAAACTCCGCGCCGTAGATGTCGACGAATTTCACGATTTCCTTCGTCATGTCACTGCTGCCGTCATCAACAACCAGTACAGATGATGGGTAGGGCTGATGCTCAAGGTACGCCTTGATGTTGTACAGTGAGGCGGCGATTCGCTCCTGCTCGTTGTACACCGGCACCACCACAGTAACGCTAGGCAGTGTTTCTTTGTTCATCATGAACCTGCCCGTCACTTTGAGGGTTGCATGCCGACAGGGTGACTCCCGCCATCACCAGCAACAGTCCGATTGTTTTATTCAGGCTTAATTCTTCCTGAAGACCGGGACAGAAGAACGCGCCGACATAGACCAGCAGATATCCTGTGCTGAGCAACGGGTATGCGAAACTCAGCTCATACTTTTTTAATGCAATGATCCAGCTCAGCATGGCAAAGCCGTAGCAACTGATCCCGAAGATCAGTAGCGGGTGTGGTGTCACAGAATCCATCTGCTGCAAACCGCTTTTCATAGCGAGCTGGGACACGGCACCTGCCACTATTGAAATGATCAGTGCACACAGGCTATGCATGATCAGCCTGCAAATAGAAACAACAGGCCGGTAACGATAATCGCGGAGCCCACCACCCGATGGGGGTGAATTTGCTCATTGAATCTCCATCGTGCCAGCAATGGCACGAGGATAAAGTTCAAACTAAGGAGCGGGTAGGCGACACTGACATCCAGTTGTTTCAATACCAGCAACCAGGTCGACATCCCGGCCGTTAACAGCAGTGCACTGTTGATTAGCGACGGGTTGCAGGCCATGGCGGTGAGGCCGTTGTTTCTTTTGTTGCCTGCGGCATCCATCGCCGCCTGTTTCTGCAGCAATTGTGCAAAGCTGGTGCAGCCTATGGTTATTGCTGCGAGCAACAGTGTGGTCGCTGTCACAGTCACCACTACAGTCTCCTGAATAATGCAGGTAGATGTCGGCGGTTGCTCGTGTTCGTGAAGGCCCGTCGCACCTGCAGTGATCCCGTTTTGTGATGAAAATACAGGATTGCCGGTGTGCTGTTAAAGACCGGTTCGCACCAGAAGATTGTGCGGCTCAATTTACTGGTTGATTTCGACTGCGACCGGATCGCTTAGTGAGTAGAGACTGATGGTGCCGCGAGTATGAGCGGTCATAATCGGGGAAAGAAGGTAGTTCTGCTGAAACTGCAGTTGGTAGCCACGCAGTTGCATTATATTTCGCAGCGTTGTGTTCAGCGCCGGGTGGATCGCATCCGTCAGTAGTACATGATCAAATTTACGATCCCAGATAGCGTCTTTGACGTCATCCACAGTGTGATCACCATCAAGGTCATTGTCGAGCCAGGTAGTTTCGCGAATTTGCGCCTGTGCAAGTTCACCGTATTTCAGGTACCGGAATAAATACGGGTCCTCACTGAGAATCCGGCCATTCATTTTTTCGATGCTCACTTGTGCCAGCAGATGGGTGACGTCCGGATAGCCGCGTTGTGTCTGCTGCAGCTGCACATGGTTGATCGCGATATAAAGTGCCATGCATACGCTCAGTATCCACCAGCGATACCGATGTACAGGGTAAGTCAGTTGCGCCCGGGCGCGGACCCAGTGCATGATCAGCCATGCCGTCGCGCAGGACAGAAAGAGGTTGGTATAGGTCAGGTGTTTATACAGGGAAATCAGATTGCGCCCGTGCAGGTGATACAAAAAAAGCGGCAGGCTGAATAAGAGCAAAGCCACGATAATGCGCCAGGCCCCCGCTTGTGCGGCCGGGAGCCGCCGGGCAACAATCAAAGCCAGAATCGATGGCACCAAAAGCAGCCAGGTATGGTTGAGCGATCGGCTCAGAATTTCCCGGTATGTCGCGTTGGCAACATGAGTGCCGCTAATTTGTACCTTGTATAACACTTGTAAGTCCACCCAGTGGATACTTACATACAGCGTCAGCCCCGCTACCATCACCGCACAAAAAACAATGAAGGACCGCAAAGAGTAATACAGCAGCGCCGCGGCGATTAGCAGTACGTAGGCAAATGTGGTGTACTTTGCGAGCACTGCAACCAGCAGCAGCGAAGCCCCGGCTGCCGCAAAAATCACCTGCCCGAGTGCACCAGTCTTCCCTTTACTGCTGCGCACGCTATACAACAGTGGCGCGAGCGCCAGCGTAAACAGTGCGAAGCTGATCGCATCATACGTTGCGATCTTACTGGTAAAAATATGGCTGCTGTGTACGGCCATGAGTAGCGTGGCACACAATGCCGTGCGGTGTGACTGCCACAGTGCCCTTGCGAACCAGTACACACCGGCCAGAGAGGCGGCACCGAACACCGCTGCCAGCGATCTTGCACCGCGCAAACCGCCCAGCCACTGATCGGCTGCTGCGAACAGGTACCAGCTGAAATTTGCGCCGAAAATATACGTATGGGTGGGCCAGTCGAGTCCGTTAAGCAGCGATTTACCGACAAACAGATAATCGTACTCATCCATGTGTCCGGCGCGGAAATCGAGCAGCGTGCGTTGTATAACGGTGTACACAACCGCCACGGCGATCACCGCAAACAACAGCATCACGCCGCTGCAGCGCTCGGTCGCTCGACTGAATAGAGTATTACTTTCCCGCATGCTGTAATTATCGGCGGATCAGTCAGCCCCTTCATGCGGGGTTGGCGAATTACAGCAAGCCCTTTTTCAAACGTCTGATTAGAAAGCGCGCCGGGTGTAGCGCGTGTTTAAAAGCAGCCGGTGTCGACTTTTCACCAAAAATGATGTCCGTCAGAATTTCTGCACAAAGGGGTGCCTGTGTCACACCGCGGGATCCAAGGCCGGTCAGCAGATAAAGGCCCCGTCGGTATGTCGCCGGTGGGTAATGCTTGCGGTGCCTGCCGTGATGCAGATCGCGATAGCTGCTTAGATAGTGTGCGGTATCGGGGGCAGCACCGACCAGCGGCAAACGGTCTGTGGTGGTGCATCGAACACCGGACCATGATCGACGCCACGAGTCATCGCTTACTGCGACATGCAGTTTGCACCTGGATAAATTCACTGCATCGTCCACTGCAGTATTCGCGGCCACTGTACTGCCGCGATGAAACGTCGCACCGGACCACAAACCATCACTGGTGGGTATCAGATAACCGTCATCGCACAGCACAGGACCTGTGTGTGCACTTTCAAAAAGACTGATCTGCCCGCTGACCGGAGTCAGGTGTAACTCCGGTGCCCAGCGCTGTGCTGCCATGGCGTTGGCAAGTATTAAAAGCTGACCACACCCGAGCAACCTGCCATCGCGGTCAATTGCATGCCAGTCTCCGTTGTGCTGCTGTATCGTATCGACGGCGGTATTAAAAACACACCGTATGTTTTGCTGCTTCAGCCACTGGTGACAAAGGGTCGATGGCCTCAGCGCGCCCGCCCGATCTGAGTACAGTGCTGCATGCGGGCCTTTCTCTTGTGCCGGCGAGGCAGGTTGCCAGTGCGTGGCGTGTTCGCAGGGTTGGTGCGCCGTTACTGACTGGAGCAGACCGGTGACTTGCAGGCTCATATTGCAGCGGTCGAGCTCTGCACACAGGGTATCGAAACACTGGCTGATAAATGTCTGTTCAATCGACTTGCCGGCAGAGACCGCCGGTTTGCAAATAGCTACCGGTACGGATGAAGTGGCCAGAGCAGCGTCTGGCAGCGCGTCGAACACGGTGCAGTGCATGCCTCTGCGTGCCAGGGCGCTGGCAATTGCACAACCGCCGAGTCCGGCACCAACAATCAGCGCGTGATCACTGCTTTTGAAATGAAAGTCCGGTGCTTCGACACCGACGGTGCGTCGTGCGTCAGTGTTGCTCAGCGTAGTGCTCGGTGACGTACTGGCTGACAATATCCTGAAAGTCGCGGGCGATATTGTCGCCCTTGAGCGTCACCGTTTTTTCACCGTCTACATAAACCGGTGCCACTGGTCGCTCGCCGGTGCCGGGCAGACTGATGCCGATGTTGGCGTGCTTGCTTTCTCCGGGTCCGTTTACCACGCAACCCATCACCGCGACGGTCATGTCCTCCACGCCGCGGTGCGTCTTGCGCCACTCGGGCATCGCTTCCCGAAGATACGACTGGATATCTTCTGCCAGTTGCTGGAACACCGTGCTCGTCGTGCGTCCGCACCCGGGGCAGGCGGTTACCATCGGCGTGAAAGACCGCAGCCCCATGGTCTGCAAAATCTCCTGAGCGACCACGACTTCTTTGGTGCGGTCGCCGTCCGGTTCCGGCGTCAGCGAAATGCGAATAGTGTCGCCGATGCCCTGCTGCAGCAGTACTGCCAGTGCAGCGGTCGACGCGACAATGCCCTTGCTGCCCATGCCCGCTTCGGTCAGGCCCAGATGCAGCGCATAGTCGCAGGAGTCAGCGAGTGTCTGGTATACGCTGATCAGATCTTGTACCCGGCTCATTTTGCAGCTCACAACAATGCGCTCTGCGGGCAGGCCGATGTGCTCGGCGGCGGCGGCGCTTTCCAGTGCTGACCGCACTACCGCATCGCGATAGATCTGCGACAGCGGCAGGGGCGATGCAGTGGCGGCGTTTTCGTCCAGCATGCGGGCCAGCAGTTCCTGGTCCAGGCTGCCCCAGTTGGCGCCTATACGCACCGGCTTATCCAGCCGTGCCGCGATTTCAATCATGGATGCAAACTGCTCATCGCGCTTTTTGCCCTTGCCCACATTGCCTGGATTGATGCGAAACTTGGCCAGCGCCTCGGCACAGGCCGGGTGAGTGCTGAGCAGTTTGTGCCCGTTGAAGTGAAAGTCGCCCACCAGCGGCACGTGGCAATCCATCGCAGCGAGACGGTCGCGTATTTCGGGGACCGCGCGCGCCGCGTCGTCGTTGTTCACGGTAATTCGCACCAGTTCGGAGCCGGCCCGGGCCAGATCCGCGACCTGCATGGCTGTGCGAACCACATCGGCGGTGTCGGTGTTGGTCATCGACTGGACGACCACCGGGTTCTCACCGCCGATTATCGTGTTTTCAACGCGGACGCCGTTCGTCCGTTTGCGTACTATCATATTTCTGGAATAATCTTGAGTGGGTGGCGCTTTACTGGATATTGCACGCAGAAGCCACTAAGTTACACCTGCGCGGCCGGATTCGTGTAGCGGGTTCCGGCAATGGAAAACATCAGTCAATCGCGGGCCGCACCCGCAGGGCAGCAGCAAGACTCGAATTAAAAAACAGTATGGGCAACTTTACACCAATTCGGGAAATAGGCGAACGCGAGCAGCAGATATTTCGCTTGCTTGTCGAGCAGTATATTCAGGACGGCACACCGGTCGGCTCGCGCACCCTGTCGAAAATGCCTGGCGTTTCCGTCAGCGCGGCGTCAGTGCGCAATGTACTGGGGGATCTCGAGGAAATAGGGCTGCTTGCCGCCCCCCACACCTCGGCCGGGCGGGTGCCGACCTGCGATGGATTCCGCCTTTTCGTCGATACGATGCTGCAGGTGAAACAGATCGACGAGTCCGATCTGAGCGATCTGAAAACCCGCCTCACTCCCGATCAGGATGACAAATCGCTGCTCAAGCATGCCACTAACTACCTGTCGCAGTTCACCAACATGGCCGGTGTCGTGACTCTGCCCAAACGCGGCGCCACGATATTTCGCCAGATCGAATTCCTGCCGCTGTCCGAGCAGCGCGTGCTCGTCATTCTGGTGGTCAACGAAAAGAACGTCCAGAACCGGATCCTCACGCTGGATCGCGACTACGCCGCCTCCGAGCTGCAGGAGATATCCAACTTCCTCAACCAGCAGTACTCGGGCAAGGATCTGGAATCGGTGCGCGACTCCATTCGCACCGAACTTGAAAAAACCCGCGCTGACATGAATGAGCAGATGCAGCACATGATCGCGATGGCCGGTCGCGTGTTCGATCATGACGAAAACACCGGCGAGGAAGATGTGATCGTCGCCGGGCAAACCAACCTGATGAATTTCAGCGAGCTGTCCGATGTACAGAATCTTCGCGATCTGTTCGACGCCTTTGCCGAAAAGCGCGATATCTACCATGTGCTCGAGCGTTGTGTGTCGGCGGATGGTGTACAGATCTTCATCGGTCAGGAAGCGGGCTACGATATTCTCGAAATGTGCAGCCTGGTGACCTCGACCTACGAGGTGAACGACGAGGTAGTCGGCATCCTCGGCGTGGTCGGTCCGACGCGCATGGCTTACGACAGAGTCGTCCCGGCAGTAGATGTGACATCAAAACTCATCACCGCCGCCTTGAATTCCAACTCGTAGACTTCATATCAAACGACGGCGAAATTTTGCCTGAAGTTTCCACAATTCTAATTCCACGGGAGAGCCTGGATGTCGCGAGAAAAAGCGTCTGCGGATCCGGAACAAGACGATCAGATTGAAGCCCCTGCGGCGGACGACCCCGGCACCGGTGAGGCGACTGCACAGGACACCGGCGGTGAGGAGAGCGCTGCCGAAACGCCGGACGAGGTCGAAGCATTGAAATCACAGCTCGAAGAGGCCGATCAGAAAGCCGAGCAGCACTGGGATGCGGTACTGCGCACGCGCGCCGAGATGGACAATTTGCGCAAGCGGCAAACGCGCGAGCTTGAAAATGCGCATAAATATGCACTGGATAAAATGGCCATGGAGTTGCTGCCCGTGCGCGACACGCTGGAAATGGGGGTCGCCGCTTCCACCGAAGAGGCGGACGTTGTCAAAATCGCCGAGGGTACCGAGCTCACCTTAAAAATGCTCACCCAGGCTTTGGAGAAATTTAACATCGTCGAAGTGGATCCGGTCGGACAGAAATTCGACCCGGATCTGCATCAGGCAATCAGCATGCAGGAAGGCACGGATAAGCCGGCAAACACCGTGTTAAGTGTGATGCAGAAGGGCTATACGCTTAACGATCGACTGCTTCGGCCGGCCATGGTTATCATCGCAAAATAACCATGCATTTTGTGTTGAATTAGCCAAACCCAGCCTTACTTTAACTAACACTAAAGAACAACTCTGCGTCACGCAGTATCGGAGACACAAGTCATGGGTAAAATAATCGGTATCGACCTGGGCACGACGAACTCGTGTGTCGCGGTCATGGAAGGTGACTCCCCCAGGGTCATCGAAAATTCAGAGGGCGATCGCACCACACCGTCCATCGTCGCATTCGCAGATGACGACGAAGTGCTCGTCGGTCAGCCGGCCAAGCGTCAGGCTGTCACCAACCCGACCAATACGCTGTATGCAGTGAAGCGTCTGATTGGTCGCCGCTTTGATGAAGAAGCCGTGCAAAAAGACATCAAACTCGTCCCTTACAACATTGTGAAGGCAGACAACGGCGACGCTTGGGTCGAGGCCAACGGCAAGAAAATGGCACCGCCCGAAGTATCCGCGCGGGTGCTGATGAAAATGAAGCAGACCGCCGAAGAGTATCTGGGTGAAACTGTGAGTGAAGCGGTCATCACCGTTCCGGCCTACTTTAACGACTCCCAGCGCCAGGCGACCAAAGACGCCGGCAAAATTGCCGGGCTCGACGTCAAGCGTATCATCAACGAGCCGACCGCCGCGGCCCTTGCCTATGGCCTCGACAAAAAACGGGGCGATGCCAAAATTGCCGTGTTTGACCTCGGTGGTGGTACCTTTGATATTTCCATCATTGAAATTGCCGAGATCGACGGCGAGCATCAGTTCGAAGTACTGTCGACCAACGGCGACACGTTCCTTGGTGGTGAAGACTTCGACAACCGTCTGATCGGCTACCTGGCCGATGAGTTCAAAAAGGAAAACGGCGTCGATCTGCACAATGACCCGCTGGCGCTGCAGCGACTGAAAGAAGCGGCAGAAAAAGCCAAGATCGAACTGTCTTCCAGTCAGCAGACCGATGTGAATCTGCCTTACATTACTGCAGATGCCTCCGGTCCCAAGCACCTGAACATTAAAATTACGCGCGCCAAGCTCGAATCGCTGGTGGAAGACTTAATCAAGCGCACCATCGAGCCGTGCAAGGTCGCGTTGAAAGATGCCGGCTTCAGCGCTTCGGACATCGACGACGTCATCCTGGTGGGTGGCCAGACGCGTATGCCCAAGGTATTCGACGAAGTAAAAGACTTCTTCGGAAAAGAGCCGCGTCGTGACGTTAACCCTGACGAAGCGGTCGCCATGGGCGCAGCAATTCAGGCGGGTGTACTCGGTGGCGACGTCAAAGACGTGCTGCTGCTTGATGTAACACCACTGTCGCTCGGTATTGAGACGATGGGTGGCGTGATGACTAAACTCATCGACAAAAACACCACCATCCCGACCAAGGCGCAGCAGGTATTCTCGACCGCCGATGACAATCAGACAGCGGTCACCGTGCACGTGTTGCAGGGTGAGCGTGAAATGGCTGGCGGCAACAAGTCGCTTGGCAAATTTGATCTGTCCGACATTCCGCCGGCACCGCGCGGTATGCCGCAGATTGAAGTCGCTTTCGACATCGACGCCAACGGCATTCTTAACGTATCCGCCAAAGACAAGGCGACCGGAAAAGAGCAATCGATTGTCATCAAGGCATCGAGCGGCCTGAGCGATGAGGAAGTCGAAGCGATGGTGAAGGACGCCGAAGCGCATGCCGACGAAGACCGCAAGCTCAAGGAACTGGTCGATGTGCGCAACCAGGCCGAGAATATGATCCACGCCACCGAGAAGTCGCTGACTGATCTCGGCGAGCAGGTCACCGAAGACGAGAAGAAAGAAGTCGAATCCCGCATCGCCGATTTGCGCGAAGTGTTGAGCGGAGAACACAAAGAAGCAATTGAAGCTAAACTTCAGGCACTGACCGAGTCATCCGGTAAAATCGCCGAGAAAGCCTATGCCCAGGCACAGACTTCCGGTGCGGATGCCGCCGGCGAGGCAGCGGGTGGCGCCGAGTCACCGGCCGGCGATGATGTCGTCGACGCCGAGTTTGAGGAAGTGAAGGACGACAACAACAAATAAAGCAGATCACGGTCATCGGCAACCGCGGTGACCGTTTAAAATCTGATAGACCTCGTAATCCGGTGCGTCACGCAGACGTACCGGATTTTTGTATTTACTGGTGATTGATTCATGGCGAAGCAGGATTACTATGAGTTGTTGGGCGTATCCAAGAGCGCCGACGACGCCGAGCTAAAAAAAGCATACCGACGCCTCGCCATGAAGTACCACCCCGACCGCAACCCCGGGGATAAAGAAGCCGAAGAAAAATTTAAAGAAGCCAAAGAAGCATTCGAAGTGCTTGGCGACTCGAACAAGCGGGCCGCCTACGACCGCTTCGGCCACGAAGGTGTCAGCAACTCGGCAGCCGGTGGGGGTGCCGGTTTCGGTGGTGCGGACTTCAGCGATATCTTCGGAGATGTGTTTGGGGATATCTTCGGCGGCGGTGGTGGTGGTCGCGGGCGGCGCGCGCGCGGTGGTGCCGATTTGCAGTACAACCTCGACCTCACGCTCGAAGAGTCCGTCTCGGGCATCGAAAAAAACCTCAAAATCCCCACGCAGGTGCTTTGTGATCAATGCAGCGGCAGTGGGGCCAGGGCGGGTTCGCAGCCGGTTAAGTGTGAAACCTGCAACGGCATGGGGCAGGTGCGAATGCAGCAGGGTTTCTTCTCGGTGCAGCAAACCTGTCCGACCTGTCGTGGCAACGGTGAACAGATCAAAGACCCGTGTGGCAAATGTCGCGGCAATGGTCGTGTGCAGGAAACCAAGACTCTCTCGGTCAAAATACCTGCCGGTGTCGATACCGGCGACAGAATTCGATTAAGCGGTGAAGGTGAGGCCGGTGAAAAGGGCGGCCCGGCCGGGGATCTGTATGTCCTGGTGCAGGTGAAAAAACACGAAATCTTCGAACGCAACGATGACGATCTGCATTGTGTGGTACCCGTCGATATCATCACCGCGAGCCTCGGTGGTGAAATGGAAGTGCCGACCCTCACCGGGCGCGTCAATCTGAAAATACCGGCAGGTACTCAGACTGACAAGGTATTCAGAATGCGAGGCATGGGCGTCAAGCCCGTCCGTGCCAACAGTGCCGGTGATCTGCTTTGTCGCATTCAGGTGGAGGTGCCGGTCAACCTCACTGCGGAGCAAAAAGCGCTGTTTGAACAATTGCGCGGCACACTGGAAGGTAAAAAAGGGCAGAAGCATACCCCTAAACACTCCGGCTGGCTGGATGGAATGAAAAAGTTTTTCGGCGAAATGCGTCAATAACGCCGTACCACCAGCACCCTGATTTTCATTCTCTGCGCTGTGTCCTTCGGTGCGGTGTGCATCTTGCGTGACCTGCCGGATTATCAGCACAGTGGAGCGCTTATCCATGAGCGCATCAACAATAAGAACCCGTTTGCGCAGCACATTGATGTGGCCTGTATACCTGCTGCAGGTCTTCACCGGCGCAAAGTCATTTAAAGCCAATCCCATCATCGGCAGCCAGTTGTTAAACCGCTTTGGCCTGCATGTCGGCCGGGTAGTGCTCGCCGCACTGATCACAAGGTTTCGCTACGCCTGTTTGTCCATGTTTGCCGATCGCGAACACCGACAGGCTTTTCACCGCGAAGGGTTCCTGATACTCCCGAATTATTTGCCGGCGGATGAGTTCCGTAAACTAAGTGCAGAGGTGGGTGCACTGGAAGGTGAGGTGCGCCAGTGTGTGCAGGGCGATACCCTGACACAACGCGTTCTGCTGACTGATCAGGTGCTCGGTGCGATGCCGACCTGTCGCAGCATGCTTGGCAGTCGCAAACTCATGGGTCTGTTCAAATACACCTCGGCAAAGAACAGCAGCCCCATTTTTTACGTACAGAACATTAAGAGCAATGTCGTCAATGATGCGCCGGACCCGCAACGTACGCTGCACAGCGACACCTTTCACGCGACGATGAAAGCCTGGTTGTTTCTAGACGATGTGTCGGACCGCAACGGACCTTTTACCTATGTGCCGCGTTCCCACCGGCTGACCTGGAAGCGTTTGCGATGGGAGTATCGCAACAGCATTCAGGGGTCGAGCCTGCCGAATTCCTATGCGGCGCGCGGATCCCTTCGTATTGAAGAAGAGGCTCTCGGCGAACTGGGTCTGCCCGCCCCAAGGGCGTTCCATGTGCCGAAAAATACGCTGGTCATCGCCAACACAAATGGTTTTCATCGTCGTGGTGCGGCCAGTGAAGTCAGCAGTCGTATGGAAATCTGGGCCTACAGCCGCACCAACCCGTTTAATCCGCTGCCGGGTTTCGGCTTTAAGTGGTACACACGGCTCAGTCACTTAGCGATTGGAAAATATCTGGCGCGGCAGGATCGTATCGCGCAATCCAAAGGCATGCAGGCCAGCTGGCACCGGGTTGGCGACAATGCGCTGCATGTAAAGCCTTCAGGTAACAAAACCACAACGGAAAAGCCGAAGCTGCCCGAGGTAGCCTGATCGCGTTGATCGCCACTTTGCTGCGTGAACGGGTCCTGCTACCATCGAGGCAAGGCACATCTGCGACTGCAGTTGTGTGACACCTGCCTTTCCCGTCGCCTCTATTGTCCGGGCGACTCGAATACACTGAGCTTAACCGTTGTCTCGCTATCGTCCACCGTCAGCGCCATCTACACCCATCATTACCGAAGCCGGATTCACGGCGCTTGAAAATGAACAACAAGCGCTGTGGAAAAAGCGAAGAGAAGTGACTGCAGCGTTAAGCGCGGCCGCAGCCGAAGGGGATCGTTCCGAAAACGCTGAATACATTTATCGAAAGAAAGAACTGCGAGAAATTGATCGTCGCGTTCGCTACCTGCAAAAGCGCTTGCCTGCGCTAAAGGTCGTGAAGGAAAAGCCCTCGGATCAGAGCAAAGTCTTTTTTGGTGCTTCGGTCGATCTTGAGGACGAATCGGGTAACACTCTTGCGGTGCGCATTGTCGGTCCGGACGAAATCGACTCGTCCAAACACTGGATCAGCATTGATTCACTGATGGCCAAGGCACTGCTCAAGGCATCCGTCGGTGATGAGGTGGTTGTGGCTGCACCCAAAGGGGAAACATGCTACACCGTTGAAGCGGTCAGTTATTAGTGATCACTGCCGGTAAGGACACGCAGGGCGCCCGAGAGCACCACTAGGAAGCCGGTTCGCCTACCGGGGCTTCCGCCATCAGTTCGGATTCGATCGGCTCAAGTAACACTGTCGTGCTGTCGGGCTCGACTTCAACCGGCTCGTTGTGCGTTTCGAGTTCGCTGATCAATTGATCGGTCAGCTGAGTGCTCATATCT
>CAZOXM010000010.1:32679-70493 GCA_964583825.1 uncultured Granulosicoccaceae bacterium
TACGGACAGCATGTCCGAACCGGATGACCTATTACTATGTGTTACAAATGGACGATTTTCTGTGACGCGATGAGCACATTGTTTTGCTGCCAGCGGCACAAATCGGTTGCCGCTGGGGATGCGTCATGACATAATTTTGCCCGAACAAAGTGATCGAAGCAAACATGCCACCGAAACTCGTCAAGGAAAAAACCCAGAAGATCGAATTGCGTGTGACCCCGGAGACAAAAATTCTGGTGCTCAAGATGGCGCAGGATGACGAAATTACCGTCACCAGGTTTCTGGAAGGCCTCATTTTAAGGGAATTCAACCGACGCCAGCGCCGCGACTCTGGCAAGAAAACCGGGTAACCCGCAGCGTACCGGGCGTATTGAGCGGTGATCAAAGCAGTTTTCGACCCGCGGCAGCAACAGCACAACCCACAGTTTTTTCTGGTCAAAGGCAAGCGGCTGGCAAGTACGGAACAACCCGAACGGGCGGAGCGATTGCTTACTGGTCTGGCGCGTTGCGGCGCACAGGTAGTACCACCAGCCGGGTTTGAAACTTCCCGATACGCCGCAGTTCATTCCGACCGCTACCTCCGTTTTTTACAATCCGCCAGCAGCGACTGGCAGGCGCTGGCTGACAGCTCCGATGAAGTCATTGCCAATGTACACCCGGCGCAGCCCTTTGCCACCTACCCGCAAAGTATTATTGGCCGCGCTGGCTGGCACATGGCCGATACCGCCTGTCCGCTCGGGCAGCACACCTGGGCGGCGGCCTGCTGCTCGGCCAACAGTGCGCTCACCGCTACCGGGCTGGTACTCGAGGGCGAGCGTCAGACCTACGCACTGTGCCGACCGCCGGGCCACCATGCCTATGCCGATATGGCCGGTGGTTTCTGCTTTCTGAATAACATCGCCATTGCCGCCGAATATGCACGGCAGACGCATGCAAAAGTCGCCATACTGGATGTGGATGTGCATCATGGAAACGGCACCCAGGGTATCTTCTACAGCCGCCCCGATGTACTGACGGTTTCTATTCATGCCGACCCCGCCAATTTCTATCCGTTCTTCTGGGGTCACGCCTCAGAGCAGGGCATCGACGCCGGTGAAGGTTACAACATCAATCTGCCATTGCCGCACCATTCCGCGGATGATGCCTTTATTACAGCGCTTGACGAAGCGCTCGATCAGATAGCACAGTTCTGCCCCGGTATACTGCTAGTCGCCCTTGGGCTCGACGCATCCGAATCTGATCCGCTGCGCGGGCTCAGTGTAACGACCGGTGGCTTTGAAAGGATTGGCCGGCACATCGCACAGGCAAAGCTGCCCACTGTCTGGGTGCAGGAGGGCGGCTACCTGTCGCCGATATTGTCTGACAATCTGGCTGCCGTTCTCACCGGTGCGCAAAGCGTATGATCGCGGACGATCCTTTCGCCGGTGGTATTCGGGCTTTTGCAAAGTCGGTCAGGCAGGGAGACGTTACCTTTGAAGAGGCCGCGCAGTATTTCCTGCAGCGTATTGAGGCGTATGAAGCCCAACTGGGCGCTTTCGAATATGTCGACAAAGCGGGCGCATTGGCAAACGCCGCAGCGCTGGATCGCCTGCTGACTGCCGGTACTGATCTGGGCCCGCTTATGGGGGTGCCAATGGGTGTAAAAGATATTATCACCGTCGAAGGCATGCCAGTCACCAATGGGTCAAATGCTGCCACCAGTCATCTCAATGGTGCCGAAGGCAGTCTGATCAAACACCTGCGGCAACTCGGCTGTGTGCTGTTAGGTAAAACCAAAACGGTGGAGTTTGCACTGGGTGCCACCGGTGTGAATGAAGCGCGCGGTACACCGTGGAACCCGCACGATTTACAGGTGCATCGCACGCCCGGGGGTTCGTCCAGTGGTTCGGCCGTTGCCACCGCTGCTGGTTTATGTGCATTCGCTCTCGGCACTGACACTGGGGGTTCGGTGCGCATACCGGCGTGTTACAACGGCTTGTTCGGTCATAAAACCACCGTCGGCTTGTGGCCGACTGATGGTGTTTTTCCCTTGTCACCCACACTGGATTCTATCGGTCCGATATGTCGCAGCGCCGATGACGCCGCCGTGATACACGAAGCCCTGCACACAACCCGCGCAGTAACCAATGTCTCGCTTCGAGGGCTCAGACTGGCAAAACCGCACCCGGTGTTTTTTGATGAACTGGACGCGGAAGTTAAAGCCGGATTTGATGCGATAGAAAAAGTACTGCGCGACGCCGGTGCACAAATCACCGATATCCGCATGGAAGAATCGATACATCGCAATGACATCTTCCCACTCATTGTCGGCGCAGAACTCATCGCCTCGCTGACCCGCGAAGCTTTCCACGCTGCAGCGGACGATATGGATTCCATCACCAGGCAACGAGCTGCCGTCGGGCTCGAGCTCAGCGCCGTGGAATATGTCAACGCGCAGCGCGCCCACCAGCACTGGCAGCGCATTGCACGTGAAAGTCTGCGCACGTTCGACGCGTGGATCGCCCCCACCGTACCGATGCTGCCGAAGGCCGTAGCCGACCTCGCAGACCCGCTCGTCGCCGAGCGTGCACTGCAATCATCGCGCAATACCCAACTCGGCAACCTGTACGGTTTATGTGCTGCAACCCTCCCGGTTCACCACCTCATCGGCAATACCCTGCCAGTCGGCTTCCAAATCATGATGTCAGCGGGGCAGGACAGCCGGCTGCTTGGCCTGTGCCGCGCAATTCAGCGCGATATCGGCGTCGCCTCACCGCCCACGATGCAATAACCCGTCGGCGCGCTTTACCTGGTCGCTTGAGTTACCTACAATTAACGGCTGGTCCAACCTCAGTGCCGGGGTGGCGGAATTGGTAGACGCAGCGGATTCAAAATCCGCCGGTGAATAACCTTGAGAGTTCGAGTCTCTCCCTCGGTACCACCATTTTTAGTCGTGGTTCAGGCTGTTAGGCGGTGGTGTACATAGTTTGGCTGCGAAGTGGTGATAATGTAAGGGACACCACAGCTTGTATATCGCAGGGGCCTGCTCCGGTTAAGCGCACTATTTCTTGCACAAGAACAGCCTAAACAAAAAGCGGCTGTGTTCTCTGACAAAGCTGTCGGTCTCTAAGCCGTGTAGAGTTGACGGATCAGCTTGTTCGTTGCTTGTAATACGTGTCCTTGTGAACGATTAGCCCATTGCGGTAGGTCAGGATGTCGACACTTAGAAACTCTTCTTTTGTGCCATCCTTGTGCGTTGCGGTGCGACGGTATTCTCAATAGGCTTTGTTGTCGGAGATAGCGCAGTCCAGCGTTTCCCTGTGCACATTTTCAACCCTTTCGAACAGCGCCGAAAAGGCGCCGCGGATTGTATCGATACCTTCAAGGCGTACACCATGTTCATCCGGGCCGATGGCATGATCAAATGTTGCGTCATCCGCAAAGTGCTTCATGACAGCATCAATGTCGTTGGCGTTAAATGCATCGCCGACCGCGTCGACGAGTGCTCGGTTTAAAGCAGTCATACTTGTGGTTCCTTGCCTTTGAGAATATCGCACGTGTGTTTGAAGAAAGGGCTTGCCGGATTGACGAGCACATTTAATTCGTCAAAGTGATCAACCTCGGGGACGATGTAGAGTCCGATCTTGCGCTTTGCTGTTTTATATTTATCGACATACATACCTGCCTGCCGATGAAATTCGTCAGTTTCTGCACCGCCGACTACCACGAGCTGTGAGGCATTGGTCGCTGGTGGGTGGTTGGTCATCGGGCTTTCAGCGTTGGCTTCTTGTTGGTCCATGCGGATACCGGCATTCAGCGCCTCGGTAAGGCGCACAGGTTCAAGATAGCTGAGCGGCGAAACCGGGATACCGGATTTGATCAGATCGGCTGGAAGATCTTCTCCGAAAGCGGGCCAGTCGGTCGCCATCATCATTTGTGTGATATGACCACCCGCCGAGTGCCCCATCACATTGATAACGTCTGGATTGATGCCCAGATCGTGCGCACTGCGCCAGATGAAAGCCATCGCTTCGCGGGCTTCTTCAGAAATTTGTGTGATGGTTACGGAGGGACAAAGGTCATAGCCAACGACGACGACATTGAAGCCTGCCGCAACAAAGGGTGGGGCAATGAAGCTGTAGATCGACTTGTCGCCACGTTGCCAATACCCGCCGTGGAAATAGACCAGAGTCGGTGCCGTTGCGTCCGTGCTGCGGAAGACATCCAGCTTTTGCTTTTCGCCTGCTCCATAGCGAATATCGATACTGCAGTCCGGGTTAGCCCGTGCTGCCTCGCTGTCGCTGCTCCACGCGGGAATGACGGTGACTTCATAGTCGGGTCTTCCGGCGCGCAGGTTGTATTGTGCGTCGAACTCATCAGGGGTGAAGTGGGTATGGTAGTTCAGTGGGTCATTCATGATCAGGCCTCGAGTTGGCGGGCAGCAAAGCTAAGCGCCGCGGCAAAAGACGAAAGTGGCAACGATGGAAACACCCGCCGGAAAGCGTTAAGCGCGCGGCGATTGTCCGGGACGTCCATCACAGTACGCCCTCGCTGGCACAGGCTTGCTCGAGTGCGGCCCATTCATCAGGATTGGTTCCGAAAGGACGCATGACATGATCCTGATAAGCAGGACGCTCCGCCAGCCGCTGATACCAGGCCTCGACATTTGGCAGTGGCGGGCGTGCGCCCTCGACGTTGAAGTAGCGATAGGCCACCCACCCCAGAGGAATATCCGCCATTGTAAAGTGCTCACCGCAGACATAATCACGCTTTGCAAGGTGCTGATCCAGAATTGTCAGCGCGCCATGCGCCTCATCGCGCAGCTCGGTGATCTTGTCAGGGTCGCGCTGGTCGGGTTGGGTGCGCACAGTTGCAAAGAACAGATAGATCACTGGTCCGAATGCACGGCTTGCCGACCACTCCATCCACTGATCCGCAATCGCGCGCGTCTGAACGTCGGCAGGGCTTAGCGTTCCGGCGCTGTACCGGTCACAAAGATAACGCACGATAGCCAGGCTTTCCCACAGTGCGAAACCTCCGTCGCGGATAGCCGGGATCATCCTGTTGGATTAATCTGCGCGTACGTCCGGGTGTCAAGCTTGCCAAAGCTGCCTCCGGCAAGTTGCAGGGTGTAGTCAAGCCCAAGTTCATTGGCAGTCCATATTACCGGTATCGCATTGGATGAATACGATCGCCCCCATATCTCAAGCATGCGCAGACATCCGTTGTTGTTTGATGGACTGTGTGCCGAAGCGCGGCACAACATGTTCGAACAATCGATCCCAGCTGGCGAGAATTTTCTCGTAAGCCACGCCTGTGTACTGCTGCATCAGCATTAGATGATCAAGACCGGTGGCAGCCTGCTTTTCGGCAAAGCGGTCGGCAACATATTCGGCGTCACCCACCACGATGATGCCGCGCTTGTTTAGAAAATCAAACCAGTCGCAGTGTTCATCTTCAGCACTCATTTCTTCATCAATATCAAGATAACTGTGTTTGGTCCATTCACCAGCCGGTCTTGAGCCACCCAGAAATTCATAGTAGGCGTTGATGCAGGGACGGATGGTATCAATGGCTTCCTGCATCGATTCGCCGACATAGAATGCAGTGGATACACCTACACCTTCTCCGAGTTTTACGGCACGGCCCTCACGCTTTGCAACGGCGCAGCGGTACGCCTCCCAACACGCCAGCGTGCGTTTCGGTGCCGCCGACATCGAAATAACCCCCCCCCCAGTCTTTTCACCTGCCAGCGCAAACGTTGGCGGTGCGTTTGACATTAACCATACCGGCGGATGCTGGAGTCACTTGAGATAATCCTGAAAGCATGGACCAATGAATCGTTTACCCATCAGGGAGAGTTCTTCCAGTTCCCCGTACTCGGCTGGAATGAGACCAACCGATTTTTCGAACCACTGGACCCCGCTTACCACGATGCTGACGGTGAGTACAAAGCCATGTATGTACACCCGCGTGTGTACCAGAGTGTTTGAGTATTGATCGTTGTGCCCCTTCGCCACAAAGATTAAAAATTGTATATCGATCACTTCAGGTGCGACGACGTGATTTATAGACGGTTGTAAAGGCCGGTTCAACAGTTAGTCGCTGAGCATGGCACAGTATCGATGGAAGAAAATTTTAGAACAGTGGAGTGTTGACGGGAACGATTTTTCGTCATCGGGTGGGTTCGCTAACTCAGTGTGGTACGACCCCATCACCAGTGAACCGTCTGACCTGGTTTTCGTTAGTCCGATGAACAGCACCCAGGGGATATGCTAGCGCGGGCTCCCGATGATTCACCGGAGGAACGTAGCACCAACGATAGTGATTGTTTTGCTACTGAACGTTCACCGAGATCCCTGGGCAATTTCGGCCAAAAGCTCACCAATGCAAACGATGCGTGTGCTCATGCGTGTGGCTCCAGCCCATAAAACCGGACCGCCGTGCCGCCCATGACCGCAGCGCGATCTGCGTCGGATAGATCGGCAAAGAGTGCCGCTGCACAGCCCCGCCAGGCATCATAGGTGCCGGCCAATTCCAGCACCGGCCAGTCGCTGCCCCACATAATCCGGTCGGGCCCGAAGCTGTCGATCACATGAGAGACCACAGGGCGCAGCGTGTCGGCAGACCAGCCTTCGCCATATTCATTGGCAAGGCCCGATACTTTGCAGAAAACATTGGGTTGCCCGGCAAGGGCTGCCATATCGCCGCGCCATTTGTCGCCCGCATCCGCACCGCCCGCGATCACCGGTTTTGCGCAATGGTCTATGACAAGGGACAGGCCTGGGTGGGCCTTTGCGATCTCGAGGGTGGCGGCCAGATGGCGCGGCTGCACCAGCGCATCAAACCGCAGTCCGCGCTGTGCGACCTCCGCAAGGTTCGCCTGAACGGTGTCCCGCAGGATCCAGTTCGTATCTTCGATATCCTGCAGCATCGGCCGGATACCTTTGAACACGGGCGAGGCACGCAGCCGGTCCAGCACGGCAGGCGCACCGGTATCCTCAAGGTCAACCCAGCCGACCACGCCTTTGATGAAATCGGCCTGTACTGCGAGGCTGATCATGAACGTAGTCTCGTCCACCGTGTCTGCGGCCTGCACCAACACGGTTCCGTCGATGCCGTGCCGGGCGAGAGCCGGGGCCAGATCCGACGGCAGAATATCGCGCCGGATCGCTGCGACCTCATCATTCATCCAGCTGTAATCGCCACGCGCGATCTGCCAAAAGTGTTGGTGCGCATCGATTTGCATGAGCTGGTTCTTCCACGATTATTCAATGGTGTAGTATATAATTAAAAACATTTACTGGAACAGTGAAACCGCTATTTTTGAGGGAGCTTATGCAATGACCCAGACCCCCGTTTTGCAATTTGGGACCAGTCGTTTTTTACAGGCCCATGCGGACTTATTTATCGCAGAGGCCCGTGCACAGGGTCAGGATGCGGGGCCGATCACCATCGTGCAAAGCTCTGGAGATACGTCACGGACCCACCGGCTCGAAGCGTTGACTCAACCCTTCCCGATACGCATCGAAGGACAGTCTGGCGGCGAGACAGTGAAACACACGGTGATGGTCGACAGTGTCACCCGGGCAATATCCACCGCCCGGGAATGGGACGCTGTGGCAGAGGTCTTTGTCAATGAAGCAGAAATCATCCTGTCTAACACGGGCGATGCAGGTTACGCCGCCCAACCAGCCGACGATACCCCGGGGTTTGAGCAAAGCAAATCCTATCCGGGCAAGTTAACTGATCTGCTCCGCCTGCGCTTTGCGGCAGGGGCAGCGCCGTTGCAGATCATGCCGCTTGAGCTGATCGTGAACAACGGTGCGGTGCTGAAACAGCGGGTACTGGAACTGGCCCAAACCGACGACACGGCCTTTCGGGAGTACCTTGAGACAGACGTTATCTGGGTCAATTCACTGGTGGATCGCATTGTGTCCGAACCGCTTGAGCCTGCGGGTGCGGTCGCCGAGCCCTACGCGCTTTGGGCGATTGAGGCGCAGCCCGGTTTGCGCCTGCCCTGCGATCACCCGTCGGTTCAGGTGGTTGATGATCTGGGTAAGATTGAGGCGCTGAAATTGTTCGTGCTTAACCTCGGTCACAGCTTTTTTGCCGACAGCTGGATCAACGAAGGCGGCGATGACAGCGTGCTGGTGCGCGACCTGATGGCTGCACCTGGGGCGCTGACCACCGTGCTGCAGGATGAAGTGCGCCCGGCATTTGTTGCGGCAGGCTGGGCAGATGAATTCGACAGCTATGTTGCGACGACAATGGACCGGTTTGCAAACCCGTTTCTGGCTCATCGCATCTCTGATATCGCGCAGAACCACAGCCAAAAGGTCGACCGCAGGATCGGTGGATTTCTGGCGTTTGCGCACGAGCACGGCGACGCATCAGAAAAACCAATCCTTCAAAACATCGTGCAAAACACAGCGCAAAACAACGCGGAAAAACAACCATGACCCTGCCTGTAAAGAAAGTCGGCAAGACCGACATCGCGGTCACCCGCCTGTCTCTGGGCGGCTCAAGCTTTGGCAATCTCGGCGGTGTGGTTACCGATCAGGCTGTGACGGATGTGTTGACCCATGCGTGGAACGCGGGCATTCGCTACTTCGATACAGCGCCACATTACGGGCGGGGCCTCTCAGAGATGCGGATGGGGCAATTCCTGAATGCCAAATCGCGCGAAGATTACGTGATTTCATCCAAGGTGGGGCGTGTATTGTCACCCGGTCCGCAGCTGCAAGAGGCCGACGGGTTCATCAATCCGCTGCCCAATGCGGTGCGCTACGATTACAGCCACGATGGCATCATGGAGAGTTTTGAGGGCAGCTGCGAAAGGCTTGGCACCTCGAAGATCGAGATCATCTTTGTGCATGATATCGGAGAGGATACGCACGCCGCGGCAGACAACGAACGCCATATGGAAGCGCTTCTGGGCTCTGGCTTCGAGGCGCTGCACAAGCTGAAACAGGCCGGGCGCGTCAACGTTATCGGGCTCGGTGTAAACGAGTGTCAGGTTTGTCTGGATGTCATGGCGCATGAAGCGCTGGACGTCATCCTGCTGGCCGGTCGTCTGACCTTGATGGACCGTGAGGCTGAAAAAGAACTTCTTGATGTTTGCACACAGCAAGGCACCTCTCTGGTGCTCGGCGGGATCCTGAACTCGGGCATTCTGGCGACCGGACCAAAGCCTGGCGCGTGGTTCAATTATGCGCCAGCGCCGGATCACATCATGCAACAGGCAGGCGACCTTCAGGACAAGGCGAAGGCCGTGGGCCTCACACTGCCGCAGGCCGCAGTGCAATTCGCCGTCCGCCACCCCGCGGCCTGTTCGGTGCTGCTGGGGACGGGCAAGGTAACGTCACTGCAACGCAATCTGGATGCGGCGGCGCTTGAGCTGTCTCAGGAGGCTCTGACCTTCGTCACCGCCTGATCGCGGGCATGCGCTTTCATTGAATTAACCAGCGTCATTTTGGACGTCGCCAGGTGGTTGCGCGCCGCTGCTGCGGTCTTGTCTTGATCGCGGCTCAACATCGCGTCTATATAGATAAGATGTTCGTGGATAGCGCATTCGTTGCGCACCCGCTCATCCGATTTATTCCACTGGAAGTGGTAGTGAAAAATTAGCGAAATCAGCTTCTGACACTCGGTAACAAAGCGGTTTGATACCACCCCGTTGATCACTGTGTGGAACCGCTCATCCAGCGCCGAGAAGTCGTGGTAGTCCGTCTCGATCCGATCACGCAGACAGAGATGCTCGGCCTTCAGCGCCTCAAGCTGCGCCCAGACCGGATGCGCTCCCGGCAATTCAACCAATTGCTGAGCCGCGTTCAGCTCAAGCAGGGTGCGAAAGTCTGACAGCTCCAGCGCAAAATCGATCGTAAAACCTTCAAGCACCCAGCCACCCTTGGGGTGCCGCTCGACGATACTGAACCGGCTTAACGAGGTGAGGAATTCCTGCAAGGTGTGCGAAGCCACCTGAAATTCCTTCGACATTTGCGTGACATTTAGCACCGTTCCGCGCGGGACATCCATACGCAACAACCAGTCGAAAAAGCGCTTCTCCAACTCGTCAATATCAATGAGAATCGGCGGCCCTTCCATCTGATCGCCCCGGCGACTTCGTCGCCTGATCAGTTTCTGCCGGCCATCCCGTGCAATGATTCCCCGATCATCCATTTGCTCGAGCACGTTTCTTATCACGGTTCGGCTGACAGAAAACTGTTCGGCCAGCGCCACCTCGGATGGCAGCTCGGCCCCGATCGCCTGGCCGTCACAGTAAGACAGGAGAGCGTTATAAGTCCTAACCATACGAACGTTCGTGCGCGCCATCTAAGCCTTCTTATCTCATCCCAACGTGTCTGTATTATATTGCCGTACAAAAAAATTAAAAACAGTTGACCCACTCAAATCTCTTCGTATATAAATAATTAAGTACATTTCTCTGCATGAGAGGCATCAACATGTCCACCGGGACGGTCAAAACAAAACTGCGTTTTTTGCCGTCCGGTTCGGCGCTTCACAAGTTGTCTGCGCTGCTGACGCTTGTGCTTCTCATCGTCATTTTTTCTTTCACCAGCCCGGCATTTTTATCCGTGAATAACGGCCTGACTGTGCTGTTGCAAACATCGGTGATTGCATTACTGGCCATCGGTATGACGATGGTCATTATCACGGGCGGTATTGACCTCAGCGTAGGCTCGATCCTCGCGCTGTCGGGGGTGGTGGCGGGTCTTATGATCAAGTCGGGGCTTCCGGTTTACCCCGCCATGGCTTTCGGTGTTGTGGCAGGGGCGTTGTGCGGTCTGGCCAACGGGATGGTCATCACCAAGATGCGGATCACACCCTTTGTTGCCACACTTGGCATGATGCTGATCGCACGCGGGATTGCGCTGCAGTTGACAGGCGCGGCACCGATCAGCCGTCTGGGTGAGGCGTTTGGCACCCTCGGCAACGGCGCGCTGTTCCGGGTGGTTGAAATGCAGCAGAACGGCTTTCCGAAAGTCATCTTTCCCGGCATCCCCTACCCCGCGATTCTTTTATTGATCATGGCATTGCTGGGTGCGTACCTGTTGAAAAAGCGTGAGATCGGGCGGCACATCTATGCTGTCGGCTCTAACGAGGAAGCCGCTCACCTGTCAGGTGTGAACGTGCACCGCACCAAGATCTGGGCTTATACCGCTTCGGGGGCGCTGGCAGGTCTCGCGGGTATGGTGCTGATGTCCCGCCTGTCCACCGTGCAGCCCAACGAGGGCGTGATGTACGAACTCGACGCCATCGCGGCCTCGGTCATCGGCGGTGCATCCTTAATGGGTGGCGTCGGCAGCATCTCGGGCTCCATGATTGGCGCTTTCATCATCGGTGTTTTGCGCAATGGTCTGAACATGGCCGGCACATCCGCCTTCATTCAGCAAATCATTATCGGGATCGTCGTCATCGTGGCGGTCTACATCGATCAGGTTCGTAACAGGTCCTGATCACGTAACCATCTTCCAGAGAGAAGAAGCCATGAAAAAACCACTCACAACACTCACTACTCACAACACCTAGAGAGGAAATTATGAAGAAACTACTCACCACAGCATTAGTCACAGGCATTCTGGCTGCAGGCGCGTCGGCCGTGACCGCTGGCGAAATCGCGGTGATCGTAAAAACCACGAACTCCAATTTCTGGCAGAACGTAAACAAAGGCGCTTCAGCGGCGATTGAAGGCATCTCCGATCACACGATGACTTTCAACGGTCCGGCCTCTGAATCCGCAGTGAACGATCAGGTCTCGCTGGTTGAGAACGCGATCAACCGCGGCGTCGCAGGCATTGTATTGGCTCCGTCTGATCCCGATGCACTGGCACCGGTCGTCAAGCGTGCTTTCGAATCCGGTATTCCTGTTGCCATCATCGACAGCGGTCTGGCCGAAGGCAACGAGCAGTATTACCAGGCGTTCCTGTCCACCGATAATTGCGCCGCCGGTGAAATGGCAGCTCAGATGATGATCGACAATGCAGGCTCGACTGGTAACGTCGCCGTGATGTCCTACGTTGCCGGTGTTGGCTCCGAGATTGGTCGTGTGGGTTGCTTTGTCGAACACATTGGCAAAAATTCCGACATCGAGGTTGTCGGACCGTTCTACTCACAGTCCCAGATGGCGACGGCTCTGAACCAGACAACAGACGTTCTGGCTGCAAATGAGCTGGTTGGCATCTTCGGCGCCAACGAGCCAACCGCTATCGGCATGGGCCGCGCGCTGGAGCAGTCTGGCAAAGCCGGTCAGATCACCGCCATCGGCTTCGACGGCAATGGCGATCTGCAGGATATGGTGCGCTCTGGCACATTGCTGGCGACAGCCGTACAGGGGTCTTTCCAGATGGGCGAGCTTGGTGTCAAAGCGGTGGCCAATGTCATCGCTGGCGAAAAGGTTGAAAGTTTTATCGATACCGGCGTCGTGATGGTGACAAAGGAAAACATCGACGAGCCAGAAGCACAGAACGTTCTGTACTAGCCTCCCTCGCGGTCAGCGGGCTGCAGTTCGCTGACCGCTCTTTCACCCAGGACAGATGGCGCGCCATGCTTGATGCACACAACATCCAGGACCCACTGGTCCAGATGGTCGATATCTACAAACAATTTGGGGGTGTTCACGCCGTCGAAGGTGTGTCTGTCGACCTCTATCGCGGTGAGGTTGTCGGTGTGCTGGGCCATAACGGGGCAGGGAAGTCCTGCCTGATGCGGATCCTGTCAGGTGCCATGTCGGCCACTGCAGGCGAAATTTTTGTCAACGGTCAAAAAGTAGCGGTGAATTCTCCACAGGATGCCAAGCGCTACGGCATCGAGACTATCTACCAGACCCTCGCACTGGCTAATCACCTCGACGCACCCGCGAATCTGTTTTTGGGGCGTGAACTAAAAACCCGCTTCGGCAACCTCGATGATGCGCGAATGCTTAAAGAGGCGACAGAGGCGCTGCGCCAGCTGAACCCCAATTTTAAAAACCTGCGCGATCCGGTCACCCGCCTTTCCGGCGGCCAGCGTCAGGTCATCGCGATCGCGCGTGCCATCTATTTTCAGGCCAAAGTCCTGATCATGGATGAACCCACCGCTGCCCTCGGCCCGTCCGAGACAGCGATGGTGTCAGACCTGATTTTGCGTCTTAAGAACGAAGGCATCGGCATTTTCCTGATCAGCCACGATATGCATGATGTGTTTGAACTCTGCGACCGGGTGATGGTCATGAACAAGGGCAACAACGTCGGGGCATTCAAGATCGACGACGTCGAGAAGGACGATATCCTGAGCCTGATTGTCAAAGGTACCTTGCCGGATGGATGGCAACCAAGAGGCGACACCACATGAAAGAACAGCGATCACCCATGCCAAGCGGCGTCGTTGTAGCGCCCGGCAAGTTTGCTGTTGAACAGCGCGACCACCTGCAAGACGCACCTGACGGCTGGGTTCTGATCGATATATGTTCGGTGGGCCTGTGTGGCACCGACTATCACATCCTTGAGGGCAAGCACCCTTACCTTGAATACCCGCGTGTCATCGGCCATGAACTGAGCGGCCGGGTTGCCACCGCCGCCGCAGGCTGGAGCGAAGGACAACTTGTCGTCATCAACCCCTATCTGGCCTGTGGTGAGTGCCGTGCCTGTCGCAAAGGCAAACCGAATTGCTGTACCCGAATAGAGGTGCTGGGTGTGCATCGCGACGGCGGTCTGACCTCGCGCATCGCCGTCCCGGCCCGCAACCTGATCGACGCAACAGGCCTGTCACCGCGTCAGGCCGCCATGGTCGAATTTCTGGCGATCGGGGCGCATGCAGTGGCGCGTTCTGATGTAGCCAAGGGGGATGACGTGCTGGTCACCGGTGTCGGGCCTATCGGTCTGGGCACCGCTCTGTTCGCGCGACTGCGCGGTGCAAATGTATCTCTACTGGATCTGGAACCCGCACGGTTGGACAAGGCCGCCGGGGCATTCGATTTTACCTCCGGTTTCACCAGTATCGCTGCGGCCATGGAAGGTGGCTATCCCGATGGCTTTGACACCGTGTTCGATGCCACAGGTCACAAAGGTGCGATTGAGGCGGGCTTTCCCGCAATTGCCCATGGCGGGACTTATGTGCTGGTCAGCGTGGTCAAGGAAGACATTTGTTTCAGTGACCCCGAATTTCACAAGCGCGAAATGCGCCTGATCGGCAGCCGCAATGCGCTGGCCGCTGATTTTGCCCATGTGATGGCCTCCATCCGCGACGGTGCCATCGACACGGATGCGCTCTGCTCCAGCGTGATCTCCCTTGATGAGCTCAAGGATGAGTTCGGCACACTTGCCCAAAGCCGCGCCGATCTCATCAAAGTGCTGGTCGAACTGAAAGCATGAGGCCCGCATAACCTTCACGCTGCGTTTACACGCGGATAACAACATTGGCATTGCACTAAAGGGCTCACGGCGATACCTCAATCTTCACGTTCAATCAGCTCGGCTAACATATCTGCAGTAAACAATCGCATAAGCAATATACGGTAGCCAGACTGCAAGCATCCCATGTACCAGTAGCACAGCCGACAGTGCCCGAACATACACTTACGCAGCATTACTAAGGGGACGCGAGCAACTATCGGTAAACACCGGTACGTTGGCAGGTGTGTAACAAGTTGATCAACGTGATAACTGTTCCCTTATTACAGAGTGATCTTTAGCCCGTCATGGCCAACGTGGAGCGGGCCGTCCCAGAATCTGGCAACGGCCTCATGCCAGTCTTTCTCGCTGTAGTTTGAATCATCCGCTGGAATAAGGTGTGTCAGGGCCAGCTGTTTTACTCCGGCGCGTGTTGCGATGCCGGCGGCATCATGCGCGAAGGTATGTGAGCGCAACCAGTGCTCCATAAGTTTGTCGCTGCCATTGCCGATACGTTGCAACAGGGCAGGCAGTGCGCTTTCAAGCATGGCTTCATGGATGAGTAAATCTGCGCCGCGTGCGAAGTCTTCCATGGAAGCGATTGGTGCTGTATCCCCGGAGAACACCACATGGGTGTCTGCCGTTTTAAAGGATAGCGCAAAGCAATCGGTCAGGGGCGGGTGCTCGGTTCGCATGGCTGAAACTGAGATGCCGTCTTGTTGGTAGACCGGGCCCTCGTCGATTACATGAATGTTGATGAGGTTGGGCAGATCTGGTCTGCCTTCGTCTTCAATGCGCAGATCGATATCTGCTTTCATGGCAGCGGTAAATGCCTGCCAGTAGTTATCCAGGCCTGCCGGGCCGTAGACATCGACCGGCGTCTTGAGCCCTGCGGTCCAGGCGGTGTGTAATAGTGGCCCCAGTTCCAGGTAGTGATCCGAATGAAGGTGGGTAATAAACACCAGAGAAACGTCTTTGAGCTGCATGCCCTGATCAACAAGTCCTCTGGTAACGCCAAGCCCGCAGTCGACGACGATTTTTTTATCGTTTAAGACCAATAGACCGGATGTTGGCATTGAAGAACCGGGTCTGATAGCAGGTCCGCCCTTGGTGCCCAGCAGTGCGACATGGTCTTCTTTCATTGCAAGCTCTGGTGTTGGGTTTGGCCTGCGCCGGCAAACCCTGCATCGAGGGACGACAGAATAGTGGTTGCATCCTGTTCAGTGAGAACCAGGGGTGGTGAGAGAATCAGGTTTGGTCCGGACACCCTTACCATTGCACCTGCCTGATAGGCAATTTCCTGTACCTGTCCCCCGATGGCCGCATCGACAGGCTTTTTAGTATGATGATCACTCACCATCTCAATAGCCGTCATCAGTCCGTGCCCACCGCGTACATCGCCGATGATGTCATGTTTTTCCTTTAACGCAAGGCAGCCTTCATAGAGTTGTTTTCCGCGAGCGAGGGCGTTGTCTACAACATTTAAGCGTATCGTTTCCTTCAGGCAGGCGATGGCGGCAGCTGCTCCGACGGGGTGGCCGGAGTAGGTATAGCCGTGTCCGATTTTTGCGTCCGGATTGTCTTCAAAAGTATCTGCCATCTTGTGTCCAAGCATCAGAGCGCCAAACGGAAAATAGCCGTTGGTAATGGCCTTGGCCGTGCACATCATGTCGGGTTGAATGTTCCACAATCGAGCGCCGGACCAGGCTCCGGTGCGGCCATAGCCGGTGATGACTTCGTCTGTGATAAGCAGGATACCGTTGCGCGCGCAAATGTCCTTTACCATTGGTGCAAACGTTTTGTGTGGCGGTATCACGCCACCGGCGCCGAGGATGGGTTCCATAATGAAAGCCGCAATTGTATTGGCGCCCTGAAACGCTATTTCGTCTTCCAGAGCTGCAGCGCAAAGTTGAGCGAGGCGCTCGGGGTCGTCTTCGTTGAATGGGTTGCGGTAGGTATATGGCGCCGGAATATGAAAGCAACCGGGAAGCAGAGGCTCATAGGCGTTTCTGAAATTCGCGTTGCCGTTGACGCTGGCCCCGCCGATATGTGTGCCGTGATAGCCTTTTTTCAGACTCAGGAATTTTACCCGGCCGGTATCCCCTCGCAGTTTGTGATACTGCCGTGCCAGTCGCAGCGCTGTTTCAACCGAATCGGAACCCCCTGAAGTGAAAAAAGATCGCGCCATTCCATCTGGTTTAAAAAAGTCGGCGAGCATATAGGACAGCTCGATGGCGGCATCATTTGATGTACCGCGGAAAGTTGAATAGTAGGGCATTCTTTCCAGCTGAGCTGCAATGGCATCTTTAACCGGTTGGCATGAATATCCCAGATTTACATTCCACAACCCGCCAACTGCATCGACGACGGTATGGCCGTCAATGTCGGTGATATTCACGCCGGCAGATTCGGTAATAATTTTGGGTGGGTTGTCGATACTGTCTTTTGGAGAGGTCATCGGGTGCCACATCAAGCGCCCGTTGTGTGCTTTTAGAAAGTTTGAGTCTTTCATCCGGTGGGGTCCAATGCTCAAGATTCGTTAAGGGCTTGTGCCCAGGTGTGTTCGATGTGTTCAGGGACCTTACCGCCCCAGTTATAGGTGATTTGCCGGCTGGCTTTTATTAACTGTGATTTAACGGTATGTTCAAGTTCCGTCGTAAAGCGTGTCGCCACGCTGGCACAGGAGACCGTGCCTGCAAACAATTCTGTTTGATCAAACACGGGTGTTGCCAGACTATAAACATCGGTTTCAAAACTGCCGGCGGCTCGGCCGAATCCCGATGCGCGTGTGTTCCTGATGGACTCATTCAATGCGTCCGCCGAGGTGATGGTGTTTGGGGTAAAGCGCGTCAGTTTTTTTTTCGCAATATCCAAAAGTTCTGCCGGCCCGAATGCCAGTGCGCAGAGTCCGGATGAAGTGGCGTGTAGTGGGAATGTCTGCACATCCATAATGACCCGAATACGGTGTTGCACGGATTCAATTGCGCTTAAAGGAAACAGCTTGTCGCCGGAGAGTACTGATACATGGGAAGTCTCACCGGTAGCTTCGGCGAGTTGTCGCAGTGGTTCCAGTGTGCCTTGTTTGCGAGGCACAGTGAGTTCGCGCATTTGTGCAAGCTGCAGAATCATTGGGCCGAGCCTATAGCGTTTACTGATCGGGTTTTGTTCTGCCAGGCCTGCCTGCACCAGCGCTTTGAGGCGTCGATGCGTTGTGGCCTTGTCCCAATCAACCAGTCTGCATAAGGTCGACAGGCCGATCTCTGGATGGGTGGTGCTGAAAAAGTTCAGCAGTTCGAGGGTTTTAGTGGCTGAAGACATTTGCACCAGAGGCTCCAGATAGAGAAATAGTTTGACAGATAATACTTAACATGACAATCTTTAATCGAGCCACTATTTCAAATAATGAACCATACAGGAATAAAAAGGAGAGCGATATGTCGAGAAAATTGAAACCCTTGGTGAATGCTGTGCTGGCTGTGACAGTGACGGCATTCGCCGGAATTGCGCAGGCGGACTATCCGGAAAAGCCCGTTGAATTTGTTGTGCCGTGGCCACCGGGTGATCTGGAAGATGTACTCACCAGAATGATTGCCGAGGACTTTCAGGCAGAATACGGCGTGGCTGCTGCGGTGGTTAACAAGCCCGGTGGCGGTGGTGGACCGTTCCCTGGTGCCATTGAGGTTGCCAATGCGCCGGCCGATGGTTACACAATTGGCTCTTTTATCATTGCTGTGCCAGTGGTCGGGCCGCAGATTGGTATTCCTGAGTTAAATCCGGATCCGTTTGTACCGCTGGGTAACTTTCTCACTTATCCGTTCGTTATCGCCGCCTCTAGTGATGCGCCGTATAAAGACATGGAGGGTCTTGCCAAACACGCCGCACAGAATGACGTTGTACTTGGACATTTTGGAGCACCGCTGGTACCGACACAGGTAACTTTCGGATTGTCGAAAGAGATGGGGTTTGCGTTTGCCTCTGATGCAGCCTTTGATGCGCTGGATTGCAACACACTGGCCTCAGGTGATGTCGATGTGATCAATACCACCCTGCAATTGATATTGCCCTGTCTCGATAAAGTAACGGTGCTGGCGTCGATCGGCGCAGAACGAATTTCACTAACACCCGATGCACCCACTGTGGCCGAGCTGGCGCCCGAGTTGAACGTGTCGCTGTGGAACGGATTGTTTGTTCATAAGGACACACCGCAGGACGTGCGGGATAAAATTATTGCTGTCGCACAAAAAACCGTGATGTCAGAGCGCGCGCAGAAGCTGGCAGCAGAAACCGGCGCTGCGGTTTACTGGCAGAGTGCTGAGGAAGTCGTTGAGCAGATCAAAACTGACATCGACACAATGGCTCGCATTGAAACTATGCTGAAGTAATCAATGTTTGGTGCTGAACAGGCCTGGTGATCATCCCGGCCTGTCAGCTATAAATGTTCTGCGGAGATGCTATGTCACATGTGAAATCGATGCAGGCGTTATTCAAACGTTATCGCCGTCCGGGGGATATTGTATTCGCATGGGTTGCCCTGGCTTTTTCTGTTTATTTGCTTTTTCATCTGTTTGATCAAACTGCCTATCGGGACGGGGCCAGGCTTTTTGCCCAACCGCGTTTCTGGCCGGCAGTCTCGTTGTGTGCAATGACCCTCTTCGCCGCCCTGCATTTGATGGGTTCGGCGTTATCAGAGCGTATTGCCGGGCGCTGGAGGGAAGTGCTGCTTTGGATATCGGCGGTGGAATATGCGCTGTGGTTCATCGCCTACGCGTTCGTTGTTCCGTATGCAGGCTACCTTCCTGCTACCGTTATTTTTGCGGTGCTGCTGACACTGCGAGCGGGGTACAGGAGCTTGCCTGCCGCTGGCGCGGCGGTGGTAAGTGCGGTGGTGATTGTGTTGGTATTCAAAACGTTTTTAAAAGTTAATCTACCGGCAGGTAAAGTCTACGAGGTGTTGCCGGATGGATTGCGTCAGATCATGTTGACTCACTTCTGAGTAACTCTGCCAATGGAAAATCTGATCGCCGGTTTCGACATGCTGCTTCGCTGGCCAGTCATACTCGCGCTGTTAATCGGATCAATTGGAGGCGTTGTCATCGGCGCGATTCCCGGTGTCGGCCCGGCAGTGGCGATTGCCATTTTGCTGCCTGCCACCTTTTCACTTGAGCCGCTTGTTGGACTCACGATGTTGTTGGGCATTTATGGTTCCTCTATGTACGGCGGGGCCATACCGGCAGTACTAATCAACACGCCCGGCACCGCCGTTAATGCGCTGACCTCTTACGATGGCTACCCGATGACTGAGCGCGGTGAGGCGCATCGCGCTGTATCGCTCGCCTACAGTGCATCCTTTTGGGGCGGCATTTTTGGAATTGCTTGTCTGATATTGTTGTCGCCAGTGCTCGCCCTGATTGCGCCGATGTTTGGCAGTCGAGAGATATTTCTGGCCGCTACCCTCGGTATTATTCTGGTGATTCTGGCGCATCGCGGACAGATCTTCGCCGCCGGGCTGTTGGCAATGTTCGGAATTTTTTTGCAAACCGTTGGTCTGGACGCCGTAACTTACACACAGCGCTATACTTTCGGTTTCAGTTTTCTTTCGTCGGGTTTTAACCTGATTGTTGTAGTGTTGGGCCTGTTTGCGTTAAGTCAGGCATTCCTGTTACTGATAACGGCAGACACTAGTCCAAAGGCGATGCCGGTGACCGGGCGAATGACGACCGGTATAAAGGAATTGTTAAAGCACAAGCGGGTAGCTACCGTGGCATCCGGCTTTGGTGTTGTGCTTGGCATGATTCCAGGCACGGGGGAATTCACTGCTCAGTTCATGAGTTACACGTATGCGCAAAAAACGTCGGCAACGCCGGAGGCATTTGGCAACGGCTCGGCGGAAGGTCTGGTCGCATCGGAGGCGGCTAACAACGCTGTGCCCGCCGCTGCAATGATCCCATTGCTGGCGTTGGGTATTCCCGGTGAGGCGCTGACTGCGATGATGTTGTCAGTTTTCTATGTGCACAATGTGATTCCCGGTCCCCAGCTGTTTCAAAATAACATTGATCTTGTCTATGCGCTTTATTTCGCATTGATCGCGCTGAACGTTATTGTTTTAGTGTTTCTGTTGTTTTCCACAAATATTCTCACAAAAGTCATTCGAATCCCGACACGTTTTCTCGGGGTGATGATAATGATCTTGTCTTTTGTCGGGGTCTATTCGCTTCGAAATTCACTGACTGACTGTATGATCGCGTCTGGATTTGGTGTGTTGGGGCTAATACTAAAGCGCCTGAATTTGCCTATTGTTCCGATCATATTGGGGATGGTGCTGGGCGGCATTATGGAAGTAAAACTGCGTTCCGCGCTGCCACGTTTAAAGACACCAATGGACATGATTGACAGACCCATTGCCTTTATCCTCTTTATGATGATTTTGCTCGTCGTGTTTATACACCTGCGAACGCTGGTAAAGGAATGGCGCGGCCGTGCAGCAGGTGCAGATCAGTAACGAACATGATATTCAACTACTAAATCTATAAATTAGGGGCGCATATTATGTCTACAAAGACCATTCTTGTTATTGGCACCTATGACACAAAAGATGATGAATTGAATTTCCTCTCATCTGTTATACGTGAGCAGGGCGGCCGTGTTGTGTCTATGGATGTGTCGGTGCTTGGTGACCCGTCCACGGCGACTGACTATTCAAAACATGATGTGGCGACCGAAGGTGGTAGCAGCATCGAGGCTGCGATTGCAACCGATGACGAAAATGCGGCGATGCAAATCATGGCCTTGGGTGCTGCACTGCTGACTGCCCGGTTGTATGCCAAAGGCAGGTTCGATGGCATGATTGTGCTGGGCGGCACGATGGGCACCGATCTGGCTCTCGATGTGTGTTCCGCATTACCGCTGGGCGTGCCGAAATACATCGTCTCTACAGTGGCATTTTCTGCGCTTATTCCCGCAGAGCGTCTGGCAGCGGATACGCAAATGATTCTCTGGGCCGGCGGACTGTTCGGACTGAATTCTATTTGTAAGGCATCACTGAGTCAGGCGGGTGGTGCGGTGCTTGGTGCTGCGAGATCGGTAGTCAAGCCCGATGAAAACAAACCGCTTATCGGCATGACATCGTTAGGTAAATCAGCGCTCAGGTATATGGTGACACTGAAGCCGGCTCTGGAGGAACGTGGCTATGAAGTGGCGGTCTTTCATGCCACAGGCATGGGCGGCAGGGCGTTTGAGAACCTCGCGCAGCAGGGTGCGTTTGCCTGTGTGTTCGATCTGTGCACACAGGAGTTAGGCAACCATATTCACGGTTCAAATATTACGGCGGGTTCAGATCGGTTGACCGGTGCCGGACTGGTAGGTACGCCACAGATTGTGTCGCCGGGTTGTTATGATCTCGTTGATATTGTTGGCTGGCAGCCTCTGCCGGATAAATGGTCAGGGCATCTGACCCACGCCCACAACCGCTTGCTGACATCGATAGTGCTGAACAACGAAGAGCGTCGACAAGTAGCGCGTGCACACTCCGATCAGTTGGCCAAAGCAACCGGGCCGGTTGCACTCTTATTGCCGATGCACGGTCTGGGAGAGTGGGATCGCGAGGGTGCTGCCTTGCATGATCAGTCGGGGCTTGACCATTTCATCGATGAGCTTGAGGCAACCGTGCCGTCAAACGTTGACTTTCAACGTATCGATGGGCACATAAACGATGCTGTTTTTGTGCAGGCAGCTCTTGATGTGTTTGATCAGTGGCGATCTGCGGATTTGGTTTGATGACCCTCTACATGAGCTTACAGCCGCGCGGTATTGTCGTGACGGGTGCCTGAGCTGATTTGTCCGGTTACCTGCAGCCTGGGGATGTCGTCGAGTTGCAGTGGAGGGTATTGGTTTATTGAGCAACGTTGGCGGGGATAAAAACAAGTGGCACGCGATGCGGGATTAGTGCTGGAGTTTCATGCTCTTCTAGTTTCGCGCTCCGGGATCCAGTCTGGCCAGCAAATCCAACAGCACTTCATAGTCCTTCTTACCCACAATACGCTGAAATTCAGCCACAATGTCGGTTGCCTGTGCGGTGTTGTCTGCAATGATTTTTTGACCGGCGGGGGTAATGGTAACGAACTGTCGACGTCGATCTGACTCATCACGTTTTTGTGTAATCAGGCCTTTTTCGCGCAGTGTGGTTGCAATTCGCGTGAGGCTTGGGAGCAGGAGGCTGGCACGATCTGCCAGGGTCTTGCTATCCAGCGTGCCGTGTTCCGATAGTACGCGCAATACTCTCCATTGCTGTTCGGTGATGCCTGTGTCTGCAAGCATCTCGCGAATGGGAATCATGACACCTTCGCGGGCACGCATGAGTGCGATGGGCAAAGAGCGTGCAGTGTCAGGGAGTTTTTTTGTCATTACGTCTGCAGTTTACTTAACATAGCAAATATTAACATGTTAATATTGTGTGGTATGCAAGAAGGATAACAAAGTATGAGTGTACTTGATCAAAACATACAAAAGCTCAATGGCTATTTGGTGCGTTTTCGTGAGTCTGGTGTGATGAACCGTATTGACGGGCAGGATGTGCCAGGGTCGGGCGGAGTCTTTCAGGCGACCTCACCCGTTGATAAAAGTGCTATTTGCGATGTTGCACATGGCAACGCAGAGGACATCGACAGTGCAGCCAAAGCGGCCTCCAGCGCTTTCGCACAATGGCGTGATCTGGCGGCGAAGGAACGACGTGCAATACTCATCAGGGTGGCAGAAGGTATTGAAGCACGGGCCGATGAAATTGCGCTGTGTGAATGTTGGGACACGGGGCAGGCCTATAAATTCATGTCCAAGGCTGCATTGCGTGGCGCAGAAAACTTTCGATACTTTGCCGACCAGGTGGTACAGGCGCGAGATGGTCAGCACCTGAAATCACCCACCTTAATGAATATCACAACGCGTGTGCCTATAGGGCCTGTGGGTGTTATCACCCCATGGAACACACCGTTTATGTTGTCTACCTGGAAGATTGCACCCGCCCTGGCATCGGGTTGCACGGTGGTGCATAAGCCTGCAGAGGCGTCGCCGTTAACAGCGCGTTTGTTAGTAGAAATTGCAGAGCAGGCCGGTTTGCCACCCGGCGTTTTAAACACGGTGAATGGCTTTGGTGAGGGTGCAGGCAAAGCGTTGTGTGAACACCCATTGATAAAAGCCATAGCCTTTGTCGGAGAAAGTAAAACAGGCAGTCAAATAGTGAAGCAGGGCGCTGACACATTAAAACGCAATCATTTGGAGTTGGGTGGAAAAAACCCGGTGATTGTATTTGATGATGCCAATCTCGACAGAGCGCTGGATGCTGCGATATTCATGATTTATTCCATCAACGGAGAGCGCTGCACGTCGTCTTCGCGCCTGCTGATCCAGGACAGCATTCGCAGCGAGTTTGAAGCCAAACTTATTGAGCGCGTTAACAGGATTAAAGTCGGTCATCCACTTGATCCGGCCACCGAAATAGGGCCCCTGGTCACCGAGGAACATTTTAACAAGGTTACCAGCTACTTTAATATCGCCCGACAGGAAGGTGCTACCGTTGCCGCCGGTGGTGACACCCTTGGCGATGAAGGTTATTTCGTCAAGCCGACATTGTTCACCAATGCCAGTAACGAGATGCGTATTGCACAGGAAGAGATTTTTGGCCCGGTGCTGACGTCCATTCCCTTTTCACACGAAGAGGAAGCGCTGGAAATCGCGAATGACGTTGCCTATGGTCTTACCGGTTATGTCTGGACTAATGATCTGACCCGAGCGCTGCGCTTCACCGATAAACTGGAGGCGGGCATGATCTGGGTAAACTCGGAAAATGTACGACACCTGCCCACGCCATTCGGTGGGGTAAAAGCCAGTGGGATAGGGCGTGACGGCGGTGACTGGTCGTTCGAGTTCTACATGGAGCAAAAGCATATTGGCTTTGCGACTGGAGAACACAAAATCACTAAACTTGGAGCAAGCTGATGCCGGTGCCAGAGCCCAATCTATACCCCGACTTTAATACCATACGCTTGAGTCACGTTTGTCTAAACGTGTCGGATCTGGCCGCATCCACTACTTTTTACACCGATATTCTGGGGCTGCAGATCACTGATCAAAGTGATACACACGTATACCTCCGTGCCATGGAAGAGCGCGGTCATCACTGTGTGATTCTGCAAAAGTCGGATATGCCAGGTACAGTTGAAGTAATGGGCTTTAAAACCTTTGATGAGCAGGATCTGGACAAGGCCGAGCAGTATTTCTACACCAGGGGCCGGCCAACCCAATGGGTTGAGCGTCCGTATCAGGGGCGTACGCTGTTAACTTCGGACAACATTGGCATACCGATAGAGTTTTATCACAAGATGGACAGGCTCGAATCGATCCATCAGAAGTACGCGTTATATCGTGGTGTCAAACCATTACGCATAGATCACTTCAACTGTTTTTCACCCGATGTCGATGCTTCGGTAGCGTTTTACAACGATATCGGGTTCAGAGTGACAGAATACACAGAGGACGAAAAAAGCAAAAAAATCTGGGCTGCCTGGATGCATCGCAAAGGTGGAGTCCATGATATGGCTTTTACCAACGGTAACGGACCACGCATGCATCATGTTGCGTTCTGGGTGCCAACACCGCTAAATATTATCGATTTACTTGATCTGATGGCTACCACTGGCTACGTTTCCAATATAGAGCGCGGACCAGGCCGGCACGGTATTTCAAATGCGTTTTTTCTTTATATACTGGATCCTGACGGACATCGTATTGAGATTTATTGTTCTGATTATCAAACGGTCGATCCCGATTTGGAGCCAATTAAGTGGGATCTGCAAGACCCGCAACGACAGACGCTTTGGGGTGCGCCGGCACCGCGGAGCTGGTTTGAACACGGCACTAATTTCGTGGGTGTTGATACAAGGGAAAGCGAAATTGCCGCAAGCCCGATAATCGCACCTTAAGCATAGTGGAAACGGCGTATTCGATGCCTGGCGAAGAAGCGGGCTGAAAAATATTGCCAATGTGATTCTCGGCGGGAATTAGAATCTTCTATTTTTCTTGTTAGCCAAATACCTGAAGGGAGGCGATGAACTGCGGGTTGCGGTGATGGTATTGTTCGTAGTTCTTGTCGTCGGATCTCTGGTTTTATCTTACAAGATCAGCCGGTCGATCAAGGATATCAATCGATGGCAACCATGAGTTGGTTGTTCAATGTTGACCAATGGTGCCAGCCCTGGGAGTGAATTTGTTGGCGCTGCCTTGTGTGCTACCGAACTTCCTGCTAAAAAAAAGATGCCCAAGGGCTGTTGATTGGGTGTCTAATATAGGTATCACACTGCATATATGTTGAGATCTGTGGTATCGCTTCAAAGTGTTGGATAAAGGCGTAAAGTTCGGAACGATTGGCAGCTGTGATAGCGCCAGGGACCATCTGCGTCGTTTGCCACAACAATTCGTAGAGTACAAAATCCACCAGTGACAACCGGCGGCCTACAAAAAATTCCGGGTGTTCGCGTTCAGCCAGGTAGGCTTCAAACCCATTGAGGTACCGCGGCAGAGTTTGCTTTTTAAAGGTGTCGTAAGCTGCCAGGTATTCTGCCTGCGGTGCATACGCAGTTTTAATTATCTCGTTGCGAAAATCATACGCTTCATCTTGCAGCACATCGATTTCTGTTTTCTCTGATTCGGAATCCCCATAAAAATCGAAGCGCCTGCCAAGGTAACGTAGAATTGCATTGCTTTGCGTTAGTTTTACAGGCGGTGTGGTCCCTTCGTCGATCAGGAAAGGCAGATTTGGAAACGGTACCTGCAGCGTGACACGCACGCTTTCCCAGTCCTGCTCTTCCTCCGCTTTCCCCATGAGTGTGCCATCCCGAAATACACCGAGCCTCAATTCTGAAAACGGCACCTGGGCGCACACCAGCAGGAATCTGATGGGCTGCGCAAGGCCACGAATGCCCCAGTAACCCAGCGTGATACTCGCATTGTCTTCGAAGCGTTTTTGCGCCATGGGTCACCCGGTTAAAGCAGCAGTAGATCAATGATACTGGTCGTGCCGCCGCGGGGTTGCGCACAGAGACACAAGCGGTGCATACTGACGCCGGAAGCCGTGAACGGCTTGTTCAATCCGTAACAGACGAAACCTGCGTGAACAAAACCCTTTCAACACAAGCAGTCATGGCACGCAATGCGGCGTGGCAGATACTGTGTGTGTGGCAGGGCTTTTTTTATTTTACGCGACGGTCAACCGCCTGATCGGATTATCCGAAGGCGAACACCACCCACCCGCCATCGGATTCCACACTCACAAACACTGAACTCCGCTGGCAACCCGGAGCTCAGTATGACAACCACCACCGATCCAGCTACGCAGGGCGACGTTCTCCCACTGCCATCACCGGCGCAGTGCAGAGCCCAACAGTCCCTCACCAGGGCTGATATTAACCGTGTGACCACCTGCCGTGATCAGATCGCCGACATTCTGCACGGGCGCGACAAGCGGTTGCTGGCCATCGTCGGGCCCTGCTCGGTCCATAGCGTGACCCAGGCGCTGGACTACGCCGATGCGCTGGCCGGAGTAAGCCAGCGCTTTGATGACGCTTTGTTGATCGCGATGCGAGTTTACATTGAAAAACCACGCACCACGGTCGGCTGGCGCGGGCTGGCTCTGGATCCGGCACTTGACGGCAGCCTGGGGCCGGCCGAGGGACTGATCGAAAGCAGGCGCGTCATGAGGGGGGTGATCGAACGCGGGCTGCCGGTCGCCACTGAAAGTCTCGACCCGTTTGTCTTCCCTTATGTGGAAGACTTACTGGCTTTTTCCTCACTGGGGGCACGGACCAGTGAATCGCAAACCCACCGGCAGATGGCGGCGGCGATGGCGTGCCCGGTTGGTATTAAGAACGCGACCTGTGGCAGCCTTGGCGTCGCAGCGGATGCAGCCAAAGCCATCGGCACCAGCCAGACCACATTTAACGTAATGCCGAACGGGCAGGTAGGTTATCGAACCGTTGCGGGTAATACCAATACCGCACTGGTGTTGCGCGGTGGTGCCTGCGGGCCAAATTTTAGTCAGTCACATCAGGAAGACGCATGTCAGTTACTGAAACAGCGAGGGGTCAACACGGGTCTGATCGTTGACTGCAGTCATGGCAACTCTGAAAAAGTCGCGGCGCGCCAAAAAGCGGTGGTCGACTATGTCAGTGCGCAACTCGTTGCGGGTGAACGACCCCCGGCAGGGGTGATGATCGAAAGTCATCTACATGAAGGCAAGCAGCCCTTCGGCCCACTGCCATCACTGCGCTACGGGGTTTCGGTGACCGATGAATGTCTGGGACTGCCCGACACGATCAGCTGTCTGGAAATACTGGCTGGCGCGGTGCGCAGCAGCAGGCAACAACAGAATGCCGCACTGGCAATTGTGTAGTCCCGGTGGGCGTGGCTGTTTTGAGTTGTCGTCAGGTGGATGGTGCGGGCTCATTGAAGCGCTCTGTTTACCCGGCTATAAAACATGCACAATGCACGGGCGGAAACGTGTCACAGCCACACCACTAATTTTTCAGGAGCATTCGAGCAGTCATGGACAGTCGCATTCTTATCAGTCTGACTCTGCTAATCGTCCTTTCAGCCTGTGGCGGTGAGTCGACCAGCGGATCGTCCTCTGGTCCAACACCGGAGACAGAATCCGACAACACTGGTACCGATGATACCGAAGGCCCGCACGACACCACCGGCGGTGAGGGCAGTGGAGAAGCCGGTGGTGGTGACTCCGGCAATGGCAGCGAGACTGAGTCAGGCGAGGAAGGTGGCACACCGGTGAGTCCACCGGTTGCCGTACCGGATTCTCCGCCGTTTTCGGGTACCATCTTTGTCGACCCGGATATCGTCACGGCAGATGACCCCAGTGCCTTTCAAGGCATCACGGCGCAGGGCACCGGGCAGCGGTTAATGTATGACCGGCGCGAAGGATGGGTAAACACCAGCCCTTACCTGTTTCTGGCCAGTTACGACGACGGTCTCAGTATCGAAATTCAGGTGAACCCGGAATTCACAGAGGAGGAGGCCGGCATCGAAGCAGCGCGCTACGCGCAAATGTTCGGGCAGCTGCCAACGCTGCTGCGAAAAGATGTCGACACCTCCTGGATACACAAAGGCGTCTACCCGTGGGGTGGCGGCAATCGTAATCTGCTGGTACATACCGGGCAGGGCGAGCTGTACATAGCCGACGGGATCGCCGAAGAAACTCTGATCCACGAAGGCAGCCACAGCTCACTGGATGCCGACTATGCCGCCTCCCCGGGTTGGCTGGCAGCGCAACAGGCAGACCCGACGTTTATCTCAACGTATGCGCAGGACTTCCCCGACCGGGAAGATATCGCCGAATCGTTTTTACCTTATGTGGCATTGAGATACCGCAGAGATCGCATCAGCGACGAACTGGCAGCTCTCTTTGAAGCGACCATACCGAACAGGATTCAGTTTTTCGATTCGATCGTGCGGGATATGTATCCGTTGGAGTGAAGGGTGCAGTTGTCATTCAAAGTGTGAGATCGTGTGAAACGGCAGGTAAAAATGGCAGATATTGAATTTACTAACGAACAGAAAGACGCGATTGCGGAAAAATTGAAAACATATTTTCAAGAGGAGCTCGACCGCGAACTCGGACAATTCGAAGCGCAGTTCCTGCTGGATTTCCTGATCGCAGAACTCGGCCCTTACTTCTACAACCAGGGTCTCTACGATGCCAGGGCGGTTATGGAGAAGCGGGTGGAGGATATCGCCGAGTCTATTTATGAGCTTGAGAAGATTGCCGGCGATGGCAGGTAGTGGTCCAGTAGTGAGTAGGAGCAGATTTGTCCAGTAAATCTGTGAGCACACGCATAGATAGAAAATTCAGCAGTCTTAACCAGTCTCAGGTGGCACCATAATTGAGCACTGGCCTTTTGTTGTAATCCGGGAAGTGACTTATGGGAGCTAAGTTAATACCATCGCTAAGCCGTTGTTCATCCAGAATGACTGCAGGAGAAAAGCGATTTGCACGCATGCTCGAATTACATTTGGAATCCGACTATCTGTGTTGGTTTGAAATACCAATAGGAAAAGGTAAGCAGCGCCGCTACTCCGATTTTATCATTCTGCACCCTGGTCGAGGACTACTGTTGCTGGAGGTTAAGGACTGGAAGCTCGAAACGATACACTCACTCGACCGTTCGACTATCACACTGTATACCGGAAATAGCCTTAAAAAAACACAGCATCCCATTGAGCAAGTCCGGCAATGCACCTACGGACTAGTTAATGATCTGAGCCGTGATCCTCTGCTGGTGCATCATACGGGGCAGTATCAGGGAAAGCTGGTGTTTCCCTATGCATTTGGGGTGGTGCTAACCAGCATAACTCGCCAGCAGTTTTCCAGTAGCGATCTACCGAAGGTGTTCGATGAACACTTGACCATCTGCAAAGATGAAATGCTTGAATCCACAGATCCCGAGCTTTTCCAGAAAGGCCTGTGGGATATGTTCCCGATGAATTTCTCATGCAAGCTAACACTGCCGCAAATCGATCATATTCGTGCGCACCTCTTTCCTGAAGTTGTAATTAAACTACCAGCGCAGGCGGAGTTGTTCAATGAGTCGCGGGCGCTTCTTGATGAAAATGAGGATTTGTTGCCGGACGTTATGCGAATTATGGACTTGCAACAGGAACAGCTGGCGAGAAGTCTCGGGGAAGGGCACCGGGTTATTCATGGAGTTGCCGGTTCGGGTAAGACGCTGATTCTGGGCTACCGCTGTCTGGAGCTCGCTCACCAGATGAGCAAGCCGATACTTGTTCTTTGTTTCAATATCACCCTCGCTGCGAGATTAAGAGAGCTGACGAATAGCCGTGGTGTTTCCCAACAGGTAGATGTGCGTCACTTTCATGACTGGTGTCAATCACTGTTGGCGACCTATCATATCGATCCTCCACCACCGGGTGAAGGCTACCTGGATGCACTGGTCACCACTGGCATAGATGCCACAGCCAGAGGCCGGATTCCCAAAGGTGCTTACGGGGCAATTATGATAGATGAGGGGCATGACTTTGAACCGGAATGGCTGCAACTGGTGGTCGACAGTGTTGATCCGGAAAGCCAGTCCCTGCTGCTGTTGTACGACGATGCGCAGTCGATCTACTCAGCGAATAAGCAAATCGGCTTTTCGCTTTCCAGCGTCGGCATTCAAGCGCGGGGTCGTACAACTATATTGAGAGTCAACTACCGAAATACTGATGAGATACTGGCGTTTGCCTATCGCTTTGTAAAAGACTATTGCGATTCTGGGTCAACTAGCGATGACATTCCGCTCATTGAACCTGAAAGTGCAAGGCGGCATGGGCCAGAGCCAGCTGTACAGCTATTTGACAGCTTGCAGAGTGAAATCGATTACTCGGTGCGTTGTATTCAGGTGCTGAGGAAACGTGGCATGGAATACTCAGATATGTGCATTCTCTATAGAACCATGCGTACTGGACAACAAGTCGCCCAGAGACTCTCCCAGCAAGGCATACCAATTAACTGGCTCGCTGGTAAAAAAGAAAAATCGCAATACCAAAAAGACGCAGAAAAAGTGACTGTGATGACTCTGCATAGCAGTAAGGGGTTGGAATTCCCGTTCGTATCCATTGTTGGGACCAACCTAATTCCGGTTGCAAAAGCAGACGAAGCGTCAGAAGCCAGGCTTTTGTATGTCGGAATGACACGGGCGACCGATAAGCTGCTGGTCACCGGACATCGAAATGCGGGGTTCTTTAGACGCTTAGTTGCCTAAGTTCGTATACTTCGCTGTTTTATATAGTTTCATTTGCGATTGGGCCGGTTTGTCGTTCCCAGAGAAAGAATTTTGGGTGTAATGACGGTGAATGATCGTCACTGATTGATACTTTAACTGCTATCGGGCTGGCAGCATTAAGTTGTTCCTGCAATTTACCGGCAGCTACCGGTGACTCGCCAGTGATCCCGATTTACGAGGAGAGCCTCGCTTCGGGAGTTTCCGACTGGTCGTGGACCAATACTGACCATGCGTCAACTTCCCAGGTGTTTGAGGGAAACTATGCGTTGTATGGTGAATTGAACGGTTACGAAGGAATTTATCTGGGTTTTCAGCCAGCGATTGATGTGCCGCCCGATGGGTATCTTGAATTTTCTGTCTATAGTGAAAGCAGCGTTGATCTTGCAATTCGAACCAGCTCCGTCGAGGTTGGTGATGTTACTCCGGTGTTTAATATTGTTGCGGCGAATCAGTGGCAGCAGGAATCCGTGGCCGTTGCTGACCTGGGCATTCAGGGGTCAATCTGGGGAGTCTGGTGGCAACAGTATTCGGATCAGCCCAGCGGCGGTGTGTATCTGGATAATATCCGCATCACCAGTGCTGCTTCAGAGCCACCAGACGAACCGAATAATTCCGGCAACCCCGATCCGACAGGGCCATTTAGTACGGCCGGGTCCACCTCCCGCTTTCTTTCTCGCGCGACTTTTGGTGCTACTGCCAGCGATATAGATCGCTTAGTCGGTACATTTGCAGCTGACTATGGCAATGGATCTGCGGTTATTCCCCGCCAGCGTTCTGCAGTAGATGAATTTTATCCGGGTACCGAACTCGCGCTGACCGAATACCATTTCGGTGGAGCCAACACCGGAGTGGGTGGATTGGCACAAATCGATGCGCTTGGTATCTTTGGCAGGGAGGGTCTGGACATGGCGACACTGTGGGAGCCGTACGCCGACTTTGTTACCACGCCGCCAGCCCTTTTTTCTGACATTCCGGTGTTTGGGCGAAGCACGTTACGCCGCTGTGGTATCAGTGAATATATTGGTTACAGCCAAGGCGGAGGAGTCGTCGCGGGCTATTACAGTCAAATTTTCCTGCTGACGAAGTCGACTTCAAAATCTGCATCCCGCGTCGCAGCCACTGAGACTGCCCGGCGCTCGCTGCCAGGGTGTTCGGAAAGCAAGAAAACGGAGTGGATTTATGTGGCGAGTGGTAAGAGGTCTACTGCCTGCTCACATCACAGTAACAGATTGAAAATACTTGCGACAAACCGAATTGCCGTGCAAGGTATTCTCACAGCTGTCTCTGATCTGGGGGTATCGTGTTGGCAGATCCATCGAAATCAATCACCACACTAACGCGTCGTATGAAATTACTCCGGAGTATTACGGTTTCACTGCTGATATTTTCATGTGGGGCAGCAGGCTATGCGACTGAAGCCGAGAGCCAGGCAAACCAGGCACCTCTGACAGATTTGCTTAAGGAGATCGAACTGGGAATGACTCGCGAGCAGGTAGAGAAAATTCTACCTGGAGCTGAGACAATAACGACCAGCACGCATACCCGATCCAGTACATATTCGGACAACAGAGAAAGTACGTTCAGCTACGAGTCATTGGGCCTTAACTATACCAGCACGGCTGGAAAGAACAGTGTGGTGCTCGTCGACGATTTTGTGGTGAGAATCCTCGATGCCGAACACCGCTGTGCTGTTGATGCATCATTGTGTAACGAGGCACAGATGCTGATTTTCAAGGCTCGCTCCGGAGATCTTCGAAGCCAGTATGACCTTGGTAAGGATTACCTGAATGCACGCGAAAGTGAAGAAGGCATTGCAACGGCCATTGTCTACCTTGAAGCTGCAGCCAGGCAGGGACACGTCTGGAGTCAGCATGAACTGGGAAGCAATTATATTAGTGGATCGTTTGACGGTGAGGCCAACGATAAGAAGGCCTGGTGCTGGCTGAAAAAAGCTGCCGAACAGAACTACATGCCGTCCCTGAATTGGCTTGGCGTGATGTACCTGAACGGTCGATGGGTTGAGCAGGACTACGTGCAAGCATACAAGTTATTTGAACGAGCGCAATCCGGCGATCACTGGGCCAGTCACAACCTCGGGATAATTTATTTGCGTGGATACGGTGTTGAAAAGAACCTGAAAAAAGCGATGGAGTATTTTCAGCGTTCATCCAAACAAGGAAATGCAACCGCGATGCATATGGTCGCAGCGCTGTATGAACAGGGAAGTGGAGTTGAAAAGAACCTCCCCGAGGCCTTCCTTTGGTACCAAAAAGCCGCCGAGCTGAACCATGCGCCAGCGCAATATAAAGTAGCCGTGTTTTACGCTAATGGCCGGTCTGTAAACACAAACCACGAAAAGGCTGCCTTCTGGTTCGGTAAGGCGGCCGCACAAAATCATGCTGCCTCGCAGGTGGAGCTGGCAGTACAGTTACAGAGCGGCAGGGGTGTTGAGACGGATATTGTTCGTGCTTTTGAGTTGTTTAAAAGTGCCGCAGAGAAAGGCCAGCGAGTGGGCCAATTTTACTACTGTGATGCGCTGGAACTCGGCAAGGGGACATCAGTCGACGTCAATGCAGCCTATAAGTGGTGCAGTGCTTCCGCCGGGCAGGGTTTCGCCAGAGCACAGCTGAGACTGGGTTTCTTCCACGCCAAAGGTTTAGGCACCGAGCGATCCTCGGAGGAAGCGGTGAAATGGATGAAAGAGGCCTTCAACAATGGCCGCACCAGCGCCGCGTACCATGTTGGAAAAATTTATGGCGATGCTACTCGAAGCGTTTACGACCTGGATGCCGCGCTCACCTGGTACCGAAAAGGCGCCGATGCTGGCGATTCTTATTCCATGGTTCAGCTTGGGTATCATCAGTCGGAAGGCGTGGGGATGCCGGTAAATGAAAAGGCGGCTGCAGCGCTTTTCAGGGAAGCAGCAAAGCATGGAAATGCAACTGCGTTCTTTAACCTGGGTGATGCTTATCAGTATGGCCGGGGGGTAGAGAGAAATAGTGATCTCGCGCTCGAATGGTACGGTAAAGCTGCCGAGAGGAATATTGAGGGCGCAGCAGAAAGAATTTCGGAGCTGAAAAAGGAAGAAGGCCTGTTGTTTCGCTCGCATGATCTTGAAAATGCGTTTTGAATGGATACTTGCTGCTGTTTACCATTATATAAAAACGGTTAGCTAGCGATCTACTGAATTAAAAGTTGTAAGCAATGAGAGTCTTCAAAATACTGATCGCGATGTCCGTTCTGACGCTTACGAGCTGCGCTTTCTTCACGATACCTGCCAACCGCCAGAGGTAATCGAGTCGTTATACCAGCATGGCAGATCATGATTGATCTGCCATGCACGGAGTTCAATACGGGTTGTATGCAAAGCGATGATCGCTATTGCCTTGTCTGATTAAGCGATACTTAAATCGCTGGACGAGGGCGTGTAGATTGATCACGGACCGGTGTTGCTCTCGGTGTTGTTCAATAGTGTATTGAATGTGGTTAAATTTCGATCTGGTATGGTTTTGTCCTGTATAGTAAGCAGTGCTTTGGAACCATTCCATCGACAAAAGTCGTCTCTGTTAACCCGAACGTCTCAGATCTTTTTGTTTGCCATTAATTCAGGCCGACCTTGTCGCCCGCTCCGGAATAATAAACCCATGCCCCAGATCGATGACGCCCGCGCGAAACGCAATATTGCGGTACTGGTTGCCGCCCAGGCGTTGATGGGTGCACAGATGCCAATGCTGTTTGTCGTTAGCGGTCTGGCCGGGGCGATGCTCTCGATCAATCCGTGTTTTGCTACCCTGCCGATCTCGCTGATTGTGTTTGGCTCCATGACGACGGCTCCCTGGCTTTCACCTCTGATGCAGAGACGGGGACGCAAGTTTGGCTTTTTTATCGGTACGGTCGGTGGTGCGTTCGGGGCTGCGGTCGCGGCCTACGCGCTAACTATTCGGTCGTTCGAGCTGCTGCTGGTGGGCTCGTACTTCACGGGTATTTATATGTCTGCACAGGGATTTTACCGGTTTGCTGCTGCGGATACGGCGTCTGAAAGTTTTCGACCCAAGGCTATATCTTATGTTATGGCCGGCGGGCTGCTCGCGGCGATCTTTGGTCCGCAGGTTAACAAACTGGTGTTTGGTGCCACCAGTACGCCTTATCTGGGCACCTATCTCGCGGTGATCGCGATCAACCTGATCGGTATGTTTCTTTTTATGTTGCTGGATCTGCCGGATGGTGACGGAGGGCAGGCCGATGGCAAAAACCTGCCACCTGCGAGATCGCGTGCGGAACTGCTGCGCAACCCGACCATTCTGGTCGCGATAATTTGCGGAATGGTGAGTTTTTCGTTGATGAATCTCGTCATGACTGCGACACCGCTGGCGGTGATCGGGTGCGGATATACGAATGCCAACGCCAACGATATTGTATCGGCGCACGTGCTGGCGATGTTTATTCCGTCATTCTTTACCGGCCACTTGATCAATCGATTCGGCGTTACACGTATCATCAGTTGCGGGCTGATTATCCTTGGCCTCGCCGGCGTCGTGGCACTGAGCGGCATTGCACTGGGTAACTTCTTTGTCGCGCTGGTATTGCTGGGTCTGGGCTGGAATTTTGGTTTTATTGGTGCCACCAGTCTGCTGACATCCGCTCACGCACCGCATGAGCGTGGGCGTGCGCAGGGGCTCAACGATATGATGGTATTTGGTTGCGTGACATTTGCGAGCCTTGCATCGGGCGGCTTGCTCAACTGCACCGGCGGCTCTGCGGTGCAGGGCTGGAGCGCGGTGAACCTTGCAATGATACCGTTTCTGCTGCTGGCTGGCAGCGCGCTTGTCTGGCTGGCTCGTCAGCGTCGTCAAACTATTGGGTGACGCCTGCGGCAGGTCGTAGTAGCATGCTAGCCGATGGTGCGTGTAATAAGTGTCTGATAATTATAAATAAAGAGCTTTGGGAAAAAATATCTGAAAAATTTCTCCAGTCGTGTCGATTGGCCGGGGCGAAACTCGTCTTACCTGACGAGATGCAATATTGCTCTCGACAATCAAACAGGAGAAATTCACGATGTCGCTTATCACTACTGCGGTCATCCCCCTTGTTTTAGTCGCTGTACTATTAGCTGCCTGCTTCACGTTACCGTCTTCAAAAACGGTGACCCGAAGTGCAGTGATTCACGCCGGAGCAGAGGCCATTTATCCGGTCATCGTATCGAGCCGGGGCTTCCAGCGCTTCAACCCGTATCACGACGCTGACCCCGATCTGAAAATACAGTTTTTTGGACCCGAGAGTGGTATCGGTGCAGGCTTCGCCTTTGACGGTAAGGAAGGCAAAGGCAAGCAGACGATTATCGCCGCGGAGGAAAATCGGCAAATACAAATGGAGATTGATCTGGGTGCCATGGGTAAACCAATACAGACGTTTCGTCTGGAAGAACACAACGGCGCTACCAGAGTAACCTGGTCGACGCATTCAAATTTCGGCAACAACCCGATCGGCCGGGTATTCGGGCTGTTCCTCGATAAAATGCTCGGTAAAAACTATGAGCGCGGTCTTGATAACCTGGCGAACGAAGTGCTTGCCAGTTGATAATGACTGCCTCACCTTATGTTTGACTAGCACAATTACTTCACACTCCAGGAGCACACCATGCGATACAACTTCTTACTCTATAGCGATGAATCACAGTTTGCCGACGTCACTGAAGCTGAAATGGCAGAAAGTCTGAAAGCCTTTGGTGAGTACATCGGAGCACTGCAGGAGGCCGGGGTACTGGTTGACACAGATTGGCTGCAACCCAGTACCACAGCAACGACCCTGTCGCTGGCAAGTGGTACTAAAACAGTACAGGATGGGCCTCATGCAGATACCAAGGAACAGCTCGGTGGCACATTCGCGATTGATGTGCCCGATTTTGACGCGGCAATGGCGTGGGCTGAAAAGTGCCCTGCCGTGCACTACGGTGTGATCGAAATACGCGCTTCAGCGATGCCTGAAGGTGGTAACCCGCACGCTTAGTCGGTGAATTCCGAACAACAACAGGCCCGTCGAGCGATCGAGCAGATCGCTCGCGAATCCTACGGTAAGTGCATTGCGGTCATTTCCAGTCGAACCGGTGACATAAGCTTTGCCGAGGATTGTCTTGCTCATGCGTTCGAACAGGCGTTGAAGCGCTGGCCGGTACAAGGCATCCCTGATCATCCGGAAGCCTGGCTGATAAAGACGGCGAAAAACTGGAATATTGATCGCGCCAGAAGTGCTGAAGCGCGGCTGACTTCAAATTCAATTGAGGTACTGGATAACATGATTGCCAAAACAGAGAGTGCGATGGCACTGCCGGATCAACGATTGCAACTGTTGTTTGTCTGTGCACATCCGGCAATTGATGAATCGATCCGGACGCCACTGATGTTGCAAACGGTGCTGGGAATCGAAGCGAGTGACATAGCGCGTATCTTCGTACTGCCCGAGTCAACCGTTGCACAGCGCCTGGTGCGAGCAAAGCGAAAGATAAAAGCTGCCAATATCCCGTTTGTTCTGCCTGAACAGTCGCAATTGGCGGAACGGCTTGAGAGTGTGCTCGAAGCAATCTACGGTGCTTACTCTGTTGCGCGCGCAGGAG
>CAZOXM010000011.1:0-69749 GCA_964583825.1 uncultured Granulosicoccaceae bacterium
TGCTCATTTATCACCCATAAACTGCGCTTTTTCGGGGAAATTTGCCTACTCAGACCGTCGCTCATCACGTTTTTCAACACCCTGCCAGGTGATTCGCTGGTGGGGTATGGTAAAACTAATGCGCTTATGACGCTGTGTATCACCTGCCTGAAGACAAGCATAGTGGAAAAAAGTGCCGCCGCTGACGCCTGTATTGTACCCGGATGCGCGTGGCAGGATTTTTTGCAGAAACAGATTGATCGGTTTCTATACAAAGTTTGGTTACGCCAGCACTCGGGTATCGGACCACGGAGTGGGACTTTTTGCCGGGATCAGCCTGCGTAACCCGCAAGTAATCTCGCCGCAGCCGAGATCATTGTGCCAAGGGTAATCACCATGCCGGTGACGCGGAAGCGAAAATCCTCGTCGGGCTGGCTGACACCATAAGCATGAATCAGTCGACCAGCGATCAATGCGCAGCCCAAAATGTGCAATCCGATACCGATATTGGTGCCGGACTCAAGGAAGTACATTAGTAACAAAGTCAGCGGCACATATTCAGAAAAATTGGCGTGCACCCGTGCGGCCCTCACCAGCTCGTCAGTGCGACCGTTCCCGATGGCAACGCCGAGCGCTCTTCTTAATAATATGACCCTAAAGCTGAGCGCGACAAAGAGGAATGCGAGAATGGCTGCGTACAGTGGCGTGTACATGTCGGGATCCGGGATGACAATGGCACAATATAGCGCAGAATACCCGCGGGGTAAGCGAGTGAGGTGGCCGGTTACCTGAGCTTGATCCGGCCAGTCCGGGTGCAGGGGCTCTTAGTCCTGTGAGGGTGCTGCTGTCGCCTCGGCGGCCCGTATGCGATAGATCGCATTAAAAGTAGAGACGTATAAACTGCCGTCCGGTGCCTCGATCATATGCAGAGGTTTGTTGTTGAAGTTGTCGGGATGGAACGATGCAAAGGTCTGTTCCCTGACAAAATCTGTAGATGTGCTGCCGGTCAGGTGAATCACCCGGATATCTTCAAAATTATAGGTACTGGTAAACAGCTGATGCTTGAAATCGGTAAAGCCGCCCTGGCCGGAGTGAAACAGCAGTGAGGTAGGTGTAATGACATCGGCCCAGGTGCGCACTGAATAGCCAACACTGCTGCCTTGCGGTTCATTTTCCATGCCCCACAAAAAGTTTTTGCCTGCAACCAGATAGTTTAGCTTGTCATCGTTATTCGGGCCGGCATCGGCGCCGAACAGATCTCCCGTCACTGGATGAACAGCGAGCGCAAAGGTGTTGCGCAGCCCTCTGGCCCATTCCGGATCGCCGGGGTATGGATTGTCCGCCGGGATGCCGCCATCGCGTGTGTAACGAAGGATCTTGCCGGCAGTGCTCCCTGGTGTCTGCGCAAGTGCAGGTATTGTGATATCGCCGCGACCGATGAAGAGGTTGCCGTGCTGATCAAAAACGATATCACCGCCGTTGTGCAGATCTGCAGCGGCAAGATGTCGTACCAGTGTGGTTTCATTGACTGCGCGATTGTTCACCGCTGACAAGCGTATTATCTCTGCCTCATAACCTGAGTCAGCCGGGTCGGTTGCGACTGTTGCATGCACATAGACGTAGCCGTTGTCATTGAATTGCGGGTCAAGCGCGAATCCGATAATCCCCTTTTCATTGCCCGTGGCGACATCCAGCGCTGCAAAAGGGGCAGCGTCAAGCCCGGCATCTGGATGAACAATGCGAATATGGCCGGTTTGAAGCTCTGCATAAAAAAGTCGACCATCGGGCGCGATGGCCATTCGCACCGGGATGTCTGCATTGGCGACGATCAGTTCAGCGCTGTATCCGGGTAACAGTGATGAGAACGCATCCGGCAGCGCGTGGTCAACCGAAAGTGAGATGACGAATTCAAGTTGAGACGCATTGTTTTGCAGCACAATCGTGTGCTGGCTGATGCCGACAGGCAGGGTGACGGTGCCGGTAACTCTGCCGGTTTGCTGATCGAATTCCATCCCTGCCGGTAACGCAGGGTCGACATGCAACACGGTATTTGTCGAATCTGCGCGCACCTGATTGCTGCTGTCGAGCAATGGCAGTGCGTTTATGGATTCGTTTGCACGAAGTGCGACGGTGTGGTGAAAAACTTCTTGCTGTGCTGGCTTGCTGTCACATCCGCCAGCGATTGACAGCGCCCACAGGCCGGCAGTGGCGACCAATATGTACATGCGCCCCCGGGTGCCGGCTGAAGATGGCTGACAACAGCAATCTTTAACAGGGAACCTCTGATCAATTGCTCGCGTCATTCTGGCGGCCTATTTTTCCGAGCGCGTCGTTGCGATTTTTATCAAGGGAACAACCATTCACTGCCCATTGTTCATATGGCAAGGGACGCCTCGCTCTCGAAAAAATATGCCTGCCAAAATGGCCGCGCCAAATTAATCAGAGATTCCCTAGACAAAGCCCAGTGCCGTACTTGCAAACTTGTTGGTGTCGGGGAAGACCGGTGTGGCGTCTTTGCCGAGGTGGTTGCCAATGATGTCGCTAAAGACCTGCCTGAAATCGACTTCCATTGGCATGCTGCTTTTGTCTCTGAGGTCCGCGGTGACCAGTGAGCCACCGAAGGTACCGCCCTGCACAGCACCACCCGCTACCAGCATGGTCTGACCTTCTCCATGGTCTGTACCACCGGAGCCGTTTTCAAAGTTGCGTCGGCCGAACTCCGAAAAGACGACAATCACACAGTCCTGCCACTTGCCGATGGCTTTCATATCGGTGGCAAATGCCGACAGTCCGTCATTCAGCGTGGTCATGAGTGTCGGATGCCTGCCACCGGTAGCGCCCTGTCCGCTGTGGGTGTCGAAGCCGCCAAGCCCGGTGTAGTAGATGTCGGTGTCGAGGCCGCCGCCATGAACCAGACGGGCAATATCTTCCATGGATTGACCGAACCGTGAGCCCGGGTACTCAACGCCCGGCACATACGTTTCGACGATCTGTTGAATTCTTTCGATATTCTGATGCCCCGCCTGTATCGCGCGTTTCACAGCATCCGCATTACCCGCGATATTGCGGCGCTGCAGCATTGTTTTGGCGATTAACAGGCGCTGGTCACTCTCGCCGCTGTAGCGTCCGTCCGTGTTATAAGAAAAGTTCGATAAGCGATTCAGCTGCAACAGATTGACGTCGGGTCCCTGCAGTGCTTTTGCGTTGTAACCGAGTGAGATACAGCCGAGGCTGTGATCGTTATACAAGCTGGCATATCTCGCAACCCAGCCTGTTTTGTTATTTGCATTAAGTGCTGTGGTATCACCGGTGTGAAAAATATCTTTGCTGGTGAAGTGACTGTGGTTGGCATCCGGATAGCCGACTTTTTGTATCATCGCCAGAGACCCTTCCGCATGTAATGACTGCAGCCCGGTTAAATTCGGGTGAAGCCCGTATTCATTGGTCGATGCGGCGCCTGTGGTAAGCGATAGTGGCGACTCGATGGAAATGGAAGGTCGTCTGTCGTGATACGCACCCAGATTTAATGGCACTACTGTGTTGAGTGAATCATTGCCTCCGTCAAGATTGACCAGTACCACAAATTTCTTATTGTCTGCGGCAAGGGCGTGACCTGCGAACGGGCCGATAGCAGCCAACCCTGCGCCTGCCAAACCGAGTTGCACGAAGTGTCTTCTGGACAAGCTCATTTTCTGATATCCCTTCTGGCAATTGGTTACTTGATATGAAAACTGGGATGCTGGCACAGAATCCACAGCAGGTTGCGCAGCTTGCGATTTTGATGATCGGTGTTCTGTGGTGTGTAGTTAACCGGTGTTTCCGTGCCATCAGCACTGTATTGAATATTCATGTACGCAATCAGATCCTGTCTTTCGACATCATCGAGGTCTACACCGAGCAGCGTGGCAACGTAGTCGACAACTTCACCGGCACCGGTTGCTCCGGGTGGTTGCAGGGCGTCACCGATGTCGTAACCGGCTTCCAGCTGATCGCTGCGGTTCGTGATTAGCTCATTAACAAAGTTCGGCAGTGCAACGCCAGTGGCATGGCTGCTGATTTTGTCGTCTCCCTCCGGCCATCCTTCAACACTGGGTGGTCGTGAAGGGATGCTTTCCATTTCATACAGGTATCGTCGATAATTCCACGCGCTTTCAGTGAGGCCGGTGGATCGCACCAGTCCTACCACCTGTTCGTAAAAATCCCTGACCAATCCCTCCCTGGCCTGTGCAGAGTAAAACGCTTCCGAGACGAACAGGGTTTTCAGCGACTCACCGACATGCAGGTTGTTTTGTCGCAGTACGGCAGAGAAATTTTTAACCAGTGTTTCGTGAGGAGAGTCATGGTAGAAATATTTGAGTAGTTTTCTGCTCAGGAACTCTGCCACGAGATCGGAACCGTCGTTCCCCCGGTACTGCATTGTCAAGTCGACCATGGTGCCATAGTCGTCTCCGTCCAGCGTGTGGCCTACGCTGCTGCCCAGTGGTTGCTTGCTGCCGATCGCCTTGTTTTCGGGATCGAAAACGACGCTGGCCAGACCGGTGTTGGCATTAAACTCCCGACGCCAGCCAGTAAATGCCCGCGATGCTTCCAGTACATCTGTTTCCGTGTATCCGTTGTCGACGCCAAGTGTGTAGAGTTCCCAGAATTCACGGGCATAGTTTTCGTTGGGAGCAAACTTGCTGTTGTCTGCACCGTCGAGAAACATCAGCATTGCACCGTGTCGCGAAACATCCAGCAGCAGGTTTCTGTAATTGTCGACTCCCCGCGCCCGCAGCATATTGATGAAGTCAATCATCAAATGGTCTTCCTGACCATTGAATGATTCGAAGTCGACGCCGAAGTGATCCTGCCAAAACATTCCCATTACTTCCTGGAACGCGTTGGGATTGGTCATCAGGAGTTGGATGTTCCAGTCAATGACATCCGAGACACTGGGGAATTTCCCCTCCAGGCCGGCCGGGTCGTCGTCACCGACTAATAGTTCATGGGCATCGAGTTCAAAGCGTTGTGATGCTGCCGGCGCAAAGTCCATCATTTCATCAATGTAGACTGGCAGTCCCTTTGTCTTTACCGATTCAGTTTTACCGGGTTCGATGCTGAAGTGTGTGCGCGCAAGGAAGTGACGGATATCGTCTTCAGAAAAATCAGCTTTTTGTGTAAGGCGGATGTCGCCTGGCACGGCGGTGTTCCCACTTGCAGCATTTCCGGCACCAATGGGTGGTGCATTGGAATGGCCGCCACCGCCACCGCCACCGCCACATGCCGTCAGCATTGCAAGCAGCAGTGCTTGAGCGCCCAGTTTGCACAACCTGCCTGCAGTCGGGACAAACCGTCTCATCATTTCCTTGGCCTATGTCTGAAGTATGCGGAACAGTGATCAGTCGGGCGAACCACTGTTGACTGCGGTGTTACGGCCCCGCACGGTCGATCTTTAGGCAAGTTGACGATTGTTTTTTAAACGAGAGTTAACCTGTGGACTGGTAGCGTCCAGTCGTGTGCAGTTGTCAGGCACGACAGTCCTGTAATGAGTGCAGTAAGTGCCATGTTGCTACTGACGACTACATCATTATCGGCGATTTACTGTACGTATTGTGACTTCCACAGCGTTGCCAGTGCGTCCGCCGCTGCACCGCTTTGTTCATCCAGCTGACTTCGACACTGTTCACGCGCTCCAAGTTCGTCGGTGTAGCGGTTCGCCAGTGCAACGTCTACCCAGGCAGCACATTTAATATAGTCCTGCGGCGTGCCGAGGCCGTCGTGATGCAGAATAGCCAACGCGTACTGCGCATGCGGATGGCCCTGCTCGGCAGCCAGTTGATACCATTTCAACGCCTGTGGATAGTCGTGGGTAATCCGATTACCTTCATGGTACAGAGACCCCAGCAGGGTCTGGGCTTCGGCGTTGCCGAGAGTGGCGGATTTTAAATACCATTCTTTGGCCTGGTCATAGTCCCGCTCTACCCCAAGCGCTTCGCTGTACATGTAACCGAGTTTCTGCTGCGCGATATCGTTGCCGTTGTTGGCCGCATCCGTCCACCACTCGCGTGCGCTGTCATAGTCTTTCGGCACACCTGCTCCAATAAAGTGGATCAGGCCGAGTTCGTATTGCGCTGTACTGCTGCCCTGAATGGCAGCGAGCTCCAGCCATAGTCTGGCCTGCTCCACATCTCGCGGTACCGCGTCCCCTCTGAAATAAGCGCGCCCGAGTAGCAGCTGCGACGGAATGTGCCCGCGTTCTGCCCGCCAGGTAACTACGCTGATGTCATCAGTGCGGTGATGGGGTCTGGGCGTGTTGTCCGACGAGACCTGATTCGGTGTTGCGACTTGCGGTACGGAAGTGGCCGGCGAGGCAATGCTGGTTACGGCTGCGTTGGCTTGCGAAACACCGGCGCTGGACTGTGCAGATGGCAGCGACGCGGGTGCCGAGTTTATCGTTTGATCACTGCCGGCCAGCGGCGGTCGTGGCGTGGTGTCCGGTACGGACGACGACGGCGCCTGTGGTATTACCAGGCGCTGAGCGTCCAGTGGTGCGGTCTGTGTCGCAGCGGGTGGTGTATTGGACGCAGGTGCTTGCGGAATGAGGAGCCGGTCAGTGTCGCGCTGAACGGAGTCCGGTGGTTCGCTGTCGATTAACGGTTCGTTAAAAGTCGAACAGGCTGCGGCCAGCGTGGTGCTGCCGATAAAGAGAAAAGCACGAATCGATTTCTGCATAGCGCTGAGGTGTTGTCGACGAACTGGGGCTGCCAGTTTACACCACCTGAACGTCCGGCCCACTAGGCGATACCCGCATCGAGGCTGGCTGCCATCAGCATACCGAGTTCCTCAACCTGACTGACAAAGCGTTCGTCGTAATCGCCGTGGCAAAGCAAAGGTTCCTGCAGGCGCTTCCATCTCAGGCCGGTGACAATGCGCTGCACCGCCGACAGGGTACCGGTGCCATCGAGGCCGGCACGCACGTAAAGTGCGTACGGCATGCCCTGTTTTTCTTCCAGAACTTCGTAGTAGATGCGTTCAAAGAAATCTTTCAGGGCGCCGCTCATGTAACCGAAGTTTTCGGTCGTGCCCAGAAGCATGCCGTCAGCATCGCGAACATCCCTGGCACCGGCTTCAAACGGTGTTAGAAATTTCGCGTCGACGTTTTCAATATCGGGGTGTTGTGCGCCGCGTAACGCCGCCGCTGCCAGTGCCCTGGTATTCACCGAGGGGGTGTTGGCTACGATAAGCAGTTGCTTGGTCGCTGCGGGATCTGTCTTCATGGATCAGTCGAGGGCTTGTAGCCGCCGAAAATTTCAATCATGCGGGGGAAAAAGGTGGCAAATTCCAGTGCCATCAGGGAAAAGTTGCTGTCGAATATCGCGCGGGCATCAAGATCGGCGACGTCTGAGCCGTCGTCCGGTGACGTATCTTCAAACTTTATTTTGCTGAATCCGAATTCGTCGTCCAGTACAAAGCTCACCGTATCATTCAGCGTCAGGCCGAGGCGCTGTACGTGTTTGCCGGTCGTCGAAAGTGCGCGGATTTCTTCACTGGTGAGATCCTGCTTGTTACAACGCACGGTGCCTGCAATGTTGTCCTCGTCCTGTAAGACGCATTCATCCCCCATGATCAGATCCTTTGGCAGCTGGCGCGTGCCCTTGAGCCATCGGGTAAAAAGTCCGGCCTGACCTATTTCGGTCTGCACCGGCGCGACCGGCAGGGAGCCGAGTGTCTCCCTGAGCAGCGAAGTGCACTGGTCGACTCGCTTGGCGCTTGCAGTGTCCACCACCATGAGTCCCTGCTGCGGCATGATCAGCAACTGTTCGTAGGATGATTTGGTAAACGCCTGTGGTGTCAGCTCCATGACAACGTTGTCGCGAATCTCGAGCTTTTCCTTGCCTCGTACTTTTCGCTCGAGTGTTTTTTCGAGCTTCTGCACTCGTTCAGCCATGTGTTCCGCGATCACACTCGACGGCAGAATCCGCTCCTCCCGTCGTGCTCTCAGCAGTATGAAACCGCTGGCTGCATGCACCAGTTGCTCGCTGTCCTCACCCATCGGAGGCACCCAGCCATAACTGAGCAATTGGCGACGGTTGACAGGCTCGTAGGCTTTCTCCTCGAGTGTTGACTCAAGTTCTTCGGGTGTCGTTTTGAAGTCTTCGAGGAACTGAAATACCGATGCTGCTTTAAACCACATGATGTGCTCGGGGGGAACGGGGGCCGTATTGTATCGCCGTCGTCCGGCCGGGGCTAACTGGAAGTTGAAATCGGTGTCGCTGCGAGCGCTTGTTCGAGAGAATTTGCCTGTCCGGACTGTCGCGCATTACACGTTTTTACCCCCGTGCTTACTGCGCTGCCACTTTGCATTGGGATATAGATGGCCGCGGCGATCGACAGTAAACTGTGCATTGTCCCGTTAGGAAAGCTCACCGTATGTCAGTTACTGCCTTGATCGCGCATGAGGACTGTGCGCTGCACGAAATGTCTCCCGGCCACCCGGAGCAACCGGCCCGAATGCGCGCCGTGCTCGATCAACTCGGCACGAGCGGTCTGCTGCAGAAGCTTGACCGTTACGAGGCTCGGGAGGCGACACGCGATCACTTGCTGCTCGCGCACCCGGCCGACTATGTGGACCGTGTTTTCGAAAGTGCGCCCGGCGCGACGGGCGGTATGGTTCAGCTCGATGCGGATACGGCGATGAACGCCCACTCGCTGCGCGCTGCCCTGCTTGCGGCCGGTGCCGGTATACAGGCTGTCGATCTGGTGACTGGCGGGACGCATGAATCGGCCTTTTGCTGTGTCAGGCCACCCGGTCACCATGCAGAGCGCGCCGAGGCCATGGGGTTTTGTTTGTTCGGCAGCATTGCCATCGCGGCGCTGTATGCACTACAACAAGCTGGTGTGGAAAAAGTCGCGATTATCGATTTCGATGTTCACCACGGGAACGGCACTGAGGATCTGGTTGGCGATGATGAGAGGATCTTTTTCTGTTCATCGTTCCAGTATCCGCTTTACCCCGGAAAGTATGGCAAGAACGTTCCCGGGCGCAAGATCAATATACCGCTGACAGGTGGCAGTGATGGTGCTGAGTTCAGGCAGCAGATGCAAAGCGAATGTCTGCCTGCCCTGAGTGCGTTTGAGCCTGACCTGATACTGATCAGCGCAGGGTTTGATGCGCACGCTGAGGATCCGCTCGGTGGTTTGAACCTGATGGAAGCAGATTTTACATGGATTACGCAGGAGCTAAAGCGCGTTGCCGGTGAACATGCCGATGGCCGTATTGTGAGTATGCTCGAAGGCGGCTATAACCTCGATGCGCTCGGACGAAGCGCCGCCGCCCACGTCAACGCGCTTTTGTCGTAGTGTGGTGTCACACCCAAAGCATGTCGTACAACCGTGCATCGATTTTATTTCCCGTTTGCGGTGCGGGCTAGCGCATGTTTGAACAGTACGCAGATGAATTCTGGCTTGGGCTTTTCATCGCCTTGGTGCTGTATGGCCTGTCCAATGTAATTCGGGTGCCGCTGGTGGTGAAAAGGTTCTACGCCGGCCTCAACTTTAAAGACAATGGGCCGGTGGTGTTTGATGTTGAGCCGTTTGCGCAATCGCGTTTACTTCAGGGCCTGATGACCAGACACCACTATCGCGGTGATTACGGTGGCTGCCGAGTGGAACAGTTTGCTGCCTGTTCAACCGAGCGTCGCAAGTTTACCCTTAATAAAACGCTGCGCAAACGCAACCAGAAAATCTGGACCGTGACTGTTGTGGTATTGGAAGAATCACCCGGTGAATTTTGTGCGCGTCCGTTATTGGTGGCTGAGGCGCCGGAGTATGTATTAAACAACGACGCTGTGCTTTTTCCCGACGATGAGGCCTTCAGCAGGCGTATACACGTGGTTGCAGAGGATCATGCACAGGCCAGAAAGTTAATTAATGCACAGGTGCGCGATTACCTGAACGGTACCGATCCGGACCCGCTGGCGCTTGAGTTGGTGCAGAATCGTTTAATACACCGACGCCTGAGGCAACCCCACGATACCGGCAGGGTGTTGCAGAAAGATCTGGATGCCGTGGTGCAGCTGGCAAATGCCTTGCGCCAGGAGTCTGAGCGGTAGGAGTCCGCGCTGCGATAACCTGTCCGGTTGCGCCTGAACAGGTTTTTTATTTGGGACGCATAGTTATTCGCACGCATTGATCATAAGCGCCTGTTCAGGTGTGATCCGGCGCGCGTGCAGTGCGGAGGTTGTGTCGCGCAGATGCTTGGATCGCTACGTTTTAAACTGCAATTCAAACGCGGCCTGAAACTTTTCTACATCGCTTCGAGGCAGATGGTTGATACCGGCTGCCGCTTTGCGACCACCACCGCTCGGGAACTGTCGGCACAGTTCATCTGCGCCTTCGCGACGGTTCAGCGGTGCTCGCACGCTGACCTGAAAGGCATCGTCTTCGATTTCACTTAGCAACGCGTGTGCTCTGTCGGGAAAGTGTCTGGCGAGCTCGTTCCCATAGACGCCGCCGACGCGGCGCGACCAGCTTGCCATTGGAAAGATGAACATGGCACAGTCGTCGGTTGCGAGCGCGGCTGCAATGTCTTTCGCCTGTGCCATGTCGTTTGCATACCCTTCCTTAAGCGTGACAAAGGTATCATCCGTTGCCATGAACTCGAACGGATCGGGGTAGGGCAAAAGCTTCCTGAAAAGATCATCCGGGGCGAAGAATAAATCGGAGACTGTTGCGCCATAGCCGTTGTAGTTCAGCAGTGTGCCGAGCTCTTCCAGTTGCGACATCTGTTGAGTGTTTAGCTTGAGTGGAGCGGCTGCTTCATTGGCAGCGTGGTGAAGATTATCGCCGAACGCGGCGGTTACTGCCCAGGGTAAATAGGCGTCCTTCAGGTGTTTGTTGACCAGCAGGCCGGTACACACTTCGGCATCTGTGTCGATGGTGGCCGTGAGATTGTCATGGTCGGGGATATCGCCGGGGAAATGATGGTCGAAGTAAGTGACTACCGCACCCTGTGACAACGCAGAGTTCAGCGCATCGCTGTTTTTATCCATCGAAATATCAAGCACGGTCAGGCGGTCGCCCGAGGCCGGTTCGATTTTCTTTAACAGGCCGATGTCACGCTTGACACCGGTGACCAGTGTGGCGTCGCGCGGCTCTGCAAGCCGCAACTGCAATAGCGCACAAATGCCATCGGCATCGCCGTTGAATACATCGTAGTCAGCCATGTCAGCTCTCCGGGTTGGTGGCTCGCCGTAATTCGTTGATCAGGTCGGGGCCGCGATAAATGAAGCCGGTGTATACCTGCACCAGATCAGCCCCGGCCTGCAGATGCGCCACGGCATCTTCACCGGTGAAGATGCCGCCACACCCGATAATCGGCACCTCTCCCTGCAACCGCTGCGCCAGACTGGCAATTGTTTCGCGCGCGCGTACCGTGAGCGGTTTGCCGCTCATGCCGCCACTTTCAGTGCCGTGGCGCGATTGTTCCACACCGTCTCTGGTCAGAGTGGTGTTGCCGGCGATGATGCCGTCGATCTGATTGCCTGTGGCGGCCCGGCAAAAATCGTCGATATCTGCCCTGGCCATGTCCGGGGAGATTTTCACTGCCAGCGGTACGTATTTGCCATACCGATCCGCCAGGGCGCGTTGTGCCTGTTTGATACCGCCGAGTAGCGCCTGCAGCGATTCCCCGAGCTGAAGGTCGCGCAGCCCGGGTGTATTCGGCGATGAGATGTTGACCGTGATGTAGTCGGCGTGCGGGTACACCTTTTCCAGGCAGACCTGATAATCCTCCTGCGCCCGTTCGATCGGGGTGGACAGGTTTTTACCGATATTGATGCCGAGCACGCCGTGGTACTTTCTGCGCCTGACGCGGTCCACCAGAAAGTCTGCTCCTTTATTGTTAAAGCCCATGCGGTTGATCAGTGCCTGTTCGTGTTGCAGCCGGAACATGCGGGGACGGTCGTTGCCGGGTTGTGCCTTGGGGGTGACAGTGCCCACCTCGACAAAACCGAAACCCAGTCGGCCGAGCGCGTTGAAATACTCAGCGTTCTTGTCGAGCCCTGCCGCCAGCCCCACGGGGTTGGGAAAATCGATACCCATGACACGTCTGGGTTTGTCTTCGATGTCTGCCTGCCACTGTTTCAGCAGTGCCTGCGGAATACAGTTCAGTCCCTTTAGCGCAACGTTGTGGGCGGTCTCTGCCGGAAGTTGAAAAAGAGCAGGCCTGAGCAGTGAGTAGATCAATGGAGTGACCGGGGCGGTTAAAAGCGCGCAGTGTAGCGTGCGCTGGATTGGCGCGAAACTGATCGGCACCTGATATTCAGAAACGCGTTAACATACGCTTGTGAACGTTTTTCCGGATACCCTGCCCAAGGCACTGGCCAAAAAGATCAGCCCGATTTATCTGATTACCGGCGATGAGCCGCTGCAGATGATGGAGGGGGCGGATTCAGTGCGCGCTGCCTGCAGGGAAGCCGGCTTTACCAACAGCGAGCGATATCAGGTCGATAACGTCCGCTCGTTTGACTGGCAGGGCCTGCAGATGTCCGGCAACACTCTGTCGTTGTTTGGCGACAAAAAAGTGATCAATCTGCACCTGCCGAACGGTAAACCGGGCACTGAGGGGGCCAATGCGCTGAAGCAATGGTGTGAGTCGCCACCGGCCGATACGGTGCTGCTCATTACCGGTGGCAAGCCGGAAGGCAGATTTCAGAACAGTGCCTGGTTCAAGGCAATCGACAAGGTCGGCATCACCATGCAGGTCTGGCCTTTATCGCAGGAAAAAACAGCGCAGTGGATCCGGCGCCGGTTGTCGGACAATCAGGTGGCTGCTGACGAGGCCGCAGTCGGCCTGCTGCTGGAACGTGTGGAAGGCAATTTACTGGCTGCCAGACAGGAAATCGAGAAGCTGGCCATTCTCTATGCCGGTCAGTCGGTCGGACCACATGAAGTGCTGGCCAGCGTCACTGACAGCTCGCGTTATACTATCCTTGATTTGCTGGATGCGGCGTTGGAGAGCGAACCCGGTCGCGCAATCAAGGTGCTGGACAGTCTGCAGTCTGCAGGGGACGCGCCGGTGTTGATCTGCTGGCATCTGTGCAGCGAAGTGCGCAAAATTCATGCGGTCTTTGATCGGGTGGATGGAGGTGAGGCCGTGTCCGCTGCGATGATGCGTTCCGGCATTTGGAAAAACCGGCAGCGCCAGGTAGGCAAAGTGATGCGTGATCGTTCGCGCGTTTTCTGGCTGCGTGCCCTGTCTGACAGCAGCGTCCTCGACAGGATGTCCAAGGGCATGGCAGAGGGCGATTTATGGACAGAGCTGGCCGCGTTCGTTATCCGCCTGAGCGGCAGCAAGTGGCCAATGCTGCGCGCGGCAGATATCCACTGACACCGCTCGGCAACCAGTGACAACGGCGAGAGTCCGTGTATGGGCGCGGAATTGTCGGCAATACGCAGGTAACTAAATAGAGTGAACAAAGAAACGAACGTCGATGTAAAGCGCTACATGCAGCGACTCGGTGAAAACGCGAGACGCAGCAGTCGTGTGCTGTCCGCGGCGGATACGAATCAAAAGAATCATGCGTTGCAGGCCATGGCATGCGCCATCCGCGATGCGGCGGCAACCATCAGGGTGCAAAATCAAGCTGATCTGGCCGCAGGACGTGAGTCCGGTCTGAGTGATGCGTTACTCGACCGACTTGAACTCACCGATGCGAGAATCGAGTCGATGGCGGCGGGTCTCGATCAGATCGCGCTGCTGCCGGATCCGGTTGGCGAAGTCACGGACATGAAATATCGTCCGTCCGGACTGCAGATAGGCAAGATGCGGGTGCCGCTGGGTGTGGTTGGCATCATTTACGAATCTCGTCCCAATGTCACTGCAGACGCTGCGGCTATTTGTTTGAAAGCAGGGAATGCAGCGATTTTGCGCGGAGGATCCGAGGCCCTGCACTCCAATCAGGCAATCGCCGGATGTATTGCGCAGGGCCTGCGGGATGCCGCATTGCCGGAGGATTCCGTGCAGGTCGTCGATACGACTGACCGTGAGGCGGTGGTTGCGCTCATTCAGATGCGCGATCATGTCGATGTGGTTGTGCCGCGGGGTGGCAAAGGGCTGGTTGAAAGAATCAGCAATGATGCACGTGTGCCGGTGATTAAACATCTGGAAGGGCTGTGTCACGTGTACATTGACGATGATGCCGACATCGACAAATCAATTGCCGTGGCTTTTAATGCGAAAACCTACCGCTACGGTATTTGCGGGGCAATGGAAACCCTGTTGGTGGCCGAGTCGAGAGCGGCTGATGTGTTGCCGGCGCTGGGGCAGAAGTTTGCCGGGGCCGGAGTGGAGATTCGCGGCTGCGATGCCACCAGAGGCCTGTTGCCGGCGGCCAAAGCGGCGACAGAATCAGACTGGAGTACGGAATACCTGGCTCCGGTGGTGTCCGTTAAAGTTGTCGCGGGTATTGATGAGGCGATGGAGCACATCGCGCGCTATGGTTCGCAGCACACCGATGCCATTGTCACCGATAGTCTGGCGAGTGCCCGTCGATTCATGCGCGAGGTAGATTCGAGTTCAGTCATGGTGAATGCCTCAACCTGCTTTGCCGACGGGTTTGAATATGGACTGGGTGCTGAGATCGGCATCAGCACTGATCGGCTCCATGTTCGGGGACCGGTCGGTGTGGAAGGCCTGACGACGCAGAAATTCGTCGTCATTGGGGACGGAACTACCCGTTGAACGAGCAGCCGGACACGAACAGGCGGATCGGTGTTTACGGCGGAGCATTCGACCCCGTTCATTTCGGGCATCTGCGCAGTGCGCTCGAGGTGCGGCAAGCCCTTGGGCTGGACGAAATCCGGTTTATTCCGTCGGGCAATCCTCCTCATCGCAGTGAAGCCAGAGTCGATGCCGCACAGAGAATAGAGATGCTGGAATTGGCGATTCGCGATGCGCCGGGTGTTGTGATCGACCGGCGTGAGGTACAAAATACACAGACGTCGTACTCTTTTGATACGCTGGCGTCTGTCGAAGCGGAATACCCTGCCAGCCGGGTAACCCTGGTGATCGGTATGGATCAGTTCAGTGTATTCGATACCTGGTATCGGTGGCGGGAACTATTGCAGCGATTCGAACTGGCGGTCATGGAAAGGCCGGGTGAGTCACTCTCCGAGACGGCTCGTTCAATACTCAGCACAGCCGGCGCAGAAACGCTGCATGACAAGCCGCGAATTGCACTGATTTCGGTGACACAGCTGCAGATATCATCGAGCCGGATTCGCGATGATCTAATTCACGGCAGAGATATTCAATTCCTCGTCCCGGCAGCTGTGCGAGACTACATTTACCGGCACCGGCTTTACCGTGCTACGCCACCAGTGAACTTATGACACCTGTTGAATTAAAAACGTTAGCGCATCAGGCGCTCGATGATATGAAAGGCGTTGACATCAAAGTACTTGATGTCAGCGACAAAACCACCGTAACGGATTGGATGATTGTGGTCGGTGGCACGTCACAGCGTCACGTGAAATCTCTGGCGAATGAAGTCATCACCAGAAGCAAGGAAAGTGGTCTGCGTCCACTTGGCACCGAAGGAGAATCGGAAGGAGACTGGATCCTGGTGGATCTGGGTGACGTAATCGTGCACGTGATGACGCGTGAGACACGCGATTTCTACTCGCTTGAAAAATTGTGGATGATGGAGCCTGGTGAGCGATCGCAGAGCGATGCATCTGATCAATCGGCACAGGATGAAGATGATGCGGCAGCCAGCTGACCGGTGTATGGACATACTGTCTGGCACGACGCTTTGAGCTTCCGGTACCGGAGTTGAAAATTCACTTACTGGCGATCGGCAACCGCATGCCGCCATGGATAGACGCGGGTTTTCAGGACTACGCCAGGCGACTGGGTCGAGACTGTGAATTGGTGCTGAAGGAAATACCGTCTCCGCGCAAGAGTAAAACACAGGATCGTACGACCATCCGGCGCGTTGAAGGTGAACTCCTGCTCGATGCGATGCCAGCTAATGCGCACGGAGTGGCGCTGGATGAGTCCGGTAAGTTATTCGATACGAAAGGGGTGGCGCAGCGTCTTAACCACTGGCTCGAAAATCATCAGCACGTCGCCCTGCTGATTGGCGGGGCGGATGGTCTGGCGCAAGCTTGTCTCGATGCCTGTCGTGAGCGCTGGTCGCTATCCCCGATGACGTTTCCCCACGCGCTGGTGCGTGTCATCGTCGCAGAGCAGTTATACCGTGCTTACAGTTTGAACCACAACCATCCTTATCATCGTGAGTGAATCGCCCGTTCAAGTGGTGCTGGCCTCTGCTTCCGCACGTCGTCTGGAACTGCTGGCGCAACTGGGCGTGAGCCCGGAGGTGATGCCTGCGGATATTGATGAGTCTGCCCGGGTTGATGAATCTCCGAAGGACTATGTATTGCGACTGGCGTGCGAGAAAGCGCAGGTGATTTCCTCGTCCGCCGCCGATTCGCTGGTGATTGGTGCCGACACTACCATCGACGCGCAGGGACGCTTACTGGGCAAGCCTGAAAACGGAGCCCATGCCAGTGAAATGTTATCAGCGCTCAGTGGCCGGGAGCACTTTGTGCACACGGGCGTTGCTGTCGCCAGTGCTGACGATGTCCAATCACTTGTGGTGACCACACGCGTCGAATTTATGTCGATAACCTCGCAAGACATCGAAGCTTATGTTGATACTGGCGAGCCGTTCGGTAAGGCTGGGGGTTATGCTATTCAGGGAGTCGGGGCCATTTTAATTCGCAAAATTGAAGGCTCTTACAGCAACGTAGTCGGTCTTCCGCTGACGGAAACTGCGGGTTTGATGAAGCGTTTCGGATATTGTGTGCTGTCGCATCACAGTGCCGACAGATCTGGACACTAGGCTCGCGATGCTCGAAGAGATTCTTATCAATATCACGCCGCAGGAAACCAGGGTAGCGACGCTGGAGAATGGTGTGCTCAATGAGATGTGTATAGAGCGTACTGCCAAGACAACGCTGGTTGGCAACATCTATAAGGGTCGTGTAGCACGTGTGCTACCCGGCATGGAGGCCGCGTTTGTTGATATCGGACTGGAGCGGGCGGCGTTCCTTCATGCATCTGATATTGCACAAAACAGTCGCATTGATCAGAACGGAGACAGACAACCCAAACACATTCGCGAACTATTGCGCGAAGATCAACACGTGCTGGTGCAGGTAATCAAAGATCCGCTGGGTTCCAAAGGTGCGAGACTGACATCAAACCTCACCGCTCCGTCGCGATACCTGGTGCTCATGCCGGGTGACTCATCCATCGGTGTATCCGCCAAAATCGAAGATGAAGCTGAACGGGAGCGGCTGCGCGAAATCGTTCGAAAAATGCAGGAGAAGGATGATCCTGAGAATGGCTATATCATCCGAACGGCGGCCGAAGGTATAGATGAAGAGGCACTGGCCGGTGAGTTGATATTTTTAAAGAAGCTATGGCGTTCAATAAAAGACAACATCGAACAGGCGGTGCCGGGTGACCTGGTGCATGCTGATCTGCCACTGGTCAAGCGCACGCTGCGGGATCTGGTCGGGGTGTCGGTAGAGCGCATTCGGATAGATTCGCGCGAATCATTTGTGGCGGCCTGTGCATTTGCGGACAAGTATCTGCCTGAGATTCGCCCGCGAATCGAACATTATCCCGGTGAGCGGCCTATTTTTGACCTTTATGGTGTCGAGGATGAAATCACCCGGGCGCTGGAAAGAAAAGTGCAACTGAAGTCCGGCGGACATCTGGTGTTCGATCAGACCGAGTCCATGACGACAGTCGATGTAAATACCGGCGCATTTGTGGGGCACAGGAATCTTGAAGAAACCATATTTAAAACCAACCTGGAGGCGGCACAAACGATTTGCCGGCAGTTACGACTGCGCAATCTCGGTGGCATTATCATTATCGATTTTATTGATATGACAGTCGCCGAACACAGGCGTCAGGTGATGCGTGCGATGGACAAGGCGCTGGAGCGGGATCACGCCAAAACACAGGTTTGTGAGGTGTCGTCGCTGGGGTTGGTTGAAATGACGCGAAAGCGCACTCGCGAGAGCCTGGAGCAGACACTGTGTTCGGAATGCCCCACGTGCAGCGGACGCGGTTTATTGCGAACTGCAGAAACTGTTTGTTACGAGATCTCACGGGAAATCATTCGACAGGTGCGTCAATTCGATGTGAAATCGCTGACCGTGGTGGCGAGTCCGGAAGTGGTCGAGCTGTTTCTCGATGAGCAGTCGCTTTACTTTGCCGAGCTTGAGTCCTTTGTTGCGGTACCGATCCGGCTGCAGGCCGAATCCATGTACAACCGTGATCAATACGATGTCGTTATCGTATAGCGGGGGTTAATCCTGGCTGTGTATTCTCAATACGCCCCGAGAGGGTCTGTCTGCTGCCGGTCTGTCCTTTAGAAATCAGTTCGCCACGGAGATATCCGAACCAAACCATGCTTTTGCGCGCGCTTACAAAAACCGGTAGGTGGCTTATCTATTTGCTTGTCGGCCTGCTTTTGCTGATGGCGCTATTGATTTCCATGGCGCGCTTTGCCGTGCTTCAGGATGGCGATCACAGCGAGAGGCTGGCTTCGCTGGTGAGTCGGTACGTCGGCAGCCCGGTTGAAATTGACAAGGTAGATTTGGTCTGGGAGCGATTCGACGCGGTGGCCAGTCTGAGTGACGTCAGAGTGCTGGCTCCGGACGGTGCCGGAACGGATCTGATCCTGCCGTCGATAGAACTCGAGCTGAATCTGCGCGACATGCTGCTTGAGCGCAACCTCTCGATTCGCAAGGTGCAGCTCAAGCAGTTGTCATTGCTGGCAGAGTACAAAGGCAATGGTGAACTGGAAATACTTGGACGGGAAATTCGTCCGCGGCGCAATACCTCGTTAGAGGCCACTGCCGCAGAAGGTGCCGAACCGTCCCGGCCACGTCGCAGTGCGCTGACCTGGTTGTTTAATGCTGAACGCATTGCGATTCTCGACAGTGGTATAACCCTCACTGATCAGACCCGGGACACCACCTATCAGATAGACAACGTCGATATCCGTGCCTTCAATGACGGCGATCTGCATCAAATAAGAATAAGCAGCTCACTGCCGGATGTAATTGGTAACACCAGTGTGGCATCGTTCGACTTTACTGGAAGCGCTGACAATATTCGCGACTGGAGCGGTCAGTTCTATATTGATACCAAGCAACTCAATCTCGGTGAAATTTCGGATCTTATTGAGGGTGTTGCGGTAGAAGGTACGGCCGACTTGCAGGCCTGGGGCCGCTGGCAGGGAACACGGATAAATGAAGTTCGATTGATAGGCTCTGCGACCGCGGTGGACCTGCAGCCGTTAAACAGTGATACCGCCGATGCTGTGAGTGCCGCGCAAATCGATGTTGATCTTGACTGGAAACGCGGTGAGCAGGGTTGGCAGTCAACCTTCAATCAACTGGCAGTGCAATTCGGCGCTACCATTGAAGAACGCATCACGCTGGACGGGCTGGACTTCAGTGAGACGCGTGATCAATATGGCCAGCGGCAGTACTGGATGGCCGGGCCGGACATTGATTTATTTGCTGCCAGGCCACTCATCAGTTTTTTGTCGGCGCACTCTGGTGCGGGCGATGCCGCGGTGGGTATACGAAGTGGAACGGTGAGTGACTGGCAACTGGTCGCTACCTTTGAAGATAAAGCGCTCTCGCTAAAATCAGCCACAGGCAGGTTGAACGACATTGCCGTGGATACGCCGATGTTCACCACGGAAACGCTCAATGCAAATATCCAGTTTCAGGAGAAGGCTGGCCGCATTGAGTTGTTACCGGAAAGCATGCTCTCCGGTACGGATGCGCTGTTTGACAACAACATGCCGCCGGTCAGTGTTGCAGGTGTGCTGCATTTTGCCGATAGCAATCAGCGCTGGTTGTTCGGGTCGGACAATCTGACACTGACTAACGGTGATATAAAAACACGCACAAGGTTTAATCTGCGCCTGAACCGCTTTCAGCAAAAACTGATTGATGCAGTTACCTCGATTGAATACATCAACCTCGCTAACGCCAGCCGCTATGTGCCCCACAAAGTATTAAAGCCCAGGCTAAGCAACTGGCTAAGGGACGCGATCGTCAATGGCAATGTGGTGCGAGGGCGGGTCACGGTGAGTGGTGATTTAACAGACTATGCCCCGGCCGCCGGACGCGGTGAGTTGTTCGGTGAAATGGACTTTGTTGACAGTACGCTCAAGTTTAGACCGGACTGGCCAGTGGCCAGACAGATGGATGGCAATCTGACTTTCAACGCCAACTCCATGCGCGGTCGCGTCTATCAGGGCGCGATGCGTGAAGCGAGATTCAGCGATGCAAGAATGCTTATCGCGGATTTCAAGACCCCCACGTTGGAATTGCAAACCAACGCCATCGGTCCGCTGGATGATTTGCTGGACTTTGCCCAGCGCGGACCGCTGGCCGGTAAAATTGGCAGATTCTTCGGTGATGCAAAGGGCGTCGGTGCATCGAGACTGGAACTCGACCTGACTCTGCCATTGAAGCGGGAGCTGCGGGATCGGCTTGATTTCGATGGCGTTGTGCGACTGGAGAGCGCGCAGATCGACGCAAAGCAGTTTGGCCTTGATCTCGAATCGGTCACCGGCAAAGTCCGGTTTAATCGAGGTGGCGTGCTGATCGATGATCTGCTGGTTCGCTACCTCGGCATACCGGTGAAAGTCAACGCAACGCAGAAACAAATCTCCGGCAAGTTTGTTAATTCAGTGCGTGTCGACGGGCCAATAGCTATCTCCAGCGTGCTCGGCGCGTATGGCATTCCACTCACAGATTCATTTGAAGGTGTTTCCAACTGGCAGGTTGCGCTCGATATCACCCGTACAGCGCCTGGTGCCAGGCCGACCGTCGAATTAAACGCCAGCAGTGATCAAAGCGGTACGGCGGTTGAGTTACCGGTGCCGTTTTATAAAGCGGCGGACACGATCAGAGAGGTCAGTGTCTATCGGAATTTTACCGCCGACGACAAAGACTGGTGGGTCGATCTTCCCGGTCTTGCACAACTGCGCATCAGAATAGGGGACGATCGCAAGCTTGAGAGCATGGCAGTTGCACTGGGTCGATCCAACAATACGGTTCTGCCGTGGCGCGGTGTCGCAGTCCACGGTGATGTGGGTCGCATCGATACCCTTGGCTGGTTTCAATTTGTCGGATCCTTGCGCAGCGCTGACTCCAGTGCGGGTAAAGCGCCCTTTCCCCTGTTTGCCAAAGTGGCGGCACGGGATATGAAGATCGGTCAGCAGAGTGTGGGCAACGGTGTCTATATCGCCTTTCGCGATGGAGAGTCTCAGGTGCACCGGCTCGAAAGTCCCTGGGTGAGTGGTGAGGCCAGGGTGAAGTTCAATGCCGCACCGCTCGACCCCGTGGTGTTGCGTCTGGATCAACTGGATAAGCGTCTGTTGCTCGCCTTTGGTGAAAGCAAGGCATCGGATAACATGACGAATCGTCCATTTGATCCACGACAATTGCCTCCGGTCGACGTCATTGTAAAGGAATTGAAATGGGATAATTGGCGCCTGCTGCGGGTAGCGATGCGCACGAAACCGGGTGAATCGGGTGTGGATATCACGTCGCTGACCGCGCGCCAGGAGTCGATACGAATCAGCGGCAGCGGTCAGTGGCGGGTGTCATCAGCGGGGGCACACAGTACGAATCTGGATATAAATGCCAGTGTTGACAACGTCGGTGCCGGGTTCAGGGCGCTGGGGGGTGGAGAGTCGTTTGCCGAAGGCGCGGGCGAAACCGCGCTCTCGCTGTCCTGGCCGGGGCCGGCCTATGCGCCTGACCTCAAGGCAATGACGGGCACGCTGTTTATGAATTTGCGAAATGGCCGGGTGCTGGGTGTTGAGCCGGGTGCCGGCAGAGTGCTGGGCCTGTTTGCGCTGCAGGCGCTGCCGCGACGGCTGGCGCTTGATTTCCGGGATATTGTCAATACCGGTCTGGAGTACACCTCTATCAACGGAAACTTTACCATCGCCGAGGGCAAACTCGCCTCGCAAACCCTGCTGGTTACCGGACCAGTGGCAGAAATCCTCATACATGGTTACTCGGACTTCAGCGAGCGTACCTACAATCAGACCATTGATGTACTGCCCCGGGTGAGTGGGGCGCTGCCCCTGATTGGCGTATTGTCAGGCGGCCCGGCCGCTGGTGTCACCGCCCTGGTTGCCGATGGCATACTCAAGGGGCTGGGCGTGAATCTGGATGAAATCGGTCGTCGCCGCTTTACCCTGACCGGGAGCTGGGAGCAGCCGGTTTGGCAGACGGTAGAAATGCAGGCCTCCCGCTGACTTCTACCGCGCAGACTCTTGGCCGGCGGCGTTACTCAGCAGTTTTAACAGGGCACGACGGGCCTTTCCCGCTTTTTGTCCGGCGATTTTTTTTGCCTGTTCATCTTCATCGTCGCCGGCAGCGGTGCGGGCAGTTTTCGCCAGTTGCCGCGCCTGCTGCAGGCTGACTGACGGATATTGCAGGCGCAGGGTGTCCGCGTGGGTGGTAAACGACGCAATCAGCTGGTCACAGAACTGTTGGTGCGGGTTTGTCGCCGCCGGCGGTTCTTCGAGCATCTGTTGAAGTAGCTCGACGTCGCCTTCTTTGCGCAACAGCTTGCCAATGTATTGAATGTGACGCTTGTAGGCGCCGCGGGTGGAGGCCGGAGGACATGCCGCAATCGCCTGGCGCACATGATCGCTAATCGGCAATCGCTTTAGTTTTTGCGGCGATTGTCCGACCAGACTGGCGGCGAATTCGCGGATCCTGTCGGCATCGCGCTTTCGCTGGGATTTGCTGATCTGGCCGTCGTCCGGCGCTTCGTTTTCAGGTACTGAAGTCATGTTGTAATCCTACAAATGTTGCAAAAAATTAACAAACATTCTTGACCTGATCATGGATAAAAGTTAACGTGTGACTCACTATTCGTGCGGTGTTAGCTGCTACGATTTGGAAAGTTGCAAAAAAACAACTGTTGGCCTGGTCGGATCACAGTGAAGAAGAATAACAAAACATTTGGCGTAATTTACCCTGGCATCACGATGGTGCAAGAGCTAAACATGGATACATCACTCTACACAGTTGCCCGTCGCACAGCACGTATTGCTGCCGTGCTGTCTGTGTTGTGCAGCGCGAACGGGTTTGCAGAGGGGGCCCCTGACTATCGGATCGGCAGCTTCGGTGTGCAATCGCCCTTCCACGATTCTCATGATGATGCGGTCGGTGTTGCCTCCGAACAGCGCTCCGAAATGTTGTTCAAGTTGTCGGCAGGCAACGATGCTGCGCTATCCGGAGCCGAGGACGAGGCCGGAGCCACCGGTGAAATCTCGGTTAACCGCATTGATTTCCTGAAACCCGGCGAAGCCCGGATGCAGGATGTGCACAACGGTTTCTTTTACTCGGCATCGGTAGACCTGGAAGGTAAGGAAGCCTTTGAGAGCGAGTCACAATTGATCAGCAGTCGTCAGTTGGGCATTCACTACGGCCGGCTGGGGTCGGTGAACTATAGCGGTGTGGATTTGAGCTTCCGCCAGTTCAATGCAGCCGAAGGTCAGCAGGAAAGCGAACAGGAACTGTGGTCGCTGGGTGTGACCACCGGACGTCGATTTTCCATGACCGGACTCGATCCTTCCGACCCGCTGTGGACAGTATCATTGCGTGGGCAATTCAATTTCACAGAACAAGCTGACGAGCGCATTGAGGTGGGGGATCAGCAATGGTATCTGTCGCCGGGGTTGCACTGGCAGCGCGACAATTTTCAACTTAGTGCTGATGTGCTTATGCCGTTTATGCAGAGTGGCGACTATGAGACAGAGACGGACTATCGCGTTCGCGCGAACATAAAGAAGCGCTTCTAGCAGAGCGCAGTTTATGGGTCATAAATGAGCATTTTGAGGGGGAATTTAACGCCCTCAGCACTAGCGCAATAGTTTTTTTCAACATCCTGCTAGTGAAAGCCGGGGTACTGCTGGATGGGTGAGATTAATCGAGCAGTTTAACGTGGTCGATTTTTAACCGCAGTGACAACTTGCCCTTTTTGTACTGTTCTATTTGCAACGGCAGAACCAGGCCTTCTTCCCCGACCTGCGCCAGCCAGATAATCGTCTCCCGCGTGCTGTTGATGCGATCTTTTAGTACCCGTATTGCATCGAATTCACCAATGGTTGTCTGCAGTCTTTCCCTGCCGCGGTTGCTGTAGGTTACCCGCTCCTCGGTTTGTCCATCCAGCACCAGGATTTCCAGCTGCTCGAATTCCGGGTTACTTCGAGCCTGCTCGAGCAGGGCAAGAGTTACCGATAACCGATCGACCGCGCCGTCGGTGACGCTGTGGCGCGATACTTCCCCGGATCTGTCGAACTCGAACTGCTTCGCTCCACGGTCAAACCTGATATTGTAGCTTCGCTCCGGCCGACCTTTGTCCTGATACCGGTACTCAGAGGAAACAAACGGCGGTTCCAGCGAGGATAGTCGGGACCACTCGTGAATTTTCCCGTTTCGAGTCAGTTTAAAAATACCGGTTGGTTTGGTGTAAAACGAGAATAAGTATCCGTTTGCTTTGTCCTCAGCGAGGCTGAGCGTTGCAACACCCCCGGTGACATAGTCGTTCTCGACGGTATAGTGAGCTTCAAACGGGATTGCTGCTGCCCGTAGCGCCGGTGCCATGATAATGGCGGTGGCGATGCAGAAAGCCTTTAACAGCATTCGCTGCGACCACCAGTTAAGCGCGAGTTGAATCACAACAGCCTGCTTTAGATATGTGGGGTATTACTCGATGGTTCATTTGTAACCGGACCGATATGAACGCCTGCTGAAACCGGTGATTCGGTGGCGGTGAGCGGAACCTACAAGGTTAGGGGATAAATCAGTCGTTTGCCGCAATATTCCACGTGACCATCCCGCCACTTGATTCTGCCGCACAGTACCCATTGCGCGACCTGCCAGTAGAGTATGTGCTCCCTGACAAGTACCCGAGCGGCCAGTGTGTTGGCGGTGTCTGTCTCTATCACTTGCACGTTGCTTCGTGCAATCAGTGGTCCTCCATCGAGAACCGGGGAGACAAAGTGGACGCTGCAACCATGCCAGTGATCTTTGCTTTTCAGTGCATGCTCGTGCGTGTGCAGGCCCGGGTGACGGGGTAGCAAAGAGGGATGAATGTTGAGCAGCGAGCCTTCAAAATGATGTGTGAACGCCGCCCCCAGGCGGCGCATGAAGCCGGCCAGCAACACCAGTGACGGGCAGTGCTGCTCCACCAGTGACTGCAGTTCCCGATCAAATTCATCCCGATTGGCAAACTTGCGATGGTCCAGTACAGAGGTGGCTATGCCGTGCTTCGCGGCGTAGTCGAGGCCGGCGGCACCGGCATTGTTGCTAATCACATGGGCGAGTCGGGCGGTGAGGTCGCCCCGTTCAATGGCCTTGTGAATTGCCACCATATTTGAGCCGCGACCGGATATCAGCACGGTGATGGCCTGTGGCTGACCCGCCGGTAGAGGAGAGCACTCAGTCAAGGAACAACTCTGCCTTACTCATACATATTCAACGCAGGGAAGCTCATCGTCGGTCGACTCAACAGTGCCCACACGACATGCGTACTCACCGGCTTCGATTAGCGTGTCGATGGTGAGCTGGCTGTCTTTCGGTGGCACGATAGCGACCATGCCAACGCCACAGTTAAATGTTTTCAGCATTTCCGTATCGCTGATATTGCCGTGGCCTTGCAGCCATTCATAGACCGGTAGTTGTGGCAGGCTGGCGCGATCTATCACTGCTTTGCAGCGCGGTGGCAAAGCGCGTGGCAGGTTCTCGGTGATGCCGCCACCGGTGATGTGAGCCAGTGCGTGCAGTTCCACCCGCTTCAGCAGCGACAGCACCGGTTTCACGTAGATCCGAGTGGGTTCGATAAGCAGCGCTGCGAGGGTGGAGTCGCCGATCTTCGATTCAGGGTCATCACCACTGAGCTCGAGCACGCGACGCACCAGTGAATAACCGTTGGAGTGGCAGCCTGAGGCGCGCAATCCGATGATGATGTCACCCGGCATGACGGCTTTTTTATCGAGTATCTTTTGCTTTTCAACAATACCAACGGCAAAGCCCGCCAGATCGTAGTCCTCTGCGTCGTACATACCAGGCATTTCGGCAGTTTCGCCACCGATCAGGGCGGCACCCGCCTGCACGCATCCCTCGGCAATGCCCCGAATAATTCGGGTGGACTTGTCCAGGTTTAAGCGCCCGGTGGCATAGTAGTCCAGAAAAAAGAGTGGCTCCGCACCACTGACCAGAATGTCGTTGACGCACATGGCGACCAGATCGATACCGATACTGTCGTGGTTGTCGAACTGGTTTGCCAGGAGCAGCTTGGTGCCGACGCCGTCGGTACCGGAAACCAGCACGGGGGTTTCAAAGCGGTCGGTCGGTAACTCGAAAAGTCCGCCGAAGCCGCCGAGGCCGCCCAGCACCCCTGCACGATTGGTGCGCCTGATCTCGGGCTTGATGCGCTCGACCAGCGCAGCACCGGCTTCTATGTCGACCCCTGCATCGCGGTAACTCAGGGATTGGTTTTCAGTCATGGTGAATATTCCGGATCGACGGGCTTCATCAAAGTGAGCGAGTTGATTTTAACGCGTCTGATGGCGTGTGAGTTACAATTCCTGTGTTTGTTGAGCTACCGAGGTGACCCTCCTTGCAACAGCTACTCTTTAACCGCATTCTGAGCGCAGCGTTCACATTGTTGCTGCTCGGGATGACTGCCGGGTACAGCGCGCCGGCCTTCGCTCAGGACTTCACCGTAGAGGTGGTCGTGGCAGACCCTGGTGCGCGACAGCGTACGAGCGCTTACTGGCTGGCGCTGAACCGAGTAATGCAGCGCAATATGCCGCCGGGTACACTGGACGACAGTCAGCGCAGCGAGGTGCTGAAGGATCCGGCTCGATATGTTCAGACGTTCCGCTATCGCCCCTACAATGCCGCCACGGATGCGAACCGCCTGTCGACCCGGCAGGTCCGTGAAGGTGCGCCCGCCGACAGCGTTATTGTGGTGACGTTCCCCGCCACGCTGCCGGGCAATCTGCAGCGTCAGTTTCAGAGCCAGGTGCTGCAGGAAGAAGTGGTCACACCGGGTAGTGGTCGGATACTCGCACTTATTGCGGTAGAGCAGGACGGTGAGCAGTTTCTGATCGGCGGAGACACGGCGCGAAAATTTCAGTCCCGCATGTCCCAGGTCGGCTCGGCGAATAACCTGACATTCGAATTTCCGCAGCTCGACGACGAGGATTTGTCGATTATCAGCCCGGCCAATGTGTTATTCAATGATCAGGCGGTGCTCGATGCGATGACACAGAAGTATTCCGCCTCCGGTCGAATCGCAGGCGCTTTGACGCGAATCGGCGAGGCGTCCTGGCAATCAGACTGGCGGTATCAGTTTGCAGGCGGGCAGGCGGGCGACCTGTCGCTGACTACCCGATCCCTCGACGAGGCACTGCTGACTGCGGTGACTGAAATTTCCTCCGGTGGGGCATCGGCAGGTTCTGGCTTCTTCGCTGGTGATGTGAATTTTGAGCGGCCCGGTGTCCTGATCAGGGTTGAAAATATCAATTCTCTCGAAAGCCATCAGCGTGTATTGCAACTGCTGAGGAGCATCGATAGCTCAGCGGTGGCGGAAAAGCTTGAGCCTGGTGCCACGATTTATCGCGCGCTTAATGCCGATCAGTTCGGTCTTCAGCAACAGCTTGCCGGTCAGCCGGCGCTGACTTCACTGCCTGAATTATCCGGTGAGTCCTTTATCGCCTACCGACTGCGATAGCCGCTGTGCCTCGCCAGATTCCGTTACCACTGACAGGAAACGTTGTGCCGAGTTTCGAAAACTTCGCTACAGGTGGCAACGCACTGGCCATTGATGCGGTTTCAGGCATAGCGGAGTCTGCCGGCGTCACTCAGATTTACCTTTGGGGAGCTGAGCAAAGCGGCAAATCACATTTGCTTACCGCACTGCATCGCCAGTCTCTTAAGCGCAGTCTGCACTCGTTTTACGTATCTCTGAATGGCACGATGATGAATTCCCAGCTGCTGGAATCACTCGATGGCTACGACCTGATTCTGCTTGATGACGTTGACAGCGTGGCCAGAGATCCTGCCTGGGAGCGTGCGCTTTTTAATCTGATAAACTTCGTGCGTGATCGCAATGGAAAAATCGTGTTTACCGCCAGTGAGGCGCCAAAGCGCCACAACTGGTCGATGCCGGATCTGGTATCGAGATTTACCTGGGGTCCGGTGTACCGGCTTGTCGCACTTGAAGAACATGAAGTTCGTGGGGCGATGGTCGCATCCGCAGCGCAACGTGGAATGAAGCTCGAAGTCGAAGCGGTCGATTTTCTATTCAAGCGATATCGGCGGGATGTGGGTAGCTTACTCGCCGCGATCGAGGTGCTCGATACGGAATCCCTTGCGGCAGGTCGCGACAGAATTACGGTGCCTTTTCTGAAGCGTTGTTTTGTCTTCGACTGAGCATCTTGTATTTGTGTGCCACCATCGCGCAGCCGAAAAACCAGAGTATCGTCAACAACAGCATGGCCAGCACGGCCCATCGGTTAGCCTGCTGATTCACCAGTGCGTCGACAGCGAATGCGAAGTAGGGTAACGCCAGCAAGCTCGCCCACTGATAAGTGTACACGCTGCCATGTAATAAACCCCGTACCGCTGGCAGCATTGGCAACAGGGCCACCGCAAGAACGGCGCTTCTTGGTATTTGCGGGCTGGCGAGAAAAGCGACCCAATATAACACCAGTGCCAGTGTGCCAAAGTAACCGGTGAGTGCGGCAGCGCGCCACAGCCTTTCGCTGTTCACTATTCAGAACTCATCGATGGCGGTGTGGTGGCGAGTTGCATGGCTACTCGAGCGACGCGCTGCCCCAGGGCGGTACACAGCACTTTTTCATCCTGACTCAGTGTCGGGGTCACGTTATCGCCCGACACCTGGCTTGCGCCGTACGGTGTACCCCCGGTTTGCGTGTGGTGCAGTGCCGATTCAGTATACGGCAGCCCGATCATAATCATGCCGTGATGCAGCAGCGGCAGCATCATTGTAAACAGTGTGGTTTCCTGCCCTCCGTGCATCGTACTGCTCGAGGTAAATACCGCCGCTGGTTTATCCGTCATGGCGCCGCTTATCCAGAGATCGGTGGTGCTGTCAAAAAAAGCCTTGAGTGGTGCAGCCATGTTGCCGAAGCGCGTGGGGCTGCCGACAATCAGGGCATTGCAGTCGCGCAAATCAGATTTTTGAATTTCCGGTGATCGGATGGTGTGCTCTGTTTGCGAGTTGTGGCTGGTGATTTCCGGCACCGTGCGAAGCAACGATTCACAACCATCCACAGTTTCTACACCACGCGCTATCTGGTTGGCCATGCGCCGGGTGTTACCGTCGCGGCTGTAGTACAGCACCAGTACGTTACAGGTCATCGAACAGTGCTATCACGTTTTGTAGTGGTCTGCCGATTGCCGCTTCATCGCCAACGCTGACGATGGGGCGTTCCAGTAGAATCGGATGTTCGGTAATCGCCGCCAGCAATTGATCGTCACTGTGCTGACCGTGGTGGAGGCCGGTTTCTTTATAAATCTTTTCACCTTGTCGAATCATGTTCCCTGCCGGTAAGTCGAGCTTGTCCTGCAGCTGCTTCAGTGCGGCCTTGTCGAGGGGCATTTTCAGATATTCGATGGTTTCGAACTCGAGCCCTTGTTGTGTGAGCCATTCGACTGTGGCACGGCTCTTGGAGCACCGTGGGTTGTGATAAACAGTGATCTTATCGGTCATGGGTTTGGGCATTCTGCGGTAAAGCGCGATGGATCCGCACAGCAGGACGTAACGATGTGGTCAAACCTCTATCCTGTCACACTTTTTCAGTGAGCATAAGCTTTTATGAGTGGAAATACCGCCCTCTTCATCGACGATAGCAGTCCTGCGCAATTCGCCGACCCGGCAACAGGACGCCTTAAGTTGTCCGCATTGCTGGATGAGCTGCTCGCCGATGGCATCATTACGGACGAGAATCACAGCGTCCTGTCTGCTGTCCGTGCCAACGTAACAGAGGATAAAAAAAACGCGCTGCAAATCATTGCTGACTGTGGCTGGATGGATCACGATCGTCAGGGTGAGAAGCTCAGCCTGGATCGGCTGGTAGAGTGGCTGGCGCTGAAAATAGATATGCCGCTGGTGAAAATCGACCCGTTGCACATGGATGTCGCGTCCGTCACCGGGGTGATGTCACTGGCTTATGCCAGGCGTTTTAACATTATAGCGCTGCAAGTTACCGCAGACTCGGTACAGATCGGTACTGCAGAGCCATTCTCTGACAGCTGGCAGGAAGAGTTGTCGGGCGTGCTGCGCAAGAAGATCACCCGCGCACTGGTTAATCCCGAAGACATCGGCAGATACTTACACGAGTTTTATAACGTATCAAAATCAGTGCTGGGTGCGCGAAATGAGCAAAGTAACATTGAGCCCAGTAAGGTTCAAAACCTTGAACAGCTGATTGAACTTGGACGCAAGGGTGCGCTGGATGTTGATGATCAGCATGTCGTCAGCATTGTAGACTGGCTGCTCCAGTATGCATTTGAGCAACGTGCCAGTGATATCCATCTGGAACCCGGTCGGTCCGACAGTGTGGTGCGCTTCCGTATCGACGGCGTGTTGCACAGAGTCTATGACGTGCCCACCACGGTAATGGGTGCGATCACCAGCCGCATAAAAATACTGGGTCGCATGGACGTGGCGGAAAAGCGCAGGCCGCAGGATGGTCGATTAAAAACACGCAACGAAGACGGTCGTGAAGTTGAGCTCCGATTGTCAACCATGCCAACAGCCTTCGGTGAGAAGATGGTGATGCGGGTATTTGACCCGGATGTGTTGTTGCGGGATGCAACAGACCTTGGATTCACGCAACGCGAAAGATCAGTGTGGGACGAAATGCTCGAATCTCCCAACGGCATCATTCTGGTGACCGGACCCACTGGTTCGGGAAAAACAACAACGCTGTATACGAGTCTTCAACAGCTCGCGACACCTGAAGTGAATCTGTGTACGGTGGAAGATCCGATCGAACTTGTAGTGCCGGCATTTAATCAAATGCAGGTACAGCCGAATATTGAGCTGGACTTTGCTACCGGTGTCAGAACCCTGCTCCGGCAGGACCCCGACATCATTATGATTGGTGAGATACGTGACTATGAAACCGCACAGATGGCAATTCAGGCTGCATTGACCGGGCACCTTGTTATCAGCACGCTGCATACTAACGATGCATCGGCGGCAATAACCCGCCTGCTTGAACTCGGGGTGCCATACTACTTGTTGCGCAACACAATTATCGGCGTGCTTGCGCAGCGACTGGTCAGAAGGTTATGCAGTGCCTGCAGTGTTGTTGCTGCTGTAGAAGTTGAGGAATGGAACGGGCTGGTTGCGCCACTCACGGTTGCGACACCTGACTCGATCAAGGCAAAGGTCGGGTGCAGGCAATGTCGGGATACCGGTTATGTCGGACGCGTGGGTATCTACGAAGTGTTGCGCATGACACAGGGACTAAAAGATCTGATTCTTCCGGAAACCGATGTCACCGAATTCCGCAGGCAGGCTATTCGTGATGGTATGCAACCTCTCAGGATCAGCGGTGCACGAAAAGTGGCAAATGGCATGACAACACCCGCCGAAATTCTGCGTGTCGCACCGCCGCCGATGGGTTAAACCTTTGTTTAGTCATATTCGTTCCGACGAATAGCGGGCTTTGCAGTACACTACGCCGATTGATCGTTTCGGTAAGTGCCATGAGTGACCGCCCCTCAGTTGTGCAAGTCAACCCCATCTATTCACCGACGCAGGATATTCTCGAGCAGCACTACGATGTGCATCGCCTGTGGGAGGCTGCTGATCAAACGTCTTTTCTGACAGATATAGCCGGGCAGGTGACGGGCGTAGTGACCGACGGCGGGTCCGGCGCGAGTGGAACGCTGCTGCGACAGTTGCCGAATGTCGGCGTCGTGTCTGTCTTCGGGGTGGGTGTGGATGCGGTTGATCTCGACTATTGCAAGGCGCAGGGGATCAGGGTAGGCAACACGCCGGACGTTTTGACCGACGATGTTGCAGATCTTGCTATCGCACTTGCGTTGGCGAGTTTCAGAAAGCTCACATTTGCACATAACTACACTTGTGCCGGTCAATGGGAAGCGCAAGGGCCCGCGCCGCTGACGCAGAAGTTCAGTGGGTGCAAAGTGGGCATCTTTGGACTGGGTAGAATCGGCCTTGCAATCGCACAGCGTGCTGCCGGGTTTGGATGTGAGATCAGTTACTGTAATCGCAACCGTCGATCGGATGTGCCCTACGAGTATTTTGCTGATCTCAACACCATGGCTGCGGCGGTCGATTGTCTGATCGTTGCGGTGGCTCCCACTCCCGATATGGCAGGAGTGGTTGATGCTGGTGTTATGAAAGCGCTCGGCAGTCAGGGGCATCTGGTTAATATTTCACGTGGCTGGGTGGTCGACGAAGATGATCTGATCGCAGCATTGCAATCCGGCGAACTGGGCGGTGCGGGGCTGGATGTTTTTGCGCACGAACCGGCGGTACCGGAGGCGTTGTTGTCATTACCTAATGCCGTACTACAGCCGCATGTGGCGAGTGGTACCGTGCAAACGCGTATGGCAATGGGGGATTTGATGCTGGAGAATCTAAAGCAATACTTTCTCGGCCGGGAGTTGACGGCCTTTGTAGTCTGAGCCACAAAGGGAGGTGGGGTAGGAACTATCGATACTTCGAAGAGGTGAAACGAAACGGGGGGAGGACATGAGAATTGTGCTGGTCGATGATCACAGTCTGTTTGCCGAGGGGCTAAAAACCCTGTTGGCAGATATCAAACCCGCGCCACTAGTCAGTTTGTACAGCGATTGTGAAGAGGCGTTAAATATAGATGCACCCGATTCGGTGGATCTGATACTACTCGACTACTACCTGACAGGGTTGAGCGAACTGGAAGCGTTAAATTCACTCAGAAACCATTTCCCTGACGCGAGAATCATTGTGGTTTCCGCGGAGGATAATCCAGCGATAATCCGCTCGACTATCGATGCCGGTGCCGCCGGCTACATTCCTAAAACAGCAACCTATGCGTTACTCTCCGCTGCGCTTGAGCTGGTTGCCTCTGGTGGCACCTATCTTCCCCCGGATGCGCTGACCGGCCGGGGCGCACAGTCAGCATCACCGGCACACGATGCAAAAGCAGAGTGTCCGCGCTGGGATGATTTGTCGCGAAGACAAAAGGACGTATTACAGCTGGTAGTGCAGGGTTTGCCAAACAAGGCGATCGCAAGACGGCTGGAAATATCAGAGCATACTGTCAAAGCACACGTATCGGCGTCTTTCAGATCGCTTGGTGTCAGCAACCGTACAGAGGCAGTCTACGTGACCGCGGGAATGCAGCGCACAGTCGAACTGGATGACTAATGCGCGTGTTTGGATGGGATGGTGACGGGCGTGCCCGGCCATCGGTGTGGTAGAGGCGATGAAAATGGAAAATGTGTGCGGAAGCTACTTGGCTGCGTCAAGCGAGCTGTAGTAGGCGGCAAGATCCATCATTGCCTGTTCTGACAGTCCGGCAGCCATTGGCGCCATAATGGCTGAGCTCGCACCTTTGCGCTCACCCGATTTAAACGCCTTCAATTGCGCGAGAATGTAGGCTTCTTTTTGTCCTGCCAGATTCGGGTAGGTGGGGATCGCGGAGACACCATTGGCACCGTGACATGCCGCGCAGACAGCAGACTGCGTTTTACCCGCTTCAATGTTGCCGGCAGCGCTGACTGCTGAACCGAACAGGGCGAACAGCACAGGAAGAACAATTCTCATAGCAATAGTCTTTAAATTAAAGTGGAACATAATAACCGACTGCACATTGCCTCGCGCTGAACAATGGCGGCTGACCGTTCAGCCGCCGTTGTAAAGCTTCTAGGATGCCTTTTTCAGCTCGGCTGCCTGAGCAATGATGACCTCGGCCACATTATTCGGACAAGGCGCATAGTGCGAAAACTCCATGGAGAATTGACCACGACCTGACGTCATCGTTCGCAGGTCACCGATGTATCCGAACATTTCACTCAGAGGTGCATCGGCTTTGACACGAACACCCGTGGGTCCGGCTTCCTGGCCCTGGATCATACCCCGGCGCCGGTTCAGGTCACCGATCACATCACCAACGTGATCTTCCGGTGTGAACACGTCGACCTTCATGATGGGTTCCAGCAGCTGTGGTCCGGCTTTCGGCATCGACTGACGATACGCCGCCTTCGAGGCTATTTCGAAGGCTACCGCTGATGAGTCAACGGCGTGGAATGCACCGTCCATCAGGGTTACCTGAAAGTCGAGGCACGGATAACCTGCCAGCACACCCTTCTCGAGGCTCTGCTTGAACCCTTTTTCAACAGCCGGCCAGAATTCCCGCGGTACGTTGCCGCCGGTGACGGTAGATTCGAAGGTGAAGCCACTGCCGACCTCTGCCGGTTCGATCTTGTATTCGATCTTGGCAAACTGTCCCGAACCACCGGTCTGCTTCTTGTGGGTGTAGCTGTCTTCGATTGGCTGGGTGATGGTTTCGCGGTAGGCCACCTGAGGCTTGCCCACTTCAACATCAACAGAGTGAGTACGTTTGAGGATATCGACTTTGATATCCAGGTGCAGTTCACCCATTCCCTTGATGATGGTTTCACCACTTTCTTCATCCGTTTCAACATGAAACGACGGATCTTCCTGCACCATCTTGCTCAGTGCAATGCCCATCTTTTCGGAGGCTGCTTTATCCTTCGGTGCTACCGCAATCGAGATGACCGGATCAGGGAAGACCATCGGCTCAAGCGTTGCGGGTTGTTTCGGATCGCACAGGGTATGACCGGTCTGTACGTTCTTAAGTCCGACGATGGCAACAATGTCGCCCGCCTGTGCAGAGTCCAGCTCTTCGCGCGAATCCGCATGCATTTCAACGATGCGTCCGATGCGTTCAGTCTTTCCGGTAAACGAGTTAAGTACGTTTGATCCTTTCTCGAGCTTTCCGCTGTAGATACGGGTAAACGTCAGCGCACCGTAACGGTCGTCCATGATTTTGAAAGCCAGCGCACGCAGCGGCTTGTTCTCGTCAACGATGGCGAACTCACCCGTTTCGTTGCCTTCCAGGTCAACTTCCGGCTGCGGCTTCACTTCTACCGGGTTAGGCAGATAGTCGACCACCGCATTGAGAACGTTCTGAACGCCCTTGTTTTTAAACGCACTGCCGCAGAAAGTCGGGAAGAACGCGAGGTCGATTGTGCCCTGGCGGATACAACGCTTGATGGTGTCCAGATCAGGTTCTTCACCTTCCAGGTACTTTTCCATCGCGTCGTCATCCTGCTCGACGGCAGTTTCAATCATCTTCTCGCGGTACTCTTCCACCCGCTCTTTCATGTCTTCAGGGACGTCGGTGATTTCGTACTTGGTCGGGTCGCCGGAGTCATCCCATATCCATGCCTTGCGGGTCAGCAAATCGACGATACCCTTGAACTCGTCTTCTTCGCCGATTGGCAGGGTCATGACCAGCGGGTTGGCGCCCAGAACGTCTTCAATCTGCTTCACGACGCGATAGAAGTCAGCACCCAGGCGATCGAGCTTATTGACAAAAATGATGCGTGAGACAGCGGACTCGTTGGCATAGCGCCAGTTGGTTTCCGATTGCGGCTCCACACCGCCGGAACCGCAGAATACACCGACGCCACCGTCAAGCACTTTCAGTGAGCGATACACCTCGATGGTGAAATCGACGTGCCCTGGCGTGTCAATGATGTTGAGCCGGTGGTCGTTCCAGAAACACGTGGTCGCCGCGGACTGAATGGTAATACCGCGCTCCTGCTCCTGATCCATGAAATCAGTGGTCGCTGCGCCATCGTGTACTTCACCGATTTTGTGGATCTTGCCGGTCAGCTTCAGGATCCGCTCGGTGGTGGTCGTTTTTCCGGCGTCTACGTGGGCGAATATCCCGATGTTTCGGTAACTGGTTAAGTCTGTCATTTTTGTTTCTCAAATAGAAAAGCACCGGTATATAACCGGTGCGCTCGCTGGCTTTCTCCGCCAGATGGTCAGGGTGCTTCGCATACCCGACCTGAATTAATCCTTCAGATTACACAATGCTGGTTCGCTGGCCAGACTACTGAGCAGAACAATCAACAGCGACGGGTGCTCTTGTCGGTGTGACTGGCTATTTCCAGTGATGCGCTCGATTTCTGCGCAATCTTTCGGATCCCGCAAGCAGTGGGGATAAACGTGGCCTCTCGCGAGCAGCGGAATATAGGCGATGAAGCGTCTGATTTCAAGAAAATCTGCTGAAAAATCGACTAGTTCGCGATCTCGTCATCGCGCTCGATCCCCGGTGAAGTTTATGCCCGGGTGGCCGTTAACCTCGTCTGCCAAAAACAATGATAACAAACGGCAAACTATGGTTGATAAAACATCCATGCATGGTGCCATTATTTGGGAACGAGCGTGAGAAGGTTACTCATCGCGGCCGCCATGCTATTTGCAGGCGTGTGGACGGCCGAAGCGCAGACACTGGATTGCGGGCGTGCTTTCACCGGCATGGAACTCGCCATTTGCGGTAGCTCGTCGCTGCGCCTGCAATACAACAAGCTGAATCGAACCACCGAACAGGCGGTCAGTCGCGCACAGCTGAGTCCGCTAGCATCCAATGAGTACAGGGATAAACTGGCGCGGTCCTGCGGCTCGGCCAGCGATCTCGAGCACTGCTTGGAGCAGGAAATAGCCAAAGCACTCAATCAGTTGTCCCGGTCGTCGTCGCCTGTCCACGGCAGTACATCGCTGGCCCAGTTGCAGATTGCACCGCGATTGCATACCGGGCTCAGACAGGCGGATGCGGAATTTCAAAAAAGCGGTGATCCGGAGCCGTTGATCGTCGCGCTGCTGGCATTGCTGCAGCACTATCAAAGCCACCCCGAATCAGTCACCGGAGAGGTGGAGGTTAACGCACTAAGGGGCCGGCTGCTTGAAGGCTGCAACGACCTTTCAAAGCGACGTAAATGGAACCGGGTATTGCAGACCTATGGGTGGAGTTGTCCCCTCAATTACGCCTCCAGCGAGTTTGATTAGCCCGGGTACGTGAGTTGAGCATACCGCATTGCATTTTTCGGAGTTAAAACCCAGACTCTGACAGCGTCGGTTCGCCATCGGGAATGCCATGCCAAAGTGCTTGTTGTTTGATTGTGACGGCACACTGGTTGACAGCGAGATGCTCAACTGTGAAGCCATGTCCGCGGAGCTTGCGCGCACCGGAATCATTGAAGATGCACCATCGCTGTTGCAGCGCTACCGTGGCCGAAACCTGCATTGTGTACTTGAGGATCTGCAGCAGTGCCATGGGGTCACGCTGGATCAGGCTTTCAGCGAGCGATTTCGCGGTCGTGCCGCCGATCATTTTTCACAGCATTTGAAAGCGGTGAGTGGCGTGCGGGAAGCGCTCGACATACTTCCGCACCAGTGCAGCGTGGTATCGAACGCACCGCTGGCGAAAATTGCCCATGAACTCAGTTTGACCGACCTTTCCCGATATTTTGGCGGGCGCCTGTACAGCGCCTATGATGTCGGGCACTGGAAGCCGGATCCGCGTTTGTTCACACACGCGGCCGAAAAAGAGGGTTTTTCAGCTGCCGACTGTGTGGTCATCGAGGACAGTCTGGTTGGCGTGCAGGCGGCGCTAAGCGCTGACATGTCCGTGGTGATGTACGACCCATCGGGGCAGGTGAGCGGTTCCGGGGCGACCGAGACGATCAGCAGCATGCAACTGCTGCCTGCTGCGATCGCTCGAATTCTGGCCTGAGCGCCGGTGACTGGAAAATTGAAGTTCGGACCCTGTGCACTTTGCCTGCGTCGACGCCAGCTGACGTTTCATCACCTGATTCCCCGTAAGCTGCATCGTCGAAACTATTTTAAAAAGCACTACACTCGTGAAGAGTTGCAGCGAGGGATCAGCCTGTGCAGGGAATGCCATCGGGGGTTACACAAGTTGTACGACGAGATGACGCTGGGAAAGACATTGAACACGATCGATCACCTGAAGCGTGACGCTGCAATTGCCAGACATGTGCAGTGGGTGGCGAGGCAAAAATAAATCGTGAGTTATCAGGCAAATACACTGAACGATGAGTAATCAGTTACAACCAACACGCGTGGAACTGAGTGATGTCTGGGTGTGGGTAATGCAGGCTGTCGGGCTGTACAAGCGCCGGCCACTGCTGTTTACCCTGATGTCTCTCGCTTTTTTCTATGTATGTCATTTGCTGGCGATGACCAGCTACCTCACGTTTTTTATCGGGCTGCTGTTGTGTGAGGTGATGCTTGTTATTTTTATTGTGCTGGGTCGAAGCGTTGATGAATCCCAACCTTTTTCGCTCAACTACTGCTACGCCGCGCTGAAAAACGCAGTGGTTGCTCTGCTGCTGCTCGCTGTCTTCTATGTGTTGATGTGGGTGATAGCCGCAAGGGTCGCCAACATGTTTGTGGTGGATTCAACGTTCGTTGAGAGCTTTGATGTTGCACCTATCCAATTTTTGCAATGGCTCTATCCGGGCACTGTTGGCTTGTTTGTGGTTTATATCGGGATCATGGTGTCCACTATGTGGTTTCTGTTACCGCTGCTTGTTTTTGTGCAGCTATCGTTTATCGATTCGGCACGTCTTGCGAAGCAGGGAGAGCGCATGAACTTCGTCGTGGTCGTTGTTGCGAGTTATGCACCTTTCTTTTTATTCTTTATTTTATTTCTTTTTAGTGAGCTTGCACTGGTGGTGGCGATTGTCGGTTTGCCGTGGTTTGCGTTTTATCTGTACGTGAGTTTTCGTCATGTATATATGGGAAGAAAAGAAAACTCACCGGTGCTGGTCCGTGCCATGGTTGCCGATACGCAGGCAACCTGACCGTCCGTATAAGTGAGCGCGTAATTACGCTATGTGATACAGCGATATTTAACCGGCTGCCCGCCGGCTGCGCCGTCTTCTGCGCGGTGCGCCGCCAGAAACTGAGCCACCCGCCACACTCATGTCGCCTCGCAACTGTGATTGAGCACCGGTGGAGACTTCCCCGAGTTCACTGACAATTTGCTCCAGATCGGGCGGGGTGCCCGGTTCGTAGCCTTCCAGCGCATGCTTCATCGCACGTATATGGTCCGGTGTGGTGCCGCAGCAGCCACCGATTATCTGCGCACCGGAATCCAGTGCAAGCTGTGCATATCGGCCCATCAATTCGGGGGTACCGTTGTACACGATACTGCCGTCAACCCATTCCGGAATGCCGCAGTTGGCTTTGGCCACAAGTGCTGGTTGTACTTCGGCACCGTCGCAGGATTGCCTCATATTTAAAGTAGCAGCCACCACTTCAGCCGCACCGACACCGCAGTTGCTGCCACAGGCCGTAAGGTCCGGTAGCATTTCCATTGCGAGGTTGACAATATCGGCCGCTGTCACTCCCATCATGGTGCGACCATTGGTGTCGATGCTCATGGTGACGATGATGGGCAATCCGGTGGATCTGGCACCGGCGAAAGCAGCTCTGGCTTCCTCGATAGAAGACAGCGTTTCGATCCACAGCAAGTCTGCACCACCGTTCGCGAGTGCCTGAGCCTGCTCCGAAAAGGCTTCGGCAGCCGCCTCATGACTGAGCGTACCGGTGGGTTCGAATATTTCGCCAGTCGGCCCGATATCACCCGCGACCAATACGGTCCGGTCCGATTTATCGACTGCATCGCGCAGCAGCTGCGTCGCCCTTTCGTTCAGCTCGGTCACTCTGTCCTGACCGTTGTGCAGCTTCAGTCGATAGCGATTACCGCCAAAGGTATTGGTGAGAATGATGTCTGAGCCGGCATCGATAAAACTCTGATAGTGACGAGTCACGCGATCCGGAAAGTCGGCATTCCAGAACTCCGGGGCGTCACCGGTTTGCAAACCCATGCCAAACAGGCTGGTGCCGGTGGCACCGTCCGCCAAAAGATACTTTTTTTCATCGAGTAAGCGAGTAATTGCGTTGGACATAATCTTGACTGGGTGGATTTACAATAGGGAACATCGGCACGGCTGAGGTGTGATATCTGCTGTGGATTGTTGAGCGAACTACCAGCTTGCGATTAGTATGCCTCCGGCACAGTAGTTACTTGCAAGACGGGAGATTTGCAGATGTACCGTACGCGATATGCGCAAGCCAGTTGTTGGCATTGAACCGTTTTTTTACCTCGACCAAACCTTGTCCCTGGTTCCGTACAGCCGGGCTATCGATATGGCGCTGTTTGCCTGGCTGCAAAAACGGTGAATAATGTGGGACGGACATACGGATAAAATGCCGCAATGAGCGAAACCCGCGAGATTGCAGTGCTGGATCTCTCCAGCCCCGATCAAATTGATTTCAACGATGCGGCCGTGGAGTTCAAACGGGCAACCCAACAGTGTGGTTTCATTTACATAAAGTACGCCCCGACACACGGTACCACAGTGCAGGCTTTGCGGCGTGAGCAGCGTCTGTTTTTCGATCTTTCGCCAGATGCCAAGCGCTCAATCTCGATTGACACTAACAACCGGGGTTATCTCGAGAGCGGGCAGGCTCTGATGTCGGGGGCCAGCAGGCCCGATCAGAAAGAAGTATTCTTCTGGGGCCGGGAACTCGCTGCAGACGATCCGGATCTGTTGGCGGGCGTGCCACTTTGCGGGCCGAATCAATGGCCTGAATCAGTGCAGTTCCGCAGTGCGGTTTTGCGGTATTCCGAGTTCATTCGTTCACTGGGTTCCCTGATGCTCTCGATTGTGGCGGAGGCGCTCGGTTGCGATCGGGATTTTTTTCAGCCCTTTTTTCAGCGCTCCATGTTGCGTGGACAGCTCCTTAAATACCCGCCGACTCAGGCACACCCCGATCAGTTCGGTGTCGCGCCCCACAGTGATTTCGGGTGCATCACCTTGTTGTCACAGGAAACTGAAGGACTTGAGGTTCAGTTTCCGGACGGTGCGTGGGTGGCCGCACCGCCGCTGGATTCCACACTGGTGGTGAACATAGGTGATCTGCTGGAGCGGTGGTCAAATATGCGCCTGCCATCCACCCGCCACCGCGTACGCAACACCAGTACGGACGCGCGTTATTCGATCGCGATGTTTTATGATCCAAACCCGCTCGCGACTGTCGATCCGCTTGATCTGCAGTCTGACACACCGGCGCGCTTTCCGGCGGTGGGGGCGGCCGAGTACATCATGTCGAGAAATCGACAATCGTTTGCCCACTACAAAAACCAGTAAGACGACGCGGATGCACAAGAAGGCCGCTTTTTGGTCCGCTGGAAATTGGTTGAGCATGGTATCCTCGTGGGGTCAGAGAAAACACCTGCGGTCAGGGAACGAAAGCAAACACTCTGCTGTTGCGCACAAATTGCCGGTCCCGGCAGTCACCTTTGTGGGACCTTCCCCTGTCGTGCGGGTGAGACTGATTTAAAGCGGTACCTGATTACAACCTGGTTTCAGCATGCGCTGCTGACAGAACGCCAACACAGCACGGAGATAACCTAACGTGAAACTAACTAAACTCTCTACCCTGGCGGCAGCGGCACTTGCTGCCTTTGCCGGTAATGCGATGGCTGAAAAGTGGGATATGCCCATGGCCTATGCAGCCACCAACTATCACTCTGAACATGGAGTGATGTTTGCCGAGAAGGTAAAGGAATACACCAACGGTGATCTGGAAATAACCGTACATCCCGGTGGCTCTCTGTTCGGTGGTGCCGACATAAAGCGGGCGATACAGACCGGACAAGCACCCATTGGCGAGCGTATTATGTCGGCCCATGCCAATGAAGAGCCGCTGCTCAACTGGGACAACCAACCATTTCTTGCAACCACGTATGAAGATTCTGCGCGCTTGTGGGAAGCGGCACGGGAGACTGTGAACGAAACGTTGTCTGACATGAACCTCGTTGCACTGTATACCTGTCCATGGCCGGGGCAGGGCTTCTACTTTAAGAACGAGGTGAGTTCCAGTGCAGATGTGAAGGGCATGAAGCTGCGTTCTTATAACGCGGCAACTGCAACCGTCATTGAGTCACTCGGCGGTACGCCCGTGCAAATTGAAGCGGCAGAACTGACACAAGCGCTGGCAACCGGTGTTGCTGACGGGTTTATTTCTTCCGGCTCTACCGGTTACGATCGCAAAGTGTGGGAGCATCTGAGTCACTACTATAAAGTTAATGCCTGGCTGCCTCGGAACTATGTGATGGTTAACAAAGGTGTCTGGGATGAACTGGACGGTGATACACAGGCCGCCCTGCAAAAAGCGGCTGATGAAACCGGCGCTTCCTGCACTGCCAAGTCCGAAGAACTGTCGAACTGGTACTTCGAGCAGTTGGCGGCCAACGGAATGACTGTTACGGATGCCGGCCCGGAATTTCTGGAGGAGCTGCAGGCAATCGGCGCCAGCATGCAGGCCGACTGGCTGTCGCAAGTGGGTGACAAGGGCCAGAAAATACTGGATGCCTTTAGCGGTAACTAGTAGGGTGTTGAAAACGTTATGAGCGACGGTCTGAGTAGGCCCGTGATCACTGTAATAATAGCTGCCGAAAAAGCGCAGTTTATGGGTTATAAATGAGCATGTTGACGCAGCACTTAACGCCCTCAGACCTGGCGCAATAGTTTTTCAACGTCCTGCGCGTGTTGAATGTCACACGGACTCCGTACCGGAGTCCGTGTATCGATAGCTTCAAAGAAAAATAAAATGGACTGGAAGCCCTTTCTCGGTTTGCCATTGTGGTTCTGGCTCTTTGTACTACCCACCGCGCTGGTGCTGTTTTGTGCTGCGTTCAAACGGTTGGCTGGCAAACTCATGGCGCCGATATGGGCTTTGTTGAACAGGATCTATGACATCTCCGGTGTAATAGCGGCGATGTTTATGGTGTCGATACTTCTGATCATTGTCGTGCAAATGCTGGCACGGTGGTTTGAATTCAAATTTCCGGGCTCCACCGACTACGCTGGCTATGCCATGGCTGCCACATCGTTTTTCGCACTGGCCCATGCGCTAAATCGTGGTGCCCATATTCGCGTTTCAATATTGTTAAACCTAAACAACACCACGCGATACTGGCTTAACGCGTTTGCGATGTTTGTGGCAGCACTCACCGCAACTTACTTTGCACGATTTGCCATCAAGACCAATCTGTTTTCCGAAATGCTGAACGATCGTACACAGGGGCTTGATCAGGTCCCTGAAAAGTTACTGACCGCAGTGAAAATGCTGGGCAGCGCTCCTTCGAAGTGGGGTGAAATGTGGGCGCAGTCCGGGTCCGAGTGGGTTTACACACCGATGTGGCTGCCACAGCTTTCGATGTCGATCGGTTCGGTGTTACTGGCGATCGCACTGTGGGACAACCTGACACGCCTCGTCATTCATGGAGAGAGTGCGATCAAAGTTGAGACAGTCGAATGACAGAGTTCTATGCAACGATTATTTTCCTGTTTGTGCTGTTCACCTTGCTCGGCTGCTCAGTCTGGATAGGGCTGGCATTGATGGGTGTCGCATGGGTGGGTATGGAACTGTTTACCTCCCGTCCTGCGGGGGATGCGATGATCACCACAATCTGGACCAGTTCCAGTAGCTGGACGCTGACTGCGCTGCCGATGTTTATCTGGATGGGTGAAATTCTTTACCGCACCCGTTTGTCAGAAGATATGTTTCGCGGTCTTGCACCGTGGATGCGCTGGTTGCCGGGTGGGCTACTGCATACAAACATTGCCGGCTGTACTATTTTTGCTGCGGTCTCCGGTAGTTCGGCGGCCACGCTGACCACGGTCGGCAAGATGTCGATACCCGAGCTTCGTGCCCGTGGATACCCGGAATACATGATCATCGGTACGCTGGCCGGGGCTGCAACACTGGGTCTGATGATACCGCCGTCGCTGACGCTGATTGTGTACGGAGTGACCATTAACGAAAGCATCACAAAGTTGTTTCTGGCCGGCATTCTGCCCGGACTCGTTTTGGCGGGTTTGTTTATGGCTTACATCATCTGCTGGCACTATTTTAAACCGGGACAACGCCCGGCGGCCGAGCCGTCGATGTCGCTTGCACAGATGTTTCAGGAAAGTCGATTTTTGATCCCGGTGCTGGCGCTGGTATTCGTCGTCATCGGATCGATGTATTTTGGCTGGGCGACGGCAACGGAAGCTGCTGCCGTTGGTGTGATTGGCGCATTGCTGCTGGCAGCGATTCAACGCTCCCTTAACTGGCAGACATTCACTACCAGTCTGATGGGGGCAACACGAACGTCCGCAATGATCGCGTTGATTCTGATGGGGGCGGCATTCCTCTCTTTGGCCATGGGTTTTACCGGTTTACCACGTGCACTAGCCGGGTGGATCGACGGTATGGACCTCTCCCCGCTGGTGCTGATAATTGCACTCACGGTTTTCTATATTATTCTCGGTATGTTCCTCGATGGTATTTCGTCGGTGGTCCTGACGATGGCCATCGTCGAGCCGATGATAAGACAAGCAGGGATCGATGTTATCTGGTTCGGGATTTTTGTGGTCGTCGTGGTAGAGATGGCGCAAGTGACTCCGCCGATCGGATTTAACCTCTTTGTACTGCAGGGGATGACTAATCACGAAATATCATACATCGCTAAGACTGCCATACCCATGGTCCTGTTGATGATTCTAATGGTGGCGATACTGGTGGTTTGGCCGGAGCTGGCTACCTGGTTGCCGGAGAACGCGAGGCGATCTACTTAAAGGCTTACCCGTAGTCACCGGTGGCGTAGCCGCCGGACGCTACGGCAAACAGAAAATCACACCCCGACCGATTCAGGTCTACAATCCAAGTATACGTCAATATAAATCCTGTTAATGATAGAACCCTTTGTTTACGGCGGACGAGATCCCGCCACGCCGGTTACACTGATTACATCCGGCGCTTACTCTCGATTTTTCAATAAACTCACGCAAACCCAGAAGCATTGGGTGGAGCAAAACGGATTTTCCGGTAAGTCGGGCCAGTTGCTTGCTCTGCCGTCGACGGACGGGTCGATTGAACGGTTGGTTTTCGGTGTCTGTAATCTGGACAACTACTTTGCTATCGCCGATCTGCCACTGAAACTGCCACCAGGTGTGTATTCACTGGAGGGCACCGGTGTGAAATCGCGACTGGAGTCACTCGCCATTGGCTGGGGGCTGGGGTGCTATCAGTTCGACAAATACAAAAATCAAAAACCGATCGATGCAAAATTAAAGTTACCGAATTCTGCAAACCATCCGCGTATTCAGGGAATGGTAGCGGCGTGTTCGCGAGTCCGGGATCTAATCAATACACCAGCTGAGGATATGATGCCTCAGCATCTGTCGGCCGTGGTGGCGGAGTTGGCGCAAACCTATGCCGCTGACTTTGAAGAAATAGTCGGCGATGATCTGATGGCAGAAAATTATCCGTGTATCTATACGGTGGGTCGGGCGAGCGTCAACGCACCCCGCTTAATTGAGTTGAACTGGGGAGAAGACAGTCACCCGCAAGTGACTCTGGTGGGAAAGGGCATTTGCTTTGACAGCGGTGGCCTGGATATCAAACCGGCAGCCGGCATGCGCACCATGAAAAAGGATATGGGCGGGGCGGCACAGGTGATCGGTCTCGCCCAGCTGATTATGGCACTGGAACTGCCAATCAGGCTTCGTGTGCTGATACCTGCGGCCGAGAATGCGATTTCAAGCAACAGCTATCGACCGGGTGATGTATTAAAAACACGCAGCGGACTCACCGTTGAAATTGATAATACCGACGCCGAAGGGCGCCTGGTACTTTGCGATGCGCTGGTTGAAGCCTGCGAAAGCAAACCTGATTTGGTCATCGACTTCGCGACACTCACTGGCGCTGCCCGTGTGGCGGTGGGTACGGAGATCGCTGCATTCTTTTGCAACAACCGGGAACTTGCCGAGGAGGTTCGAGTGGCCGGTGAATCGGTAGATGATCCGACCTGGGAGCTACCGCTGCACAAAGGGTACAAGTCGCTGCTCGACAGTTATGTGGCAGATACCCTGAACAGTGCGGCGACACCGTTCGGTGGTGCGACCACAGCGGCGCTTTATCTGCAAAATTTTGTCGATCGGGAAATCAGTTGGGTGCACTTTGACATCATGGCATGGAACAGCCGTAAACGTGCCGGGCGGCCGATTGGTGGCGAGGCCATGGGTGTACGGGCGATGTATGATGTACTCGAAAAAAGGTTTACGTCATAGTGGCTGAAGAGTCGATTGAACGATTACTGATTGATGGCAGCAGTCCGGCTACACCGGACGATGTATTTGCCGCACTTGATAAACTGGGCATATCGCACCGCACGATCTCGCACCCGCCGATGCGCACAGTGGCAGACTCCATGGCCATGCGCGATGGTGTGCCCGGTGGTTATTCGAAGAACCTTTTTTTGCGCAATCGCAAAGGTAAGATGGTCGTGGTCACTTTACTTGAACATCGCACCATTAATTTAAAGTCACTCGGCCAGCTGCTGGGTATTGGCAAGCCGAGCTTCGCCAGTGAGCAGCGGCTGATGAACTACCTCGGCGTGATCCCGGGGGCGGTGACTCCGCTGGCCGTGATCAACGATAATAGTATGGCGGTAACTGCAGTGCTCGACCAGGCGTTGCTGCAAAAAGATCCACTGCACTTTCACCCGTGTGACAACTCAATGACGACTACATTGTCGTCTGCTGACTTGTTGAAGTATATGGAGTGCTATCACCAGGCACCAGTCATAGTGGACTTCGATGTAGAGGCACTCCAGGCAGAGTAGATGGAGGCTGATAAGCGACGCAGGCTAGTTCCCCTGCCAGCGTGGCTCGCGCTTGGCGAGAAAAGCTTCCAGCCCCTCGCGAAAATCTGCGCTTGTGTAACACTTAACGATCAGGTCGGCATCATCAATGGCGGCTGACTGTTCTCTGATGCGTCGCAACGCTTCTTTGGTAGCAGCGATAGTCAGAGGCGCTTTGTGCTGCATATCGGCCGCGAGTTGCTGTGCTCTGGTGTAGGGGTCTGCGGTAATTTCGTTAAGCAAGCCGCACTGTTTTGCATCCTCGGCGCCCATCAGTGTGGACATCAGCAGTAACTCCCGGGTTTTAGCGGCACCGATCAGATGGCAGAGTCTCGACAGGTTGCCCACCGAAAGACAATTGCCGAGCGTTCTTGCAATTGGAAAACCAAAGCGCATGTCTGGTGACGCAACGCGCAGGTCACAGCAGGCGGCAATCGCCGCACCACCACCGGTGCAGGCACCCTGAATTGCTGCGATCACCGGAACAGGGATGGATTCCAGGTTCCCCAGCACCGTGTCCATTCGGCGTTCGTAGTCCAGCGCATGCTGTTCGGTGGTGAACTCGCGAAAGCGGGAAATATCGGTGCCGGCGGCGAAGGCCTTGTCTCCGGCGCCGCGAATAATCAGTGCAGCTACATCGGTTTGCGGGCCATGCAGGGAGGCCGCGATTTCCGCCAGAGCGTCGTACATTTCGAAAGTCAGTGCATTGCGAGCCTGGGGTCGATTCAGCGTGATTGTACCGATGCGGTTTTCTACACGGTAGATGATATCCGTTGAATCCATAGTGGCTCTCTATGTTGTTCTGGTGTGGAGAAGGGCTTCGACGTATAGTGAAACACGTTAGTGTATCAATGTGCCACTGTCACTCTGGCACCTGCAGTCTATACCGTTAATTTTGAACATAAAATAACGCACTATGGAACGATCTCATCTCAGGGTTCACTCCACCTGTCCGCATGATTGCCCGAGTACCTGTGCGCTGGAAATAGAAAAGCTCGATGCGCGGACTATTGGGCGCGTTTATGGTGCGCAAAATCCCTATACCGCCGGCGTGGTATGCGCCAAGGTGGCACGCTATGCGGAGCGGATTCACCACCCTGATCGCCTGTCGCAGCCGCTGCGTCGAATAAACCCGAAGTCTGAACTCGTCGGAAAGTTCGAGCCTGTCAGCTGGGACGATGCGCTGGATATCGTGGCGGACCGGTTTCAACGGCTAATCGTTGAATACGGTGCAGAATCAATCTGGCCGTACCACTATGCGGGAACCATGGGTCTGGTGCAGCGCGACGGTCTGGAGCGCCTGCGCCATTGTCTGGGCACATCGAGGCAACACTCCACCTTCTGTACCACGCTGGCTGACGCCGGCTGGATTGCAGGCGTTGGCGCTAAACGCGGGTCGGACTCAAGGCTGATTGCACAAAGTGAACTGGTGGTGGTCTGGGGCGGCAACCCGGTGAACACCCAGGTTAACCTCATGCACCACATATCGCTGGCGAGAAAAAGCGGTGCGCGTCTGGTGGTCGTTGATCCGTACCTGACAGCCACAGCGGAAAAGGCCGACATGCATTTGATGCTCAAACCAGGCACTGACGGTGCGCTGGCCTGTGCCGTCATGCATGTTATTTTGCGCGATGGTCTTGAAGACAGCGATTATCTGGATACACGCACGGATTTCGACGCTGCTGTGCGACAACACCTGAGTAGTTGTAACCCGCAGTGGGCCGCAGACATTACCGGTCTCACCGTGACCGAGATAGAGGCATTTGCTGCGCTATATGCGTCGACTAAAAAAAGTTTCATTCGAACCGGCTACGGTTTTTCGCGCTCGCGCAATGGTTCAGTCAACATGCATGCAGTTACCTGCCTGCCCGCACTCACCGGGGCATGGCGTGTTCGTGGTGGTGGCGCACTCTACAGCAATGCGCATCTTTACCCGGTCGATAAAACGCTGATTGAGGGGACCGATGTATTGCAACCAGAAATCCGCGTTTTTGATCAGTCCAGAATCGGAGATGTGCTCACTGGTAACCCGCAGGACTTACAGGATGGACCACCGGTAAAAGCGCTCTTTGTACAAAACACCAACCCGGCAGTAGTTGCGCCCGAATCGGCCAAAGTGCAGAGAGGGCTGATGCGCGATGATCTGTTTGTATGCGTGCACGAGCAGTTTCTAACGGATACGGCGCAACTGGCTGATCTGGTGTTGCCCGCGACCATGTTTGCCGAACACGATGATCTCTATGTCGCCGGTGGTCACACACATATTCAAATGACGAAAGCGATCATCGAGCCTTTCGCACAGTCGCGCAGTAATCACGATGTATTGTGTGCGCTGGCTACGCGGCTGGGGCTGCAGCATCCGGGCTTTGAGCTTACCGCCTGGGAATTATGCGACGAAACGCTAAAACGCTCCGGATTGCCGGACGCCAGTACCCTGCTCGAGAAAAAATGGCACGATTGTCTTGTCTCATTTGAAGAGGGCAACTTCCATAACGGTTTTGCTACCGACGACGGTCGGTTTCACTTTAAGCCGGACTGGCGCAGCCTTGGTCCGCGACATCAACAGATGCCCGCACTGCCCACACACTGGGATGTGGTTGATTCCAGCAACGAGGCTTATCCGCTGCGCTTGGTTGCCGCGCCTGCGAGGCAATTTCTGAACACCACTTTTACCGAGACAGTCACTTCAGTAAAAAAAGAGAAGCGACCTACCTTGCTCATGCATCCGATGGACATGCAATCGCAAAGCCTTGATGACGGGCAGCGAGTTCAGATCCGCAGCAAGTGTGGCGCTATAACGGCACATGCCCGGGGTTTTAGTGGGCTCCAGTGCGGTACGGTCGTCATGGAAAGCATCTGGCCGAACAGCGCTTTTGAAGGCCGCCTGGGGGTAAACACGCTTATCAGTGCGGAGCCGGGATACCCGAACGGCGGTGCCGTATTTCACGACACCGCGGTGGCAGTGAGTGCGGCTGCCGCTGACCTGGTTTGATGCGTCAGCTTATCCTGGTTGTGCCGCTCTGATTCGGGAAGTAGTCCTCACAGCCACCCTCGCGATAGACATCTGCCGTAGCGCAGTGAAGCCCGCCGCCAAACGGGTAGGCGTCTCGAAACGGCTGCGGCAGCACTTCCATGCCGAGCTTGTCCATCTGTTCCATTTGATTGGTTTCACTGGCCTCGACGATGACCGTTTTATGATCGAGCACGAGGCAGTTCATCGACAGCCAGACACTGGAATAACAAAGTGGTGGCGGTGCGTTGTGCACCGGTGAGGCTGCATCGACAATTTCCCAGTCGTTGTCATTAAATATTTTACGTTGATCGTCGGGCAGTGGCCGGTTCGGATTATTGATAATCAGCCCGGGGCGCAGCGGAACGAATGTCGCGTCGATATGAATAGGGTAGGGGTCGCCTGGAAAATTAACCGCGTGTACCCGATGATCCGGGAAGTGTCTTTGCAGCCATTGCATGCCACGGCGGTTTGTTGTGAGTCCGTGCTGACAGAAAAGGTCTTTTCCGAGGCGCATGATATCGGCTGCATCAAAAAGTGGCTCGTTTTCAGTGGTCACGAAATTCAGTGCGGCTGTACGAGCAAGCCGCTCTTCGATGGTAATTTCGTCGAAGTACCCGGACTGATAGGCATCGTCAGACAATCTGGGTCGGGGCGCCTGCTCCCATTTAAAGTGCGGGTCTTCATCAAAGTACTTTTGCATGAGCGGGTGATAGGCGAGGTATTCAAAGTAGCGGCATCGAAATGACATTGGAGCACTTAAGATTTCCGGACCTACAGTCAACAGGACATCGCGCGGCGGCATGCATCCGAACATGGAGCCGGTGCTGAAATCCGGTGTGACGACCGCCTGGTTCCACTGGATTGGTGTCGGTCGATCTACCGTGACGCCTCGGCTTTCGAGCAGCGCGGCAAGCTCATCGAGTTGCGCGTTCGCTTTTTCAACGGTCTCAAGCGGCCGCGGTCCCCACATACCGCGCATGTCACTGTCTTCCGGTACTTTTGCTTCGGTAGCGGGTTCAGAGGGTGGAATACACGTGTGATCGGCGCGCCCGACGATCACATGTTTCAGAGGATCAAACTCGTTCCAGGAATTGACTTTCGTTGTCACCGCGATCACCTCGGGCTGTAAAAACCGAGATCATACCGTTGATGCCGCGAGAGTCGTAGCGCTGTTTTATTCGGGTGATGTACTCACACGAATACTTGCCGTTTCAGGATAAAAAAAGCCCGGTCGTGCCGGGCTTTTTACAATAGGGTGGTGTCTGCGCGACAGTCCCGGGCTTTATTGGCGGTCGCTCTCCAGATACTCGGCTCGTCGATACGTGCCCTGCAGAATTTCCCGCGCCAGTTTCGGCCAGTTGTATCCTTCCGCCTCAGAGGAAGCGATGCCGGAGCGTTCTGCAAAGTGCAGCACTTCTCTGTTGCCCCAGAGGACGATCTGCTCGAATTCGGTCACACCGTGTTTGTTGAGCTCAAGCTCGGCTCTGCCGGAGATGCCGGGTAACAAAGCCAGATTGTCTCTGCCGTCAGCATGCTTAATACGATACCCGTCGCGGGTATAGGCGACCTTTCTTTGCACGCCTGCCGCTGCTGATACACCGGTGAGGGACTCGGTGGATGCAGGGTTATCCGCCCTTACAAACACGCGCGGTTTGGTTTCCGACCGACTGCTCGCGCTGACAGTTTCAGCGGATTTTTGTGGCGCCCGTTGTGCTTGAACTTGCTGAGACTTCAGCCGGCTTTGCAGTTGCTCATGCTGAGCTTTGAGTTCGCTTAATCCCCTGGATTCGTTTTTCAGTCGCTGTATATCTTTGTCGCGCTCATTCAGCTGACTTTGCAGTTGCGTTACGCGGTCTTTGAGTTCCGCGCTGTTGTCCACGGCCGCCTGGCGGGTTTGTTGTCCCCGCACATCAGCAAGCTGTTGTTTCAGGGTTTCGTAGGCAGCAGTTTTTTGCTCAAGCTGAGTCCTCATTGACGCCAGTTCAACGCTTCCCGAGCTGTCAGTGATGGTATCGCCCTGATAAAGCCGTGCACGAAGTTCCTCGATTTCAGTCGATTGTGCAGCAATTTTTTTATGCAGCACCAGAGTGTTTTCAGCTTGTTCCTCAAGCCCTTTAATTAGTTCGCTCTGAGAATCTATTTCCTGTTTAAGCAGACTAATTTCCGACTGACTCTGTTTGGCAGACAATCGATTGTCTGTCATCGAAGCATTCAATCTGGCGATTTCCTCGTCGCGATCCCGCAGGGCCGCAGTCAGACTGTCGACTTTTGCCGGAGCGTTTTTGTCAACGCCTGTTCCCGCGAGTTTTGCTTCCTGCAAATCGATTTGCAGTTTTTGTATCACTGATTCTTTATCGGTGATCGCGAGCTTCAGCGCGGCACTATCGGATAGCTCCGAGCTGATTTTCTGATTGTCGCTGTGTGCCAGAGAGAGCTTTGACCGCAGGTCCGAGATCTGAGGTTTCAGCGCAGCAATCTCTGTGCGGCTGCGTTCTTCCTGTTCCTGCAGTCTTCGCGATTGCTGCTCAATCTCGGCCTTGAGCTTTTCAATGCGTACTTCGTAGTCATCGCGAAGCTTCGACAGATTATTGAATTCAGTTTGAAGCTTCTGGTAGGCGTGGGTTCGTTGTGCGAGCTCGGAATCACGATTGGCCACGGCACTCTGCATGTCAGATTTGAATGTCTCCAGCTCGGCGCCACGTGATTGAAGGTTCTTTAGTTCTTCAGTTAAGCGATTGCGGCTGACCGTCATATCGTCCATATCTTTACGTAACCGGGCGAACGACTGGTCGCGATCCTTTATCGTGCCGGCGAGTTGTGCAAGCTGCTTTTCCGATTCAGCCTGAATCTCCTTTTGGCTTTTTTCTGCATTTGACTGCAGTTCACCCAGCTCGATGCCCAGCCGATTTCGACTGTCTGCCACTTCATCAAAGTTGCTGCGCAGTTTTGCAAGGTCTGCGTCCCGCTGGGCCAGCGCGGCGGTGAATTCGGCCACTTTTTGTTGATTAGTCTGCTGTTCGCCCTGATGTCTGACAGATTGCTTTACCTGTGATTCCAGAGTGGCGACTCGTGTTTGCAGCTGCTTGCGTTCATCACTTACTTTTCTCAGCATATCGTTAAGTGCCACCACCTCGGCGGACTTATTTTCAACCTGAGTTTTCAGTGCATTGGCCGACTGCAGTTCTTCCTGTGTCTTTGCGTGCTCGCGTCTAATGGCATTGAGTTCTTCTTCGGCCCTGGTTTGGTGGCCTCGTGCTGTCTGCAGGTCGGCAATTTCCTGCTGCATACGCTTTTGGTCTTTCAAATAGGCAGCGCGCTCGGCCTCTTTGTGCGTGATCGTCTGTTTGAGCTCGGTGATCTGCTGTTGTGCACGTGCGGAATTTTCCTGCGCCTGCTTATTGGTGGTTTGAAACTGATGTTCGAGTTGTTTTAACTCGGTTTGCGTCTTGCCGAGATCTTCCAGTCTGGACTGGAGTTTTCCAATTTCGCTGTTTTTGCTGGAGAGTGTCGTGTCGTAGTCACGCTTGAGCTGATCGCGCTCTGCGGCTGTTTCCTTCAGCTTTGCATTAAGACTGGCTGCTGACTCTTCGGCGGTCTTCTGCGCGCGTTCGATTTCGTTCGCTGCCGTTTCCCTGGACTTAAGCTGTGAGCGCAGGTTCTCGACCGTGCTGTCACCTTCCTTCACTCTGGCGCGCAGGCTTTCGATGACGCGGTCGTTTTCACGGGTCGCATTGCGCAGCGCGCTGATCGTCTCGCCCGCCTCACTCATCCGCTCGTCGTAGACCGGCCCGCCAGCGGTGTAGCGCGCGAGCTTGTTGTTCAGCGCCTGCACCTCTTTTTGACTGTCATTGCGGTAGCTATTGAACTCTGTGCGGTTTCTGTCGAGGGATTGCCGCGCAACGGCCAGCTCGTTTTTGAGTTTGTTGATTTCCTCAACCTGCGAAGTATTGCCGGCTTTCATTGAAATATCCCGGCCGCGCATTTTTTGTAGTTCTGCCTGCGCGCTTGCGAGTGACTCATCCTTGCGAGCGAGGGTTGCGCGCAGGCTCTCGACATCGGCCATCGCACTGTCCACATCGCGCGCTACGTAGCTTCGCACCTGGCGCTCGCTGCGACTGGCCAGCAGGCTTTTAATGCACCAGCCAATTAGTATCCCCGCGAGTACCGAGACAACCAGCAGTGTGGTGATTTCACCTAATACGTAGGTGTTCATGTCCTATTCTCCGATCAGTTGAATCTCAATGCGACGATTGAGTGCCCGGCCTGCCGCGGTATCATTAGTAGCAATGGGCTGGGTAGGTCCATAGCCTCGTGCAGTCAAACGACCAGCGGCAATTCCACGGTTAATCAAATATTGTTGCACTGCAGCTGCCCTGTCTGCGCTGAGACTGAAATTGTAATCTGCATTCCCGCGCGAGTCTGTATGACCTGCGATAAGAATTTGAGCGTCCCCAACCAGATTTAATACCTCAACTACTTCGTCAAGTATCTGCAGGCTATCGCCGTCCAGTTCAGTACTACCGGATCTGAAACGGATACCAGATAAATCCAGCTCTGATAACAAAGCACGGATATCCGGCTTCGGCGGCTCAACTATTGTGGGGGTTTTCACAGTGATGTCGTTGCGCAAGCTCACAGAGTCACCGAACAGCCGTCCGAAGTTGATACCTGCGAACTGTTTCGCCTGTTCTGAGGCAACCTCCCCGCGCAGACTCAGCGTGCCATTGCTCGCGATGTTAATGCCACCACTTTCAATTTTTTCGAGTGATGAGAGAGACTGGCTCGCCGCGGTGCTCCAGGCCGGTTGCATCACTCGCTCGTCGACAGTGATGTTATTGGTTAAAGGTTTCCCGCCGTCGGCAAGCGCGCCCGTAATTTCATCGGCCGCTTCCGCTGGCAGCAGTCCGCTAATCGTCACACCCTGATCGGACTGATTGATCGAGAAGAATGGGCTGAGCGATGGAACCATCTCCGGTTCTGCAACGGAAATTTCGTTTTCTACGTCCACCGCATTGCCGAACAGGGTTCGAACTGTGATCGATGTAAACTGTTTGGCCTGTTCCGACTGTGCCTCACCGCGCAATGTCACCGTGCCATTGCTCGCAAGATTAATACTGCTGTTTTCAATCGCAGCGAGTCGATCACCGGACCGGGTCATTGCTTCCAACCACTCCGGTTGCATGACGCGTTCATCGACAGTAATGCGATCAACTATTTCTCTGTCATCGTTGGCGTAGCTTTGCAACAGTTCCGTTGCAGCCTGCTTTGGCAGTAGACCGCTGATCGTGACGCTGTCTGCGCTCTGGCTGATCGAAGCGAAAGGCGTCATGGTAGGAACAACCGGCGGGGGTACCACTTCGAGGTTGTTCACCAGGCTGGTATCGGTGCCGAAAAGCTCGGCCACACTGTCACCGACAGATTGCTTTTGATCATCTGACTCAACGCTGCCCTGAAGCCTGACGCTGCCGGATCGAGTCATGGTTAAGCGGCCATCGCTCACACCTTCCAGTGTGCCGAGTGCGTTGCTGAAGTTGTCTGCCCAGGCGGGTGTTTCAGCGCGCTCGTCGATTGATATGTTGTTGACAACCGTCTTCTCACCGGACTCGTATGCCTGAGCGACGATTGCCGCACCCTCTGCAGACATAAACCCGTTCAGCGTGATTGTATCTTCAGTTTCACTGATTGATGCAAACGCCGGCAGAGCCGGCGGAGCAGATTCCGGTGCTTCTATCTGGTTCACTACCGCGAGTTGTGAGCCAAGCAATGCGGTCGCTTTGTCACCTATTGCGGCCTTGATTTGTGCATCGTCTGTGTTACCGCTGATGGTTGCCGTACCACCCTGAATCGAAATTGCACCATTTTCTACGGTCTTGAGATCGGGCAGCAGTTGCACAACTGCGGCAGTCCAGCCCGGGTTGGTGGATGCGTCGTCGACCGCAATCTCAGTGTCGATCTCACCGTCACTGAATTCGGCTGCTACGGCTTCAGCAAGCGCATCCGCAAACTTTTGATCGGATACCGAACCGGCTACCGAAACGCGATTGCCCTCGGTAGTCACAGACAGCGTCGGTGCTTCGCGACCTTCCGTTTCAGCCGGAGCCTGCGCAACATCGCCGACGTTTAGATTGTTGATCACCGAGCGCACGCCGAAAGTACTGCCGACAACTTCCTCGGCCTGCTGGCGGGCGGTGTCGGTCGGCACTGTGCCGTCAATGGTAATATTTCGACCATCAATGCTCACGCTGGTGTTGTCGGCAAAACCGGCGTTATCGAGGCTGGCACGACTGCGCTCCAGCAAATCTTCCTGGATGGCCGGGGTGTATTGCTTGACGGCGAGCCAGCCGACCGCTGCCAGCAGCAGCAGGCCAAGCAACAGGGGAACCCAGTTGCTACCCGAGGAGGGGGCCGGGTGGCGAATGGGTGCGCCGGCGGGTCGGGGCCGGTTTAGATAGCGTCCCACAGGTTTGGCGCCGACCGGTGGTCGCATTCGACGACGCGGTGGTGCCGGTCGTGGTCGACGCGGTCGGTCGCGGTATTCGGGAGGCACATCGTTAGCAGGTGCATAGGGTGCGTTTGATGCCGGTGCGCGACGTCTGTCGGGATGACCCGGAGGCGCGGCAGCGTCGCGGGCACTGTCAGCCGGTCGCTGATCGCGGCTGGCGACAGCATCGGTTTCGCTGGTTTTTTTGGTGGCGCTCGAGCCCGCCTTTTTCAGAGGGGGAGGTGCCGGGGTATTGCCGGCTGCCGGTCTGGCGTCTGGTTTATTCCGGGTGCCCGTGCCCGTTCCTGTGGCAGTACCGGTTCCTGTTGCAGGCGATGGTTGTGATGGGGCCGGGGATGACCTTGCTGCGGCCGCCGCACCTGTCGTACCGGGTGCTGTGGTTTTACCTGCTGGTGCTGTGCCTGTGACCGGCGTTTGGGTCGAACCCGGTTTAGCGGCTGCGGCGCCATCAGGGTTCGCTTGCGCTGTTTTCGATTGCCCTGTTTCTGCGGATGTAGGTTTGGCGGCACCGGAATTTGCCACAGCAGATTTGGCTGTTCCGGTAGCCAGATTTTGTGTGGCGGGAGTGCGCCCGGCATCTTTGGTCGGCGGGGCCGCTTTTTTCTCCACCGGCGGTGGGTGGACTCCCGACGGTTTTGCCAGATTACGATCGGTGTTAACTTTTTTAGGGCTGTCGTTACTGTCTGGTGGGTTTGCCATGGAATTTCCTGTCACCGCAGGGCAACAAATGCGAAGCGGTTAGTATAGTTTCTAATGGAGAATTGAAATGCCGGATACCTGCGATTTTCGCTGAATATCCTGCCGATTGCATAGCGAAGGTGTCAGCCTTACCAGTTGGTACTGTGTTGCCTGGAAATAGATCGACTATTACCGTTGTCCTGATACTGCTGAGCTTTGTGCGTTTGTGTTCAAAACGTATTTTGCACGCTGCGGGCAGCGCACTCGGTTCGTTTTGAACCCACCGAAACCGGCTTGAGTACTGGCCGTGCCAAATAATAACAAAAACAAAGGTTTGTCGCTTTAATTCACTGATCTGCAACTGCAAAATTATGAAACACCTGTGGCGCCAGCCTGATTGGTTGGCGCGATGGTGATGCAGACTGTCGCGCGGTCCACAGTCGGCAGGCCGTATTCGACCAATACTAGCGGTTGAAAATCCGATAGTGAGAAATCAGTGGCTGGCAGACGAAGAAGGTCAGGTGGGCGCGAAGCAAAACGAGCTGCGAGAATTCGGTCAGCAGGCCACGCGCCGCCCTACATTACTCGCCGTGTGCCGACCTACTGCCATGCCAGTGAGGAACAACTGGCACTCATAGAGCACAATGCCGACACCGTGCTTGAGGAAATCGGAATTGAGTTCCGGGATTTTCCAAAGGCACTGGCACTGTTTCGCGAAGCGGGTGCGGACGTTGACGGTGAGCGGGTGAGGTTTCCCCGTGGGCTGTGCAGGCAGATCATCGCCAGCAACGCCCCTGCCGAATTCATCCAGCATGCTCGCAATCCGGCGCGTAGCGTCAAAATCGGCGGCGACAGTACGGTATTGGTGCCGGCATACGGATCGCCATTTGTCCGGGACATCGAAAAAGGGCGGCGTTACGCCAACCTGGAGGATTTTCACAACTTCGTCAAACTCGCGTATCTCAGCGACTCACTGCATCATTCCGGCGGTACTGTTTGTGAGCCTGTGGATCTGCCGGTGAACAAGCGCCACTTCGATATGGTGTATGCGCATATGCGCTACTCGGACAAGCCGTATATGGGGTCGGTTACTGCGGCTGAGCGTGCTGCGGACACCGTGGAAATGTCGAAAATCCTGTTTGGTGACGATTTCATCGACGAAAACGGCATTGAGAAGACGGTCGTAATCAACCTCATCAATGCCAATTCACCGATGACTTTCGACGATACGATGCTGGGAGCGGCAGAGGTCTATGCGGCAGCGAATCAGGCCACCGTGATCTCACCGTTTATTCTTGCCGGCGCGATGTCGCCGGTCAGTGTGGTCGGTACAGTGACACAGATTCTCGCCGAGGCGCTGGCTGGCATGGCGTTTGTGCAGCTGGTGCGTCCCGGTGCGCCGGTAGTTTTCGGCACGTTCGCGAGCAGCGTTTCGATGCAGTCAGGCGCGCCAACATTTGGCACGCCTGAACCGTCGTCGGTCCTCTACACAGCGGCGGAACTGGCGCGCCGTCTCGGGGTGCCGTTTCGTTCCGGCGGGGGGCTGAATGGCTCGAAGTTGCCGGATGCGCAAGCCGCCTATGAAGCGGCGAACACACTGCAGGCGGCGATGCTGGCGGGAGTGAATTTTATGCTTCATACCGCGGGCTGGCTCGAGGGCGGACTGGTGATGAGTTATGAAAAGTTTCTCATGGACGCTGACCAGGCGGGCATGCTGGGCGTGTTTGCCCAGGGGCTCGACACCAGTGAAAACGGTCAGGCGATGAACGCCTTGCGGGAGGTGGGGCCGGGTGCGCACTTTTTGGGATGCAGCCACACGCAGCAGAACTTTGAGTCGGCGTTTTATCGGTCCTCGATTGCCGACAACAACAGTTTCGAACAATGGGAATCGGAAGGGGCACAGGATGCTGCGCAGCGCGCCGGCAGGCAAGTGAAGGAAATGCTCGAAGGCTATGAACCACCACCGATTGACGAGGCCGTGGACGAGGCACTGCTTGCCTACATCGACCAACGAAAAAGCGCATTTCCGGATTCGAATCACTAGGTCAAAGTGGTCCGGCAAAGTGTAAACACCGGTGATCGCGGCTGGTGCCAGCACGAAAATACCTGTCGTGCCGGGAAAATTTTTAAATTTTCGGCAAGCCGCTATTCGTGTAGTACTTGATCAATTACAACGGCTTAACGTTGATTTGTGTGAATTTACTTGAACGAAATCAATATGGATCCGTGCTGGCACCTGATTGAAAATTTATCTGGCACTCATGACGCATGTCGCAATCGGTACATTATCGAACCACGCAAAGGGCGCAAGTATGCGGCTGTGGAGGATTCGAAGCGATCGATTTACTAATTTGCGACTTTGGTAAATTGCTTCCGAACACACCTCGAGCCATTGCCCCCATAACAACAAATTTGATGGACCCGAGGATACATGATCAAGTCGAAGCAAAAAGGTACACCCGCCACCATCGGTTTCTTACTGGTCCCGAATTTTTCCATGCTGGCTTTTTCGTCGTCGATCGAACCGCTGCGCATGGCCAACCAGCTCGCCGGAGAAGTGCTTTACAACTGGTGCATGATCGGCGCTAACGGTGATCCGGTGGTTGCCAGTAACGGGGTGGCCCTGTCGCCGGATCGCACGATCGATCAGAGCGGTCATCTTGATGCAGTGTTTGTCTGTTCCGGTAATCAGGTACAGAACCATGTCGATTCATCGGTGATTGCCTGGCTGCGCGCGATCTCCAAAAAAGAAATTGTCATGGGGGCGGTGTGTACCGGCACGTACCTGTTGGCGAAGTCCGAGGCACTTGATGGATATCGCTGCACGATTCACTGGGAAAACATGGCCAGTGCACGCGAAGAGTTTCCGCAGCTGGTGATTTCACCTGAGCTGTTTGAGATGGATAACGACCGTTACACGAGCGCGGGTGGTACGGCTCCGCTGGATATGTTTCTGCACGAGATTCGAAATGCCCATGGGGCAGATCTGGCCTCGGCTATCACTGAGCAATTCATGTGCGACCGTATTCGCGACAAACACGATCGCCAGCGAGTACCGTTGACACAAAGGATAGGGACTAACCAGCCCAAGCTCGCAGAGGCGGTAGCGCTCATGGAGGCAAATATCGAGGAACCCATGACGCTTGATGAACTTTCGTTTCATGTCGGCTTGTCTAGACGACAGCTCGAGCGATTGTTCCAGCGTTATCTGCAGTGCGTGCCCACTCGCTACTATCTCGAACTCCGGCTTGAACGTGCGCGTCAATTACTGCTGCAAACGAGTATGCCGATCGTTGATATCGCTCTGGCCTGCGGTTTTATCAGCGCACCGCATTTCAGCAAATGCTATCGGGACACTTTCGGCCTTCCTCCGCGTGATGAGCGCCGACGTGCCGCGGGTCAGGCGAGTGTTGTTGCCGGTAAGCTGGCGCCTACCAAAAATGGCAAGATCGCCAATCTTCGGCGCACAACGATTTGTTCAGCTTCTGCGCCGGCGTCGTCGAGTTCGCCTGCCGTCTGATTGCTGATCACCGCTGTCGGGCTCCGGCAGCGCCACCTCTTTTGAGAGCTGTGGGAATTTTGCGGTTTTATGGGGAATGCCCATTGCCTCGACGAAGTGGTCCTGGAACTTTTGCTCTACAGCCGTTTCCACTTTCTCAACCTGCCTGACCAGCGATTGGATTTCTTCGCGGGCGCGCTTGTCCAGGAGTGCGATACGCGCCCCCGATCCGGCAGCGTTGCCGGCAGACGATACGTTGGCGAGACTGCAGTCAGGGATGAGTCCCAGCACCATCGCGTATTTGACATCGATGTGGCTGCCGAAGGCGCCGGCGAGTCTTATCCGGTCGACGTGGTCCACCTCCAGTCGATCCATTAGCAACCTGACACCGGCGTACAGCGCGGCCTTGGCAAGCTGAATTTGCCGCACATCGTTCTGGGTGATGATGATGCGGACATCACCGTCGTGAAGCAGATAGGAAAAGGTACGACCGTCTTCAATTATTCGGGTTGATTTGCTCGCCAGCGCACCGTTAATGACTCCATCGGTGTTGATGATACCTGCGAGAAACAGCTCGGCGACAACTTCAATAATGCCGCTGCCGCAAATGCCGGTAACGCCAGTGGATTCTGTAGCAGAAGTGAATGCGGAGTCATTCGACCAGATGTCACTGCCAATAACGCTGAATACCGGCTCCAGCGTCTCGCGATCGATTCGCACGCGTTCAATGGCACCGGGTGCGGCGCGTTGTCCGCCACTGATTTGTGCCCCTTCGAACGCTGGCCCGGTCGGGCTTGAGCAGGCCAACAGACGATGTCTGTTGCCGAGCACAATTTCAGCATTGGTGCCTACGTCGACCAAAAGCGTCAGCTCTTCCATGGTGTCCGGTCGTTCGGCAAGAATAACCCCGGCGGTATCTGCACCGACGTGCCCTGCGATACAGGGCAATAAGTATACGCGCGCGTTCGGGTGCGTTTTCAGGTCGAGCTCTCTGCCGGTGCACTGCAGTGCCTCATCGGTTGCGAGCGCAAACGGCGCACCGCCGAGTTCTATCGGGTCTATTCCCAACAGCAGGTGATGCATGACCGGGTTGGCAACCAGTGTCAGTGCCAGTACGTCTTCGGGTTGCGTATCAATTTCCGCGGTGCAGGCGGATACCAGATCGCTTATGGCTTCTCTGACTACGCGTGTCATTTCAGTATCACCACCGGGATTCATCATCACATACGAAACCCGACTCATGAGATCTTCGCCGAACCTGATCTGCGGGTTCATCAGTCCATTGGACGACAGCACCTCCCCGGTCATCAGGTTGCATAAATGTGCTGCCACCGTGGTGGAACCGACGTCGATGGCCAGTCCGAGCACACGTTCCTTAAACCCCGGCCACACAGCCATTATGTGTTTGTCATCTGCAACGGCGACAGTGACCTTCCATTCACCCGCTCTTAGGGTTTTCTGAAGGCCTGCAATAATGGAAAAATCGCAGTCCAGATCTTCCAGACGCCATTCGTATTCCAGCGCGGACTTAAGCCTTTGCAAGTCACCGGTGGGTGAATGCATGTCCGGCTCTTGCACCTCGACGTAGTACAGATGCACCAGAGGATTTAGCTCAATGTCGAGCAGATCGGCGCCTTTGCGTATGACCTGGCGGTGGACCTGGCTGTCCGCTGGTACATCGATGACCACGTCACCTTCGATACGTGCCTGACACCCGAGCCGGCGACCGTTCAGTGATTTCTTTTTAACCCGCTCCCAGCGTTCCTCTGTTTTGGTAAATGCTGACAGGTGATCTGCAACCGAAACAATTTCATGCTTTGGAAAATCGCCTTCGGCGCACAATACCTGGCAGCGACCACAAATTGCTCTGCCGCCACAAACGGAGTCGATGTCGACACCGAGTGAACGCGCGGCTTCAAGCACAGGTGTACCCAGCGGAAAACGACCGCGCCTGCCGCTGGGTGTAAATACTACTTTTGCATCAGTCATCGCTTAGCGTTTCGCTGGTATAGAAACAATTATTTTATCGATCGACTCGTTTGTATTTTGAGCGTCTTGCTGCACAGCCTTGTTTTAGTACGCGTTATCGTGCAGGGCGCTTGCGCTTCGATACACGGCGTCCCCGGCCTGTGCCCTCTGCCGGCGGTTCGCGATACTTTTCGATCCAGCGCAGGCAATCCGGGTCATGTCCCATCAGCACATCTGCACCCATCACAGCATCCATGACTTCCGAGTGAATCGGATTGGTGATGGCTGATGTCATGCCATGGGCAATTGCCATCGTTAGAAAGGCACTGTTAATACCGCCGCGATTAGGCAGACCGAAGCTGATGTTGGAAGCGCCACAGGTGGTATTACATTTAAGCTCACTGCGAATGCGACCGACGATATCGAATACCTGCCGGCCAGCCTGACCCATCGCACCAATTGGCATGACGAGCGGATCGATGACGATATCACAGGGTTTGATCCCGTAGTCAGCCGCATGCTCCACGATTTTTTTTGCAACTGCAAAGCGTACGTTCGGGTCTTCGGATATACCGGTCTCATCGTTGGATATGGCAACGACTGCAGCATCGTATTTCTTAACCAGCGGCAGCACCTGTTCCAGTCGTTCGGGCTCTCCGGTCACCGAATTAAGCAGCGCTCTGCCGTTATAAGCCTCAAGACCGCTCTCCAGCGCTTCGACGATCGATGAATCGATGCAAATGGGAATGTCGCTGAGACTCTGCACCAGCTTTATGGCGTCTGCCAGCAGTCCTGGCTCATCAGCCAGCGGAATGCCGGCATTAATATCGAGCATGTGTGCGCCCGCGTTAATTTGCGCCAGCGCATCTGCTTCGACGCGACTGAAGTCACCGTTTTTCATTTCTTCAGCCAGCAACTTTCTACCGGTTGGGTTAATGCGCTCCCCGATGATAGTGAATGGCTTTTCAAACCCGATGATATGTTCGCGGGTCGCCGACCCGATGACGGTTTCTGTCATTGTTAGTGGTTCCGAGTAAGGTAATTCCGCACCCGCCGTCAGGCCGGTGATGTCTTGCCGGGCGCTCTCGTTCGCCTGTTGCGATCAGCGAGAATGCCGGATTGCTCGACAATTTCAGGAACGGTATGCTCCTGCCGGTAAGCCATGATATGGCAGCCAGCAACGCCTTTTATTTCCCGCACCTGCTGTATCATTTCGATGCACAGCTTAAGGCCTTCAGCGCGTTGATTGTCTGCGCCGGACAGCCGCTTAATCACATGATCCGGTATATGAACGCCCGGCACGTTGTTGCGTATCCAGTTGGCTGTTTTGGCCGATGCCAGGGGACCAACCCCCACCAGAATATACACGTGCCTGTGCAGGCCAAGTTCACGCACGCGACGCATATAGTTCTCTAACAGCGGTATGTCATAGCAATACTGTGTTTGTACAAACTGTGCACCGGCCTCAATCTTTTTGGCCAGTCGCAATGGGCGCCAGTCATAAGGGGGTGCGAACGGATTTGCGGCAGCACCGAGGAAGACCGGGGGTGAGTGGTCAAGTTTTCTGCCGCTCTCGAACGTGCCTTCATCACGCATGCGACGCCCTATGTTAAGCAACGACATGCAGTCCAGATCGAACACTGGTTTGGCCTGCGGGTGATCTCCTGCCTGTACGCCGTCGCCGGTAAGGCACAGAATATTGGACACCCCCATGGCGCTGGCGCCGAGTATCTCGCCCTGCATCGCAATCCGGTTCCTGTCTCTGCAGGAAATCTGCATGATCGGTGAATAGCCGGCGCGCGTCAGCAGGCCGCACACGGCAATGCTGGACATATGGCAGTGCGCGCCGCTGCCGTCGGTGGCATTGATCGCATCCACATATCCGTCGAACACACTTGCCCGCTCATAAACCTGAGCGGGGTCGGCCGAGTCAGGCGGTGCCAGTTCGGTGGTGACAGCAAATTTGCCGGCACGTAAAACCCGCTCAAATCGCCCGGGTGAGCTGTGCCCCGGCAGGATTGGCAGCAGTTCCGCCGGCGACAGATCGACGTTACCTTGTTCCATGTCAGTCGCTACCGTTCACTTGCTGGCGTCTGTTGCGTGTTTCCGGCGTGCCACACGTAACCAGGCACTTTTACCTTTTAGTCGATAGTCGACTGGCAGTTGCACCTCACTGATCGATTCCCCGTATTGCATCGCCTGACTGCCTTCCCAGGCCGCGACCCAGACGCATTTCATCTCCGGCTTAACTTCGCAGTTGCCGTTGCTGCGCACGCCACCACAGGGGCCATTGCGAAGGCTCTTGGGACAGTTCATCGGGCAGGACATGCCGGTGGCGCTCAATGCACACTGACCGCACATCTGGCAGTCGAACATTGCACCTTTTACTAATTTCTCTACCGTGGCTACAGGCTTATCCAGCCGCTCATAGCCGATGAGTCGCCACAGCGGGTGCATCAGTACAATCAGTTGCTCAAAGCGATTGTAAAACCGTTCAAGCAGTCCGGCGTGCCGCACTGACCAGCGTCGCAGGCGATACATCAGTTGTCTGGTTTCCCGACAATGCCGTGATTCTTCACGACGCTTTGCAGTACGTCGGTGGTAAAGGACGCTTCGAGTTGCTCCGCCTGCTCTTTCACCACGGCTTCAATGTCATCCGAGCATTCGCTTTGTTCTCTGCGCCAGTCCTCAAGGTAGGCATCGGTGCCGTCTTTGCCGGCCCGCATGGCAGCCATATCGATAGCTTCCTGGAAACGATCAGTCAGTTGGATTTTGGCGGTTTTTCGACCGGCTTTTGCGGTCACTTGCGCGGGTATGTCGCGCCAGTAGGTGATGATTAGTTTTGCCATTGAACAACACTTTCGTTAAAACGTTTAAGGCCGGTTTCCAAAGCGCCGAAATCGGTGCGACGATACTCATAGTTCAAATTGAGCTTACCTGCTGCATCCTGCGCCAGTTCCGCCAGTGTCGGGTTGTCTGATTGCGCCAGGTAAACAAGTCTTTTGTAGTTTCCAAAGTACATGTCGAGCAGCTCAGGGTGATCTTTGATGCCGAGTTCGCTCAGGATAATTCTGTCAAAGTGTCTTGCCAGAAAATCGGTGAGGTAAAAAGTGCCGGGTTCTTCTTCTGACATTGCTGCAAATGCATCGGTGCCTGCGAAAAACTCGTAGCAGTGAGCACCGGGCAATCGCTCAACTTTTTCCTCCGCGATCACGGTATCAAGCAGGCCACCGGTGCCGCAATCGGCAAACGCCACGAAGATTGCATCGTATTCACCGCGGGCACGATGAATGATTTCTCTCACCGCTGACGGTATCTGTTCCGGTGTGTTATGAATTTTTGCAGGTATACACTGTACCCGCATGTGATGCCATAGATTGGCATTAATCAGCTGGGTGATCTCTCGGGCGAGCGCACCGCATGCGATGATAAGTGCAGGCTTGCTTGTCATCATCACCGTTCCTTACAAATGGTCGGATCGCTGGCAAATGGTCAGTTAGCTGGCCTGGAGGTGCCGCGGTTCAGTGAACTGTTTGCGTTGTCAATCGCGTGCCTGTTAATTTTCACCAGTGCACGCGAAGCGACGGGACGATGAAGTTATCACTCCACAGCCCGCACATGGCCGTGATGTCAACTGGCGGCCGCTCGTCGTTCCCCGATTAGTTGCGTGGCAGTTTCTACCGCCACAGCGGCGTCTCGGCAGTAGGCGTCTGCGCCAATGGCATCGCTGAACTCTTCGTTGAGTGGTGCGCCACCAACCAGCACAATGTATTTATCCCGAAGGCCCTGTTCCTGGAGGGTGTCAATGACGACTTTCATGTACGGCATGGTGGTAGTGAGCAGTGCCGACATACCCAGTATGTCTGGCTGGTGTTCCTCCAGCGCGGCGAGGTAGTCCTCCACCGGGTTATTGATGCCGAGGTCAATGACTTCGAAACCGGCCCCCTCCATCATCATCGAAACGAGGTTTTTTCCGATATCGTGGATGTCGCCTTTGACTGTGCCGATGACCATTTTGCCGATGGTGTCAGCACCGGTTTCGGCAAGCAGTGGGCGCAGTATTTCCATGCCGCCCTTCATCGCGTTGGCAGCCATCAGCACTTCCGGTACAAACAGAATGCCATCCCGAAAGTCGATGCCGACAACACGCATGCCCTCGACGAGTGCATCGTTCAGCACTTTATCGGGTGTCCACTTTCGTTCCAGAAGGATTTCGGTACCCTCTACGATTTCTTCGCGCAAGCCGTTGTACAGATCATCATGCATCTGCTCGACCAGTTCATCATCGTCCAGCTCGGACAGGATGATTTCCTCTTCGTCGTCGAAGTCGTCTTCGGCCATTGCCAGTACTCTCTATGTTGTTCTTTTGTAGCGACTTGTCGCGATAGTGCTTGATAACATGTTTTAGGAAAATAAAACAGTGACCGGAGTCTAGGGCATGGCGCCCCGCTGTAATAGCGCGTCATGGCAGTGGCGCGACTCAGGGTTTCTGAAAAGCGACAATCTCATCGAACTGTGAGGTCGGCAGGCTGCATTTTCCCCACGCCCAACGACATTCGGCAGGGGTGCCCCGGGAGCCTCCCGTTATCTTGTAACGATTTCGGGGTTGCGGATGCAGGCCGAGTCTGCAGTGGTTGCATTGCCTTGCTGAAACCTCAATCGCGCTGAACCGTTGCCGACGGCACTGGTCGAATCGGTATGTCGTCTGTCTGGCTGTTATCCGGGTGGAATTAAAAAGCCTGATCGGGCGGGTCTGTACGGGTGTACCGATCTCGAAAAGACTGCAGGGACCGCAGCAGACAACCGGTTCTCGAGGTGCCGGTTACCGTTGTCCAATAATAATGGCTGTCACATTTCACTCCGGTGTCGACTTTAGCGCTGGCCTGCAGTGTGATTTGAGTGACACGACAGAGGCTGATGAGCGTAGTAGTATGCTCCGCCCGGTATAACTAATGACTGATCCACTGTTGACTAACAACTTAAGGCGCAGCAAAAGCGCACTGGCGTTTTTATCTGTGATGACACTGTTGCTGTTAATGCCCGTGCCGCAACAGGTTGCAGCTGACCCGGTAGATCCGGCCGAGCGTTACCGCGATCAGCGTCAGCTGTTTCTTGACGGGCGCGACGAATTATCTGCCGGTGATATCACTGCTGCCGCGGAACGGGTGCCTGACCTTGCCGGCTATCCGCTGCAGTCCTATTACGAATATCTGATTCTCCGCCGACGTGTACTGAACAGCGACGCACCATTAGCGTTGCTGTCGTCTGTTAAATCTTTTAAGGAAAAGTACAGCGATCAGCGCGCTTATCGCAGATTGCTCGGTGCAATGAAAAACAGGTTGGCAGATAAAGACGACTGGTCAGGCTATTTGCGCGTTGCAGCGACCGAGGGTGCGCCGGTGCATCGTTGCGACGATCTGTACGCAGCTGTATTCACCGGTGAGCAACAACAATTTAATCAGCAGGCAGCCGACTTATGGCATTCAATTCAGTACCACACGCCACGTTGTGATAAAGCATTTGCGCTGCTGATTGAACGAGCCGGAGATGTGCCAACGGTGGCGCTGTGGAAACGGACGGTGGCTTTAATCCGGCGCGGCGCGCTCGATAGCGTCGATGAACTGCTCCCTTTTTACGGTACCCGTGATCGCGCCATTGTGCAGTCCTGGCTTGATAACCTGGACGATCCGGAGGCGCTGCTGGCGCTTGAGTCTGCTAACGGCAACATGATGCACCATCAGCAACTGGTGCAACATGTACTCGGTCGCTGGCTGGCAGCGGACCTGCCGGCTGCAACTTCCTACTGGCGGGCTAATGGTCAGGCGTTCGGGTTTGGCGACGGGGAGTTGCAGCAGGCTGTTGCCCGACATGCGGTACTGGCAGCCAAACGCTCATTGCCTGAAGCTGCAACGCTTTTGCAACAGTCAAGTGCAGCCGATGCCCAGGTGCGCTACTGGCGAATCCGCAATGCACTCAGGCTGGAGCAGTGGGAGCTGGTGCTGGAACGTCTCAATGGACTCACTGACGCGGAGCAACAGAGCACACGCTGGCTGTACTGGCGCGCCAGGGCTCTCGAACAGCTTGGAAACACAGCTGAGGCGGTGGAGGTTTACCGCGGGATTGCCGATGAGTTTGAGTACTATGGTTTTATGGCGGCGGACCAGCTGGATGAGACTTACCAGCTGCCGTCTGTTGAATGGTCGCCGGACGAAGGTGCGCTGAAGGCGCTTGCCGACAACCACGAAATCGTCAGTGCCATTGAGTATTTTCTGGTAGATATCGGTTGGGAAGGCAGGCGTGTTTGGAACGCGGCACTCGAGGGGGCTGACAAAGTAAAGCTGATCGCCGCCGCGGCGCTTGCGCAATCCGTAGGCTGGTACGACCGCAGCTATGCCAGCATCAGACAGGCGGGGTCGAGTGCGCTGGTCTATCAATATCCGCGGCCCTATCGCCCGCTGGTCGATTCGCTGGTGGAAAACCGAAGTGTCGATGCTTCCATGGTGTACGCAGTCATGCGGCGCGAGAGCGCCTACATACCGGATGTGAAATCGCCGGCGGGTGCGATTGGTCTGATGCAGTTGATGCCGGCCACTGCCAAAGAAATGGCCGGCAGAACGTCGTTCACCGGGTCGAGATGGAGTTTGATAGACGGCGAGGTGAATATAAACCTGGGTGTCGAGTACCTTGAGCTGGTGCTGAATCGCTTCGAGGGCAATGCTGCACTCGCCGCGGCGGCCTACAACGCCGGCCCGAGCCGTGTGGATCGCTGGCGCGATCAGTTTGCGTTGCCGACTGATGTCTGGGTGGAGACTATTCCGTTTGATGAAACACGCAACTACGTTAAGGCCGTACTGTTCAGCACCGTGGTGTTCGACACCATCCGCGGTGGCGAGCCGCGTCGACTTCGCACAATGATGGGGTCGGGCAGCGTCTGCGCTGAGATGCGCTGCTAGGGGTCTGCGCGGCAGAACCTGCGCTACTGCGAGCGCACCGGATTGCGCCTGAATACGCCTTTATTTTCGTCGCGTTTGAACAAAATGCTTCACCAAACTAAAAATAAACCTATTCAGACACAACCGGATACGCTCTCGCTACGCGGACTTCTACCGCGCAGACTCCTAGCGGCTCGACCCGCCCCGGCATTCGGGAGACGCTTGTGTGGTTTCCCCGCGT
>CAZOXM010000012.1:0-67040 GCA_964583825.1 uncultured Granulosicoccaceae bacterium
GGTGACAAACTTTTCACAGCTACAGTCGTCAGTGCAAGGCGGAAAAACGCAGGCCTTTTTTTAACCAGGCGTCATACGTCGAGCCCGGGTTGTTCAAATATGGCCAACGCCACAATGGCGGCTGTAGCTTCGATCCGTGTTGCCTTATTTATCAAGCGGTCCACTAGCACAACGTCAGGACATCCGGTTTCCGGCCGTATCGGACATAATTTCAGCGACGGCACTGAGGACCTGCGGATAGTGAATGGACTCACAACAACCAAACAGCGGATCTTTCTGCAGTTTTTTCCGGCTTATCCCGGGGGAGGATAAACCACACAATACGCGGGTAATTTCCACAGCACCCGGCAGTACATCAGGGTGTGCCGAGTGAAGCAAAAGGACGCTATTTAATACATCATCACCCACTGCCTGCGGACTGCGCTCTTTCAATACGACCGCAGCCTTGCTCTCACACCAGGAACAATGACCACAGTCCTGCATGAGCGTACCTTCAAAACGCTCAACCAGCGCCGCGGTGCGACAGCGGTTGAGCGTTATCCATTCCACCGTTTGGTCCAAACGCGCAAGTTCACGCTGCTCGCGCAGTCTGCTGTTCTCGGATAGGGTTACCGCCAGTGCACTCGCCGACCCGGGCCGCTTTACTACCTGATAGCGGTTGCGCACGCCCGATACCTTTACTTCCAGCATGCGCTGCTCAGCGAGATAGTCCAGTGCTCGAATCAGTCTGTCCCGCGGCACATCAAGCTCAAGCGCCGTAGTCCCGAGATTAATCCGGTACCAGGTTCTGGCTTTAATCGCAGTGCGAAATATACCGGCAATGAACTGTCGACGGGTCTCGTCGAACTTTGCCAGAATCTCTTTGGATGTTAGCAGGGGTTTAAACTGGTAATCAGCATAAAAAGGTGTACCGCCCTTCAGGTAACCCTCCAGCTCGAGCTTTGTCAACAGAGTCTTTAACACCAGCGGCCGGATATCACAGTCCCGTGCAAGCTCATACATCGACAGATCGTATTCATCCTCTGCGGGCAACACCTGCGCAAGCAGCCGCTCTATTGCAGAATTAGTCGGCGTATCCCCGTAGATAAAGTTTTCCAGCGGTATTAGATCATCCGGGCAAGCCAGCAGATGGCAGACAGCAGGCTCACCGTCCCGACCTGCACGACCGATCTCCTGGGCATAATTTTCAAGGCTCTTGGGCAGATTGTAGTGATAAACGCCACGTATGTTGCTTTTATCAATGCCCATACCAAACGCAATCGTCGCCACCACTACTCCATCAGCCGATTCTAAAAACCAATCCTGCACCCGTGAACGTTGATCATCTTTCAGTCCGGCGTGATAGTGTTGTGCGCTAAAGCCATTAGCTGACAAATACTCCGCTACTTTCTCTGCCGTCTTTTGCAGCGTCACATACACGATGGTTGGTGATCGCTCAGCCTCGTTCAGCAACTTTAACAATACAGCATCACGCTCCGAGGCACTCACAGCGGTGGCGCTCAGGTTCAGATTCGAGCGATAGAAGCCGGTATTGACTGCACACTCGGGCGCGATTCTAAACTGGGTACAAATATCCGTCAGTACGTCCCTGGTTGCCGTCGCCGTTAATGCGAGAATGCGCTGTGCCCCGCAGTCGCCGGCAAACGTTACCAGTTTTAGATAGTCGGGCCGAAAATTATGACCCCATTCCGATATACAGTGCGCCTCGTCCACAGCAAACAAAGAAATATCGACCGTTGTCAGCGATGCGCGAAAGCGCTCATTGTTAAAGCGTTCCGGCGCTACGTATAAGAGCTTAAGCGTTCCGTCCTTAATCGAATCGGCAACCTCGCGGTACTCATCCAGCGACAGAGATGAATCGAGTCGGGCGGCCCGGATTCCACGTTGTTGCAGCGCATCGATCTGATCTTTCATGAGCGCTATCAATGGAGAAACGACGATTGTCAATCCGCTAAAGAGCAGCGCCGGCAGCTGATAGCATAGCGACTTGCCACCACCGGTTGGAAACACAGCGGCGGCTGACTTCCCTTCGAGCAGGCAACAAATCACTGCTTCCTGTCCTTCGCGAAATTCTGTGTACCCGAAGTAACGGGTAAGTGATTTTTTCAAATCAGGGGTTGGCTTGCGACTCACCGGCGGGGTATTTTTCATCAATTACTTCCTGCTGCTTTAAACTTCTCCCCACCAACACTATCACAAACCGGGGCCGGCACAAGATGAAAATCCCACCCGGTTACCATTCGAGCACCAGGTGTAAACTCGAGTGATCCGATAGCTTTTTCTCACGCACCACGTGATTGTAACTGACACTTTTAATAATCTCGTCAGCAAGCGGCGACACGAGCGCGTGATCGTAGCGGAATCCGTTCTGCTTACGTGTGCTCACCCAGCTGAACTCGCGTGCATCCGGGTGGCGTTTGCGCCACGCGTCCCGCCAGCCAAGGTGTAACAACTGCTGAAATAAATGGGTCGCGTAAAAGGTTTTTGTTTCGGAATCCTCAAACGGAATACCACAATTGAGATCCCCCAGGAGCAGTGAGTGACCCGCCAGCCAGGTCCGCGGCAACTCGAGCATTGATGTGAAGTAGGGAATCTGCGCCTGCTTTTGCGGCAGGTGTAAAGCCAGGATATTGAATGAGAATGCCGCTGATACTTCCACTGCCGCACTGACTGCTCTGGCAGGACGCACGGCATTATCAGGAAAGATTTCACACTGCATTGGGTATCGACTGGCGACAACCAGCGTGTTCTGACGCGCATTGTCAGTCGCCGGTGCATAGATCTCTTCGAGTCCAGCCGCGCTGAGTGCCTGCGTGATCATCTGGCCATGACGTCCATGGCGGAACTCCTGCAAGACGACGATATCCGGCGTCGCCTCACTGATTGCCGCAATAACCTGTTCTACACGACTGCCACCACCATGCAGGATGTTCCAGCTCAGGATACGAAGCACAGGCATTGATTTAAACGCTTCCGCCCCGCATACCCGGAGAGCCTGTCACTACAGCTTGGCCCAGCCGCCGACAAAATACTTTTTTTGCCACTCCTGATAGTACGCCTCTATCTGCGCTTCGGAACTGCTAACTCGAACCTCATGCTTTAGCGGATCTTTACGATTGGGACTAAAATCTGTGAGGTGCAGTACAAACGCGGGGTAGTCACGTGACTCTTCCTCCTTGTTGGTCTTCCACATCATTAGCTTGCGCACCATAGTCGCACCCCGCAGTTCTTTGGTGGCCACGCTGCGTTTGAGCAGTTCACTTGCAGGCAATTTGAGCTCTTCACTCACCACGTTGGCGTTGGGGATATCCACAATATCCGTCAACTGCTCCAAATGGATATCCTCAGCATTAGCATCCTTGTCATCACGGATGTGCACATACTGTGGCGATATGATGCTGCAAAGCGGCAGGCGTCGCACCCCCGACCACTTGTTGTCGTCTGCATCCCACTCAAGCACCATTTTGTCGATCGTGTTACCTCTCGATGTGGTGGAGATAATATCCAGACAAGAAATCTCAAACACCAGACCCGGCGCAATCATGCGGTAGGCAACTCGATCGGAATTAACTTCAGCGTACTCACTTTCAACAACCCGTTGTTCCAGCATTTTTAATAACTCGGTACGCTCTTCATCGCTGAATCCACCACCTACGCGTCCAATGATATGGAAACTGCCGTCTTTCCTGACCACAGCCAGCATGACATCGTGCAGCATACCCGAGCGGTCATCGAGTCCTTCAGTGAAACCGATTGCTGCCAGTTCAATCGTGTGCCGCGGTTTCACCTTGAATACACCGGCCGTGTCGTTACGTGCTACAACACCTTCTGCACCTTCTCCATCCACCCATTTTTTGAACTGTTTTAAAACCGCTTTACTGCCGTCCCCAACAACCGTCTCGACAGGATGCACGCGGTCTCCACTGCCAAACAACTCAGTAATCCGGTCAAAGCGCTCGGCATATCGCCCGGTACGCTCCTCGCTGTCCCACTCGTAGATGTTAAAGACACCCAGACAGAGGCTGTCTACCTGCTCCTGCGACTCCGGCTTGCGCGCAACACGCACGACATCATGCACGCGCGGTCGCTTGTCATCTGCAAGACGAACGTATAGTTCCGCCCCGAAAATCGCGAACGTAACGCCGCTGTCCGCAAGCACTCTGCCCGCCTCTTCATGAAACGGCGCACCGATGCGGATGGTTCCTCCCGGATTGATGGTAAAAACTTCGCCTTCAGAGTAAACGAGACAGGTAAACTCACCATCGATTTTGCGACTGATGTGATAGTCCCCGGACGGAATCCGCTTCTTCGCGAGCTCCCGATCAAGCGCCATTGTCATCTGGCTGAGTTGGCGTTTTCGCATCCGCACCCGCTGTAAAATTGAGCTATCAGCCAGTGCATCTGCCTTGCCCGTCCGATAGCTTCCCACCAGTTGCCTGAGTTTTAACTCATCAATTAATGCCATCGCACAAACCTCAACTATTTGTCGTCTTAGCCATTTTCTTCACCGACATCATGACTTCGGCCCGCAGATCCGCTGCCTGCTCCACCGCTTTTAACAATCGACGTCGGGAGCCGACCGGAATATCAAGCTCTTTCAAATCTGCGTCGCTCAATTCCGGTAACACATCGACGTCAATTTCGTTTTCGATAAAGAGCGGCAGGTATTTGCCCATACGGATACTCTTTAGCCAAACGCCGAGGTCATCGCTACTGACATAACCGGCACTATCCCTGACCGACCCGGATGCATCACCACCATCCGTCTTGTTTTTGTTGTCTTTTTTCGGTGTGGCTTGTCCCTTCGGACTCGTCGCAGACTCTTCTACTTTATTTTTCGTATCCTTGCCGGTCGTCGTATTTTTACCGTCTTTTGAGCGGGTCTTTTTACTGCTGCTTTCGGATTGACTTTCTTCATTATTTTTAGCCTCTTTTTTATTATTTTTGGCAGATCGCTTTTTGGCTGCTTTTTTCACTGAACCGGCAACCGACGGTTCGTTGGTATTCGTTTTTTCTTCTGCTGCCGGTTTACTTTTTTCTTTTGCCGGTGGCTTTTTTTCAGACTGACGCGACTTGACCTCAGTCTCGACGTCGGCCGGTTGTGTGGAAGGTAATTTCAATTCCATGTTCGAAAGATGCAGTAGAAGAATGTACTTTTCACCCTCGACCCGACCTTCCAGAAATCCGCGGTACGGTATGCTGCCACTGCGAAAGATCAACGGGTCGCGCCCCCTGGTACCGCCACCAACCACCATCAGGGTATTGTTTTCTGCAAGCTCTGCGGCCATACCAAAAAGAAAATCGTAAGTAAGGCCATTTACATGAACGATTTGAAGCTTTGATGAAAAGAGGTAACGACGTGCAGCCTCATCCTTATCAATTTGCCGCCCGGTCCAGGTGAGCGGAATATCTGCATCGACGTTTGATTCAGTCCGTCGTCGCGCACGCTTTTCCTTAATTTCACCGAATGGATCCCTCACCACTTCCGTTTGCTCTATTCTGTAGACAATTCCGTCATCGGAATTCACAAATACTTTGGACACTCCCCAGAGAAACACCCCGCACTTCTCCATGTCCACCTCCGGATCAGTGTCTACCAGGGCGAGGGCCATTTTCTCAGGGTCATCGTCATAACGTTTGATCAATGTGTCATAGTCATGATCGATGGTAGCTTTCAGTATTTTTCTGGTATAGGCATGGTTACCTCCGTCGTCGACATAGCGAATTTCTTCATCAACACCGGTGTTTTCCGCCTTGACTACGGCATCGCGCTGACGGCTATCGGTGAGATTGATATTAGGCATCGCACATTCCCCTATAGCATCTCAAAATCGAATTCATCGACTTCTTCGTCTTCACTGTCGTCGGCGACAAAACACACAGCTGCCTGATCGAGCCCGATGAAATCGATGCTGGTTGGCCGACCCACCATCATCCAGACCTGCGATTCATCGGTTGCCAGCAGAAAGGCCGGGTCGGCACTCACCCCTTCACGATATAGGAAGTCAAAGCGATAGATGTCGCCCTGCATCAGCGATTTAAGCAAGCCGGGATTAATCGCCTCGTCTGCACTGAGCGCGTAACACAAACGCATACTGTGGTTTAGGAACTCATTAACCGTTATTTTTTCCTCAAGGGCGATGGTGAGATCGAAGCTCGACGGCAGCATTTCAAGCGGCTCGCCCGACAGATCTACCGGCGAGAGTTCCGATCGCTCTACCCACTCGCCTTCGTCATTTACGTAACCGAACGCGGTACCGCCATAGGGTATCAGTGTCTTCCCGTCATTGGCGAGTGTAGCCAGGTTACAGCGATTACCCTCGTGGTCACGGGTTTCAAGGTCGACCGAACCATACAGCTTGGAGCGATCTACCTTGTTTAGTTCCAGCGCGAACTCGCTGTCTCCAAACTTAAAATTCAGCGCGCGTGGCATCATTCACCTCGTTAATTTTTCTACTTGTTCAATCGCACCATCAAACGCGACCACTCCTTCATCTACCGGCCGACAGGGCACTGCCCGGTCGTCAATATAGGCACTGGCAGGCGGTTTCCCCGGCCCCTTATGTACACGCTCGTAGGCAAACCCGTGCTCTTCCAGCCAGTCTTCTATGCGCAATACGGTCTTGCGATATTCCGCACTGGCGGTGGTATCACGCGCCAGGCGCGAGGTGAGAATCACAATATCGGCGAACTCTGCCAGCCGGCGGGTGAATTCCACTGCACCATCGATCGGCTCTCCGATGTCGGACAACCGTCCGCTGTTCTCTGCCAGCACACCATCCAGGTCCACACACACAGTTGCCCGGGTGGTTCTGGCAAAACTGCGCTTGCGGTCCGCCGCCCGTTTGGGACGGGACTTCAGCGCCTGCCCGCGCTTACCCTCCACTCCGCGAATGGTGATACGGCTGTGATCTTCAGGAGCCTTGTCCGCCGGTGGCGGCGGGCCACCGACGCATTGCAGCATGGCGTCCATAGCCGCGTGCCCCGAAAGCCAGGGGTCATCCAGCCATTCATCTCCACTCCAAACTGTGCTGATATGATCGCGCGTATGATGCAGCCCGGGGAGCCGAAACCATGCACCGAGGCTCTCACCGTCTTTTTCTTTCGGCTTTTTGGGAAAAGTCTCCGGCTCTTCACTCAGGTTGTTCTCTTCCCAGGTGGACACGATGCTATACGCCATTGCAAATACGTGCTCCGTCGGTGCCGGTTCCTCAAACAACACCCACAGGTGATATCCGCCATTGTTATTGGAATCAAATAACAACGGGTCGTATCCCATGGATTGCAATTTTCGCCACCAGTTAATCGCACCTACCAAATTACGGCGCGCATGTTCCTCGGCATCGGCCTTTTCGCTATCGTGCATATCGATATCAATGCCAAACCAGCGACTGGTGTTCTCCTTACTCTTGGCGTGCAGACCCACAATCTGAGGCCGTTGGCGGTGCGCACTGGCAAAATGCCGGGTTAACTTATCGAGGGTCACCATATCCGGTCCGCGCTTACTCGCAACCGGCAATGTCATTGCCTTATAGGTACGACCCAGTTTTTTCTGTTCACCCGGCGTTAGCGCAGCGTACTGACCCCAGACATCTTTGCGATTGACCAGCTTTACCATCGCCCACTCTGCCATTTCCCGGGCTCGGGATTGCCATTCTTCAACGACAATTTCATGGTGGCTTGGCATGCAGGCTAGTGAACTCTCTTGTTTCCGGTTACAAGATATAGTGTTGTAACGAACCAGCGTGGATTTCTCTGCTAACTGCATCAACCATAACCCACTTTTTCTGGAAAAAGTACAAACCGGACGGTTGCAGATACGTCATTCGCGCATGCGCTGCGCGGGCGGCGCGTGGCATATTTCACCCGAACTACCGTAACGATTCGGCGAAAACACGACAGCAAATCAAACTGCAGGCAAATAGTTTCCTCTGAAAATTAGCATCCTGTGTGTGCAGGGTATTCAGCGTACCCCTGCGGCCAAATCATTTCGATGCATTAACTGCCAGATACGCCACCGCCCCGTAATAACCACAGGTCTGACCGCCTCAATCACAGCCACCATCGACAGATCGTGGTTTAACGCACAATGCTTGAGCACAATTACCGATGTGCCGAAGTGGAGTTACCCTTTCTTCGGCAGAGATCCCGAGTACGAGACACAGCGATCAAACCATTGCTTCAACTGCGTTTTCGTGCGAAGGTTTTGCGCTGACACCCGTAACCAGCCGGTCATCGGTTTACCTCTCATCACCGCTACATCAACACCTGACTCTGTAGCGAAGGTTTCATAATATGCCGGATCTACTCGAGCCAGAATTCCCCCTTTGGCGCTAACGGTGACAGACATATTCCCGTTCACCAGGAAAGCAAGGCCGCCAAACATTTTCTTCTCGGCAACATCGCTTTCTTCCTCGAACATTACTCGTAATCTTGCAGCGAGTTTCTCATCGTATGGCATGCAAACCTTCCCCGGAATATCATCGATGCTCAACACTAAACCACGCCACCAGAGTTTACGCACTCAAACCGGCGCCCGGTTAAGAGACGACTTGCCAGTTGTTGGTTTCGGCTACGAGCAACACCCTTCAATTTCGCTCAGGAGCTGGCGGGCGTTAAAAGGTTTTTGCAGGTGACCCGAGAACCCCTTGCTGTCTTCCTCGTTCGGATAGATTTCCTCGGTGGCATAGCCACTCATGGAAACAACGGGTATCGTACACCCGGACTCGCGCATTTCCCGCAAGGTTTCAATGCCTCCCATGCCTCCGAAGATTTTGATATCCAGAATGGCGAGATCATAGTAAGTGTCGTTGTATTGCGAAGATTCCAGCAGACTAAGCACTTCTTCACCGACCGCAGCAGTGGTGCACTGATGCCCAAGGGATTTTAACAAGCGGGTGAGCGCCTTGCGTACCGCCTCTTCATCGTCCAGCAATAAAATATGTCGCGAAGGGGATACATCCGGCGCCTTGCCTGAGAACTCAAAACCAGCCATTTATTGCCCCTCTAATCTGCAAGGAGGCCTTGGACTGACTCCGGGACACAAACCAACCCGGGAATCCACGAAAAAACAGGTGCTGCCGGCAACACTGGCACACCGGTCATTCATATCGCTAAAATAGTGCGCTGACCCGACAAAAGGAAGTACCGCCATGCAGAAAACCAACTCGCTATTTTTACGACTCGGGTTAACCATCATCTGCCTGTTCTCTGCGAGCGCAATTATCGCGTCGTGGTTTGCTTCGCATGTTACCAACGATGCAATGATTGAACAAAGCAAAATGCATCTTGAGGCCGCGCTGAAATCCCGCGCTACCACCGTTGAAAATCATTATCGCGTGACTCAAAAGCAGGTTGCAAATCTCGCCGCAGACGATTCGATCATCGAGGCGATACGGTCCTTCAGCGAAGGCCTCGATACCCTGCAGTCAGAATTTGCCGACCAGGGCACCAGTGCAGATCAAATCCTGACGGACCTCACAAGCTACTATAACACCGAATTCGCCGCCAGATTCGACAGAGACATCAATGCTGCTGATTACCTGCCCGCATCAGAAACGGAACGTCTGGCGCAATGGATCTATATCGTGAAAAACCCGAATCCGGTCGGAAAAAAGAACGAGGCCTACACCCCCTTGTTCGAGACGACTTATCAACAAGCGCACGATCGTTATCATATGCGCCTCAACCGATACCTGAAGTCTTTTGACTTTTACGACATTTTCCTTTTCGACCGTCAGGTAAGACTGGTCTATTCATCGAGAAAGGAGACCGATTTTGCCACCGACTTTTTCCGCGGACCCTATACGGACAGCAATCTGGGTGAGACGGTTCGAGCCGCACTCTCCGGTGTGCGTAACTCGGTGATTACCAGCGATCTAAACACATATGTACCGAGTTACGACGAGCCGGCTTCGTTTTTCGCTGCACCGGTTTTCTCCAAAGATCGCCTGATCGGCGCGGTTGCATTTCAGGTGAGCAACGACAGAGTGAACCGGATAGTCGCTGACAATCACGGACTGCGCAGCTCGGGAGAGACCTATATTGTCGGCAAAGATTTGCTCATGCGTACGGACAGCCGTTTCAGCGATAAGTCCACCATCCTGTCACAGGAAGTGGATACCAACGCCGCCAGAGCGGTAATGAATGGCGAGACGGGCTCAACCATCACCGCTGACTATCGTGGGGTGAGTGTGCTTTCCCAGTACCGACCGCTGGACATCGAAGGACTGGAGTGGGGGATGCTGGCCGAAATAGACGAGGCAGAAGTACGCGAGCCTGCCGGTTCCCTGTCGAAAAGGCTGATTGCGATACTTGTCGCAACACTGGCAGCTGTCGCAGCACTGACATACATGTTGTTCAAATTCGGCGTTGAACGTCCACTCGCCAATATTACCTTTACCGCAAAAAAAATCATTGGCGGCGATTATGCCGCACGCACCCCCATCACAGGCAAGGACGAGTTTTCTATACTGGCAGAGAGCCAGAATCACATGGCAGAAGCCGTGCAGCAGCATATTGAAAGCCTGGAATCGGCACTCAAAGAGGTGAGGGAATTAAAAGGTCTGCTGCCGATTTGCGCGTATTGCAAATCCATTCGGGACGACGACGGTTACTTTCGCACAGTGGAATCATACCTGGTGGGCAAGTCCAATCTCGAATTTACGCACACGTTCTGCGATCATTGCGTGGACATCCACTACGCAGAAGAATCAGACACACAGCATTAACAAGACGTCCGCTCCACGCTTCCACAGACTTGTTTCATTCTACAAGTTGAGAACCATCTCAACGAGCATCAACCTATCTCATCACAGTTTGTCAATCTGTTAAAAATCGGCGTTAAAGAAGCCTTGCCACACGTCGCAAAACCGGGGGCGATACAGGTGCACAAGTGGTTTACTGTGTTTAGAAAAACAATAATAGCGAAAATATATGAACTCAGAAGTATTAAACCATCCGTTAGCAATTGACGAACAGGTAATACGGAGTACAGGCGTCCAGCCTTCGGATAAAAATTATATGGTGGCGGTCTGCCTCTCCGGAGTATTCGGTGTATTGGGTATCCATCATTTTTATCTGGGGCGTTATCTGGAAGGGTTGTTGGATCTGACCCTCGCTCTTATCGCGCTTTTTCTGTATGTAAACGGAAACGTCGGTTTGGCTTTACTTGTTTTCGCAATCGATTCTATACATGCCTTAATAGTAACCGTTATGTTATGGCAGGGCTCAATTAAGGATGGCCTTGGGCGCCTGGTGTGCTACCCGGGTCAACGTCTTACCCCCGGAGAGTATTAACAGCCGCTTCAGATTTAAGTACAAAAGGTTTTGTACCTACGCTGTTGCTGTGCTTTTCCCTCGCGGTTTTGCCACCGGATCATAAAGGATTGCAACTACTGCATGTCCATTAAAACAACGGAACCTCTCGCAAGCCTGACTTTTACTCGACACGACGACCAAGCTTCACCCGCGCAACCACACCATCATGGAATTCAACAATGCGTAGAAACTGCCCACTGGGTGGTATATAAAGGTAGCGATCTACATTGACATATCGACCCTTGATCTCGACAACACCGAGATACTCCTGCGCAGCAGGCGGGCCGCAATAGGCTCTGACCGCAAGCGAAGTATCACCCTGCAACACCAAATTCCCATTTTGGCAGCGGAACGCATGCGCCTGAGTTGTAAAAAGTGCTGTTATTAACGCAAGTGTCAGTAAAACGGCTTTTATTTGCATCGTTCTGCCTCGCAAAAGGACACAGTAGATCACTGGATATCTGTAGAAGAACTGAATGCGTTCCGTTGTCGTTGTGACCAGTATGGAATATCTCAAGCGTTTACAACGCAGCCATCGCGGCTGTCACTGTAAAAATTCGCCTACCTTGTTTTCCAGGCAGCCCAGCGGTTATAACCACTGTGACTAACCGAGGATTGACCCGTCCGGCATTGCCCGGAGCTGGTAGCCCTCCGTCAAGCGCGTTCGGAATAACAGCCTGTTTGGCACCTCATTATCAATCCACTCGCGAATTTGATCGCGCGATATACAACCTACCGTTGCAATCGGCACCGTTCAGGTGGACTCTGCGCGAGTGGGTCACGGATCTGTCTGCATTTTATTACAGCAGTTAACGAGCACACGCATAGTAGGGGCTATCGGGGCGCAGGCTTCTGGCTCTAAGGATCATCGAGAGCTTGTACTGCTTTGCAGCTTCACAGGCCTCGGCTGCAAACTCGGTTTTGGAGATCTGCTCAAGGTACTCTACTGCGAACACCGGCTTACCCAATTCTGTGATTACCTTTACCTTGTCGCAATTGCCGTAAAAATAGCACGACTCCGATTGCATCATGTCCACCACATCAGCAACCTGATCGATCAGGTCTTCACCGTTCTTCAAAGAAATAGCCATCCCGTTGCGATGCGCTTCGGCGGCCAGCCATCGAATGTAGCGCACAGCATCGGCACGCGTCAGCGGGAAACCGGTTTCGTTCTCATAGCCATTGATGTTATCCGGATCGAGTACATCGAACCCCTTGCGACGACAGGCTTGTATGCGCGCCCGCATAATCGGTGCAAGTAAATCAAGGCGTCGAATATCCAGCCACCATTCACCGGGCCATCCGTCATAGGGGCGACCGATTAGAGCATCCGGAAACTGCTGGTAGTCGTTGCGCCAGTTCTCAGCGCTGCCCGCGCTGATATAACACATCACCTTCGCACCCTGACGCTGTGCATTTTGCACCGACTCGACAGACGCGTCGGCATCCACAGCATACACATTGACACCGGCTATTGGCACGAGATCACCCTGCAGTTGCAACTGCCATTGCAGGGAGTCGGTAACCTCAGGTTGCCACCACTGAGACAGTGGTGACGAGGAGGCAGCAGCGCAGCTGATCACAGCAGTTGCAATGAGCAGCCGAGCCAAAACGTGGCGAGCACCGTCAGGCAGAAAACAACTCCAGAATGTCATCGGCTGCCAGACCCTGTACAACCTGCTCGCGATTCTCAACGACCAGATCGGCCAGCTCCTTTTTGCGACGCTGAAGGTCGAGAATTTTCTCTTCCACCGTTTGCTCTGTGATCATACGATACACAAACACCGGTTTATCCTGCCCGATGCGGTGAGCTCTATCGATCGCCTGATTCTCTACCGCCGGATTCCACCACGGATCGTACAGGATCACCGTGTCGGCGCGGGTCAGATTCAATCCGGTACCACCTGCTTTCAGCGAGATCAGGAAGACATCCGCCTCACCCGCCTGAAAACGATCAACCACTTCATCCCGGTTGCGAGTCTTGCCAGTCAGCTTGACGTAAGTCATACCTGCGGACTGTATCTGCGCTTCGATCAACGACAACATTTCGGTGAACTGCGAGAACAACAGCACTCGCCTGCCCTCCTCGACAAACGTCGGCAGCATCTCCATCAGGGCATCGAGCTTGGCCGACTGCCTGACGCTTTGCGCCTGGCTCATTTTCACCAGACGCGGATCGAGACAGGTCTGGCGCATGCGCAGGAGCGCATCGAGCACGGTGATATGACTCTGCCCCAGGCCACTCTCCGCCAGTGCCCGCCGGACCCTGGCCTCCATCGAGGCGCGAATTCCCTCGTACAGTACCGCCTGCTCCGGATACAGCGACACGCGCTGTACAATTTCAGTTTTCGAAGGCAACTCTGAAGCCACCGCATCTTTACTGCGCCTGAGGACAAACGGCTTTAGTCGTTTTGTCAGCGCAACCGATGACAGGCGATCGGCATTTTTTTCAATCGGTGTCCGGAATGTTTTATTGAAGTGCTTCTGATCACCAAAAAAGCCCGGCATCAAAAAGCGGAACTGCGACCACACCTCACCCAGATGATTCTCAAGCGGCGTACCGGTCAGACAGAGCTTGTGACTCGCTTCGACCACACAGACGGCCTTGGCCTGTTTGGTCGATGGATTCTTAATCGCCTGCGCCTCGTCCAGAATCAGATAGTGATAGCGCTGTTCCCGATGTACATCGAGATCACGGGACAGTAATGCGTAGGTGGTCAGCAGCAGATCGTATTCCTGCAGCCGCTCGAAATACATGGCTCTATCCACCCCGTGCAACACGGCCACTTTCAGATTGGGCGAGAATTTTTCAGCTTCGCGGCGCCAGTTACCCATCAGGCTGGTCGGCGCAACCACCAGTGACGGCACGTCGGCACGACCCGACTCTTTTTCGTGCAGTACAGTAGCCAGCGCCTGCACTGTCTTACCCAGCCCCATATCGTCGGCGAGTATGCCCCCAAGGTTAAACTCGCGCAGAAACTGCAGCCAGTTCAAACCATCGCGCTGATAGTCTCGCAGGTCAGCGGTTAGCGACTTCGGTACCTCGACGCTCTCGATACCGCTAAAGGACTTCAGTTTATTGAGTAACTCTGCCAGCCTTGCCGGAACTTCCCATTCGAGCTCCACTTCACCGGCAGCGATGATGCCGTCTGCAATATCGCTGATTACAGTGGCCTGCAGATCGGAAAATCGCAGCTTGCCATCGTCGTGCTCATGCATTTCAACCAGCACTTCGAGTACCGGCCGGATATGTTTAATTGGAAACTCGATCAGTGTTTCTTCATCGAGCCACACCGTCGCACAGGCTTCCGGATCGTCGAGGTAGCGCGGCAGATCAGGTCCCACTCGCTCAAGAAAGCCGGCCAACACCGGGATCAGCGCTATCGGCTGACCGTCAATCACGAAGTTGAGGTCAAGATCAAACCAGCGGTTCTCAGCCGAGTAGTCGATGTTCATCTGCCACTCTCGAGATGTGACAATTTTGAACTCAAACTCCGGCGTGCGCTCGACAATCCAGCCGTCGCGCTTGAGATCGGCCAGCTTGCTATCGATGAGATCCTGCCACAGCACCATGTCTTTCGAAGTTTTTGCATCGACCGTCAGGCGGATCGCACCATTGACGTGCAGACGATTCACCCAGTCCGGCAAACCGGATCCGGTCAGCTCATTCATCAGAGCAAGTTCGCGATCCGGTATGCGAATAACCCGCACAAACTGACCGTTATCCTGTCGGTGCAAAAATTCCTTTTGATCAGTGATCGCCATCATGTGCGGCAGACGGGCACCATCGTAGTCAACCATGATTTCAGCAAAACGATGCGTACCGGATGCATCCTTATGCGCACTTAGGATCACTACACCCCGAGGATCAACACCCGAGATCTGTCGGATATCGAGATCTGCCGGCAACGGCAGATCCACCGATTCAATCGATTCAACCATCAGTTCCGAGATACGCAGTGCGTCTTCCTTTGCCACCGCCGGCAGCTGCGGAATACCCGCGAGAAACTTTGGTGGCACGTCAGTTTCAATGACACCACAACGCGCGGAGCCGGGTTGCACGTACCAGGGTGGATCAGTTGGCAGCATGACAAATTTTTCGCTACTGCCGACCAGGCTCACTTCCAGCTGACGCAGATCGTTACCGGGGGTGGTCCAGCTGGCAGAGACCGGCAGGTTCGGACCAAAGCTCAGCGGCTGTCGATCAAACGCTTCGTAGTAGCACGAACCGGTTTCCACCATCCAGCGAAACACCATGTAGCCATGCTCACCACTGAGATTAAGCCCGCCGGGACTGTCCTTTAAACCGATCAGTGCATTACAGACCCTCGCATCGTGGCTGCTCAGATCAGTGGCATCGAAGTGTCGGCGGTCGAGCGACAGTGGCGAAGACTTGCCCAAACCACCACTGCGCAGCTTGCGGGCCGAATAAACAGCCACCTCAAAGCGCACGCTCTGTCGCTGCACCACCTGCCGTACCCGGTAAAGCACGACGACCGCTTCAGCTGCAAATGACAGCTCGTCCTGTTCGCTGTGGTTTTTCAATGCATCGCGCCACAGCGAAATCGCATCTTCAGAGCTGTCAGCACCGTTGTTGGTGTTTAGCCAGGAAAATATCGTTGCCGCCACATGCTTGCAGTTAAGCCGTACCGGACAACTGCAGGTACCCCGGAGACTTAAGTTTTCACGACCGCGCGTGACCACAAGGCGCAGTTCATAGGGCTGATCTGCAGAACCCGCGACCGAGGCGGTGACGGTTTTCGAACCGTCAAAAACCAGGTCTGCTACCCGGCCCTGAGCCGCGTACTCACGCCCTTTTTCGAGCGTTGACTCATCGAACTCGATGCCACAGGCGCGCAGCAGCTCATCCTCTCCGAATGGATTGAATGAATCTGAAACTTCACTGGGCAAATTTGCTGTGCTCATTGCTTGGTTTTACCTGGCATCAACCGCCCATTTCAACAAGAGGAGCGCTTCGAAGCAAGTTCTCATAGTGCAGGCTCACTTGTCTGAGGTTTATTGTGTTCAAAAAACCGGAGTACGCGAGGTAGCTCAGCAGAAAACGCATATCGCTCGCCCAGCCCGGCAGGTAGTTCGGTGGTTTACAGAGACCCATGCTGGATAGTTCGCACAACACGGGAATGTCATCAAGATCGAGCTTTCCACAGAACAGCAGGAGTAAACAGTCCGTTCTACCGTTAGCGACCAGTGCACGTAAAAAGTTGTGCACGCGAATTAATCCGTCCAGATAGACAATATCTTTGGTAAAAGGCGCGCCCCCGCTGAGCACACCGCCTCTGAAAACGCGCCGCGCATTTTCAAATGACTGGTTCTGTGAATCAGTCCGTTCAAGAAAGTACTGATAAACATCGAGAAAATCAGCGCCATCGACGGCCATTTGAATCGCCAGCGTGCGATCCGACAGTCGACGGAGTCGATCGAGATCCATGGACCCGGTAATAAACTCGGCAAAAACAGCCAGCCCTTCCTGCGTGCGGGTCGTGCCGGCGTGACTTGAGCCAAGAATCGGCAGGTCAGTCTGATACATACCGTTCAGCGAGGTGGCGACGTGCACTCCTGCTTCGTGATGAATCAGCTGATCGATATCCTTGTCGTTGAACTTTGCATCACGCCTGATGCGGATTCGCTCACGCCCTGCCAGTGCATTTGCGGAGAGCTCATCTACCAGCAGCACCTGCGGCGCATCGTCACCGAACATATCCGTTACGGCGGTTTCAATCTGTGCAGCCAGATGCTCGCTGCTCACGGTTTCCTCAACCAGATACTTTCGGTTCAGCCCATCGAGCTGTGCCAGTGCATCCTCGAAGTCACCGGCGAGCGTAAGCGCCGTGCTTTGCTGATCAATCAGGTAATCACCGGGCGCACCGTAGAGTGCGCTCGAGTGGTGATAAAAATCTGCTGTACCGCAACAACACAGCATGTCGGCGCTGCGCTCGATGGAAAGTGCCTGGCGTTCGAGCCAGTTGTCGGCCGGCGAGTTCTGCATTAGCCGGCGAGCCTCGGTCAACGCTTCCCTGACCGGGTTGTCGTCAAAGGCGGGGTAGTCGACCTGTGGCAGCGCCAGCGCACCGCCCGCAAAAAAATGCTCGCGCACAGAGCCATCCCAGGCGAGATGACTCAGCACGCGGGTTTGCCGTGCAGCCTGCTGCAGAATGCTGCAAATCTTTGTAATGCGTTGTTGCAAATGCAATCGCCCGGCTTACCGGGAGGCGGTAGGGAGAAGAATCACAGGGATATCAGCAGCACCATCGACCGCTTTACCTGAGACCGGAAAATATCACCAGCACCAGATGGCGGACCAACTCGTCAGCCATCTCACTGCGAAGAATCCTTTCCTCGTCGTCTTTCGCCAGCACATCGGTTTCGTCGTAGGTGTAGTCCCGCGCCACCGATACCGTTTGCTGTTTGGGTTGATTATTACTGTCGAATTCCAGTTGCCCGGCACGCACACCATCAACTGATCGAATCGTTTGCAGATCAATCGCGTGCAGCAGTTCATACTCGCTGACTCTGCCGGAACTGCTGACCGACGCCACACGGCGCGAGATGACTTCGTCGGACAACACTACGATGGTATCTGCATCATCACGTACGGTTGCAAACCTGACCTGCTGTGCTGTCAGTGCATTGCGCAGTGGTTGCAGCACACTAACAGTGCCCCTTTCTTCGAGGTACAACTGTCCAACCAGCTCACTGCCGAACTGCTGGCTGCCGCGCAGGCTGAACCCACACCCGGCAAGCAGGCCGCCCAGTGTGAGAATGATCAGAATTCGTCTATTCATGAAGCCACAATATTGACCAGTTTTTCCGGCACGACAATAACTTTACGGATAGTTTTACCCTCGATGTGGCGCTGCACGTGCTCATCGGCCAGCGCCAGCGCCTCACACTGCTCTTTTGCACAATCGCTCGCTACGGTGATGCGACTTCGGAGCTTGCCGTTCACTTGCACGACCAGTTCCAACTCACTTTTAACCAGTGCACTTTCATCCAGTGCCGGCCAGCGCTCATCGACGACGGCGGTTGCCTTCCCGAGCCCGTACCACAGGGCATGACAAGCGTGCGGAATCACCGGAGAGAGCATCAACACAGAGGATTCCAGCGCTTCCTGCACAATCCGCCGGTCGGTATCATTGGCGACGACAAAACGATTGACGTCGTTCAACAACTCCATAATCGCAGCCAGCGCCGTATTAAATGTGTAGCGACGCTGCATGTCATCGGTCACTTTGCGAATCGTCTCATGAGTTTTGCGACGCAGCGCGCGCTGTTCATCGTTAAACGAATCCGCCTCTGCGGCAATTTTACCCACCTCCTGCAAACCGCCAGCGGTGTGGTTATGCACTGATTTCCAGAGCCGTTTGATAAATCGATTGGCTCCTTCGACCCCGGCATCACTCCACTCGAGTGACTGATCGGGGGGTGACGCAAACATCGAAAAGAACCGCACGGTATCGGCACCATACTGATCAATAAGTGCCTGCGGGTCGACACCATTGCCTTTGGATTTGGACATTTTTTCCATCCCGCCGACCGAGACAACTGCCCCGTCGACACTGCGGGTGGCTCCGATGACTTTGCCTTTATCGTCCTTGCTCACATCGACATCCGCCGGTGAGATATATTCCTTGTGGCCTCTTTCATCTTCGGTGAAAAAAGTCTCGGCAACGACCATGCCCTGTGTCAGCAAACGCGTAAAGGGTTCGTCGGAGTTCACCAGCCCGACATCACGCATCAGCTTGTGATAGAAACGGGCGTACAGCAGGTGCAGCACTGCGTGTTCAATACCACCAATATACTGATCGACCGGCAGCCAGTAGTTGGCACGCTCATCGAGCATGGAGTCCGCACCGGCACAACAGAAACGCGCGTAGTACCACGAAGATTCAAAAAACGTATCAAATGTGTCTGTTTCCCGCGTACCCGGTTCATCGGTTCCGGGAAACGTCGTTTCATAAAACGCGGGGTCTGATTTGATCGGTGAATTTACACCGGAGAACTCGACATCTTCCGGCAAAACAACCGGCAGCTCATTTTCCGGCACGGTTTTCATTTCACCGTGCTCGTTGTACACCACCGGTATCGGGCAGCCCCAGTAGCGCTGGCGCGAAATACCCCAGTCACGCAGGCGATAGTTCACTTTGCGCCGGCCGCGTCCTTCACTTTCAAGTCGCTGACAAATGGCGTCGAAGGCCGCGTTGAAGTCGAGCCCATCAAAACTTTCCGAGTGACAGAGCCTGCCATGCGCCACCATCGCAGCAGCAGACACATCGGCCGGCTGATCATCCGCGTCGCAAATGACAACACGCTTTTCAATATCGTACTTGTCGGCAAACTCCCAGTCGCGCTGATCGTGCGCAGGCACCGCCATCACCGCACCGGTGCCGTAGCCCATCAATACAAAGTTTGCGACCCACACGCTGACTTTCTCGCCGGACAATGGATGTATCAGGTGAATGCCGAGTGGCATCCCTTTCTTTTCCATGGTCTCCATATTGGCTTCGGAGGTATCCGTCTTTTTACAAGCCTCGATAAAGGCGGCAATTTCAGCATTGCTCTCTGCCGCTTTCTTTGCCAGCGGGTGCTCGGCTGCCACCGCCGCATAAGTGACGCCATAAATAGTGTCCGGCCGTGTGGTGTACACCGCCAGTTTACTGCCGTCTTCCACTTCGAACTCGAACTCAAGCCCCTCCGAGCGACCGATCCAGTTGCGCTGCATGGTACGCACGGAATCGGGCCAGCCATCCAGTTTGTCTATATCGTTCAGCAGTTCCTCTGCATAGTCGGTAATGCGTAAAAACCACTGCGGAATCTCACGCCGCTCGACCAGCGCACCGGAGCGCCAGCCTCGCCCGTCGACTACCTGCTCGTTGGCGAGGACGGTTTGCTCCATCGGGTCCCAGTTGACGACCGCCATCTTGCGATAGGCCAGCCCTTTTTCTACCAGCCTGGTAAAAAACCACTGCTCCCATCGATAATATTCAGGCGTACAGGTGGCAAGCTCGCGGGACCAGTCGTAGGCAAAGCCCAGACTTTGCAGCTGCTCTTTCATATACGCGATATTTTCATAGGTCCAGGCAGCAGCGGGCACTTTATTTTTAATCGCAGCATTTTCTGCCGGCAACCCGAATGCATCCCAGCCCATTGGCTGCAATACATTCTTACCCTGCATGCGCTGAAAACGGGAAATCACATCCCCGATGCTGTAGTTGCGCACGTGCCCCATGTGCAGCTTGCCGCTGGGGTACGGGAACATTGAGAGACAATAGTATTTTTCGCGCGACGGATCTTCCGTCACTTCAAAGCAGCGATTGTCGTTCCAGTAAGACTGCGCAGCGGTTTCAACTGCGGCGTTGTCATAGACTTCTTGCATGCGATTTCGAACTTGCGATGTGCGTGAGTGTCAGCGCGGGCGGACAATACAGCCCGTCCCCAGCCCTCCTATGATACAGCAATAGCTGCTATTTGCATGATTCGCAACCTGTCCCACCGCCAGCCTGCCGAATATGTATAAATTGCCAGAAGTCACAGCAGTGCTGAAACGATTTTCAAGGCAAACCTGATGCGTTTCAGGCGGCCTTGCGCAGATCGTATAGTGAGACGATATCGTCGATCGGGTAATTGCGCCCGGCGCACCAGTTCTGATCCGGGTCGAGCCGGCCCATCAGACTCTGTCGCTGTAGTGTGGCAGCACGATAATCAAGAAACGTACGCGGTTCGAACTGTGGCCGGTTATTGTCGTCCTTCCCGTAGAGTGTCACGTAGCAGGCGGAAGGCACCTTACCCAGTTCGATACTCGACAGCAGTCTGGGCTCGGTGAGCATCTCGCCAAACGCTATTTCCTGAAACCGGGTTTCCGGGATTTCAGCATTAAAGAAGAGCTTAATCAGATTATCCCGCTCAGCGGCACCTAGCTGATACTCATCTGCCAGTATGGCCAGGTTTTGTACCGCATAGCGATCGGACGACTGCACAGAATATGCAACCAGCCGTTGCAATCCGTCAAACATGTCCGTCGACAGCGCTGCCGAATTTTCACGGTGTCGCCGGATCTCATGCACCAGTTTCAACAGCAACGGCTGCACCACTTTCCCGCGCACGCGACAGGACCAGTAGATTCTCACTCCGCTGTGTTTCCACCAGCCATTCATCACATCGGGATCCTGAATGCCCTCTTCCTGACTGATCGCAGTGTCTATCAGTTTGGTCACAATGCCGGATAGCGTATAGGGTTCGCCGGTATCTGTGGCCTGCAGGGTCATTTCGGTGAATCGATCGTAGTTGTATTGTTGCTGCGGCAAAATAAGCTCGTCACAGGCCAGCGTCGCCTGAGCCTTTTCCGCAGCGGCAACACTTGATTCCGCATCGGTGAGTTCGGCAACCATCGCGGCCAACGGACCACCAAACCGGTTTTTGATTTTACTCAGTGATTGATCGTAGCCCGCCACCGGACGCGACCCGTCTTCCACCACATCGTGCAGTATCGCAATGGTTGCCATGGAAGGCTCAAGTGCGGTACCAAAAATCTGCTCGGCCACTGCTGCAATTCGAAGTGAATGACCTATCATGGTGGCCGCAGACTTGCGCCTGCCTTTTTCCAGATACTGCATCATTTCAAGTGCCGCGAGATGCACAGTATCCAGCGAATTATAGTGTTCAGAGGCGTTGTACAGTTCCACCAGTGGTAAGTTATTGTGTACATCCTGAACACCCTTGCCGCGCCTGCCTACCAGCCGCCGTCGCTTGCTTGCATCGTCGAGCACATCTCCCACCGACATCAGCAGCGTTTGCTCAATCGGCTCGGCCAGCGCACCATAGTCGACACCGCGCAACCGCAGCGCCATGAGGGTTCGGTGATAGTGCAATTGCAGATAAGGGCGCTCCGGGAAGTAACCATCGCAGACGATACCGCGACACGACATCTCCTGTTTTTTTGCCTCGCTGAGATTGCTTAGTACTTCATCCCCGGCCGCCCGGGCAATTAATCGCAAACGCGATGCCTCAATGGCAGCGATTACGTTGGCATAGGATCGGGGTAGTTTTAACTGATCGCATCGACCGGTGTTATAGGCCTTGAGAAACTCGTGATAACAGGCCCTGATCGCCCGGACATGGTCGGAAACAGCCGTGCCAAATCGTGAGGTGATCATCGACTCCGAAACAACGACGCGATCAGCCGGCAACACCGCTGAGTACCGATCAGTCAAACCCGGGGTGTCACGGATCATCGCGGCGACAATCAGGTCGTCATTAACTGTCAGGGCACCACGCCTGCGATTGCCGTATTTTTGTACGCCTTTGAGCATCACACCCAGCAGCACCTCGCCAGCAATCAGCGGTTCCAGTTTGGCGAGGCAGTTACTGCTGATGCGTTTACCGCTGTCGCGCAACTGATTCAATAGCGAATCCAGTGCAGCGCATTCAGCGTCGGCATCAAAATCGGGCATCAGGGTTTCACAGAGCACCTGTCGTCCTCGCACGGTGCGCAAGACGCCCTCCGGCACTTTCGCCAGATCGAGAAAGTGCTCGCTTTCGCTTTTTAACCAGACGCGGGAGACCGGTCCGATCAACGCGCGTTGATCGTCACATGTCGCTACCAGCAGGTTGTAAGCCCGAAGCAGTTTTTGTATGTCTGTCGGCGAAGCCGACGCTGTATCACCTATCAAAACCGGCAAGCCTGTCGAGGCGGCGTCCTGACACAATCGCAGCAGGGCGCATTGCACCACACCATATTAATGGTGCGGCGGACTTTGCTTTTACTTGACGATAGAGCCTGGCGAGCAGTTGCTTACCAGAGGTGCGGGATCAGCGAGTCCGTAGCTTAACTGATGACAGCGGAAGTAAAGATGTGACCGGATTCCACTTTCCAGCGACCTGACACTCGCAAATCCAGTGGCACTCCGGCGCCGCTATTACACAGGATGGTTGACTGATAAGCGCGGTTCGCGTGGTCAAGCGTCACCTCACACTGCTTGAAATCGATATAAGCTTTCACCAGGTGATAACAACACTTGTAGTTAGACTCTTTTATCGAAAACAGTAACTTTCGAACCCAGCGATCACTGGATGCAGTAGCTGCCATTTCAGCCTCGGTAAGTACCACGTCTTCGACCTCCGGATTCAGCGCTTCCATTGTCTCGACGTCAATCCCGAGGTCGGAAATTGTGTCGCGCGCAGCGACCGCGACCGCACAGTACACGTCGCTGTGACTGATGCTGCCAATAACACCTTCGGGCCAAAGCGGCTGACGGTAGTTGCCAATCAGCAGGGGTTCTGCCGTTCCAGTCATGGCCGAAATCAGTCGTCGCGCCTGCTCCCTGCCTGCGGCAAACTCCGCAAGGCGCTTACCACACACATCGCCAAGTTGTGCCCGCTCGGCCGGTGCGAGGTCGGTGGGCCAGTTATCTTTGTGCTCTACCAGGGTGAGCACGCCGTCCGGGAACAGTCCGGAGACATCGGGGGCACTTTGCGATCCTTGCCTGGCTGGTAAAAACTCCGACTCAATCAGGTCGGCGGAGTTTACGGCATATTTCATTTCCAGCTCCGTAGTTGGCGGTCAGACAGACCAAAATGTCAGGACAAATTACCGAAATTCAAGCCGTCAGTACTCAAGAACGGCCAAGCCGGCGTCTGCATCGAAGAAACTGCTGCTACTGCGAACGCGCCCTGACGATGCGTTTTCACTACCAATTCGCTGTGAGGCCGTTTTCGCGGTTGGGTCTGCGCAATATGGCCATCTCGAGCGCGCGACATTCTATATCAGACCGACAGAGCATTATTGCGATTTCTGTTATATTTCCGTCACTTAAATACGCTTGACTTTAAGAAGCGCAAGCCAATCGGGACGTTAGGACCCGTCAGTGACAGGTTTGAGCGGAATATCGAGCCCGGTGTTTCGACGACCAAAGCGATTGCGCAATGCCGGCACCAGATCCAGCATTAGCATGGAACTGACCCGCGTCGCATTCAGCGCAGGCGCGAGCGGACCACGTTGAGCGCGAAACCAGCGCGCGAGCCAGTCGGTCTGACGCACGACAAGCTGCTGGTCGGCACGACGGGACTGCGCAAAACCACTGAGCACCTGCGCCACCGGCTCATCGTGTTCGCCAAGCCGCGCGGCGAGTTCGAAAACGTCTCGCAGCGCCAGGTTGAGCCCCTGACCGGCCACCGGATGCACAGTGACCGACGCGTTACCGACCAGCACGCCACACCGGCTCACCTGTTGTCGGGCACGCACCAGCGACAACGGAAACACAACCCGTTTGCCGATTTCCTGAAACCGCCCCAGGCGGCCACCAAAGCGCTGTTGAAGCAACACAAGCAGCGCTTCGTCGGTGCACTGTTGCAGCGACTCAACCTCCTCGGCACCGATGGTACAGATCATCGATACAACCCGATCATCCAGTGGCAGCAACGCGAGCGGCCCAGATTCAGTAAAGCGCTCATAGGCAATGTGGTGATGCGGTTTCTGACATTGAAGATTGGCGACCAGCGCGTACTGCTGATAGTCCGTGTTGTCGACGTCAATGCCGAGCTGAGTTCGCACACCGGATCGCGTACCGTCAGCCGCCACGATAAGACCTCCGACTTCAGCGCGTTTTGCACCTGCCTGATCGACCACCACTTCAACACGCTTTTCATCAATGGCTGCAAGTGCTGCAGTCGCCGGCCGCACTACCTCGATCAGGGGCGATGTATCAAGCAAACCGTTCAGATGGTTCTCAAGCAGCTGGTTTCGAACAACGTACCCGAGCACCGGCACTGCGTAATCGCGACGGTCAAATCGCACCGATCCAAACCGGCCTTTATCATTGACCATCACTGTATGTATCGGGCACCCAAGGCCTGCTGTCCACATACCGGCAGACTGCAGCAGCTGCTGTGATCGATAGGACATTGCAACTGTTCGTACAGATAGACTGTTCCGTGCACCCTCTCCATACCGTTCGGGTGAATCCATAGATGCATCAACCAACAAGACGCGAAACCCGACGCGAGCAAGTAACAATGCCTGTACGCTGCCAACGATACCGCCGCCGACGACGATGACTTTTTTATTCAGGCAGTCCACCTCGCGTAGTGTCCTCTAAGGCTTGATCTGGAATGATCTGTGGCGATCACAATAACCGGCTTGCCACGGGTATGAGTTAACGCTCAGCCATCAACGCCTCAATTTCCGCCACCGTCTTTGGCACTGCTGCGGTAATTACCTCGGGATCAGCATCGGTCACAATGACATTGTCCTCAACCCGAATACCGGTATTGCGATACCGCTTCGGTATATCACTGCCGGCCGGGATATACAGACCGGGCTCAATTGTCAGCACCATGCCGGATTCCAGCTGACGCCACTTGTCGTCGACCTTGTAGTCACCGACGTCATGTACATCAAGTCCAAGCCAGTGTCCGGTGCGATGCATAAAAAATCGACGATATTCCTCATCCCGAATCAGTTTACGCAACTCACCCTTGAGCAGGCCGAGTTTAATCAAACCTTTGGTAATTACTCTAACCGCTGCGTCGTGAGGATCGTTCCAGTGATTGCCGACCACCACCTTTTCAATCGCCGCAATGTTTGCATCGAGTACGATTTCATAGAGCTCGCGCTGCGGCTCACTAAAGCGACCATTGACCGGAAACGAGCGCGATATATCTCCGGCGTAGCCCTGCCATTCAGCACCGGAATCAATCAACACCATGTCACCGTCATTCAATGCCATATTATTTTCGGTGTAGTGCAGGATGCAGCCATTGGCGCCGCCTCCGACAATCGGTAAAAACGAGTGGTCGGCGCCGGCCTGTCGATAGGTGGCGATCAATGCTGCCTCGAGTTCATATTCCATACATCCCGGCTCACAACGTTGCATCGCTGCCACGTGGCCGGCCGCACTGAGCCTGGCCGCCTTGCGCAGCAAAGTCTGCTCGGACCGACTCTTGTACAGCCTCATGTCGTGCAGGTGGTAGTCGAGTGATACAAATTCACTCGGCACGCTGCCACCGGATCCGGATTTTGCTTTTAACTGATTGATCCAGCCGATAATCCGGTTATCGAACAGGGTTTCACGCCCCATCGAGTAAAAAACGCGCTCGCGTCCCTCGAGCAGACCAGGCAGGATGTCGTCGATATCGTCGATCGGAAAAGCATCATCGGCATCGAGGATCTCCGGTGCTCTGTCGACACCGAGTCGGCGCCCATTCCAGGTTTCCATCAACTCGTCGCGCTCACGACAAAACAAAATGTACTCGGCAGCCTTTCTGCCGGAAATAAGTACAGCCACCGATTCGGGTTCCAGAAACCCCGTCAGATAGTAAAAATCGCTGTCCTGTCGGTAGGCATAGTGCGTGTCTCTGCTACGGGACTTCACCGGTGCCGCCGGTATGATCGCAATTGAATCCCGGCCAATGGCACGCATCAGATTTTTGCGTCTGCGAGCGCGCTCACGGCGCATCGTTGCTGAGTCCTGCATAGGTGTGATGAATTCGTGTTAGTGGATAGTCGGTGGCGTGGCGACCGGTTGCAGTTCCTCGTTCAGGAATAACACACCCATGCGCAAATACTCTTCAATTTCGACCAGGGATTGTTCAGTGTCTTCGTCGTCATCCTGTTCGGGCTTTACACAGGCCTCGGCAATGTACTGCACATCCTGCACGAATTCGCGCACGTCATCATTACCGAGCATGTTCTCACGCAGCCCACCCATCGAAAGACCGAGGCTGAAGCCGCTGCACCAGTCAGACAGTGCCAGCATGCGATCGTCAATGGAATATTCGTCTTCGGGCAGCAGCAGCGCAAACTCGAGTGTGGTGTGGTTGATTCCCGCCAGAGTGCCCTGATGTACATCGTGTAATATTTTCAGCGCCTCTGTCGAGATTTCCGCAGATTCATCCCGACTGGCAAACAGATGCTGCACCCACCCCTGCATGTCGGTGGATCCGGAGGTGCATAAAATGCCGCAAAGCACACCGTGACATTCAGCCGCTTCCACCAGCGAACCGCCCGCCGATAACGCGTTGTTTACGGTTGCAAAATCAGGCAATGCCATCTGTGTTAGCCTTTGTAATTGTGGACATTTTCCGCACGTGGCTCATACTTTCCGTGAGTTTACCGTTATCGATACTGAAGGTTAACTATTGTTCATGATACCGTGCGGGCTCTGCTTTAACATGAACGCCACCGGTGCATTCGATTCCACAGGCTGATTTCAGGGAAAATGAGTAATAACAACCCTAGTATGGATGACGATCCGAAATTCCTGAAAGAACAGCTTTCAGCGTTCGAGACCAAACTGTCCGAACTTATCGATATGGCAGACCGGCTAAAGGTAGAAAACGAGTCATTAAGAGCACAGCAACTCAACCTGGTGGAAGAGCGCTCAAGGCTGATCGAGAAAAACGAATTGGCCAGAACTCGTGTTGAAGCCATCGTCACCCGACTGAAATCACTGGAAACCGCCTGATGCCCGCAGATAAAGTCTCCGTTAAAGTTTATATTATGAACAAGGAGTATCAGATTCAATGCGGCCCTGACGAGAAACAACGTCTGATACAGGCCGCCGGCGATGTCGATAACCGCATGCGTCAGGCGAAGAGCAGCAGCATCAGCACGGAAAAAGCTGCCGTGCTGACAGCACTCAACCTCGCCAACGAGTTGCAGGACGCATCGCATACCGGCGACATATTGAATCTGGTCTCAACCAGCATTATTGATATGAATTCGAGAATTGATAAAGTGCTCGATAAGGAAGAAACCCGCGATACACTTACCGGGGTTTCTGCGACCAACAATTAGCGCTACTGTTTGATTCGGCAGCGACCGATAAACAGTGTGTTGAAGCCCGCGCCGTCGTGTGCGGCTGTCCAGTTCCGGTAAGGCACCTGACTAGCAGGTACCTCCGGTTAGGATGTTCTCTGCGGTGTTCGTTAGCTGGCCCGTTATTCCCTTGAGCCTAATTCGTAACCCCGGGGGCCGGCCATTTGTCGTTGTTGTGCATATCCGCCACGGCGGGAAGCCTGATTCGACAGTGGTTACTCCCACCTGAACCGTTTGGTTCAAGGTCCAAGGCCTGCGACGGCACATGTGGAGAACATCCACCTCTAATATGCAGACAAAAAAAAGGCGGGAAAATCCCGCCTTCTTTTAAAGCGCTGTGTTTCTTACTTCAAGAATGATGTGTCAATAACGGCGCTGTAGTCTTCACGTGCCGGGTTGTCATCTGTGGCAAAAGCACCACCGACAATACCAAAAGCAGTGCCGGCCATACCACCCTCACTAAAGAACTCATTCAACTGCTGCTCTTTGGTGAGGAAGACCATGTCAGCCATCTGATTGAGTGTAGTCTCTGTGTTCATTCCAGATTCTCTTTCGATCAGTGGCAGCTTGGACTGGTCCTTGGCAAACATTTTGTTGTATTCATCAGTAACGTCCATGAATCCCTGTACCAGTTCCGGGTTTTCCTGAGCAAATTTCTCGGTGACAGAAACTACGTCGAACGCCACGATACCGGCTTCTGCCATGGCCTCATTGGACATTAGCTGAGTGCCATGCTCAAGTGCAGCTTTGGTGGAATCGCCACCGAATATACAGGCCATTTCAACACTGCCATCGGCCAGTGATACCACTGCGTCCGCAGGCACCTGATCCACGATTGTCAATTCATTAATATCGACACCCAGGGTACGCATTTGCATGCGGAAGCTATAATCCGCCATTGTGGCGAGTGGCACAGCGACTGTCTTGCCCTCCAGTTCAGTGGCGTTGTCCGCTGTGATTCCAGCACTGTTTGCAACAACACAGGCGTTGGACGGATAAGTCATCGCAATACCTATGGTTTTGATAGGTGCATTTGCATTCACCGCGGTGATGAACGGGGCGAGGCCCTGGCTGTAGGAAATGTCGATATCGCCGGCCAGCATCGCTTCAGTCATCTGGGTGCCGGCTTCAAAATTGGTCCAGTTGACATCCACACCGAGCGCATCGGCATAGGCACCCTCAGCCTTGGCAATCAGGTTAGGAGAGGCCCATTCGAGAAAAAACGCAACGTTTACCTCATCGGCAGCATGGGCGGGAAGCGCGAGACCAGCCGCAACAGCGGTGGCCGAAAGTGTTTGTAAGAACTTTTTCATCAGTTGATAGGCTCCGTTAGGGTTGGCAGCGCAGAATACGGTTTCGCTGACTTGGCCTTTTGGCAAGTGCCTCATTATCGCGCCTTCGGGGCGGTTTTCAAACCACCGGCGGCGAAACTGCAGCACAATTCATCGATTACGTCCTGTGCGTAGTACTCCGGGTCGCCATCAGGTAAGACTGACGGCATGTTCCGTCACATTGCACGCCAATGACTGACATCCGGCTGAACAATAGGATGCAATTTAGCGGTAAGTTGGCAAATTCCTCACACAGACAAGGGCGATGGTCAGCAATTTCCCGATCGACGGATCGCGGGATGCCTTATGGATGGCAACCGCCGTCGGTGCACCCGCAACCGACTCGCTACAAGAAAATATCAGCACTGATGTCGCCATTATCGGAGGCGGGCTAACGGGACTCAACGCCGCCTTACATCTGCGAAAAAGTGACATTTCCGTCTCTGTGCTGGAAGCCGAGGCACCGGGTTTCGGCGCATCCGGCCGGAGTGGTGGGCAGGTAAATCTCGGCCTGAATCTCGGCCCCGCCGCGCTGATCAAAAAATTCGGCAGGGAGCGCGGGGAACGACTTGTTAATCTGGTGATTAACACCCCCGATCAGGTATTTCAGTGGATCAGGGAGAACAGGCTCGACTGCGACCCGGTACAGCATGGCTGGGTGCAGGGCGCGTTTAACGCGAAGCAATTTGCGCTACAGCGTGACATGGCGGCTGACTATAAGGCGCACGGCTGCGAGTTACCGGTGCTGGATGCCGATTCGCTGCAATCTATAACCGGCGCCAGCGGCTATGTCGGCGGCCTGCATTGCGCCAGCGCTGGCTCGGTACAGCCACTGTCCTACACACGAGAACTTGCGCGGGTCGCGATCGCACTTGGGGCAAAAGTGTTCAGCCACTCAAAAGTCACCGGACTTGCCCAATCTGCCGGCGGCGGGTGGGTAGTGCAAACCGGCAAAGCCACTGTTCACTGTCAACAGGTGCTGCTGTGCACCAATGGTTATACGGACTCCCTGGTGCGCGGAATGAAACAGCGGCTGGTTCCGGTAAGAAGTCTGCTGGTGGCAACCGAACCCCTGCCGCAGTCTATCCGTGAGGAAGTCCTGCCTGATCAGATAACATTCGTGGACAAGAGACGCCTGATTCTATATCTGCGCTACGACCGAGACGGACGACTCTGCGTTGGCGATCACGGTCCGATGCGAGACGCATTTCGATTGCAGGATTTCGGGGCTGTGAAAAAGCGTGCCGTCGCTACCTTCCCACAGCTCGAGCAGGTCCGATGGGACTATCACTGGGGTGGGCGGGTTGCGATGACTAAAGACAGACTGCCATTTCTCTACCGGATCGCCCCCGGCCTGACCGCAGGCATGGGGTATAACGGCCGCGGAGTCGGCATGGGCACGATGATGGGCAAAGCACTGGCGAAATCCGTTGCAGCGCCGGAACATTGCGATTTCCCGCTAAGCACCCCCGGTCGATTTGCAATGCACAAGTTCCATGCTGCAGGTGCTTCAATGACCGTCAAATGGCTCGCGCTGCGCGACCATCTCGATGCACTGTAATACCCTGCGCACGCTACTGACAGTAAGCGGCTCCAAGCATCCGGCCGTCGGCTGAATCCTGCACAAAAACCGCACAGCCTGCGTTTGCATCAGACAGTTCAGGTACTTCCACACTAATACTGCCTCCACCGTCACGCCACTCGGCAATTGCTTTCAGTTGCCTGACCACATGATGGTTGTGCATCGTTTTCCCGTGGTTTTCTCCACGTAAAACTTCAGTGGTCTGCGAACGGTCGAATACAGCCAGCCACACTCCGGCAGTCGCATCGGAATTGCCCGTGATGTTCACGTTAACGGTTGCCTCGTCCACACTGGTACTGATCTGCAATTTCGGCTGAGCCACATTGAACGCTTTTTTTACCGCATTTCGACTCGAGCCGACCTGCGCGGTCGTGCCGTTGACGATCATCTGCGGGGTGTAGACACCGCGTTTTCCTTTCAATGGCCACTGATTGTATTGACGTTGCCGAAGTGTGTATTCAGCGTTGGAGAACGGATCCTTCCAGACACCGGCAGCGCCATAGCGCAGGTCATCCCAGTAATCGACATGGTACTCAAGCGCGACGATCTCCGGAGATTCGCGGATCAAGTCAGCCAGGTGCTCATCTGCCGGTGGACAGCTGTAGCAACCCTGCGAGGTAAATAACTCGACGATTGGAGCGCCAAAGACCCGCAAAGGAGCGAGGGATAAAGCGATTATCAATGTTAATATTCTGCTCATCTGGCAATCCACACACTTGTTCGAGATCTTTGACATGGCCAATGCAATAAGAGTTCACACACCCGGCGGGCCTGAGGTGCTTTGTTACGAAAAATATGAACCGGGAAAGCCCGGCAGCGGTGAAGTCAGGCTGGCGCAGCATGCGGTCGGTTTAAATTTCATCGATGTTTATCACCGTACCGGACTTTATCCAATCGCTGACAAACCTTTTGTTCTTGGACTGGAAGCGGCCGGGGTCGTGACCGAACTGGGCCCCGATGTTCAGGGCCTGTCTGTTGGCGACCGAGTGGCTTATGCGGCTGTGCCAATTGGTGCTTATTGCGACGAGCGAATAATTCCGGCGCACCGACTGGTGAAGCTCCCGGATGACATCACATTCGAAACCGGTGCCGCCATGATGTTACAGGGAATGACCGTACAGTATCTGGTGCGCAGTACTTACCGTGTTAAACCGGGTGACACGGTCCTGTTTCACGCCGCCGCGGGTGGCGTCGGTGCAATCGCCTGTCAGTGGCTGAATCATCTGGGCGCCACCGTGATCGGCACGGTCGGTTCACAGGAGAAAGCAGCGCAGGCAAAGGCCAATGGCTGCCATCACACGATTTTGTATCGCGAAGAAAACATTGCAGACAGGGTCGCGGATATAACCTCCGGTGAGGGCGTGCCGGTGGTGTATGACTCGGTGGGTAAAGATACCTTTGAAGCCTCCCTCGACTGTCTGGCCCCACTCGGCATGTTCGTCAGCTTCGGCAGCGCATCCGGTCCGGTTGAAAGCGTCAGTCCGGCCACCCTGGCAGCCAAAGGCTCTTTGTTTTTCACACGCCCGACCATTATGACCTACACCGCCAAACCAGAGGACCTGCAGGCAAGCGCCAAAGATCTGTTCGACGTTGTATCTTCAGGCGCAGTTAAAATCTCTGTCGATCAGACCTATGCGCTCAAGGATGCGAAGCAGGCGCATGAAGACCTGGAAGCGAGAAAAACCACCGGGTCAACGGTTTTTACCCTTTGACACGCTCAACGCATTCGATTCAACCGATCAAACGCAGCGTCAATAGCGAAAGTGTTTAATCTGTTCGCCTTTACTGCCGATCTCAGCCATCGCCTCAACACCGATGGCAAGGTGAATCGGTGCCCAGTCGCGGGTTGTCTGATTATCGACTTCTGCCATCTTGACCCCGTCGGGGGTGATTGGCACATCGGATACCAGTAACAGCGCACCTCTGGCAATCTGGTTGGCGTGACCGACGATAAAGATGGTGGCCGTCTCCATATCAATACCAATACAGGTCATCTCATGGAGTCGGGAATGGAATTCCCTGTCGTGTTCCCATACCCGTCGGTTGGAGGTGTAAATTACCCCGGTTCGATATTCATAGCCACGCGCGGCGACTTTGTCCGATACAAATTTGTGCAGTTTAAAGGAAGGTAGCGCCGGCACTTTTGGGTGCAGATAATCATCACTGGTACCCTCCCCCCTGATCGCTGCAATGGGCAGGATAAAATTGCCTATTTCGGTAGAAGTTTTGAGCCCGCCACACTTACCAAGAAAAAGTACAGCTTTCGGTGAGACAGCAGACAACAGATCCATCACCGTTGCCGCATTTGCAGACCCCATACCGAAGTTAATGATGGATATGCCCTGGTCGTTGGTAGCTGCCTGCATTGGCTTTCCTTCGCCATATACCTCGCAACCAAACTGTTCGGCAAACCGGGTGACATAGTCAGAAAAATTGGTCAGCAGAATATAGTCGCCAAATTTATTCAGCGGCATGCCGGTATATCGCGGAAGCCAGTTCCCGGTGATCTCCGCTTTACTGAGTGTGTCAGTCGCCATAGTTCCAATAATCCATCCGTCTGAGGACGGGCAGCCAACGTTGACGGATTATAGCGCATGCTCTCTGGCAGATAGCACTGAAAGACACTATGGAATTGAAGTTACAAATCCAGCGGCGCACTCGTGCAGCCGAGCACAGCTATGCAGAGCCTACCTGCCCGCAGTCATCTCCAGATACTTTTGTGCATAACGCCCGCCAAGCGTACGAAGACTATCGGCATTGAAGTGAACATCGGCTTCATCCCACGTAGCCAGGCCTTCTCCTTCCACACAGGCAGTCCATTCGTCGGCATCTCGATTAAGTGCCATCAGACGATCATTAATCGGAGACCGGGCGGTTTCACCACAAATAAAGGGCCTTCCGTGATCAAACCAGCTTTCATTGCGAAAGTTGTCAATCAGTTGCCATAGCTTGTTGCTGTAGTAGTTGTAGTCCAGGTCCCACTCGGCCAGCTCCGGATCGAGCGAATAGGCGTTGGCCCAGTCCGTCTCACCCTGGTGCCAGAGGATACCGTCGAAGGAAACCTTGTGTGGCAGTTCATTCAGTGCTGCCAGTGCCTGCTCCCGGATCTTGTTATAGAAATAGTTATCCGGATCCCAGTGATTAATTCCTTCACCGGGAGCAGTCACCAGTACGATGCCGACTGCTCTGGTGCTGTTGGCCACCACCTGTTTGCCGAAGTGAAAGCCAAAATTGTTGTGCGGATCTTCACCGAGCCCCTTTGCCGGGTGCCAGCCCAGATCCCATACCTGCCGTAGACTGGCTTGTTTCCAGCCCTGATCCGTGTATGCGTAGAACCCCTCAGCCGGCTGATCGAGTTCTTCATCGAACCCGGTCTGTGAACCCAGCGCATTGGACTGACCGGTCACCAACACCAGATCGGTAATAGACGCGGGACCGGTGGCGCCGGTCTCGGGCACGCCGGTTGAATTGCGCGGTGTATTGGCACTGGTGTCAGGATTTGGTAACGCACTGATTCCGCGGTCGTCGAGCGGTAATGAATTATCCAGCGCGTCATTCGCACTGTTGCACCCGACTAACAAAGCAAACACACAGGCGGAAAACACGACGCCAATACTTATTTTTTGAGAATAGCCACACACTTTGGCACTAGTCCGTGAAAAAGAAACTGTTATGCAAGTGTGTCAAAAAGTTATCACTCTGTCTGAGAAGCGATTCCTGTTTGCGCAATATTCACAGTGATACCGAGCCGCGGCAGCCCGTTTACCCACGCCACCTATTCGGACAGCTGGCGATATTTTGTGGCGTACCTTTCACCGATGGTTCGCAGCGAATCAGTCGAAAAGTGAATGTCATCACCTACCGATTCAAGATCATCGGCAGAGACGCAGCCGGTTTTGCTGTCGCCATCCGTGTTAAGCAGACGTAAGCGGTTGTTGACCGGCGAGTTGAGGGTCTCACCACAAATAAAGGCAGCCTCACTGGAGAGCCACGGTTCGGCACGCAGATTAGCGATCAGGGTGCGCAACTTTTCACTGTAATAGTCATTGTCATAGTAGTCACTTTCACCCTGATGCCAAAGCACACCATCCAGCGCACTCTTGTGTGACAGTGCACCAAGTGCCGCTGTAACCTTCGTTTCCATGTGCTGGTAGAAGGCGCCTTCCTTGTCCCAATGCGAGATGGAATGTCCGGGGGCTGTGACCATAATAATACCGACAACCCTGGACGGGTCAGCCAGCACCATTTGTTTCGCAAAGTGAAAGCCGAAGTTGTTGGCCGGGTCAGCGTCAATATCCGACCGTGGATACCAGTTGCGATCCCAGATCTGACGCAGACTGGCAATCGTCCACCCGGTGCTGGTCCATGCGTAGACTCTTTTCACCGGTGAATCGAGCCGCTCGTCGTAACGGTCCGGTTCATACAGAATGGTTTCGACACCCAGCGCATTGGACTGACCGGTAATGAGCACCACATCGGTAATGGCAGCCCCACCATCGCCAAAATTTCTGGCAGTACAGGTGGTGCTGTTCTCCCACCCATAGCCACCGCCGGTGTAATACTTTGGGTCACTGCAGGCGGGGTGGCGCAGCGTGTATCGCTCCTCAGCGGATGGTTTTTCCGTACTCCCGGCCACCCGGCAGGTCCGCGCGTTTTCCCAACCGAATCCGTCACCATCGGGATCGGACTCCGCTGAGCGACAGACAGGCGTAGCGCCAGCGCTGCCTGCTACGACGCGACAGCTGCGGTCGTTTTCCCAGCCAAAGCCATCGCCGTCCGGATCGGAATCAGCGTTCTGACAGGTTACCGGTGCTGATGTAACACGACAGCTTTTGCCGTTTTCCCATCCAAAACCATCGCCGTCACTATCACTCTCTGCGGAGCGGCAGGTGCCGACCGTGGCAACCACACGACAGCTTTGCCGGTTTTCCCATCCGAAACCATCGCCGTCGGAGTCACTCGACGCACTGAGGCAAATCGGGATAGTCTGTGCGGTCAGCGGTGCAGTCAAAACAGCAAACAAAACAACGGCAGCAAAACCGGAAACCATACGGGTAAATTCGGCAAACATAATCGACTGGCGGCAGGGGAATTGCACCGATGGTAGCGTAAGTGACTGCAAAATTCGCTTTGTGTAATGGTTAACGATTATTAATTCTATGCAGCTGTCGATCATTGTGTTGACCTGGAACTCAGACGCGTACATTGGGACTTGTTTGCAGTCAATCATTGAGTCGATTCATCTGAGCCGCAACGACTATGAAATATTCGTCGTAGACAACGGTTCCACGGATCAAACCAGGGAACAACTCGCGCAATACCAGGCGAAGTACGGTGCCCTGATCACCCCTATTCTGCTGGATAGCAACCTCGGCACGACCTATCCGCGCAACCTCGCGCTGAAAAAGGCCTCCGGCAACTACATCGCCGTGATGGATAGCGATATCGAAGTCAACCCCGATACGTTTTCAACGCTCATAGATGCCCTTGTCGCTGATGAAAAAACGGGACTGGTGGCACCGAGGCTGGTTTACGGCAGTGGTGCTTTACAAAAGTCGACCGATCAGTTCCCGACGCTGCTTCGCAAGGCACATCGCTATTTGTTGCTCAAGCACCTGGAGTCACGCGAAAGTCGAGCCCCCGCACAACAGGAGTCCGTGCCGGTCGACTATGCGATCTCTGCATTCTGGCTGTTCCGACAATCGCTGCCCGCCGAGATCGGATATCTCGATGAGAAGTTTTTTTATGCGCCTGAAGATGTGGATTTCTGCCTCAGGGTTTGGAAAAGCGGGCGTCATGTGCGCTACGTTCCCGCATCCTATGCCATCCACTACGCGCAGGAGATCTCCCGCGGACTGGTATTCAACAAGGCCACAGCCGAGCATTTGCGCGGATTGCTGTACTACTTTGCCAAGCACCGATACCTGATCAGGAAACCAAAATTTAATACCTGACGTTCGACGCCATGCGCCGCTAATCGCACGCAGCACGACACCCGGTGAGCCCGGACCCGTAAGCGGCCACACCACAAGCAACCAATTATAAAATATTGCAACCTTCGCTAAGAGCACGCAGAAAAACGCGCCAACCAGGTGGATAATTTTCGACTTTTCTCCCGACGGGAATCAGGAAGTTGTCAGATATCATCCGCCCTTTGCACAGACTCATTCTGGTCGCAGGTACCTTCAGCCTGTTGACCATGGGCTGTGTTGCAGAGAGCACAGTCACGGTCCAGCCCAACAGGGTAGCGCCAAGCCCACAGGAAACCCGGCAGGAAGCGCCGGTGGAAACGGTGCCCGCTGTTAACAACATCGCCGCAGTCCCGTCGCAGCCGCCTGCGCTTGCCGATGTCACTGATCTGATTCTGGTGACCGGCCAGTCGAACGCACTTGGTGCCGGCACCGGCTACGATTACCGCATCGATACGCCGGACAACCGGGTATTTGCCTTTACGGAAGACGGCTGGTTCATGGCTGATCTGCATCAGGTGTGGGATCAGGATTGGTTCCCGCGCACGGCACCGGGTACTGAACCTTCAAACAACTTCAGTCTTCACTTCGGCAAACGAGTCGTCGAACTGGCACCGGATCGAGTCCTCGCTTTCTTACTGGTGACTGCACCGGGCCAGCCGATCCGGCACTGGCAGGCGGATGGTCCTTTTTTCGAACAGATCAGAAATAAAGTCAGCAGTGCAATCAACCAACTACCGGCAAAGTCGTCGGTCGACGGCATTCTCTGGCATCAGGGAGAGTCTGACGGCCGCGACGACAACGCGTATGGCCAGCAGCTGTACAGCCTCATAAACAGCTTTCGCAGTGAAGCATGGTTTGGCTTTGAAAGACCCTTCATCTGCGGCGAAACCGCGGCACTGGCAGTAAACCGGCAACTGAACAGACTTAACTCGGACAACGATCCGTGGACCTCCTGTGTCGCCGGAGAAGGCTTGCCTACTCGCGGCGACGACGCTCACTTCTCGGCGGAGGCCCTGCGCACCATCGGACAGCGATACGCCGATCGATACGTCGACATGACACGTTAACAGCCCGTATCAATACGCCTCAGCTCAGTTCGATCCGCCCGTTGCAGAAATCATCGTACGTCTGATCGAGACTGCGTCTTACGATGCCAAACAACTCGTCAATTTCACTTTCGCTGATCACCAGCGGTGGTGACAGGATCATCGCATCATCAACGGCCCGCATCACCAGCCCGTTATGCAGACTGTGCTCCCGACAAACAGTAGCCACGACACCCCCTTTGCTGAAAGGCAGATGACTGGGCTTGTCCGGCACCAGCTGAATTGCACCCAATAATCCGATGCCACGCACCTGCCCGACCAGCGGATGATCTGACAGGGCCGCCAGCTTTTTCTGGAAATACGGCGCGATTTTCTCGCCCGCCACTTCCACCACGCGCTCGCGTTGCATCAGTTCGATATTGGCCAGTGCGGCAGCCGCACAGGCCGGGTGGCCAGAGTAGGTATAGCCGTGATTAAACTCCCCGCCAGCCTCCAGTCCCTCAGCGACTTTGTCGCTGACGATAACTCCGCCAATAGGCAGATAGCCGGAGGACAGGCCTTTGGCGACCGCCATTAAATCAGCCTCGATAGCGAGAGTATCCGAACCGAACCACTGACCGGTTCGTCCGAAACCGCAGATCACCTCATCGGCCACCAGTAATATATCGTGTGCCCGACAGATTCTTTGGATCTCGGGCCAATAAGTCTCCGGCGGTACGATGACGCCGCCGGCGCCCTGCACCGGTTCGCCGATAAAGGCCGCAATCCGGTCGGCTCCAATCTCTTCAATACGTTGCTCAAGCGCCTGTGCCGCACGCAGACCGAATGCCTCCGGTGTCTCGTCCGCGCCATTAACAAACCAGTGCGGCTGCATGATGTGTTCAATATCGGCAATCGGCAGACCGCCCTGCGCGTGCATCGGCTTCATTCCACCGAGGCTGGCACCGGCCATGGTACTGCCGTGGTAAGCGTTTTCCCGGCTGATAATGACTTTCTTCGACGGCTTGCCGACAGCGGCCCAGTAGTGGCGCACCATGCGAACGACAGTGTCATTGGCCTCTGATCCGGAGCTGCAGAAAAACACACGGTTAAATTGCCCGGGGGTGATTTCGGCGATTCTTGCCGCCAGTTCAATCACTGGAGGGTGAGAAGTTTGAAAGAAGCTATTGTAGTAAGGCAACTGCTCCATCTGCCGGTAGACCGCGTCGAGGATCTCGCGGCGCCCGTAACCTATGTTGACGCACCACAGTCCGGCCATACCATCGAGAAACCGGTTGTCGTCGGTATCCCAGAGGTAGATACCTTCCGCTCGCCTGATGACCCGGGTGCCTTTTTTATTCAGCGCAGCGGTATCGGTGAATGGATGCAAATGATGTTGTGCGTCCAGCAACTGCAGCTGATCAGTTGAAGCGTTATGTAAACTACCCATTGCGGAAGCCTGTGTATTTTGCCTGTTCGCTATGTTAGCTCGGATGCACACCCATTGCCGATCATTTCGCGCTGTTATTTCTACTGATTTTTACTCTGTGCGAACTCCACTTTGGCAAGCGTATCGGCAATATCGTCCGATAACCTGCCAACCACGCGGCTGTAAGCAGCCACCAGTGGCGAATACCCATCGGCAGACACTTCTTCGGTGTAATCGACAATACGAGTGGTAATCAGTTTCGCCGGCTTGTCGCCGTTGAGAATCTGCCAACGCACCTGCAGCTGAACCTGCTCTGCCGGACTGCCAGTCATTTGCAGCACATCAATACGGACCTGATAGTCTACCCGGTTGCCAAGCCACGGGTAGGCATACAGCTTATTCAGATCCGTTCGGGCCGAGAGATTGGTTATTACCACACGTGAGATATTCTCAATCAGCGGTTCGCTCCAGCGGTGATACTCGGCCACGTCCAGCTGATTGTTATCAAGCGGTGTGACAATGTTGGGGCGATTAACTGTCTCCGGTATCGTGATCGGCCCGATACCCAGTGCAATATCTCTGACAATCGACAGCTCCCCTGCCTGAGCGGCTGCATCGCGCTCCGGTGTCAGTACGTAGTAATCCGGCAGGGGCGTATTGATACAGCCGGACAAAGCCATCAATACGGGCAGCCAGACGATACGTTTGAAAGTTTTCAGTGTCATTTTCCGAACAGGAAGATCTCAGGTTTTTTCTCAACGGACTCTGACACAGCAAGCACTGCCCTTGAGGCAGCCTGCACATCTCTGAGCGTATTAAGCAGGTTGTAGTACAGCGGGGAATCCGGTGCGATCCCTTCCATGGAGTCTCCCGCCGCAGAGACGAAACGTTGCAGCTGAGACGACAAACTATTCAATTCACTGACCGCCGCACCCGCCAGGCGCGCGTATTGACCAATCGCTTTATCTGCCGAGTCAATGGTGCCGCTTAACTGACCGGCAAGCCCGGCCTGCTCGAACTGCGTGAGCAGTTGCTCTGCACGATTGACCGTGTTGTTGGCACTGACCAGCAACTCTTCCAGCGGCAGGGCATTCAGCATCGCCAGCACTTCGGTGACACCTTCCGTCACCTGCTCAAGATCCGAAGGCACACTCGGGATGATGGTCACGTCCTGTTCATTCTTCAGCACAGATCCCGCTACCCCGTCTTCGTACAGATCAAGTGAAACGAACAACTGACCGGTCAGCAGATTGCCGGTCTGCAGCTTGGCGCGCAAACCGGCCAGGATGCTGCGTTCTATCATCCGGGTGTGCGCCTCATCACCCTGTCGCGCACCGAGCACCCGTTCCGGCTGCAGTTCGATATGCACCGGCACTTTAACGAACTCGGATGTTTCATCATAAGTAAGGTCGATGTCGGTGACGCGACCGATTTGCAAACCACGAAATTCAACCGGAGCACCTCTGGATAAGCCACGCACAGACCCTGGAAAGTAAATTACATACCTCAGCTTGCCAGCACTGACGCCCCTTATCATTTCCTCGGTCGCACTTTCACGGCTCTCGTGCAGGGTAAACACATGACCGTCTGCAACCGGACGGGGGAATTCATATTCCTGAATAATATCGAAGGCGACCCCTCCCTGAGCCAGGCCCTCAAGTGACGGCGTACGAACTTTAAAACCGGCAGAATTAACCGACAGATTGACGCCGCTGACGTTCCAGAATTTGGTCGTGTTGCGGATAATTTCGTGGTGCGGATCATCGACAAAAACGGTGAATTCAACACCTTCATAATTGTCGAGGAATCGTTGTGCTTCGATCTGACCGACCTTTACCTGCCGGTAGTAAACCGGTGACCCCACGCTGACATAGCCCGCTTCCCGCGCCTGCAACTTCAGCCGCAAGCCCGGCGCGTCTTCATCCGTGAGCGGCGGCTGTTCGAGTCCGACAAACGATGACTGAAAGCTGTCATCGAGTATTGAGTTCACCTGAATGTAGGCACCTGACAGTAGTGTATTCAGCCCTGAAACACCACTGGTGCCCACTCTCGGCCTGACTACCCAGAACCGCGCATGCTTATTCAGATATCGCCGCGCATCGACCGTCATTCGCGCCTTGACTACCACCGATTCAAGATCTTCGCTCAACAGTATGTTATCGACAATACCGATATTCACATCGCGATACCGGATGGGCGTCTTACCGGCGATGAGACCTTCTGCGGTGGCGAACTCTATCGAAATCTCCGGTCCCTGCGACCGATAGAAAGAAATCGCCAGGTAGATACCGATAATCGCAGCGAGCAACGGTGCCAGCCAGAACGCAGAAATCCGATGCTGACGCTGCGGTTTATCGATCGACGGCATCGCCGCCTCGAACTCATAGCTTCTGCGGTGCGCGTTTTGGCTCTTATAGCGCGGTCGTCTGAATCGCTCTTCCATCGCTAATCCCAGATCAGCCTCGGGTCGAGTGCAAGTGCCGCCAGCATTGTGAAAATCACCGATGCACCAAAAGCGGTGGCACCGAGACCCGGCTCAATGAGGGCCACTGATCGGATCTGTACCAGCGCGGCGAGAATGGCGACGACAAACACATCGATCATGGACCACCGACCGATGAACTCCGTCAGCCTGAACAGTCGTGTTCGTTCAACCCGACTGTGTGCAAACCGGCGTTGAATTGACACCAGCAAATACGCGACAGCAACAAACTTCAGAATCGGCACCACCACACTAGCCACAAATACCACCAGCGCAACCGGATACGATTCAAGCTCCAGCAACACCAGAATGCCACCGACAATCGTATTCGGTTGTGAATCCCCGAACACTGTCGTATGCATAATCGGATAAAGATTTGCCGGAATATAGGCTATGACACCGGCAAGCAACCATGCCCACGAGCGCTGCAGGCTCATTGGCTTACGGGAATGCAGACGTGCAAAACACAGCTGGCATCGAGGCGGTTTAACCGTTGCATGCAGTAGCGCACGGGTGATCGTGCCGCACGCGGGACAGGCTACCAGTCCACACTCGGCCGCTGTTTTCATCGGTGCAATCCACCGTTGTCGTTTGTATTTCCGGCACCTCGGGAATGACTGAGAAACTCCCACAGTGTGTGAGAGTCCACCATCTGAGCCGCCAGGGCAGATAACAGGTTCAGCAAGGCGAATGCCCAGAATGACAGTCCGAGTTCAATATTCGCCATAGAAGCCAGTTTCACCAGTGCGACCACAGCGCCGAGCAGATAGATTTCCATCATGCTCCAGGGCGAGAGCGTTACAATCCCGCGGAAGACGACCTCCAGTCCGGGGAGCCTCCTGGCAAATCGCAATGGCAGCAGAATATAAAGTAATCCAACAACACGCAGCAGCGGGATCAGCAGGATAAACCCGAAGCAAAACAAACCCAGCACCCACATGCCATTATCCGACAGTGCGAAAACCGCAGAGATAATAGAGATACTCTGCGTGTTGCCGGACACGCTGATCGCCAGAAACGGAAACGCATTGGCCATCACAAACATAATAAGTGCGGCCATCGACACCGCCAGCGCCCGATCAATGCTGTTGGGTTTGTTACTGTAGAGAAACGCATGACAGCGCACACACCGGGCAATCTCGCCGTAGCGGATCTGCCGCTTCTCGTGCAGCAAATCGCACTCGTGGCAGGCAACCAGTGACAGCAGCACCGTCTCGGTGTAATGACGCCTTCCCCGACTGGGAGCGGACAAGCGCTGAGATGTCATAGAATCATCACTCACCGTCAACAGATTACTGACACTTTTACGTCCGGCAGGGAAATTTTATTCAGGCAATCAGTACACTACTCAAAATCACTGCCAATCACGGCCAATGACGGCAATCGTCGAAAAACCAGATCGGAAACCGGATGACCCAGGTTTACGCCGCGCGTCTCAAACTTCGTCGGCGGCCTCGCTTTGACTACCGACTCTGCAGACTCAACTTGTTGAAAGAATTCACAATCGTGCATCACCGCTTCTATGTGTTCGGCGTATGGCGGCCAGTCAGTCGCGGTGTGGAAAACCCCTCCGTCTGCCAAGACTCTATTCATTAATACGGTGAACTCGGCATTGACCATGCGCCGTTTGTGGTGGCGTTTTTTTGGCCATGGATCAGGGAAAAACAGCAACAGCCTTTCAATCGAAGCAGGTACCAGAAACCGCTCCAGCACCTCGACGGCATCGTAGCGAATCACCCGGATGTTACCGATGTCATGCGCCGCTATTTCTCCGAGTAAATGACCCACACCGGGTAGATGAACTTCGATACCGAGGAAATTTATCTGTGGGTTCTCACGCGCCATGCGCGCCAGCGACTCCCCGTTGCCAAAACCAATTTCGAGCCAGACGGGTGCAGCGCGTTCGAACAACGTTTGCGGATCTATCGGCTGGTCAGTGACATCGACCCCCACCTTTGGCCAGTAATCCTGCAGGTTATTTTGCTGACCCTGGGTAAGCCGGCCCTGACGCAATACAAACGTACGCAGGGATCGAGTGCTCAGTATTTGTTTCATCAGTTCATCAATCCGCTTGCGGCTGCGGTTTGCCCCTTTGACGATAACCTGTTGTCAAAACCATGGATCCAGTGACCGGCATAGTGCCCGGTGGCGATTTTATCGAACTGTGCGCTTCGCTACAGGAGAACTTTCAGTCGTGCCCCTGGCCAAAGTGCATATATTCACACGGTTTCGAACACTCGGCAGCTGAATGGTCACCTTTCAGGCGCCAGGTTTTTCTTTCTGCAACATTGTTGTCATGGCTTATACACGGCATGGAAGCTATAATTTATACATCGCATGCGGCAGCGTAAATCTCACCTGATTTCAGCCGGAGCAGTTTTTTTCTGCCCTCGCCTCAGATCTGAATCGATTTTTGCACCCTTACAATACTTCGCGTGCCCCTGAAAGCTTCTGCTCCACTGTCGGCACGGACCACAGCTCTCAATTTACAGACTGCCAGATAACTCAAGAGGTCAAATCGTTCGCGCACCATGAATGAAGCCAGCACACTCACCCCTGAAATTATTCTGGTGCTGGGCCTACTTTTTTTCACGGTATATCTGTTTGTCTCAGAGGTCGTGCGAATCGACGTGGCAGCCGTCACCATCATGGTGTTACTCGGCCTGACCACGATGCTGCCAGGTCTGCAACCCGTCATTTCCACTGCCGAGCTGTTTGATGGTTTTTCCAGTAACGCAGTGATGTCGATCATCGCAGTGATGATCATCGGCGCGGGTCTGGATAAAACCGGCATCATGAGCCGTGTCGCTAACTGGATTTTACAGAAAGGCGGCAGCACAGAATCCAGAATTACGCCGATGGTTTCCGGCACCGTGGGCATTATCTCAAGCTTCATGCAAAACGTCGGTGCTGCGGCACTGTTTCTTCCGGTAGTCAGCCGCATCAGCCGTCGCACCTCCATTCCAATGTCGCGTTTGCTAATGCCGATGGGCTTCTGCGCCATTCTTGGTGGTACGGTGACCATGGTCGGCTCCAGCCCGCTGATCCTGCTCAACGACCTGATGCTGTCCTCCAACAAGGCGCTGCCGGTCGAAAACCGCATGGAGACCTTCGATCTATTCGATGTCACACCGATCGGCCTGGCCCTGATCGCCTCCGGCATTCTGTTCTTTACCCTGTTCGGTCGCTGGGTGCTCCCCAATGTAAAAGGTGAAAAACAGAAGGAGACCACCACACGAACCACCGAATACTTCGAACGTGTGTATGGCATTTCCGGTGAACTGTTCGAGTTGCAGGCCACCATAGACAGCCCGCTGGTCGGCATGACCATCATGCAAATCGAACGCACGCTGGAGAACGTGCCCTTTGTGCTGGCTATACGCAATGGCGATGAAGTCTCGGTCGTGCCGGATGGCAAAGAGGTCATCTGGGTTAACAGCTACATCGGTGTGCTCAGCAACAAACGTCAGCTGGTCAAGTTTGCACGGCAGTACAAACTCAGAATTGTCAAAAGCGAAAACCACTTTGCCAGTGTAATGAACGCGCAGGAAACCGGTATTGCGGAAATCGTTATTCCCCCGGGGTCTTCGCTGGTCGGCCAAAACCTCAACGATTTGCAACTGCGCCGCAATGACGGCCTGCACATCCTGAGGATCTACCGCGCCGGTTACACACTCGATAAAGAAGTCCGTACCGAACCGCTGCAAGGTGGTGACACCCTGGTGGTACATACCTCCTGGCGCAATCTGAACAAGCTGCGCAACAATGAAGACTATGCCGTAGTCACCGATCACGCCGTCGAGGAGCTACGCCCGAATAAAATTAAACCGGCACTGCTTTTCTTTTCGATTGCACTGGCGCTGGTGCTGTTTTCGGACCTGCGACTGTCAGTGTCGCTGCTGGTCGGCGCGATGGGCATGGTGCTGGCCGGCGTGCTGACCATGGACGAAGCCTATCGCGCGGTCAGCTGGAAAACCGTCTTCCTGCTGGCGAGTCTGATCCCGCTGGGTCTGGCGGTGGAAAAGTCCGGCGCTGCTGCATGGATTGCCGCACAGACACTACTGATTCTGGGTGACGTGCCCATCTGGCTGCTGCAGACGGTCATCGCTATCCTGGCCACCGTATTTACGCTGGTCATGTCCAACATCGGCGCTACCGTACTGTTGGTGCCACTGGCGGTCAACATTGCCATCGGCGCGGGGGCAGACCCGGCCTTGTTTGCGCTGACAGTCGCCATTGCGACCTCCAATTCATTCATTATTCCCACCCATCAGGTCAACGCACTGATCATGGGACCGGCCGGCTATCGGGTACTCGACTTCATGCGTGCCGGCAGTTTTATGACGGTTATCTTTTTGATTGTCAGTCTGTTGATGCTGAACCTGATATTCTGACGGATAACGTAGCGGTGGCCATGATGCACCATGGAATATCGACAACTCGGTAGCAGCGAAATCAGGGTCAGTGAGCTGTGCATCGGCACCATGACTTTCGGCTGCCGGAACACCGAACAAGAATCACACGCCCAGCTCGACCTCGCCATTGCAAACGGTATTAACTTTATCGATACCGCCGAACTCTACCCGGCACCGGTCAGCGCACAAACCACGTTTCTGACCGAAACCATTGTTGGCAGCTGGTTAAAACACCAGCCACGTGAAAAAGTGGTGGTGGCGACCAAAGTCGTGGGGCCAGCCCCGAAAAAATGGATCGGGCACATCAGAGGCGGTCCGACACTGACTGAACAGCAGATCACCGAGGCAGTCGATGGCAGTCTGCGCCGGCTCAACACGGACTATATCGATCTGTTTCAGATCCACTGGCCGGCCAGAAAGACCAACTACTTCGGCAAGCTCGGTTATGAAGTCGGACACGACAAGCACGACCACCCGATTGCCGAAACCGTCGACGTGCTGGGTAAACTCGTGGCGAGTGGCAAAGTACGCAGTGTCGGTGTCAGCAACGAAACCCCGTGGGGGCTGCACAGCTATATCAGTGCCGCCGCAGCCGCCGCTGTGGCACCCGTCGTTTCCATCCAGAATCCCTATTGCCTGTTGAATCGCACCTTTGAAATCGGGCTGGCGGAATTCTCACATCGTGAGGGCATCGGCCTGCTCGCTTACTCACCGCTGGCAGGCGGTGCGTTAACCGGCAAATACCTGGGCAACCAAAAACCGCAGGGTGCCCGACTCACGCTGCATGAAAATTATTTTTATCGCTACACCACCACGCCCGCGACGGAAGCTGTTGCGCGCTATATCGCGATCGCTGAAAAGCACGGGCACACCCCTGCCGATATGGCGCTTGCGTTTGTCAGACAACAGCCTTTTGTTGCTTCAACCATTCTGGGTGCCACATCCACCGAACAGCTGCAGGCAAATATTGACAGTCGCTCACTGCGCCTGAGCGATGAATGTCTTAAGGACATTCAACAGGTGCACATGCTCAACCCCAACCCGTGCCCATGAACCATGCGGCCGGTCGTCCAACACTGATCGACACCCACATCCATTTTGACGACGACCGTTTCGATGCTGACCGGCCAGGCGTCTACGACCGTGCCACCCGGGCCGGTGTGTGCGCGATGGTGATACCCGCGACCGTGCAAAGTCGATGGGTAAAAGTGCAGTCGCTCGCCCGTGAGTACCACAACGTCCATGCATCGTTCGGGCTGCACCCCCTGTTCTGTGACCAACATAAAACCCGGGACCTGCAACAACTGCCACTACAGCTCAACCACGGTGTGGCCATCGGTGAATGCGGTCTCGATAAACAGAAAGACACCACGGATTTTGATACGCAACGGTATTATTTCGACGCACAAATTGAAATTGCGAAGGAGATTGCCAAACCGTTGATCATTCACGCACGCAACAGCGTTGAACAGGTAATTTTGATGCTGCGTCAGGCCGGACTCAACCTACCAAACGGCAACGGCGTCGTGCATAGCTTCAATGGCAGTGTGGAGCAGGCTCACCGGCTGATTGATATTGGCTTCAAACTGAGTTTCGGTGGCCCGGTCACTTTTCCTAACGCACGAAAAATACATCACCTCATCGAAACTCTGCCACTACACGCAATCATGCTTGAAACCGATGCACCGGATCAGCCCGGCGCACAGCACCGTGGTGCACGCAACGAGCCGCAATGGCTGCCCGAAGTGCTGCACGCAGTTGCTACGTTGAGAACCGAATCGCCTGAACACATCGCGGCCACCAGCAATAACAACGCACGCCGCCTGTTCGGACTTTCAAAAGATACCCGTTGAAGAATGCGACCTGCGACAGCGCCGGGTCGCTGCTACCCGGTTGACTGCCGCGGGTTTGCTGCCGGTGTGCTAAGACTGGTTATTATCACTATCCAGCAGTTCATCAACAAAACCCGCCAGGTCATCAAACACCTCCACGTTATCAAGATGAGGATTTTGTTCGAGTGTGCGCTCTCCATGACCCGTGCGAACCAGTATTGGCCGCGCACCCACGACCATGGCGGATTGCACATCCCGCAGCGAATCACCGATCAGCGGCACACCGGTTAACCCGGTTTCAAGTCGTTCCATTATGCTGTTTAGCATGCCTGGTCTCGGCTTGCGGCATTCACAGTCATCGTCGGACTTATGCGGGCAGATAAAAATCGCATCGATACGTCCGCCACCGGCCGACACTTCCTTTCGCATCCGCTGATGAATCGCATGCAGGTCTTCGATCGTCAACAATCCCCTGGCAATGCCGGACTGATTAGTGACCACCACCACGCGATAATCGGCCTGACAAAGTCGTGCTATCGCCTCGATGCTGCCCTCAATGGGCACCCAGTCATCTTCGGACCTGATGTAGTCATCCGACTCATCATTGATAACCCCGTCGCGATCCAGAATGACCAGTTTCATGTTAGGGAACCTCTGATTCATTGAGCGCGGCCATTCTGGCAGTCATATTTTTTCGAGAGCGAGGCGACCGTTGCGATATAAACAATGGGCAATCAATGGTTGTGCCCTCGATTAAAGTCGCAACGAAGCGCTCGGAAAAACAGGCCGATAGAATGACGTGAGTCATTGATCAGCGGTGTGCCTTAGCTTTGCAGCACACCGAGATCTGCAACGTAACCGAACAAGCCCTTCAGCTCTGCCAGCATCGCAAGCCGGTTATTTCTCACACGCTCATCATCCGCCATGACCATTACCTGATCAAAAAACTGGTCAACAGGCTCACGCAGCTGTGCCAGTGCCTTCAGCGCATCGGTGTACCTGCCATCGCGAAACAGCGGCTCGACCTCAGCCGAGGTGCGACCCATGGCCTCAAACAGCGTTGACTCTGGTTTGCCCTCAAAGTGCGATTCACTGACCTGCCCCCCTGCGGGCGCCGGGTTTTTCTTCAAAATATTGTTGATGCGTTTGTTTGCAGCAGCCAGGCTTTCCGCTTCCGGCAATTGCATAAACGCCTGTACCGCATGCACACGTTTATCAAAATCGAGGGCCGCGGTCGGCCGTACCGATGCGACAGCCTCAAACACCTGAACCGGAACATCCTGAGCGGTGTAGTAGGCGCGCAGCCGCTCGAGCATAAATTCGAACACTTCGGGTACGGTATTGTTTGCATCAATCGCATCGCCATGCAGTGAAGCGGCGGTTTCCAGCAGAGACAGCAAGTCGAGTGGCAATTGTTTTTCAATCATGGTGCGCAGCGCACCGAGTGATAAACGTCGCAACGCGTACGGATCTTTTACCCCGGTCGGTTTTTGACCAATGCCGAATATGCCGACCAGGGTGTCGATACGATCTGCGATCGCCAGCGCCTGTCCCTCTGCGGAGCCGGCCAGCGCATCGTCCGCAAAACGCGGCAGGTATTGCTCACGCAATGCCAGCGCGACCTGATCGGGTTCGCCTTCGCGCTTTGCATAGTACTCCCCCATGATGCCCTGCACCGATGGGAACTCCCCGACCATCTCGGTCATCAGGTCACACTTGCTGAGCTCTGCTGCACGGCGCGTCAGTGCAACATCGGCACCGATTTGTTCGGCGATCGCGCAGGCGATTTTTTCAACGCGCACGGTTTTATCGTAGACCGAGCCAAGCCGGGTCTGGAACACCACTTTCCCGAGCGTCTCGGCATGCGATTGCAACGGCTTCTTCTGATCCTGCTTCCAGAAAAACATCGCATCGGCGAGGCGAGGTCTGATCACCACCTCGTTGCCTTTTATAACCTGTTCGATTTCCGTACTGTCGATGTTGGAAACCGTTATGAACTTCGGCATCAGCTTCCGGCTTGCATCAAACAAAGGAAAGTACTTCTGATTATCTTTCATTGTGGTGATCAGCACCTCCGATGGCAATTCAAGATATTCTTCATCGAAGTTGCCCACCACCGGCACCGGCCATTCGACCAGTGCGGTCACCTCATCAAGCAGCGCTTCCTCAATCAGAGCAGCCCCGCCCGCCTGCTCCGCAACCGCTCGCACACCCTGTTCGATCTGTGCGCGGCGCTCGGCAAAGTCGGCCACCACCATGCCCGGTTGCTTTAGCCTGGCTGCGTAGTCGGCAGCACATTTCAGTGCAATCGAATCCGGGTGGTGGAAGCGATGACCGTAAGTCTGTCGATCGGCACTCAGCCCCAGCACCGTTGCCGGCACCACGCTGTCTCCCAGCAACATCACCAGCCAGTGGACAGGTCGCACAAATTCAACCTCGCGGTCTCCCCAGCGCATGCGCTTGGGTATTGGCAGACCGGCCAGTGCTTTTTCGACAATACCGGGCACAAGCTCAGTGGCAGCCTTGCCCTTTTGTTCAACGTTGCACACCAGCCATTCACCCTTGTCGGTGCTGAGCCGTTCAAGATTCGACACCTCGACGCCGCACGACCGGGCAAACCCGGACGCCGCTTTTGTCGGGTTGCCGGCTTCATCAAATGCGGCTTTTACTGCGGGGCCGCGCCGTTGCACGCGGGCGTCCTGCTGACCTGTCGCCAGTGACTCGACGAACACAGCAAGCCGACGGGGCGTGGCGTACAGCCGATAGGACGCGTAGTCGAGGTTCGCCTCCGCCAGCCCGGCGGTGACACCTTCAGCAAAGGCCGTCGCCAGCCGCAACAGTGCGGTCGGTGGTAGCTCTTCGGTACCGAGTTCGACCAGAAAATCTTCGCGATCACTCATTTACGCGCTCTCCGCCGCTTGCTTTAACAGCGGAAAACCCAGCAACTCACGCGATGCAAAATAGGCTTCTGCCACTTTTCTGGCCTGTTGTCTGATTCTTAATATATACCGCTGCCTTTCGGTCACCGAGATCGCGTTGCGCGCATCCAGTAAATTGAACGTATGCGATGCACCGAGCACATGTTCATAGGCAGGCATCGACAGGCCGCGCTCAGACAATGCTTCAGCCTGTTTTTCATGGCTGTCGAAGGCGGCAAAAAGCGACTCCACATCGGCATACTCAAAGTTATAGGCCGACTGTTCCTGTTCATTTTGCAAATAGACGTCGCCGTAGGTGACACTGTGACCATCGTGCTCCGACCAGATCAGGTCGTACACACTGTCCACACCCTGTATATACATCGCCAGCCGCTCGAGACCATAGGCAATTTCTCCCATGACCGGTTTGCACTCAAGGCCGCCGACCTGTTGAAAATAAGTGAACTGAGTCACTTCCATCCCGTTCAGCCAGACCTCCCAGCCGAGTCCCCAGGCTCCCAGCGTCGGTGACTCCCAGTTATCTTCAACGAAACGGATATCGTGCACCAGCGGATCGAAGCCGAGTGCCTTCAGGGAACCGAGGTAGAGTTCCTGAAAATCGTCCGGCGACGGCTTCATCACTACCTGAAACTGAAAGTAGTGCTGCAGCCGATTCGGATTTTCGCCATAGCGACCGTCAGTGGGTCGCCTCGACCCCTGCACATGGCAGGCGTTCCACGGTTCCGGGCCAACCGCTCGTAAAAAAGTAGACGGGTGAAACGTGCCTGCGCCAACTTCAATATCGAGTGGCTGCTGGACGATACAACCCTGCTCGCCCCAGTAACGCTGCAGACTGGCAATCAGACCCTGGAAAGTTTTTAGCTCGTTTTGCAAGATTGGTACTCCGCATATCGACACATGTGCTGGCATCGATGCGCATAAATTGATTTCGATTGCCGTGCATTTTAGCCTGATCTCAGGCTCAACACGAAGCGATAACACAGACATCGCACGCTTGCGTGATCAGGTGCGTAAAATGAATGTCGATTACTGTCTGGGCGTCGGCACAACTATTAGCCGATTCCGCTGTACGCGCAAATCGGCACTGAGCGGGTTCGCTATTCTCGCAGCGTCTTCATCCCTGCAGACAATATCTCCTGTTCGTGAAAAACCTTGATGCCGATCATGCTCCGTAGGCGCGAAAAATGAGTAGTTTCACCTCAAATGCGTTTTTCGGGAGCTCCAATTGTGAGGGACTATCTGCCCTTTCCCGTTCTTATCCTGGCGGCGATGCTGCCACTGTCGGCTTCGGCTGCGATATATAAGTATATCGACGAGAACGGTCGTGTCGCCTATGGTGACAAGCCGGTCGAGGGTGCCAAGACGATAAAAGTCCGAAGTGCACCGCCAAGCGCTGACAAGGACTCAAACACAGATGAGAACGGCGTCACGGACGACAATTTCGGTGAAGATGGAGAGGTGAGTAAATACAACTCCCTGAAAATCCTGAATCCGACCCCGGAGAAAATAATCAACGACCGCTCCGGCTCGATACAGGTAATTTTTCTGCCGACGCCGCGCCTGTCCAAAAACCACCAGCTGATTATCAACGTCGACGGCAAGGACATCAGCCGCGGCCGCCATGGCAGCCTCAACCTCACCAATGTCACCCGCGGCAGCCACACCGTGAGCGGCAGAATTGTCAATGCGGACGGGGCACAGATAATCGAATCAGCGGTCGTGACTTTCCACGTACAGGACACCGGTGGCACTTCTTATCAGTAGGGCACGCCGCACCTGCTCGAGACGAACCGTTTAACTCTGGCTGCACAGCGATCATAATGGGCACTCGGTCACCGCCCCGGCCCCCATGGATCCACGCCCCCAACTCCTGAATAACCTTACCGTCGCGGTGGTCTCACTCGATCAGGATCAACGCGTCGAGTGGCTGAACCCGGCTGCAGAAACACTGCTTGGCAGCAGCAAACGCTTTTGCGAAGGGCAACCAATCAGCGCCATCATCACGCTACCGGATGCCCTGCTGTCACAACTCGTCGAGGCGCAGTCCACCGGACAGTCCCTGATCTGCCGACGACTTCAGATCAATACAAGACTTCGATCCTCCATCTTGGTCGATTGCATCGTCACGCCCATTCAAACAACCGGCAGCGGCCCGAAGTTTATCCTTGAGCTGCTCGACATTGACAGGCAACAGCGAATCGCCGCAGAGCGGGATATCCTCGAACGGCAGGATCGCACGCAGAAAATCCTGCAAGGCTTTGCACATGAAGTGCTCAACCCGCTGGGGGGCATCAGAGGTGCGGCACAGTTGCTTGAGCAGGAGCTCGGTAAGTCAAAACTCACCGAATATACGCAGCTACTGATAAAAGAAGCCGATCGCCTGCAAAACCTGATGCGGCGGATGCTGGGCCCGAATTCTCAGTTAAAGCTTGAAAAACACAACATCCATGAAATTCTGAACTATGTCACCAGACTATTGCTCACCGACAACCCCAGGGGAATCCAGCCGGTCTACGACTTCGACCCCAGTATTCCGGAAATGCAGTGTGACCGCGAAAAGCTGATACAGGTATTCGTCAACCTGGTCAGCAACGCCATTTACGCCCTCAGGGATACCGACGATCCGCGCATCACGTTTAAGACCCGAGTGGAAAGAAACTTTACCATCCGGGGCAAACTGGTCCGGCTGGTCTGTAAAGTCCACGTCACCGACAACGGGCCGGGTATCCCGGACTCCGTAAAAAACACGCTGTTCGACCCACTGGTTTCCGGCAGACCGGGTGGCACCGGACTGGGCTTGTCCATTGCGCAGTCACTGGTGGTACAGCAGGGTGGGCTGATCGAATGTGCCAGCACCCCGGGACAGACCGTCTTCGAAGTTACCCTGCCGGTGTTATAGTAGCGGCGAACAAAAGCCGTCCGGTACGCCACACAAAATCATGAATCGTAATCGGGTTTGGATAATCGACGACGACCAGTCCATCCGCTGGGTACTGGAGCGGGCGTTTCAGCGTGCCGGTATTGATTTCGACAGTTTTGAAAGTGCCGAGGAAGCGATTGGCGCACTGGAATCATCCCGCACACCGGACGCGGTAATCAGTGACGTGCGCATGAGCGGCATGACCGGCATCGAGTTGCTTGCGCTGCTGAAAGAACAACACAACAGCACCCCGCCGGTCATCATCATGACGGCCCATGCAGATCTCGAAACTGCAGTTTCCGCCTACGACAGCGGTGCCTTCGAATACCTGCCAAAGCCATTCGATGTCGACGAAGTCATCGACATCACCCGCCGCGCGTTCGACAGCAACCGCAACACCGCAAAAATGACCGAGCGACCGCAACCGGAGCACTCCGGCCTGATCGGTGAAACCACCGCCATGCAGCAGGTGTTTCGTGCCATCGGCAGACTGTCACGCTCGCATGCAACGGTACTGATCAACGGTGAATCCGGTACCGGTAAAGAACTCATTGCGCGCGCGCTGCATCAACACAGCGCCAGAGCAGACAAACCGTTTATCGCGCTGAACATGGCGGCTATTTCACACGATCTCATGGAATCAGAATTGTTCGGTCACGAAAAGGGAGCGTTCACCGGTGCCAGCGAACAGCGGCACGGCAGGTTTGAACAGGCCGATACCGGCACTCTGTTCCTCGATGAAATCGGAGACATGCCGGCGCCATTGCAAACTCGTCTGTTGCGGGTGCTGTCCGAGAATCAGTTTTTTCGTGTCGGCGGTAAAAAACCGATCAAAGTCGATGTGCGCATTGTCGCGGCAACACACCAGAACCTGGAAACGCTGGTCGATCAGCAACGCTTTCGCGAAGACTTGTTCCATCGCCTGAACGTCATCCGCATTACCGCCCCTGCACTCCGCAACCGCGCAGCAGATATCCCGCTGCTGATGAAAACCTTTCTCCAGCGAGCGGCAATGGAACTTGGCTGCGAACCTAAAACATCCACCGAAGCCCTGGACGATCACCTGAAGGCAATGCCCTGGCCCGGTAATGTTCGGCAGCTGGAAAATCTTGCACGCTGGCTAACCGTCATGGCCTCGGGACGCGAACTCCGAATCGACGACCTGCCCGACGACTTGTCAGCGGACAAAGACGCCGAAGCAAACACGGAAAACACCGCGTGGATTCACGCACTGAAAGCATGGGCACGCGCTGCGATGGCTAATAAGCAACCCATGGGACGGGAAGCAACTGAAGCGTTTGAGCGCGCACTGATTGAATGCGCCCTCGAACAAACCGGCAATCGAAAACAGGAAGCAGCCACTCTGTTAGGCTGGGGCAGAAATACGCTGACGCGTAAAATTAAAGATTACAACATTGGTTAAAGAAGTATAAGGTCGGCATACCTGTTGTTCCGCAGTACATTTGCGGACATGTTCAAACGCAGGTTCAAGCTTCCTGATAACGGCTGTGATAACAACAGCCGAGAGGCAGTGTCCCACCGCAAATCACAAATATTTAGATGCGAATTTCTCATCTATCGTTACAACGCCGCCTGATCCACTATGTGCAATGTAGCGGGGCTCGAATACATACTTCACAATTTTCTGGATATCATCTGGTCGAATTCCGGATTTAGATGCTGCTTTCAATACCTGATCTGATTTGACAACGGCTTGTGTTATCTGTTGACTACCATGCCCGATGGTCTCCCGACGATTCAATAACTCAGCAATAAATAATTTATATTCATCCCTGAATTTGGACGCTGAAAATAGCAGTACTTCAGGTCGTACTTGAAGCGCATCAGCCAAGGTAATCGCGCGATCTCTCCCCAGCTCTGACCGTCCATTTTCTATGGCAGAAATATGCGTTTGCTCAATACCGCACTTTATTGATAGCTGTAGTTGAGATAAACCATGCAACTCCCTTAGCTCTCTTAACATCTCACCTGGGGTTAGAATCATGACGTTCGGCGCAGCTACCCAATCACCGCTTTGATCAATTTCTTGTGTTTGCATTATTTTTTCCTGTAGTCATGCTGGGCGGTAATATCCTCGATAGTTACCGTCACAATTTTCTGTTCAACCGTATATATCAAGCGTGTGTTCTTATCGAGTCTTGATGACCGACTCCCGCTAAGTTGGCCATGCAAAGCTTCATCATTAAATCCGGGTATTTGCCGAAGATTCTGAGGCCCGCCTGTTTCAACGATTTCTAACCACACTTGGTATTTTCGTAAGGCTTGCGGTGGAAGCTTCCGGAGCCTTTTTTCAACACGTTTTGAGGTAACTACTTGCCACATGAGTGACATTCTAATGCATAGACACCATAACGTCTATTTTGGCATAAAACCTTAAAAGTGAGTTTGTCTCGCATACCCCTTGCCCCACAATGCCATTGAGGCTCACGTGGAGGTATCTATCTGATTCGTAGCAATATTTTGGTAACCTCCTTACAACCCCGCTATCCGGCTAAACAGTGTATAAAAACTGTTTTTGTAATACTGATCCATCTTAATCCGGTAGACTGGGGAATGGCGGAATTGGCCGAAATTGAGACGGTCGGTTTCGATCAGCACTGACACTGTCTTTCAGATCGAGCCTGAGATGTCACAGTTTAAACGACCAGCATTCAGTAACCGCATCCACATCACACCCTCACGTCACAGTTTTTAAAAACCACTGCTATGCAAAAATACATAGAAACAATATTTGCCGCCCTATTGCTGGTGGTTACTATGCACCCGCAGCCCCTGTCGGCGTCTGAAAGCAATGCTGCCTCGTCGCCTAACCCGGCACAGCACCTCACTAATAACACCTGCTTTATGCAACTGCGGGACACCGACAAAGTAATCGTCACCGCCGCCTTCCACAGTGGTGCGGAAGGCTTCACCGAACTGCAGCAGCTTATCGATCGAAAACCCTGGGGAGAGGCACTTAGTAGCGTACAACGCGAAGAAATCACCACCCTTCAAAAAGAAGCGAGCCCGTTTCTTATTGTGACGCTGACCAAGAAACAGGCTTTGATACTTGAAGACCACCGTGACCTGATCAAGTGGATACTGGTACAAAGTACCACCACGGCCTGCGTTACAGAGGACTGATAACAGAGGACGGGGGACAGATAAGACATGCGGGTGAATGCTCTACCCGCATGCATTTGCGTACTTTTTATTACTCACAAAGGGAGAATCAGCACACCAGCACAGTCGGCTTCTCCACTTACCACATTCCACTCAGTACCTGTTACGCAGTTAGTGTGCGGTGCCTGATTGAAGGCTCTAAATTTGCCGGTGTTTGGCTTACCATCATCAATCTTTAAGTCGAGCTCAAACATAACTTCCACGGGTATATTACCACCAGTAACCAATTCGTGAGCTGATGTGTTCGCATCCATCGCATTGCTGGTATGCGCGATCTTGTAAAAACCGCTAAACGGATTGGATGGGCAGATCAGTTCCGTACAGGCAGTATCGTCTAATTTCCCAACAGGATCACCACTGTAATCTCCGCTGATAAATCCCGCTGCCGCCAGGTGCTGCCAGACAGCGCCAGACTCTTTTTCTGAATTTACCAGCGAGTTTGCGTCACCGTCGACCGAATCGGTGTCAATATGAGTAGAAGCTCGTGAGTAGTCGCCTGGCACCGCTCGATAGCGATCCCTGAAGGACACCCAGGCCGCCTCTATACCGGAAAGGTCATTCGCAATACTTCTGACCCTCGCGCTGTTAATCAGCGACTGTCCTTTCATCACCCCGCCCAGCAGCAGGCCGATAATCAGGAGCACAATCGCAATTTCAATTAATGTGAATCCCTGTTGTTTACGTTTCATTGTCTTACTCATACCTCATCAGCTTCGTTAATATTTTCCCTCCAGCCACCACTGCTCCCTGATTCGTTTTGCCGGACGATTAAGTACCTGCAGGTGCTATGACACCAAACATGTTATGGCAGCACGCCGGCACGGATTAAGTGCGTGTACAACGCATTTTCAGACACCCAGGTCACCAGATCGTCAAACTGATCATTGCCGGCAGTATCCGGATCACGCATCACAAAACGGGTATCTCCATCGAGATTTTCCTTTTCATCGGCAGAGCGGGGGTGGGGATTAGGACCGGTGGAATAAATAACCACCGGCACCTGATTAGCCCGCAGTGTGGGGCAGCGCGCAGCCGCATCGCAGACTTCATAGTCAGGTGCCAGCTTTGCCATACCCGCCCGCTGCATGCCGAACGCTTCGGTAAAATCCGGATTCCCATCACCATCACTGTCGCCGGCAGAAACACTGTAGCGAATCGGCCGCCTCCACGCGTCGACCAGCAGGCCGTCGCTATTTACACGACCATCCACACCCAGCAGTGCCCCCGGCACAAAGCCGTGTTGCTGTCCGCAATCACCGAGCGGTTCGCTGCTGTCTACCAATGGACACGGCAGTCGACTGTTGGCTGCCGCAAACCCAAGAACGGCACTTTGAATTTGCTTTAGGTGCGCCTGTGTTTCCGATCGCTGTCTCTCAAGCAGGTGGGAACCAAACGGCTTCAACAGTGCACCCATCAGTATACCGGTAATCAACAGCACAATAGCGAGTTCCAGCAGCGAGAACCCGCCGTGTACAGTGGGGCGTACGGAAAGCTTGACGACACTTGTTTGCGCCACTGTACGCATTAGCGCACCACCATCAGCTGATCGTTGATATGTGGATCGTTCGGATCCTGTGTCAGATCATAGCTAAGTACCGCTTCTACCAATGCCGCACTGTCCAGATAACTGGCACGGCTTTGCGGTTGCATGAAGCGGTTCTGTTGCACACCAGCGTAACTCGAAACGATCTCATCACCGACACTGATCAACAACGCCGGCACCGGATCATCATCCACAGTTAATTGAAATCCCACACCGTTGTTCAGACAATCGTCAACCGGAGCTGTGGAGGTACAGGCCACGTCGAGGTGATAATACATAAAGCGCGACCAGTCGTAGCGGCCAAACCAGGTCTGCGCCACTGTACGTCCCTTCGGTATGGTATCGTTGAGCAATGCACCCAGCGACGGCATTACACAGTTTCCCTGTGACAGTGCAACCACACCCACCAGCAAGCCTTCCTCGCACGCAGCGGTCGGGTCACCGAGTCTGGCAGCGAACGGGAAATATTTGTTTTCGTCGTAGTATTCCATTAACCAATCCCTGACGATTCCGAGCACGCGTCGTTCCATCAACGGCATCAGCTCTTTCTTCGTAATCGCAACGATTCGATCATTGTTTTCGACACCCATTTCGTAAACGTTGTCTCCGTCGGCATTTTCCTTTTCGAGAAACGCATGAATGTCAGCGTTTACCGCAGCACGATTTTGACCGGCCTGTGGTTCACCCGGATGAATCACGACCGCCACCACATCGTCATAGCTGTTCAGCTGGAGCAAACCCGCCTTCACCGACGGATTCAGCGCATTATGAGCAGGGTTGTAGCGAAACTCCGGCGAGACGGCATACCAGAGGTTCTGCTTTAGAAAGTATTCAAGATAATCGATCTCAATGCGCTTGTTACCACGGCTCCATACTGCGGGGAGATAACCGATTGCGTTGCGACCACAACTGAGTGCCGGTGAACTGTGCGGTCGACTCGACGGACAAGGCAGACGACCCACACCACCGCGAGTATTGTGACCATAATTGTCGGTGTATGTCACCGCGTAACTGATCAGCGCCTCCCTGGCTTTGGCGAGAGAAGTCGTCACTTCGCGCTGGGCTGCCAGCTTCTGGCTCAATGCCACCCCACTCGCCAGCAACCCTGTGCCGGTGACGATTAACACGGCGAGTACCATCGCAATCAACACGGCACCACGCTGCCGCACACGACTAAATCGACAATGACTGCACGTTACAGTCATTGCACTTCATCCTGTGATCGAGGTACCTGCACCAATTGTTGCTCGCCGACTTTTAGTGCAAGTATTTTCCCGTAACGCTCAATCACAAGCCGGTATTCGTCGAGCTTGTTTGCCCGCCATACAGAAGGATCTCCTGACTTACCATTAACCCATGTTATCGCGCTCGCCGGCGCTGTTTTCGTATGACGGATAACAATGCCGTCAAACGATACAGGCTGCGGCTCAGGGACCTTTGACGGCGGACGCTCAGGTGCCGGCAGTTCCATCTCGGGTTCTATGGTCACTGCAGGCAACTCCCGACCGGCATCCAGAGTCAGGCGCTCATCCGCTGTATGAAAAAGCCGCTGGCCAGCATACGAATTATCGGCCTGTGAATCGGAACTGAGCAGCAGTACGACAATGGCGGCAATACCGCTTAATCGGCTCATGTCACAACCTCACCGGGTAAGACAGCAGAGACGACTACCCATACAATTTTCAGCACCACCTCTAACTCAGGAACGCTGATGAGTTGCCCTTGTGCCGCTATGCTCTCCGGCGATTTAAGCACCTCCAGCGACTCGAAGTACCAGCCACCGGGTGCATTCTCTGTGAGATGCACAAGCAATTGTTCCAGGACACCGTCATGCATCAATTTTCCGTAGAGACTGACGCTGGTGTTGATGAGGTGCACCTCCTCGTTCATCGGATGCGCAATCGGCGCGGCAATTTCAAAGTGATAATCATCGATGGCCACATGCTGTTGCAGGGGTGCGAGCAAGTCCACCCAGGACAGTTCGTCCTGCTTGCCAACAATACCTGCATCAACCAGGCTCCGATGTGAGTGTATTCGACTGCTAAGCCATTCGTGGTCGACGATTGCTTCAGAGGATAAACGGAGCTTTGCAGAATAATCGTCACGAATCTCACGGTACATCTGATACTCATCTGCTAACTGAAAACCGCATACGAACAGAGCCACCACCATTGCAATCAGCGCGCAGTAAAACACGCGGCTCACCCTCACATACCTCAACACGCTATTCACCCAACTGCTCCTCGGCACCGAGACTGAGGGTAAATCGCAAGGGGGCGTCAGACCCACCCGGAGAGATGGTTGATCCACTACCGTCACGCCCAAGCGGTGATTCAACCACTTCAACTGAGTTAATTTGATCAGTCGCTTCAAGTTCTGCGACAAAGCGGTTGAAGCCGCGTACCAGTTCACCGATCCCGGCCACTGACTTATCGATCTCACCGGTCACATTTAAAATATGCAGCACGGCATCGGGCGGCCCGGACGAAGGCATCCCGCCCTGTAACTGCCAGTCTATGGCGTGCACCCTGATGGCCGGATGTTGCGACAGCGCGGAAGCCAGCGGCAGTATCAGTTGCATGGGAGTGTTGTCACCCAGGCGCGTTACCCGCGTACCGATTTGCACGGCACTTCGCATCGCATCTATCTGCCCGTGGTACGGCTCAAGCTCTGCATGCACCACAGCCAGACGCTCATCCAGCAATGCCGCATTTGCCTGAGTCGCAGCGGAAAGCTGCTCAAACGTTTCGGCCATACGCGCGCCCGCTACGCTACTCGCCGCGATACACGCCGTGCAACATAGTATCCCCGCGAAAAAACCATGGCGGCGTCGACGTATCTCAAACGCAGATCTATAACTGCCCGCCAGCCGATGTTCCCGACTGCGACCACGTGCGGTCATCATATACATGAAAAATTCAATGGCGTTAACGCGCGTGCTATTGTGTAGTGCGGGCAGTAACTCGCAAAACGGCTTAATTATGATATCGCCCTTGCGCAGTATCTCCCGATCAGCCGAAGACGCATCGCCAAGAAACAGCGTGAGACCTGCTTCCCCCGACACCGCACTGGTTCTGGTGAGGAATGACAGCGTTTTCTCTACTTCCACAAGCAACGGCTCAGCCAGCGCATTGCCTGTCACAAAGCGGCGGGTTATGGCCGGCAGTCCGTTCAGAAACCCGAATACGCGATAGTCTCCCGGCGCTATCGCCAGCACCACAACACAAACTGCGGTGTCTCGCACCGCATCCATGCGACCACACAAATCGGACAGCAGGTACAGTTCGGATACCAGAACGTCCCGTTGCATCAGCATGGTCAGCCAGGGTTGACAGGGCGTTTCGCGGGCCACCGTCGTCAGATGCAGCTGAAGTCCGACATTTCCCCCGGTGGTATCAGCCTTTCTTCGAGATCTCCACAACATGGCATCACTGCATTTCACCTTAACGATATTTGCCATGGCACGACGCGCATCCCGTTTGCGCAATCCCGGTAACTGCTCCTGCTGATATTCCTCCTCAACGGCATCCAGCACACCGCAAAATACCGCATCTTTTCGTTCATCGAGATACTGCGCGAACTGCTCCATGCCCTCGTCGCCTGCGGTAAACGAGACTCCATGCGAGAACCTTCCGCGGCCGCTCGCATAGGCCAGCACGACATGCTCGGATATGAATAACAGGTATCTCACTGCAGTCCACCGCTGAAGCCGAACACCAGATCGTATATCGGTCCGATAACAGATATAACGACCCACATCATAATGAGCCCGACAATCACCGTCATTATCGGCCCGAGACTTTGCTCGAGCTTTTCAGTCAGTTCTTTCGACTCACGATCGTACACATAACTTAACTGATTGAATGATGTGTCAAGCGCACCGGTGCTCTCTCCGACCTTCAGTATTCTGGCAACCAAAGGCGGGAAGTTTTCTGTATCGCGAAAGCTGCTGGCGATACCCTGACCGTCAATCAGTCGCTGCTTAATAAGATCAACATCTACTTCCATGGCACGGCTTTCAAGTGTGCCACGAGCGTACTGCAATGCATTAACGATGCTGATGCCGGCGCTGTACATCATCGAGGTACAGCGTGAAAATCTCGCCAGACGGGTTTTCAGCATTACCGGACCGATTAATGGAAATCTGAACCGTAATCGATCAAGAAACAAGCGACACGCCGGGCTTACCACGGCGGATACTTTAAGGCCCGCTACCGAAACGCATACCACCACCATCAAGATTGCCCAGTAGTCTGTGATCAGTTCCGATGCGCCAATCAGAGCTCGGGTGTGCCATGGCAAAGTCGCCCCTGCAGACGAAATAAACGACACCATGCCGGGCACCAGCCAGGTCATCACAAAGATCACCACAACAAATAGCACCACCGCCACAAAAGCCGGATAAATCAAAACCCGCCTCAACCTGGAAATTGACTCCTCCTGCCACTTCAACAACTCGCCCAACTCCTGCAATACGGTTTCCATGCTGCCGCTTTGCTCTCCGGCCTCAAGCATGCTGACCACGAGTGGCGAAAACGTTTCAGGCATGACGGCGCAGGCACCGGACAGACTCTGCCCGCTGTCAATTTCATCGACGATCCGGTCAACCACGGTTACCTGATGTCTCTTCTCCGACGCCTTGCCGAACTCCCTCAGCGCTTCCAGCATCGGGATACCAGCGGTCAGCATTTGCTCCAGGTGAAATATAAAGTTAATTAACTCTTTGCGGGTCCATGCAGATCCGCGTCGTTTCCCCAGAGACAACGCCATACGATAGCTGAGCAAGCTCAGTCCGCGCGTTGACAAATGCTGGTTCAGTGCCAGCGCATCACTTGCCTGTAACACACCAGTAACAAGCTCACCGGATGCGGCAACTGCCTTGAACTTATAGGACTTCATATTCACCTCTAACTACTCGGGCTACACTGCAATCGGTGATCAGCTACCGCACGCCGAACCTGCTTCGGACAGGTCAATGACTCTGGATGCTTCGCTAAAAGAGGTCACGCCACTGTTAATTTTTGCCTGTGCATCGTCCGCCATCGGCTTAAAGCCCTTCTTGATCGCATGCGTTTTCAGACTGGCCGGCGATGCACCGGCGAGGAAAAGCGACTCAAGTTCGGCGGTGATCTTTAATATTTCAACCACCACCTCCCGGCCTTTATAACCCTGCCAGTCACAGTGATGGCAGCCGACGGGTTCAGCCACAGACGATTCCCGGCCCGCCTGTTCAACAGACTGCTTGCAATGAACACAGAGCTTTCTCACCAGTCGCTGACCGATAATGCCAATCAGGTTGCCGGACAGTTCGTCTTTACTAACGCCGAGAGATTGCAACCTGAGCAACGCACCCACGGCCGAATTAGCATGCAGCGTCGAATACACCTGATGACCGGTCATTGAGGCCCGCAAAGCCATTCTGGCGGTTTCCACATCGCGCACCTCACCGACCAGTATCACATCCGGATCCTGTCGCAAAATAGCGCGAATGCCGGTGGCGAAATCAAGTTTGACCTGATCATTAACCGAGGTCTGACGCAGCAGCGGCAATGGATACTCAACCGGATCTTCCATCGTCATGATATTGATGTGTTCGCTGCTTATTCGATCAAGCAGCGAATACAGTGTTGTGGTTTTACCGCTGCCGGTCGGGCCGGTCACCAGAATCAGGCCTTCGGGCTGCTGCATCATCGAATTCAATAAGGCGAGTGATTCATCAGTCAGGCCCAGCCGCTCCAGCGGCACGATCCCCTTTTCCTTATCGAGTATTCTGAGCACAATGTTTTCGCCGTGAATCGTCGGCAACACCGATACGCGAAACTCCACACTACCGCCTGCGATTTTAAAAGAGATGCGACCGTCCTGCGGTGCACGACTCTCAGCGATATCGAGCCCGGCCAATACTTTTAAACGCACCACCATCGCCGGCCAGTAACTAATGTGCAGGCTGCGAATCTGGTGCAGCAAACCATCGGTGCGAAATCGAACGCGCAGAAAGCCACCCTCAGGCTCAAAGTGAATGTCAGAAGCACCGCGCTTGACTGCATCAAGCAATATCGCGTCTACCAGTCTGACAAACGGGTGTCGATAGCTGCCGTTGTCGATATCTGTAATTCTCGACTGACCATTGCCGGCTTCAATTTCCCTGAGGATGCCGTCTATCGACAGATCAAACCCGTAGAACCGATCCAGCGCATCGGCGATGTCGCGCTCACTGGCGATCAGCAGCTGCAGCTGCCACCGACTGCCAAGCTGCCGCTGCAATTTGTCGATCACATGCAAATTCTGAATATCGACCAGCGCAACCCGGAAGCATCCGTTGTCAGCTGACACCGGCACCACGGCATTACTGCGCGCGAACTGTTCAGGAATCTCTTCAAGTGCATTGGGATCCGGCAGTGCAGACGACAAATCTATCGAATCAGCACCACCTTCAGCCCCTTTCACATCACGCAATAAATCACCCGAGACAAAGCCCAGGTCTACAAGTGTTTGTTCAAGAGATTTTCCGGTAGATTCAGATTCGGTGAGTCCGATCTGAACCTGATCACTGCTGATAAGCCCGCGCTCGGTCAGGCTGCTGACTATAGACACTGCTTACTACTCTTTTTACTACGACTACAGCACTAGACTACCCGCTTACAAAAGGTGTTGGCAAGTACCACCAAAAAATAAACCACAACTAAAGAATCAGTTAATGCGGGACAGGAAGCAAATCAGCAGGTGAGGTAACAGATCAGCCTAACAGGGTGTTGAAAAACGTCATGAGCGACGGTCTGAGTAGGCCAATTCTTGCGAAAAAGCGCAGTTTATGGGTTATAAATGAGCATTTTGAGGGAGAATTTAACGCCCTCAGACCTAGCGCAATAGTTTTTCAACATCCTGCTAACAGGCTGTTGAAAAAATCCCATTTTTTGTAAAATAGCAGCATTAATAGGAGACGACCAGATTGCGCGGCGAAATCAACCCCCAGCAGAGCATGTTCAGCTATGTGGATATAGAAGAGCGCATACCAGCCACACACCCGATCAGGAAGATACGTGTGGTTATTGATAAAGCCATCGCCGCAATTGAAGTCGATATAGACGAGCAGTACTCCTCGAAAGGTCGCCCGTCGATTCCTCCGGAACAGTTGCTCAGGGCACTTTTTTTACAGATATTCTATTCAGTCCGATCAGAAAGGCTGTTAGTCGACCGAATTGAATACGATCTGCTTTTTCGTTGGTTCGTCGGTCTCGGAATCGATGATCCAGTATGGAACCATTCAACATTTTCCAAGAACCGGGATCGAGTGCTGACCGAGCACATAGCGCAAAGGCTATTCGACGAAGTCAAGCGTCAAGCGTATGCAAAGCAGTTGATGTCGAGAGATCACTTTTCTGTAGACGGAACCTTAATGGACGCTTGTGCGTCAATGAAGTCATTTGTTCCCAAACAGTCGGAGCAAAAGAAAGACGACTCTGATAACAATCATTCGGATGGCAGTACGCGAAACGCGGACGTCGACTTTAAAGGGCAAAAAAGAAGCAATGCCACTCATGAGTCGACGACCGATCCAGATGCACGATTGTTTCGCAAGAGTGCTGGGCAATCGTCAAGACTGTGTATGATGGGCCACATACTGACAGAGAATCGTAACGGCATGATAGTGGAAGCATGCGTGACCACAGCAGGTACAAGTCAGGAGTGGGAAGCGGCACTGTCAATGCTGGATAAACAAAGCGTGCGGCCAAAGCAGACGGTGGGTGCGGACAAGGGGTATGACGTAAAGCGGTTTGTGGATGAAGTTCGGGACAAAAGTTATACGCCGCACGTAGCAGCGAGGGCAAAGGGGAGCGCGGTGGATGAACGTACCACTGGAACGGAGGGATATTCAGTCAGTCAGCGTAAACGCAAGCGGGTTGAGGAGCCATTTGGTTGGATGAAGACGGTCGGTGGCATCAGAAAGCTGGCTCATCGCAGTTTAAGTAAGGTGAGTACTACGTTTTTAATGAACTCGACCGCATTCAATATAAGAAGAATGGTGAATTGCTGCTGAAAAGGACATAAAAGGGGAGTATGGCGAGCCACAGGGACTGAACAGTCCCATTCTTAACTGTCCAACGAGTTAAACTGGAAATAATCGCCGCCAGAGAAATCAAAGATCACTATCAAATCAGATGCCGTCAGGAATACTAAAATCCCCGACGGTAAGTGAAAAACGGTTGAATGCCGTTATTTTTCAACAGCCTGCTAAA
>CAZOXM010000013.1:0-66798 GCA_964583825.1 uncultured Granulosicoccaceae bacterium
GGGGTGATTCGTCGATTCGGTGGGTTGCAGAGTGCTATTTCAATCGTACAAAAATACCGGAGCGCGGTTTGGGATCAAAGTAGGTGGACTTCGGCGGCATCAGTGCATGGGCATCTGCCACCGCCATCAGCTGTTCTATTGAGGTGGCATGGCAGGTAAAAATTAGTTGCCAGCCTTCCCGGCAACACTGATCAATACCAGCGTCACCGCTAACGCCTGCAATATAACCGAGGCGGTTGTCGCCCCGCACGTCAGTGATGCCGAGAATCGGGTGGAAGATGTCGTTCTGCAATATGGTGACATCGAGTGAGTCCACTGGATTATTGCTTTGTCCGTCCGATGGCTTTCGGTTTAGCTGATACCAGCGGTTGTCGAGCCACATGCCAAATTCGCCGTGGGCTGCGGGTTCATGAATATCACCCCCTTCGAGTCTGGTTACGTTAAAGCGCTGCGACAGTTCGGTCAGCAGGGATTCGACGTTGTGGCCATTGAGGTCGCGCACACATCGGTGAAACGGCAGCAGGTTGAGTTGGTTGTCCGGAAAGAGTGCGACCAGCAACTGATTGTACGGTGCTCTTTCATCCGGTTGTTTTTCCCGGGCTCTCATAAGTTCTGCATATCGCAGGCCGGATGCTGCGCGATGATGACCGTCAGTGACGTAAGTGGCGTTGACCTTTGCAAACAGCTGTTGAATGTCTTTCTGCACGCCGGAATCGGTAATCTGCCACACGCGCTGTACTTCTCCGTCGTCGGTAATGAAGTCGAGGTTCGGTGTGTGCTGCATTAAGCCGGTGAGGTATGCGTCGATTTCGTGGTCCTGTGCATACGTCACACAGATGGGGCTTGAAGCAGCGCCGACCACTTCCTGATAACGTGCCAGCAGGTCTTCTTTGACAGAATGGGTATTCTCGTGTTTCTTTAGCGCGCCGTTTTTGTAGTCATCAACCGATACCTCACAGACCAGGCCGGTTTGCAGGTGCTGCTGTGTGCCAAGCTGGTAAATGAAGAGAGAGGGTCCGGGCGTCCTGGTGAACGCACCATTGTGCAGTAGCTTTTGCAGATGATTACGGTTTGCGGTGAGCAATTGTTCGTAAGTCGGGCGCACCTCTTCGGAGAAGTCCTCCGGCAGGCGCATGGTGTTGATGAAGTTGTCGGGGTTGGCATCGGCAAACTGGCGGCGTTGTTCCGGTGATACGGAGTCGTATGCCGGTGTGACGATACTTTCTGCATGCGAAGGTGCGACCAGGTAACTGTCGAATGCGTTGATTTCAGGCATCTTATTCCAGCGTTCGATTTGCGTGTGAAGAGAGTCTGTCGCAGGCCGTAAGTTCTGCCGTTTGTCAGTTACAACACAGGGTTAACACAGTTGCGATAATGGCCTTGTTGATAGTCGTCTATTATTTCCAGTACGCCGTCGGCAACGGCTGTCTGGGCCTGTTCCGTTGAGGCACCTGTGTGATGCGTACCGCAGACATTCCGGTGTTTCGCCAGTGCACTTGCGAAACTGCCTTCCCCGGTTGCCGGCTCGTCAGCCCATACGTCCAGGCCTGCTCGAATTCCCTTGCTGTCCATGGCCTCAATCAGGGCCTGCTCATCCACCAGTTCGCCTCTCGATGTGTTGAGCAGTATCGCATCGGGTTTCATCTTTTGCAGGAAAGTGGTGTCGACCATTTGCCTGGTTGAATCTGTTGCAGGCAGATGCAGAGAGACGATGTTACAGTCGGCGAGGAGGGCGTCGAGATCTTTCTGTTGTTGAATGCCGATCTTCTGCATTCGCGCAAGACTGTCCGCCGAGCGTTCCGGTTTTAACACGGTGCTGACCTCCATGCCAAAGGCGCGGGCGCGCTCTGCGACGGCGAAGCCGATTGCCCCCAGGCCCAGAATACCGAGTTTCCGTCCATACAGTCCCTGCGCGACGGCATAGGATTTTTTATTCCATTGGCCGTTTCTGAGGTCGTGCACACTTGCCGGTATGTGGCGATCGATGGCGATGATTAACCCGATAGCCAGCTCCGCGACTGCGAGAGCGTTCGCCCCCGGCACATTGCATACGCGGATATTCAGCTCCGTCGCAGCCGGTTTGTCAATGGTATTGGTGCCGGCGCCGGCGCGGATCACAAGCTTCAACGCGTTACCTGACTGGAGTGTCTGTGCATTGACTTTGGTACTGCGGACCACCAGTGCTTCGTTGTCTGCAATTGCGCCCGCCAGTGTTGATTCGCCAAGATCCGGCTCGATGCTTAGCTCATGCCCCTGCGCCTTCAATTTTTGCAGATGGGTTTTCGGAAATTTGTCCGCAATGAGAATTTTCATGATAATGCTCGTCGTTTGGCTCCGAATTTCGGCGGATTGTAAGCGCCGGTGTATCGCGTAAGTGGTTCGTCGGCGTCGTTAATTGACTCAGCAGCACCGAATGTCGCCCTGTGGCAGATGCATACCGCACAGATTCGGTCAACGGTGATGTCAGCAAGAGCGCTGCCAGCACACTGCCAAAGCACTGCCAGAGCAGGCGGCGGTGCCGATACACAACGGTGGCGCACGATTCAGGTGTTTACCCGTTGCATCCGCCTGGCGGTTATTGCGCAATTCGCAGTGTGTCCGCGAGCTGCCCGATGGCGTCACACACGGGCGTGAGACGAAGGTCAGTCATTGCTGTGTCGATTATGCGCGCTTCCGGGGTGTCGGGATGCAGGTGCCACAACATAAACAGTTCGGCCCACAGTTCGCTCGCAGCGTTGGTTCTGAACTCGGACTGCGAACGTGCAAATTCATTGAGATAGGGACTCCAGTGACGTTGCTCCGTCACCTCGGCGATCACCTTTGCATTGGCCAGCTGCCAGGTGCCCCGGTAGCCGTTTTCCCGGTGCCCGACAACATTGCAGGTTCGACCGACAAAGTGTCCGAGCTCGTGGAACAGGTCGGTGTTGAGCGATGTGGATTTCTCAAAGAGGTAGATGGTGTTACCACGCAACAGGCGGATCTGTTCACCGAAATCGTTGTACAACGGCCGGTCGTGCCACAGGTAGCACGAGGCAAATTCGTAGCTTTCCACCCGGACGAATTCACTGAGGTGCAGGTACGCCAGGGTTTTGATGTGTTGCAGCGAAGTGCCGCCCGGTGTGCTCATACGGGAGCGCAGTGACTCGACTCACCGCAGTGTAAATGATCCCTGTTGGTGAAGTCGAACCAACGGGCCTTTTCGGCTACAGTTGGCTTTGTGCTTTTCGTGCAGAGGTGGTGTCCGCCCGGCTTCCAGCGGGGTGCTGACTTTACCGCGAGCAGGCTTCACACCAAAAGGTATCAGGTGCCGGTCCGGCGCTGTTCCTCCCGATAATAAGTCAGCCAATCGTCAACGTCTCGTGGCATGCCGACGCTGAATCCCTGCAGGTAGTCGATATCGAGGCTGATCAGCACATCGGCAATTTCCTGGTTTTCGACAAACTCGGCCACGGTCTTCATGCCCATTTCGTGGCTGAGTGTATTGAACGCGGTGACGATAGCCCGACAGGCTCTGTCCTGCATAATGTTGCGCACAAAAGATCCGTCGATTTTGAGGTATTCGACTGGCAGCGATTTGAGGTAGCCAAACGAGGACAGGCCGCTGCCGAAATCATCGAGCGAAAACTCACAGCCAAGGGCGCGCAGTTCACTCATTGCCGTTAGCACCTGATCGATGTTGGCGATGGCGGTGGTTTCAGTAACTTCGAAGCACAGGGAACGCGGTGCAATGCCATGAGATTTAACCAGCGCCACAATCTGCGACAGGGCATGGGCCGAACTCAGGGTGTTGCCGGAAAGATTTACTGACAGTGATGCGCACACATTGAGTTTTTCCAGCTCTGCAATTGTGTGGAGCGATTGTTCAGTGACCCAGAGGTCGAGCTGCTGCATGCGCTCATATTTTTCTGCAATAGGAATAATGTCAGCACTGGATAGCATCTGTCCGCTGCGGTCCCGAAACCGCATTAGCACTTCAAATTTAACTCTGGTTTCGCTGGCGTTGCCAGCTGGCACAATCGGCTGCAGAAAAAGTGATACCTGATTGTCGTTGATCGCATCATTCAGCAGTTTTATCTTACCGAGCTCGTCGTTTTGTTGCGCCTGGAATGAGCTTTGGGTGGTGTATTGCTGCGCCTGATTGCGACCGGATTTTTTAGCAGAGTAACAGGCGATATCTGCCTTGGAGAGTAGTTCGGAACTATCGCGCGACAGGTGGTCAATAGCTACCACGCCGACACTCGCGCCGACAGTGTAGTTGCGTTTGCCCCAGTAGTACTGATGTTCACCGATGGTGCTGATCAGGGTTAATGCCAGCGTCATTGCGGCTTCAACGTCCTGCGAGACAACGGCACCGAACTCATCACCCCCGAGTCTTGCAATCATTGTTTCGTCACCAAGTACTTTTGCAAACAGATCGGACAGCTCACACAATAGTTGATCACCCGCCTGATGCCCGGCGCTGTCATTGACAAGCTTAAAACGGTCGAGATCAATGAACATCAGCGACATGGGAGTGGTTGTGGTGCTGCCGACAGCCTCTAGTAGTTTATTGAGTTCTGCAGCGAATGCCCGCCTATTCCATAGCCCGGTCAACTCGTCGTGGGTGGCCTGATATTCAAACTGTTGCTTAAGTGCGTAGGCTTCAGTGACGTCGTGGCCGCAACCGAGAAAGCCGGTAAATTTGCCGTGGCGATCAAACTGGGGCGTGCCGACGGTACGTGCGTGGCAAACCTGGCCGTCTGGCGCGATGCAGGTTAGCACCACATCGAAGGGCTTCTTTTCAGTCAACGCAGCGATATGTTCCTGCAGTTGCTGGTTGTTCAGCAGCCTCGACCGGATATCGCGAACTCTCTCTTTACCCACCAGTTTGCTGACTTCAATGCCCCCCATCGGGACCGTGTGTTTTGAGTGGTATCGGTAACACAGGTTTTCATCAAGCTCCCAGAACCAGTCCGACGCGAGGCGGGCGAATTGTTGAAACTTGTATTCGCTGCGGGCGTTCGCTTTGCGCATCTGCTGCAATTCGGTGATGTCGAATGCGGCAAACAGCCAATTGCCATTGGACAGCTCAGTGTGCCGGATCAGCACGTAGCGATCGTCGATGAGATGGTGAATGAACTGAACGTCCTCGTGGCCGATGAACGCAAGTTGGCGGTCGACCCACGCTTCCACGTCATCGACCTCGCGGAGGTTTCGAATGCCCGCGCGCTTGTAGAGTGTGCGCAACCAGTCCCGATAGCTCAGACCAACGGTGACAATGTCGGACAGGGTCGGGTAGAGGCTGGCAAAGCTTTCTGACCAGTTGATCAGCACACCGTCGGCGTTGAACACGCAATGGCTGGAGGTACACGCGAGAAACGCCTCGTCCAGCAGGGTGCTATCCGGCATGGCGTATCGAGCAACACGGGTGGCTTGCGGTGATTCGGCTGTACCGCTAGATCTGGCGGAGGGCATGGCTAATTCCGGGCGGTCGACTGCATAAGGTGCCCCTGAATTCAGCGAATTACACGCCAACTTTGGTCGATACGGTATCGTCTGGACGTGAAAATTGTGAGCAGCAGTGCCTATTTGCATGAAACAGGTGCACCGTAAAAGTTTGTAGGAAAAATTAGTGACAGTGCATTGTCTGTGCTGGTGGATTGACGGAAATCGAACCGGCCGCGTGAGTGGCCTATAATCCCGCCTCACCAGGCGTTATATCTACGCAAAACAGCTGATCACTGCACTGCTAAATGCGGCAACGGCACCACTGTCCACCCGGAGCGACATCCATCCATGTACTCGATGTTGATCATATTTTTTCTGCTTTCCATACTTTTTTCGTTTCTCTGCTCGATCTGGGAGGCGGTGCTGCTGAGCATAACTCCCGCCTACACCCAGCAACTGGTGCAGCGCGGCGGCGAACCTGGAGAATCGCTGCAGTCGTTCAAGGAGAATATTGATCGACCGCTGGCGGCGATTCTCACTCTTAATACAATTGCTCACACGGTAGGCGCGATTGGCGTCGGTGCGCAGGCCAGTCTCATCTGGGGAGCGTCACTGATCTCGACCATTGTGGTGCCTGTGGTCATGACGCTGGCCATTCTGTTGTTGTCCGAGATCGTGCCAAAGACGATTGGTGCGAATTTCTGGCGTGAGCTGACGCCGTTTACGGTGCGCAGTCTGAATATCGTGATCAAGGCGCTGGCTCCGCTGGTGATGCTTAGCCAGCTGATTACCCGCATGCTGAAAAAAGACAAATCGGCCAGCGTACTGAGCAGAGCCGACTTCACAGCGATGGCGACACTTGGCAGTGAGCAGGGGGTGCTGGACGAGAGCGAGTCGCAATACCTGCAAAGTCTGCTTAAATTTAATAAGGTCACAGCTCAGGATGTGATGACACCTCGCACCGTAGTGATCTCCTGTGATGAAACGACCGGGCTGGCTGACTTTCACGCTGCACACAGTGATCTGCGGTTTTCACGTATCCCCGTATACCGCGAAACACCCGATAACGTGACCGGTTATTTCCTCAAGGATGAAATGCTGGCGGCGTTGCTGAAGTCGCCGGATTCACAGGCTCCGGTTTCACAGTTAAGGCGTGACATTATCGCCGTCTCTGAAGATTTTCCGATCCTCAAGTTGTTTTCCCGATTTATTGAAACCAGAGAGCATGTTGCGCTGGTGCTGGATCAGTTCGGCGGTCAGGCGGGTATTGTCACCATGGAAGATGTCATAGAGACATTGCTGGGTATTGAGATTGTGGATGAACTGGACCATACAGACGACATGCAGGCGCTGGCACGTCGACGGTGGAAGGAAAGAGCGAAACAGCTGGGATTGTTGCAGGACGATTCAGAAAACAATGGCAGCGGCACACAGCAGTGATACACGGCTCGGGCCGACTGAAACATCAATGCCGCTTCAGATCCATGGCAGGCACACGTCCTACAATGTACAAAAGGTGTTGTGGCTGGCAGAGGAGTTAAACCTGGAATATCGCCATTTTGAAGTGGGCGGAAGGTTTGGCGGTAATCGCACAGAAAAATTTCTGAGCATGAACCCGCAGGGAAAAGTGCCGGTGTTGTGCGATGGCGACCATGTTATCCCGGAGTCAAACACTATCCTGCGTTACCTCGCGGATGTCTATGGTCACGGTCAATGGATGCCGTCGTCACCTTATCAGCGCACATTGGTTGATCGCTGGCTGGATTGGTCGATCGACAGACTTGAGCCTGCTTTTGTACAAGTGTTCTGGGGTTACTATCGGACACCGGTGGCGCACCATGATCACGCGGAGATCGCGTCCGGGGTTGCCGCGTGTGACGCTTGTTTGCAGTTAATCGCTGCTCAGCTTGCGACACAGTCGTGCCTTGCCGGTGAGTCCTTAACCATCGCTGATGTCGCGACCGGTGTTTTTCTTTACCGACTCTTTACCATGGGCACTGCTATCAACTGCCCGCCGGCTGTTGCCGACTGGTATGCACGGTTGCAAACCTGTGCCGGCTATCGTCAATGGGTGATGAGTGACTATGGCGAGCTGCGGGGACGTGTCGACTATTAAAAGTGCGTGGCGATTGGCGCTCACCAGTGGTCTCGGTTACTCTTGCGCTTTCATTTTCCAAGGCACTGACTCATGTACTACGACCAACTGAATCTGCTCATCGCCGGTGAGTTCCGTCAGGGGAGTGAAGGTAAATCAGAGCCGGTGTTGAACCCTGCCACGGAAGAAGAGATAGCGCGAGTACCGCACGCCTCCGCAGCGGACGTCGAACGTGCACTGACCGCCAGTGCGGATGGTTTCAGGGTCTGGCGTGCCACACCGGCCCTTGAAAGGCAGCGCATTATTGCCAAAGCGGCGGATTTAATGGCCGAGCGAATCGACATGATGGCAGAGTCCCTGACGCTGGAGATGGGCAAGCCACTGGCGGAGTCGCGCATCGAGTTGCAGTTCGCCATTGAGGTCGCCCGCTGGTATGGCGAAGAGGGCAAGCGTGCCTATGGTCGGGTTATTCCCTCCCGCGTCCCGGGTGTCAGGCAGATGGTTGTCAAGGAACCCGTTGGACCCTGTTGTGCCTTCGTTGCGTGGAATTTCCCTGCCAACAATGCCATGCGCAAAATAGCGGGCGCGCTCGCTGCCGGCTGTTCAATGCTGATCAAACCCAGTGAAGAAACGCCGGGGACGGCGATGGGGATCGCGCAGTGTTTCCAGGATGCCGGGCTGCCGCCCGGGGTGCTGAACATGGTGTTCGGTGTGCCCGATGAAGTTTCACGACAGGTCCTTGGATCGTGGATACCCAGGAAACTGTCCTTTACCGGTTCCATTCCGGTTGGCAAGCACTTGCAAAAACTCGCGGCCGATACGCTGAAGCGTTGTACGATGGAACTGGGTGGCCACGCACCGGTTGTTGTCTTTGACGATGCAGATGTCGAGCGGGCGGTTAAGTCAATGATAGGCGCCAAGTACCGCAATGCCGGGCAGGTGTGCATTTCACCGACCCGATTTTATGTACAGAAAAATGTTTACAAGTCCTTTGTACAGAGCTTCACAGAACAATCTGAAAAGATCAGGGTAGGTAACGGTCTTGAAGCCGGTGTCGAAATGGGGCCGCTGGTTGCAGAGCGCCGTCTCGATGTGATGGAGGAGTTCGTTAAAGATGCCGTGAGCCATGGTGCTAAAGTGGAAACCGGCGGGCAGCGGTTAACCAACCGCGGTTACTTCTATGCGCCGACGGTACTCAGTGATGTCAGCGATGATGCGAAGATTATGGTCGAGGAGCCTTTTGGTCCGCTGGCACCGGTCACACCGTTTGATTCCATGGATGAAGTGATAGAACGCGCTAACTCACTGCCTTTTGGACTGTCAGCTTATGTGTTTACTAATGATGGTGCCAGAGCGGCGGCGATTGAAGATGCACTGGAAGCCGGCATGGTCGGCGTTAATCACCCGATGATCTCAACGCCGGAGTCTCCGTTTGGGGGTGTCAATGAGTCAGGCTATGGATCGGAAGGGGGTATAGAAGGGCTGGAGGCGTTTCTGCGTACCAAGTTTGTGACCGAAACCGGGGTGTGACGCCGGGATTAGCGCTTGAGCGATACGATTTCGTCAACAACGCCTGCGGACTGTAGTTCCGGCAATGATGGCTGCCACAGTTTCTGTGGGGGTGTGGTGAATATGGCTTCGATGAAATCTGCTTTCACACCCTGCTGCTGAAAGATCGATGCATCGGTATCCTGTTGTTGCTGAATATCTTTGTACAGGGTGCCGGCGGCAGTGTACTTGTAACCGTGAAAGCCAAGCCTGCCCGCTGGCGCGATCGAACGCCGGTTACCGCTGATGTAAACAAGCGTGCAGGATGAATGGCATTGACCCTCTACGTGGGTGTCTATGTTTAACTGTCTTACGCGTTTGGCGATTGCCCGTGCGGCGAATACGTGGCCGCCGGGTGAGTCCAGTACCAGCGTTTTAATCGTTCCGGTTTCGGCGATTGCGTTCTCGAACCGTTCCGGTGTGAACGGATTCAGTTCTCCCTGAAGATGAAAGATCGATGGGTCTTCTTTATCGGTGTACAGTGCGATCGGTTCAAACGCCTCTCTGGCGGGGCTGAGCGTAGTAATGCCAGTGGTTTGAATATCAACGAGATTGACTGCAATCACACAGGCCGCGATAAACAAGCCGGTATTGCACGCCATCACTGAGTATCCGGCACCATAGGTTTGCGCCTGTGTAATTCTGGATTTTCTATTGACTGAGACGGTGGCCATCGTAATGAAAACGAGGTAGATCAGCGCCAGCGCAACTTGCAGCGGCCCGCGTAACCGGTCATGTTGCTGTATCAGTGGTTCCAGCACAGTATGCTGCAGCGCGAGCAACCCGATGACAGGCACCATGGCATTGACGACAAATGCCTGGATGAAGGAGTGTTGTCCTCTCCAGTGTGAAAGCCAGTAACTCACCTGTATTCTTGCGCCATCGGCCGCTCATCGGTAACGAACCGGCATTGTACGCAAGCGCGGCCTGCGCACACAGTTCAGCGCACAGATTTTTTCAGAATTAACGCATTATCTATATCAGCCGGTTTTAGCAGCGACGCCGTGGCAGCATGAGCAGGGACAGCAGTAGCAGAGCGATCGAGCCGCCGCCGGTTCGCACAACACCGGATTGCTGTCCTTCGGTCCCCGGCGTTAACGCGAGCGGATCCGGAGTGGTGCTGAGCGTGCCCGACATTTCATAGTCAGTATCTGTAGCGGCCGTCACTTCCAGCAGCCAGCGCGTGGCGGTTTCGTTGCTTAAACGGCATTCGAGCGTTTCAGATACCGCGGCCCGGGTATCGCAGCGCGCGGTGGTCCGGTTGTCAGCAGTCTCACCGTACACTCGCAGCCGGGTGGTTGCTGTCTGGTTGCTGATGGTAACCAGCAATGCCTTATCTGCAGCTGTCGACGCGATTTCATACTGATCGGTTTTGCCGGCTTTGGCCGTGTGCCTGACGGTTTGACCGGACCTCAGCTTCGGTTGGCCCACGAGGGTAATGGCCGCTTCCGACGGCACACCGTCGTTGTTCAGGATAAACAGCATATAGTGGCCGGGCGGGGCGATGTTGCGTGTTGCAGGACCGCTGATGCGCAGTGCGTTACCCTCTCGCCGGAACGACAACGGTATCAGTCGCTGGTCCTGATTCATTGAGTGGGTGACGGAGCCGAGCTTGACTAAATGCACCCGCGCTATCGATGCTGCATCGGGTGTGGTCAATGAAAACATTGCATCGTAGTCGATTGATTCCGGTGCGAGTCCGATCTGCGGGCGGGTCGCCGGTGTGGCACCTTCGGAGAACAGATAGGGCGGCGAGAAGATCTCTGCGTTCTGTTCCTCATAACCTTCCTCGTAACAGGTGCCGCAATAACCGCCACCGGCAGAGAGTACGGTGGCGTCCGGTAACAACAGTGCGACCGAGTGGTATTGCCTGTCGATTTGCATATCGTTCATCACCTGCCACTGACCGGTATCGGGTGACCAGATTTCCGGACGCAACACACCGGCGTCAAGATCAATCAGCGCCGCACCGCTGGTGTTGCCACCGCTGGCAAGCACACTGCCGTCGGCCAGTATGGTCAGGTTGTGTTGTGATCTGGCGAAAGTCATCGGACTGGTGGCGGTGACCTGCTGAGTGGCCGTATCGATCAGCAGAGTTGAATCGTATGAAAAGGGTCCCCCTTCATCCTCCGTTCCGCCGCTGACGATAACTTTGCCGATGTCATACATCGCATAACTGCCGTAGTGCCTTTGTGGATACTGGTCGCGTTGCTGGCCGGGCGTAATGATGCCATTGCCCTGCGGATCAATCGTCGCCAGTGTATTTTGCGGACCAAACGTCATCACCCGGCCATCGGGGATGGTTTGCATCCACTGATAGTTGATCGAAAGTTCAGGCAGGGTAGGGATGCCTAAAGAGCGCCAGGTTTCATCGTGCTGAAACACTTCTGCTACCGGTGCCGGTGCATAGGTACCCGCGTAAGTCAGTGTTTCACCGTTGGCCAGTGCTGCGTTGGATGAATACCAGCGAGGTGCTGCCATATCTTCCATCTGTTCCCAGGTGTTGGTGTCCGGGTCATAGATGCTGGTGTTGGATAGCGGGCCATTCAGGCCGCCGATGCCACTGTCTCCACCGGCGAAAATAATTCGACCGTCCCACAAGTGTGAAGAGCCGGCACAAAAGAGGTCGGCGTTGGTGTCGTTGTTTGCGCTGATAAATGTATTGCGTTGCGGATCCCACACGGTCACTCGGGTGGTGTAGTTTTCGGTGGTGTGGGGGTCGTCGTCGAAGTCGTCCGGTGTGGCATCCCAGGCGATCACTTTGCCGTTCGGCATCAGGTTCGCGTGAATCGGAATAACCGGCCACGGCTGCACATCTGACCATTGACCAAACAGCGCCGGTGCGCCCAGAGTGGTTGGGGCTGCGGCAATGGTGCGCTTGGGTAGCTGTACCTCTGGTACGGCCGCACCGGCTGGTGCCAGCGCCGCCGCGGCCAGCAGCAGGCAGGATTGACAAGTACCGACGGCGTATTTAACTGAATGAGCTTTCATGGAAATCTTCTGATAATAATCTGTACCGGGCACACCGGTGAAAAGGTGACAGGGTGCCTGATGCGTGGTGTGCGGTAAGCACCTGTATGGCGAGGTCTACGACCTCTGATTCTCACTTTTTGCGTACACACAATACTGTGTATTTTCGTGAGAACAGGGCGGTACGATTTGCTGTGTGTCACATTTTTAACTGGTCGTTGTTATGCAATGATGGTTCCGCTGACTTCTCGAAGCCCGTGGTCGACTTGAATACGAAATCGAATCTGGCCGGTGACCCGATCCGGCGGAAGTAAAAGGATTCGGCAGCACTCCAGCGTTCACTCCACTGTGGGCAAAAGTGATCGCCGTCTCTGAGCCGGGTGCGCTCGCTGCACATCGATGGCGGGAGATCGAGCAGTACGCGATAGTCGTAGTATCGGCACAGCGCCGGCGCGGCGGTGTATACCCCTTCCACAATCACGAGGCTTCGCGCGAACAGATTACGTGGCTGTACCTCATAGGGTGGTTTGTCGGTATCCCATTGTTCACTGTGCCAGTCAAAGGCAGACCATGTTGCCATACCCTTTGTTTGTAGCGAATGGATGACGGCGCCGAGCTTTTGCCCGTGAATCGCGTTGCCGGCATTTTGTGCAGCGGTTCTGTTATCCCATAGCGCCGCCGAGCCTCCCCGGTAGAAGCTGTCGCCCTCCAGCACGCTGACGGCAGACGTGCCGAAGGAGGCTTTCAGGTGTGTTGCCAGTGTGGATTTACCGCTGCCACTGCGCCCGTCGATCGCAATAAAGCAGGGTCGTGACTGTCTCGACTGCAGGCGTTTTACCGCCGCAAGCAATGTATCGGCAGCGGTGTGAATATCGGTGCATTGCATGCGTTGTTCTGATCGTTATGAATTTTTGCATCACTAGGCATCCGCCAGTATCAGGTCAGCGGCCTTTTCGCCCACCATGATCGACGGCGCATTGGTATTGCCTGTCGGTATCGACGGGAAAATCGATGCATCAGCCACTCGAAGTGAGTCCACGCCGTGCACCCGGAGTTGGTGATCGACCACACTGGCGGAGGTGTCACTGCCCATGCGGCAGGTGCCACACTGATGAAATACCGTCCATGATTTTCGAGCGATAAAGTCATTGAGTTCATCGTCGCTTTGTATCTCTTTGCCTGGATACACTTCGGTGTCGATCAGTTCGGTCATCGTCGGGGTCGCTGCGATCTTCCGCACCAGGCGCATACCCTGAAGCATCAGCTGCCGGTCGTAGTCTGTCGACAGATAGTTCGGTTGCATCTCGGGGGCTTCGAACGGATCTGCCGAGCGGATTCGAAGGTGGCCGGTACTGGTCGGCTTACACGGATTGAAGCCGAGTAGAAAACCCGGAAACGGATCGGGTTTAATCAGCGGACGTGTGCCGGGTGGGGCGCGCGTGTAGCTCACCGGGGAGAAATACAGCTGCGTGTCCGGTCGGTCGGATTGATCGAGTAATCTGACAAAGCCACCCGCCTGATTCAGGCTGAGGGTGAGCGGGCCGCTGCGTTGTAACAGAAATTGCAGCCCCACGCGGATGCGGCCGGACCACGGGCGCAGGATCTGGTTAAGTGTTGGTAAACGGGTTCGGCAGACCAGATCAGCGCCGAGATGATCCTGCAGGTTTTCGCCCACCGCCGGCGCATCGTGCACGGTGTTAATGCCAAATTGCTGTAGCAACGCGTGTGGACCGATACCGGACAACTGCAGCAACTGAGGTGAATTAATCGCACCGCCGCACACAATCACTTCCCGGGCGGCGCGGGCGTTTTCGGTTCTGCCGCGGTGCCGGTAGCGCACCCCGCAGGCCCGGTTGCCCTGAAACTCCACGCTCATCGCCTGAGCACGTGTGCGCAGAGTCAGATTATTGCGCGACAGGGCCGGGTGCAGATAGCAGCGTGCCGCCGAAGCGCGCAGGCCGTTGCGGGTGGTTATCTGGTAGAGCGATGCGCCTTCCATGGTGGCGGCGTTGTAGTCGGGGTTGAACGGTATCTGTGCTTCTCCGGTCGCTTTCAGGTAGTGCGCACAGAGTTCATGGACTTCGTCCATCGTATTGAATACGGCAAGCGGACCGCCACTGCCCCGATAGTGATTGCCGCCGCCGGACCAGTCTTCCATCCGCTTAAATATTGGCGCCACATCGCGCCAACTCCAGCCAGGGGCGTCTTCAGCCCAGTCGTCGTAGTCGAGCGGATGACCCCGCACATAGACCATCGCGTTGATTGAACTCGACCCCCCCAGCACGCGACCACGAGGCCAGTAACTGGTCTGATTGGCGAGTCCGGCGACAGGTTCGGTCGTGTACTTCCAGTTGACCGATTCGTCGTAGTAGGTTTTGCCGTAGCCGATCGGCATTTGCACGAGAAAACGCTTGTCGGTACCTCCGGCCTCCAGCAGGAGCACAGAGTGTTTACCGTTCGCACTCAAGCGGTTCGCGACAACGCAACCGGCCGAGCCAGCGCCGACAACGATGTAATCGAATTCGTTCAACTAATGTATCCCGCACAGAACCGCAGGTATGATACCCGACGTTTATCCGTGCGGCAGGTTCAGGCGTGCAAAAGTCTCTGCACCAGCGCGTCGACGGATTTGATCGCGGCATCATCGGTGAGTTTGCCGCCCTCATCAAATGCCTGTGAAGCATTGGGTAGCGTGACAAAACCCGGCACGACCATCACACCCAGTTCTGCCAGCATATCCCGCATTCTGGGTATCACGCGCACCCCGCCAAGGCGGCCCGGGGAAGCTGCCATGATAGCAGCGTGCTTGTCCCTGAAAGCGACCATGCCATTTTCGCCTTCTTCTGATCGAGACAACCAGCTGAAAGTATTGACCAATAGTGGCGGTACATGCCCGTTGTATTCAGGCGTCGCGACGATGAAGCCGTCGCAGCCCGCCATCAGTTTTTTCAGGGCCTGCACCGGTGCGGGAATACCGTCGCGTGATTCATCATCGCCGTTGTAGATTGCCGCCGGGTATTCAGCCAGATCGATCAGCGTGGCGTGGGCACCGGCTTGTGTGGCGGCGGCCACGGCCGCGCGCGCGAGTTTTGTATTGAGTGACTGTTGTCGCGTGCTGCCGGAGAAAACCAGTATTTTTGTTTTTGTCATTCTGTCTATTAGCTTGTGAGAAACGTTAGGGTAGGATTATAAATGCTCAACTTAACTTGAGGTCAACAGATGGCAGAATCCAGAGTAGGCATCGGTGTGATCGCCCGGCGCACGGGTCTGAGCGTGTCGGCGATTAGATTTTATGAAACTTCAGGTTTGCTGTTTGCCAGCAGAGGGCCTGGCGGCCGCCGACTTTTTCCGCGCTCGGCGATTCGGCGGGTATCGTTCATTCTGATCTCGCAGCAGCTCGGATACTCGCTGGAAGAAATCCGTGGTGTGCTTAAGAATCTGCCATCAGAAAGAACGCCGACCAAAGCCGACTGGGAAAAACTGAGTCGACAGTTCAGTGTCGATATCGATGAGCGGATAGAGCGCCTGACGAAGTTGCGGGATTCGCTGTCGGCCTGCATCGGCTGCGGGTGTCTGTCGCTCAAGTCCTGTGCGCTGTACAACGCGCAGGACCGTGCAGCGAGTCTCGGCAGCGGACCGCGTTACCTGCTTGGTGATAAGCCGCCGCCCGATTGAGGTAAATAACGCAGCGGCATCAGTGTCGTGCCGCCACGTCGAATTGTAATATCTGGTTAGCGGCTTCTCTGCCTGCGCCAGGTCAGCAACAGCAGCAACAGCGCTCCGAAGCCCGCATCGAAGCTGCCAACGGATTCAGCCTTTGGTGCCTGTGGCTGTTGCGGCGCATCGGGTGAGCCCGTTTCCGGGCTGGCGGGTTCTTCGGTGGGTTCCCGGTTTTCCGCGCTGTTGGCTTCCGTCTCCGTTTCAGTCTCGGCTTCCGTCTCCGTCTCCGTCTCCTCGGGGGCAGCCGGTTGTTCATTGTCGGACGGCGGTTGGGTGAGCAATACCACCCAGTCTTCATCTGCCGCCGACGGTGCCGTGCCGAGTGCAACGGTAGCACCCGCAGAAATCACCTGAGGCTCGCCTGCGTACTCGCCGTTTCTGGGGTCGAACCACTGCAGTTGATAGTCGCCGGGCTCAACCGCGAGAGTGCCGGGTGATGATGCGTCGGCGAGGTAGACCGCATAGGCACTGCCAGCCTCTGCGAAAACTTCTGCTGTCGTGTCACCGGTGTAGAGATCATCGGCCGGCTGCATTCTCCAGAACGGCAGCGCTGCCTGCATCATCTCGCGTGCGATGCGGGTGTAGCGATACATTTTCCGGCGGGTGCGAAAATCTTCCGTTCGCATGTCACCACCGAGTGGCAGGGGATGGTAACCGAAGTACCACTCCAGATTGCCACCACTGAAGTACACCGGATACAAAACGCTCTTGCGCAGGTCTTCGGTGTTGTCGGGGGTGAGACCGGTAAACGCCGGACCCACTTCATCCATATCGATCACCCAGGGCCAGCCGGCGTCGGCCGTTTTTTGGCGCCACTCTTCTACCAGCGCCCCGGAAATCTGTCGGGAAAACTGAATTGATGACGCGGCAAAGCGTGGATCTCCCAACAGGCCATCATACTTTTCCGCCGGTCGGTCCCTGTTGGTGTGGACGGCGATCGGGAAGTCTGCCCAGTCGAGATCTTGTATGTATCCGGCAAATTCCTTGTGCCGGCTGTCGCCGTAGCGGCTCTCTTCGCTGATGTTCCATTTGATCGCCAGCAGGTAGGCAAAGCGTGCAATCATCTCGCGGTAAAAAAGTTTTCTCTCGATGCCGAGTTGACCGTCATCCAGCCAGTTGGTATTGCGTCCTTCCTGTTCCGCCAGTACGAAATGTGCCGCGATCCCTTTGCGCTGCATGTGTTCTAAAACGATCTGCCACTGGAAGAGCTTCGATACATCGTAGTGTGTATTGTCGAACGGGCTGCCCGTCGGTCGAATGAACGGGTAGGTTTCCCTGCCGTCGCCGCCGAGGTTCATCGGTAAAAAGTACAGTGAATTAATACCCTCGCTGGCAAGGTAATTCACCGCGCCGATAATACCCTTCGCGTTGTCGGGATTAGCGCTGTTGGTAAATACCGGGTCACCTTCACGCCAGTCGGCGATGTGTGGCACGTAGTGATGTACTCCCTGAAATAGCACCCCCGTATCCGCACCCCCCGGCTGGTCGAAAGTGTTGTCAAAACCCGCATAGCCGAAAAAGTTTTCCGGGCTGTCGACGCCGCCTTTAATCCAGTACGGCCCGTCAGCAAACTTCAGGTAGTGCTCGCCGGTATATTGCAATCTGCCAGTGGCGAGAAAGCCCGGGTCTTGCGGACTGTTGTCGGTGACTGTGAAACTGCCAGACTCACCATCGGACGGCATCGGTGTACCGTCAGCCTCACTGACAGACAAATCATCGCCGCGTTGAAATGAGATGCGGTACTGCCACTCGCCGGTTTCACCGGCGGAAAATTTTGCCCGCCACACCGAGCCAATACCACCACCGACACCGTCGCCGGCAAAGTAGCCCGGTACGATGTATTCATTGCCGCCAGGGCTGGTGAAGACGACGTTGTAGCGGAAGTCCAGAAATGGGTTGGGCTGCAGTTGCGACTCGCTCAGTACGGCGGTCGCACCCGCGGTATCGACGGTGATCGGGTGCCACTTTTTCAGAGAACCACTGACTGAAACATTGCCTAGTACTGCAGGGGAGACCAGCAACGCCAGCGCGACGGAGGTAAGTCGCAGCATTGGTTTTTAACCGGGTTAAAATTTACAGCCTACGTGCGCTTACCGTGCCAGTTCATCGCCACACCTCGCTGGCGCCGGGTATACAGTGCGGCAGGGTCGAGGCTTTGGGTATTTGGCGACGTCCGACGGTCGCAGCAGACCCGCTCAGCGCCGTGAGCGGGTCGAAAAACGGGACGTGTGCCATCCCGTTAAGTAGTGCCCGGGCTAGCAGGATGTTGAAAAACTATTGCGCCAGGTCTGAGGGCGTTAAATTCCCCCTCAAAATGCTCATTTATAACGCATATACTGCGCTTTTTCGGGGGAATTTGCCTACTCAGACCGTCGCTCATCAAGTTTTCAACAACCCGCTAGATGACACCCGGATTAGGAAACACCGGGTTAAATAACACCCAGGGCACGGACAGTCGCCATGTTGAGGTACTTGTCGACCGGGAGTCCCTTTGTGCGCTGGAATGCGTTGACTGCACGCATGGTGTCAGCGCCGATGTTGCCGTCAATCGTGCCAGGATTATGACCGGCGGCCTGCAGGGCTTTTTGGATATCCATGATGCGGCTCTTTGTCATGTTGGTTTCACAAAGAATTTCGCGCCACTCCATTGATCCTTCGCTGACCAGCTTCTGGCTGGTGACGTTTTTATAGCGTGCCGGGATCTTAATCCGACGCTCCTGGGCTGCAGTGGCAACTTCAGTCGTCTTGATGGTTTTATACTCGGCCGGAATGCTGACCTTGCGTGTGGTGGCTGCCGTGGCAACGACGCGTTTCTCAACGGTTTTGTACTCAGCCGGAATGGTGATGGTTTTAGTCGTGGCAGGCGTTTTCAGTACACGCTTTTGCACGGTCTTGTAGCTCGCAGGCACTTCGACGAGACACATGATTTCACCGGACTGAGCGTCGATTTTTTGAATCGGACCGGACCCTTTTTTCCACACTGTGTGTGCCGGCTTTTCCAGCACCCGCGTTGCTACTGTTTCGTACACCGCCGGCACCTGTTGCAGACGGGTGCTGGCAGGCTTGACCAGCACTCGCTCAGTCACTGTCTTGTATGTGGCAGGGACGGTTTCAATACGCTCGGAAGCTTCCTTGACGAGTACCCGCTTGGTCCCTGATTTGTAGCTTGCAGGGATAACCTCAATGCGTTCACCTGCATCTTCTACCAGCTGACGACGGGTGACAGTTTCATATTTTGGTGCGTTCCAGATTCTGGTAAAACACTGACCCGGCTTTGCGTTGGGTGGTACCAGGCTGTCGTCGGCTGCGGCCGCGAATCGGGGGTTCACCGCACTCGGTGCCGGCATTTGCACTTCTGCTTTGGCGGATGCAGGCACGATGGCGACATTCTCTGCCTGTTTGCCACCGAATGAAGAACAGCCGGTCAGGGCTGCGACGAGCACAGCGACAGAAGCCGCTGTTGAGTAGTGCTTGAGATGAAAAGACATCAATCGTCTCCGGGTTGGTAAGTGAGTCAAGCGGGTCACCGGTAACTTGACCGGCAGCTGGGAATAGTCCGTCAGTGAGAGACGCGTGATGTCAGTAGTCCAATGGCGATCGAAATACTTCACGCGTGTCCTCGGTTATTCTTCGAGCAGCTAGCGGCGGACAGACGTGCTTCTTTCGTATAAAAATTTGTTAATTACACACTTGCTGTCTCAAGCATTTGATCAGCCGCAGGTGGGTTTATTTTTTATGTGCATCGTTATACTGTGATGGTGAGTTTTATGAGTATGTTTACGGTAGGCGCAACAGGCTGAAAGTGATGGCACGAAAAAGACTGGTGGTAGAAATGGGGATGGGTACAGACCTGCACGGACAGGACTACACCAAGGCCGCCATCAGAGCGCTGCGCGACGCGCTCTGGCACAACTCCCTGTCACTGGTGCCCGCACTCGGTTATCCGCGCGAAGCGATGGAGGTTGAAGTGGAAATCGGGGTTGCCAAACCCGAACAGGTCGATACGGCTGCCGTCGCTGAAGTACTTCCCTACGGGTCTGCGTCGGTCACTGCCGTGCGCGGCGGACTGGATGTGGCCAGTGATGACCGCAGCAATGTGACAGTCGTGGCCAATGCGGCAGCGGTTGTGTACCTCAATATTGATGAGGCGAGTGACAACTAATGCCATTGAAACGAATCATTCTGGAACTCGGTACGGGCAACGACCTGTATGGTGAAAATTACACCAAAGCCGCCTGTCGCGCGGTGCAGGATGCGTTGCACCACAGTTCGCTTATCGTATTTCGCTCGCTGGAACTCAATCGTGAGCAGATGAAAATTACCGTAAACATCGGAGTGCAGAAACCCGATGCGATCGATGCTGAAGCGGTGGCAGCCGAGATCCCGTTCGGTGAAGTAGTAGTTAACCCCGTGGTCGGGGGACTCAATGTTGTCGATGATGAACACGATACCGTGTCAGTGATTGCCACCGCCGGTATAGCGGTGCAACTTGATCTGCCCGAAGGGAAGTTCACCCTGTGAATACATAGCGGATTCCGCGTCGCGGGTGGTGCGCTGAGCGCTGCCAGGACGACCTTCCCTGCGGGAGGCCTTCATTTTTGAAACCCAAAACCGAAGCCATAACGCCTAAGGCGGTTAATCAGCCCAGCGCTTTTTCGGGCGATTTCCGACTCAGACGTTTTAACACCTCGTTAGACCAGTCAGCCCTGGTAGATATTAAAGCTGATGCTGACCCGATGACCTGCCTCGCCGTCGAGGGTGGTTGTGTTGGGTTCCACCTCATGCACCAGCCAGGCGGGAAATAAGATCAGTCGTCCCGCTTTTGCGTCGAAGTAAATTTCAGGCCACGCATACAATGGCAGATCTGCTTCCGGGTGATAGCGAGGTGATATGACGCGCGACTGGATACGCGGGTCGCTGAAACTGATACGCCCGCAGTCCGGTGGAGCCTGCACGTAATACACACCGCTCCACAAACAATCCGGGTGCATGTGACTGCGGTTCTGCGCGTGGCGCGGGTTGATGTTGGCCCACATGCTGTCGACGACCGGTGTGAATTGCGGGTCGTAGTGTAAAGTGTCGAAGAGGTCGCGACACGCGTTGACAATATGCGTGTGAATCTCACTAAACCCGCTTCTTTTGTGCATGTCGAGCGGACTGTGCCAGCCGTTGGTGTCGGGTATGTTTGACCGGATGATGCCGTGCGGGTCGGTCGCCTGCCAGGTGCGTATATCGCGCAGCAGGGCAGCATTAAAATTATCGTCGAGCGGTAAGTCGCGCGCGTGAATCGGGGTGGAGAAGTAGTAGTCGGTAGCCATCGCCTGGGTCGCTACAGTGTTGATTCGCTGTTATGCCATAAATGCCCCGCGTTGTCACAAGTCCACTGGTTGAGCGGGGTTTGTGCGCAGACACTGCATCAGGCGCATTGCGTCAGTGCCGTTGGACAGCAGCAAGGGTGCTTATTTCTGGCGCAGCGATTGATAACCGCCAATACACACCCACAGACACAATGTCATCAGGGCAAACAGCGGCCATGCGTGATCGCTGATGAGCACACCGACCAGCAGTGACAGCAGGATGCCGGTAAAAATCTGAATGGTGCCGGTTAGTCCGGAGGCAGTGCCTGCCAGACTGGTGCGTACACTCATGGCTGCAGAAGTCACGTTTGGCAGACAGATGCCATTACTGAAAGCGATAAGCTGCATGGGTAAAAACAGTGCCAGCAGCGCGTCTGAACCGGAGAAAGCCCAGAAAAATAACATGCCGATGAATGCCGGTATGATGCTGAGCCCGATCATTTTGCTGGTGCCGAAGCGTTGCGAGTAACGACCGGCAACAAAATTGCCGCACAGGTAGCCGATTGCCACCATACTGAACCAGATACCAAACGTAGAGGCGCTGTGTCCGCGTAGTTCCATCGCGACATAAGGTGCCCCTGCCAGGAAGCAAAAATACATGCCGACGGCGCCGCAGATGATCCACAGATAGGCGCGGTATTCCGCTTCTCCGAGCAATACACGGGCACCGGATACGAAGGCGGCATCGGTGTCATTCGACTTCACCAGTGTTTCATTCTGGTACCGGTAACTGAGCAGTGCGAACAGCGTGGCCAGTGCTGCCAGCAGCATATACATGATGCGCCAGCTGCTTACATCAGTGATATAGCCGCACAGGGCCGGACCAAACATCGGTGCGACCATCATCGCGGTGTTCATATAACCGATGGCGCTGGCTGCCTTGTCCTGACTGTGCACATCGCGCATGATCGTGCGCGTCAGGAAGACACACACCGCGGCCCCGAAACCCTGAACGAATCGACCTGCCAGAAGCACTTCAATGGACATTGCCGCCGCACAGATCAAACTGCCGCCGGCAAATACGAGCATACTGCCAATCATCACGGGACGGCGTCCGATCCTGTCTGACAGGTTGCCCAGTGCGAGTTGGGAAATCATCGTGGCAAATAAATACACGGTCAGCACCAGCTGCGCGGCGCTGTAGTCGACTGCAAGCTCTTTCATGACAGCCGTGTTGGCCGGCAGCACACCGTTTAGTGTGATCGGGCCAAGTGCAGAAATACCGACCAGTAACAGCAGCGGTGGTTGTCGTGGTGCTGCGAGGTTCGAAGCGTCGGTCGATGCATCGGTGGTGGAAGTTTTCATTGTAATTGTGTACCGCGGTGATGCGATCGGCGAGTGTGGCCGTTGCCGGCATTGTACGTTGATATGGAAGGGGCGTCATCGCGGCGACTGTCACCGCAGTAAACAGTTGCGGGATGCACTGTATACTGTCAGACCATTCAACAGCGCAGGGTATTAAACGGCGATGATCAACACGTGGTCAGCCACAGTGACTGTTGTGGGTGCGATGAATCTTGATATCGTCGCTATGGCACAACACCCTGTCGCCGGTGATGACTCAACGCCGGGTCGCGTTCGCATTGTGGCGGGAGGTGTCGGTCGCAACATCGCGGAGAATCTGGCGCGGCTGTCGGTCGATTGCAGGTTGCGATCTGTTGTGGGTGATGACTTTGCCGGTGAGCTGTTGCTGTCGCAATGCCGTGCAGCCGGTCTGAATACGCAGGGGGTGGCGTGCAGTCCTGATCACGCGACTCCGGTGTATGTATCCATGAATGATTCAGCGGGCGCCATGCTGCATGCCGTCTCTGACATGGCGCTGATCGATCAGTGCAGCGCAGATCGCCTGCCGCTGCTGGCGCAGGATATTCAAGCCAGCGATCTTTGTGTCATCGATGCGAACCTGTCTGAGGAACTGATCGGGCAAGTCGCCGGGCACTGTGGTGATGTTGCCCTTGTTGCAGAGGCGGTGTCGCTCAGCAAATGCACCAGACTTGCAAGTGTATTACCCAGGCTGCATTTGCTGAAGCTCAACCTAAGCGAAGCAAGGCATCTGGTCGGTGCCAATGACGATATGTCACTCGATTCCCTGGCAGCATCGCTATTGGCGATGGGGCCCGCGTCCGTATTGATTTCTTTTGGTGCCGACGGCGCACTCTACGCGACCGAAGACGACGGCAGACGACTAATGCATCGCGAGGCGGCACCGGTTGCCCGAGTTGTGAATGCCAACGGAGCCGGCGATGCGTTGCTGGCCGGATTTATCGTCGCCGGCCTCGCCGGGTACGATACGATAACGCGGCTGCAATGGGGCACTGAGGCGGCGCGATTAACGCTCGAGTCAGATCATGCCTGTTCGCAGGCGTTGACTTTGCGGCACCTCGAACAGTTGGAAAAGCGATGATGCATGCTCGAAAAAAGTATCTAACAGGGTGTTGAAAAACGTGATGAGCGACGGTCTGAGTAGGCAAATTTCGCCGAAAAAGCGCAGTTTATGGGTTATAAATGAGCATTTTGAGGGGGAATTTAACGCCCTCAGACCTAGCGCAATAGTTTTTCAACATCCTGCTAATGCCGGTTTACCTTCGGCGCCTTTGTCTCATGGAAAAACCCGTATTGTGTGAATGCCGCTATGGATAAACTCCTTTCGATTACTGACGAGGTAGCGCAGGCATTAGCCTCTCATAAGCCGGTGGTGGCTCTTGAATCCACCATCATCTCGCACGGTATGCCTTATCCGCAAAATGTTGAGACGGCTCTGCGCGTAGAAAACCAGGTGCGCGAGCACGGGGCGGTGCCGGCGACCATAGCGATCATGGGCGGGCGTCTTTGCGCGGGACTGACACAAACGCAAATAGAGGAGCTCGGCAAAACGGGGCAGTCGGCACTGAAGGTCAGCCGTCGGGATATTCCCTTTGCGGTAGCGGATACCCGCGTCATGGGAGCGACCACGGTCGCAGGCACTATGATCATTGCCGCCATGGCCGGCATTCAGGTATTCGCCACCGGTGGCATCGGCGGTGTGCATCGTCAGGCACAACAGACCTTTGATATATCCGCTGACTTACAGGAACTGGCTGCGACCAGTGTGGCGGTGGTTTGTGCAGGTGCCAAGTCGATTCTCGATATTGGTCTGACCCGGGAGTATCTGGAGACGCACGGTGTGCCGGTAATCGGTTACAACACCGACTGTTGGCCCGCGTTTTACACCCGGCACAGTGCGTTCGCCGTTGACTACAACCTGCAAAGCACTGACGCCATTGCCGATGCGTTGCGCTGTAAGTGGCAGCTTGGGCTCAATGGCGGTGCGCTGATTTGTGTGCCGGTACCGACGCAGTATGAACAGGATGCCGATCAGATTGAGCAGACCATTCTCAGCGCGCTCACAGAAATGGATCGCGCCGGCATTACCGGCAAGGAAACCACGCCTTTTCTGCTTGGCAAAATCGCTGAGATGACAGACGGTGAAAGCCTCGAGACCAACATTGCCCTCGTGTTAAACAATGCAGCGGTGGCGGCGCAGATCGCGGTCGGCCTGGCGGATCAGCGCTGACGGCTGGCAGTCGCTGCGCTGGTTCGAAACTTAGCCCGGTTGTTCACCACCTCGCGGTAAAGCGTAAACAGGCCGGTCGCCACCACAATGGCAGAGCCAATCAGGGTCATCGCATCCGGCACTTCAGCAAATACCAGATAGCCGAGCGCGATGGCCCACAGGAGACTGGTGTAGCGAAATGGCACCACGTACGCCACCTCACCGGTGCGCATCGCCATCACAATAAACTGGTAACCGAAGAACAGGAAAAACGCTGCGGACATCAGTGTCAGCAATTGATCACCGCTGACCGGCCTCCAGTTTCCCTGTGCTGTCGCCAGTACGGTTCCTGCCAGCGTTATGATTGTTGCCGTTGCGGTGGATACCAGTAGTGAGGGCAGGGCCGGTGGCAACTTGCGGGTAAAAAGATCTCTGGCAGCGGCAAACCCGACTGAAAGCAGCATGATCAGCGAGACCGCGTTAAAGCCGTCCAGGCCCGGCCGTATAATTACCAGCACGCCGCAAAAGCCAATGGCAATTGCGAGCCAGCGTCGCCACCCCACGGGTTCGTTCAGAAAAATAGCGGCGCCGAGTGCTACCGACAGCGGCAGCGCCTGCAAAATAGCGGAAATTGTGGCAAACGGCAGCAGATGCAGAGAATAGAGAAAGGTTAGGGTGGCGCAGACTTCCATCAGTGAGCGCATACCGACAGTGATGTTTAAAAGTTCCCTGAGTCTGTGCAGTAAACCCTGTTGCCATAGCAGAGTAAACAGTAATAGTGACAGCAGCGCACCGCGGACTGCCATGATTTGTCCCACACCGAGTGAGTCACCCAGCGACTTCACGAAGGTATCGTTGATGACAAAGCCCATCATCGACAGCATCATGTACAGGCTTGCCTTGACATTGGCCGAGAGCGGAGCACGGTTGTTCATTGCGACTCGTTGTTGCGGAAAACAGCGACATCGCCCGCTGCGATCTCTGTACCGCCAAGGATGAAGTCGGCAGTTGATGGCAGGGTGGCGGTGTCCGGTCCGTAATTAAATGCGAAAGTCACCGGGCCGTAGTGGCTGACACGCAGACCGTCGCGACAACTCAATGTGTCTATTCCTGCAGCATGCAGTTTGTCCTTGAAGTAGGTTGTCAGGGAGTGCTGGTTCAGGCAACAGTTCAGGTAGTGAAAGCGATCGTGTGAATAGCTGAATCCCCAACCGTCATCGAACGTGCTGAGCGGCGTGATGGTGGATTCTATTTCTTCGCGCCAGCGGTGGGCAGTGAGTGTTTGATGATTGGTCGGCAGCAGGGCGAAATCTGCCAGCGATTCAGTACGTATTACCCGCAGTGGAATAAGTGTTTGCAATAGTCCCGGAGCGAGTTGATCGGGTATTGAAAACTCCACTGACTTGCTGCCGCAACGCGGGCCAATCAGTACCTGAGCGCTTGTGTTTTTCAGTGAATCAACGAGTGATTGGGTGGCCGCAATGGAATTGGCGATGACGACGAAACGGTAAGCGCTGAGGTCGGTGCCGGTTGGCACTATGTCGACGTTAACGCCGTTTTGTCGCAGGGCGGTATACATCGAGATAACCCATTGCAATGGTTCAAAGTTAATACCCTGCGGCTGGATGCGACACATGTGGTCGCCACTGTAGTCGAACACCATGGCTACATCGCACGCGCGGTTGACTTCATGTGGCAATGCCTGCGCAAGTAAATTGAGATCATCGGCGAGTTGTCTGACTTCTGTGGCGGCCACATCGTAGGTACCGTCGGGTCGACACAGACCGGTATGCATTTGCTCCTGTGCCGAAGGCAGTTGTCGCCACCTGAACCAGGACATCACTTCGGCCTCGTGAGCGAGTGCTTCCAGTCCCCACAGTCGCACCATGCCCGGCAGCGGTGCCGGGTTGTGCGGTGCCCAGTTCACCGGCCCCGGTTGTTGTTCAATAATCCATAACCTGCCGTTGCCGACACCGCGGTACAGGTCGTGATGAAACGCGGAAGAGTCAGGGTGACCGGTTCGATACCACTTTTGTTTATCGACCTCGTCCGTACTGTCGCGATCGAGAAAACCGAGCGGGTAGTTATCCCACGCGGCAATGTCGAGATCTTTGGCAGTGTCGTAGTGATCAAACTCGGTGAAGTTGCCCATGTAGTTATGCAACAGATCGCACTGTGGTGAGTGCGCTCTGATAATATCTGTCTGCAGGCGATTAAACGACGCAACCTGATCGGACGAAAAACGCCAGAAGGCCAGTCGATGCGCCGGATTTAATTCGGTCACCGCACCACAGGGCAGGTCAATTTCATCGAAGCTGCCGTATTCCATGCTCCAGAATACATTGCCCCAGGCGTCGTTTAATGCGTCGACATCACGGTAGCGCGCCCGGCACCACTGACGAAAGGCTAGCTTGGCATCGTTCGAGTAGCTTGCAATGGTGCTGTGACAACCGTATTCGTTGTCCGTCTGCCAGGCGATCAGTGACGGGTGATTGCCGAACTCACCGGCCACGGTAACGACAATGCGACGACACTCTTCGCGATAGATCACTGAGGAAAAACAATAGTGTCTGCGTGAGCCGAATCCTCTTGGCTGACCCTGTTCGTCTGCCGCCAGTATCGATGGGTGTTCATCGATCAGCCACTTTGGTGGTGTTGCTGTTGGCGTACCGAGTACGACCTGAAGCTTGTGCGCATGCAGGACATCCAGCGCCCGGTGCAGCCAGTCAAACTGAAACTGATTGCGCGCGGGTTCCAGTCTGCTCCAGGCGAACTCACCAACTCTGACCACGGAAATACCCAGTGACTGCATTCGAGCAGCGTCTTCAGTCCAGCGGTCTTCCGGCCAGTGTTCCGGGTAATAGCAGACACCGAGTTTCATTATTGTGCTCTTGCGTTAGCTGGTGTGGTGACTGGAGATCTCCAGCAACAGTGCGGAGTGTGCCGGCATGACAGGCAGCGTCAGGCCGATCTTCATCAGTACATCACCGGTGATGCTGACTTCCTCGTTGAGCCAGCGCGGTACCTGTTTGGAGAAGTGGCTGAAGTGTGCGGCGTTGTCACTGGCGAGTTTGACGGTATACCGTTTATCGCTGCAAAGCCCGGTAGGTACCATCAAACCTGGTGTGGTTTGATCGAGACTTTGTGTGGCGATGGCAAACCACAGTGAGTGCATCTGATCATTCGACACCAGCCCGCTCTGTACCAGTTGGCTGTGTTTGCAATCGAGGCGATAGCTCAGGCTTTGTGCAATCCAGTGACGGTGGTGCTTGTACAGTGCTACGTAGTGTTGCAGTTGCCGTAATTCATCGTCGGTCAGGTGCCGTGCATCGACCTCGAAGCCCAGCTGTCCCTGCAGTGCAACAATAGCGCGGGTATGCAGATCAATGCTGCGTCCTGTCAGGTGAGCCTCTTCGTGTCCGATATGCGCTCCCATGATTTCAGGCGGGTTAAAGATGCTGTAGCCGCGCTGGATCTGCACGCGGTCGATCGCATCGATAGAGTCTGAGGTCCAGACTCTGCCGCTGTGCGCCAGCACTCCCCAGTCTGCGCGTGCACCGCCGGAAGAACAGCTTTCAATTTCAAGTTGCGGGAACTGTTGATTCAGTCTGTCCATTAAGCGGTAGCTGCCTGTGGGCTGCTTGTGCGCACGTGACTGCACTCCATCGCCTGCCATCACCAGGTCGCGATTGAAGTCCCATTTGATGTAGTCGATGCTGTATTCATCGATCAGGGCTGCCATCTTTTCATACAGGTAGTCCTGCACTGGTTGCAGGTCCAGGTTCAATACCAGCTGATTGCGCGCTAGTGGTGTCTCAAGTGTTGCGACCTGCAAAACCCATTCGGGGTGTTGTCGGTATAGATCGCTGTCGGGGTTAACCATTTCGGGTTCGAACCACAGACCGAACTGCATACCCGTGCGACGGATGTGCTCCACAACCGGGTGCAGCCCGCGGGGATAGACTGCGGGATCAACCCACCAGTCACCGAGTCCGGCGTCGTCGGAGCGCCGGGCGTAAAACCAACCGTCATCGAGCACAAAGCGTTCAGCACCGAGTCCGGCGGCCGCATCGATCAACGCGCGGAGCTTGCCTTCGTCGTGGTCGAAGTACAGCGCCTCCCAGCTGTTTGCATGAATGGGCCTTTCGGTGCGTGTCCACGATGGCAGCAGACGGGTGCGTGCAAAGTGATGCATGGCATGACTGGCGCGGTTCAGCCCATCACCTCGGGCGACATACAGCACAGGGGTTTCGAATGATTCTCCGGCCTGAAGCTTAAGCTCACCCGGATCCAGTGAAATGCCACACTGCAGTGCCAGCCTGCCATCGGCGAGTTGTTCGAGCGTGGTCCGGTGGCTGCCACTCCAGGCCAGCTGCGCTGCGAGCACATCGCCGCCCTGTTCACTGAATCCTGTGCTGCCTGCGACCAGTCCGGGGTATAGCTCATGGCTGGTGCGTCCGCGGTTATTCTCAAGTAACAAGCGACCCGGACTGATCGGCTGCCTGTGCGTCTGGAACTCCAGGCCCCAGCGACCGGTGAGGTAGAGGCATTCTGCAAACGTCGACGGCAGCGGTACGGTGGCACTTGCCAGCCAGTCAACCGTCAATGCGGTTTGCGCGGTATTGCGTAGCGTGGAGGATAACGCCAGCACGCCACTGTCGTAGTCCAGTTGCAGTTGCAGTTGAATTGCAAGTCCGGCGGCCGGTGCATCGAGTTCAATGGTTAACTGCCCGTCAGTGGCAGTCACTCCTTTTCGTTCAAAGCGGTGGGCAAATGCGCCGCCATCGCGATGTCCGCGAAGCGCGGGGCTGGCATCGAGACCGCTCGACAGTTGGGGTAGCAGATCAAGCGCGACAGTATGGTCGAGCTTTGCCATGGGCAACGGCAGGTCGCTGATCGATGCGACGGTTTCTGCGGTGATTTGAGCGTCGAGTGTATCGCCGAACCAGATTATTTCGGGGATCGATTGATGGTCGCGCGCCAGCAACAGCAGCGTTCTTTCCGCTGCGTCTAGGCGCCACAGTCGGGGCTGCTGTGTGGTCATGTTCAGTTAACACCGATTGACAGGTAGAACCGCAACGGCAGTGCGAGCGGTGGTTCGGGATTGCAGGGGCACAAACAGTGCCGTATGAACAGTGCATCGGTGCACTGTCATGCGGATTGGAATGGCGCGATTGTAGCGCTGCTGCCTGCTTCAGGTACAGCCTGAGGGCGCGGGTGTTACGCGGTGTTTATCTGACCGCGGCCTTGACTGCCAGGCTCAGCAGATCATCCAGTACGGAGCCGTCTTTGTCGGCATCGAGGAACGATTCAATCAGTCCGCGATTTTGTTTTGCAGCGACACCTGAGTTGAAAATATCGCCGGAACGATCGCCGCCGAAAAGGGTGCCGGACGACTGGCTACGGCCGAAGAACTTTTTGCTCAGCGAACTCATCACCAGCGAGGCGACAATAGGCAGTGCCTTTTTCAGTAGCGTTGCTGACAGCCCCGATTTATTGGCGCCGTAATTCGCAATGTTGCGGCTGACATCTTTGCTGCCAAAGATATGCCCCAGAATAGAATTGCCATCCTTCACCGTCGACTGTTGCCCGAGTGTGGAGGGGTTGTCGAGATACTCGGCGTGGTTTCCGCGGGCGAGGGCACCGATCAGTCCGTCGAGTCCCTGATCGGTGCGGGCATTGTTTTGCAAGCCTCTGGCCAGTGCGGGTACCAGCTGGTCCGCGGCCGTTCTGGCTTCTGCCTCGCCGACGCCAAGCTGTTTGGCGAGTTCAGAGACGATGGCGTTGTTGTCGTTGCCTATCAGGGACTCAAGCAGATTCATGTTTCGCTCCTGTCAATGCGAGGGTATGCCAAGGGGGGGAACTGCGGCGACCGGCTAGCAGGATGTTTAAAAACTATTGCGCCAGGTCTGAGGGCGTTAAACTCCCTCTCAAAGTGCTCATTTATAACCCATAAACTGCGCTTTTTCGGGGAAATTTGCCTACTCCGACCGTCGCTCATCAAGTTTTTCAACACCCTGCTAGAGGTTCTCGAGTATTTTCTCGCCTGAGCTCACTTCGAACACCGGACCGTCCTCGACAAACAGGTGAGTGATCGTGCCGTCGTCAACAATCATGGAGAAGCGTTGTGCGCGCACACCCAGCCCGCGTTCGATCAGGTCCAGTTCAAGACCGAGTGCTTTGGTGAACGTGCCGCTGCCATCGGCGGCCATCAGCAGGTGTTCGGCGTTCTGGGTTTTGCCCCAGGCAGCCATCACGAATGGATCATTGACCGACATGCAGACAATGCGGTCAACGCCGCTGGCGAGTATTTTGTCGGCATTGGCGATAAAGCTCGGCAGGTGGGCTTCGCTGCAGGTTGGTGTGAACGCACCGGGGACACCGAATAATACGATTTTTTTACCCTTGCACAGCTCTTCCGTCGTGATGGAAGCAGGTCCGTCGCTGCCCATGTAACCGAGGGTGCCTGCGGGGAGAGTATCGCCAACTTTAACTGTCATTGCGGGTGGTTTCCGACCGATTGAAGACCGACGCATCACAACACAGCCGGTGGAATAGGTAAAGTGCTTTATTGACCCGGGTGCGGCTTTTCGGGGGTCAGAGTTCAAGCAACTCCTGCAACTTTTCTCGCTGCGCAATACCATCTTTGTAGCCGAGTTCAATCAGTTCGCGGGCGAAAGCGGCATCGAACAGCAGGTAGCTGGTCAGCGGACGACCCTCTTTGGTCATCGCACCGAGACCACTGAGCAGAACTCGCATCGAACGGGGAAACGCGCGCGTATGCCGCGCGACGATATCGCGGATATCGACACTGGGTGAAATCACCAGAAATTCAATCGGTCGCAACAACGCATCGTTGTGCCGGAAGGATGACTGGCGTGTTTTGGTCAGCGCGAAATTAATGCGATCAAGCCGCTCGATATCGGAATCGAGACGATCAATAAAAAGCGTATCAAACATGTAGCCTGCGATTTGCCCGAGGTTCGGATAAACCGGCGTGTGATTGGGCGCTAGTTTATCCGGTGGATTGCGCACGCTGATAATCAGCAATTTGTTCGCACCCAGTCTCAGTGCCGGGCTCAATGGTGCGGATTCACGCATCGAGCCGTCACCGTGGAATTCATTGTTCAGGCTGACGGCCGGAAAAATCACCGGGATGGCAATGGACGCCATGAAGTGATCGATCCGCAGTCTGGACTGTCGTCCGAGACGACGCGTGCGCTGCCACTCGGGGATCGATTCATCGCCTTCAAAGTAAGTAATGGATGCCCCTCGCGCGTAGGACGAGGCGGTGATCCCGAGTGCTTTTAACTGCCCGGCCTGAATGCTCTGTCGCATGCGAGCGAGATTGACATGGTTTTCAATGAGTGATCGCAGCGGTGTGTTATCGAGCACAGACTTGGGTTGTGATTGTCCCATGCCGCCACTGGCGAAAGACCAGACCCAGCGCGCACCGGTTTTTGCCGCGGTTTTCGCGTCAGTGCGCACCACCATATCCATGTGCAGGTTTTCCCACATACCCAGCAATCGTCGCAGCCCGTCGCTGAAGTCGCTCGAACGACTGGCGATCATGCCGGCGTTCAGTGAACCTGCTGAGGTGCCGGTGACTACCGGGAATGGCGATGGCTGGCCGCTCGGCAATAATTCTTCAACCGCTTTTAGTACACCAACCTGATACGCGTTGCGTGCACCACCGCCGGGCAGAATTAAACCCAGTGTTTGCTGCTCTGTGATCGTGCGCTTTGAAAACCAGTGCTGAATACCCATCGGGGAGCGATACCGCGTTTATCTCAAACGATAATGGTAGCAAGGGTCTAACTGGCTGCACAGGGATTCGCTGTGACAGTGGAACAGTTTCATCATTGGTGCTGCTCGACCATCTTGGCGTTAAGACTGTTAAAGAGATCCACACGTGCACTCTCCACGTGCTGCAGCTCGACGTTAACATCCTGCCAGGTGATGCGCGCGCTTTGTTTGTGTGTCCGGTATTGATGTCCTGCCATCGACACTGCCACGCCGAATACAAACAGACCAACCACTATTTTTTTAGCTGCCGGCATAACCGAGCTCCGCACGGCCGATTTCGCCGATAATCCGGTTCACTTCCTGCCAGCTGGAGGTGAGGTCAGACAGGGTGCTGTCGACCGCGCCCAGTGACTGCAGGTTGGACAATGCCTGGCTTACATTCTGGCGCAGCCTGGCGGTATTGGCAGCCTCCCGATAGACCAGTGCATTCTTATCCAGCACGAACAATAGAAAGTCGACTTTGTCGGTGCTCAGTTTGAGCGATGATGCCAGTCGATGCTGCGCCTCCTCAAACTGCTGCCAGATGGCGATCTGTGTTTGCAGCGAACTGATGACACTGGTATTGGCGCTGATTGTGACGCTGGTGCGATCGGGGTGGCTGGCAAAGCCCGATCGTGCGTGATCGATTTCGCTCTGCAGTGCTGCGATCCGGCGTTCGAGGTTGCTAATGGCCCGGCTCGTCTGCAGCCGCTTGTCGGCCAGCTTGTCCTCGCCCCTGGCGGTGGCCCTTGAGTAATCTGCCCGCAGTCCGGCTGCGCGCTCGAAGTTGCTGGCGATGTGATCAAGTTCCATAGACAGATCATCGATAATATCGTCTATATGTGTGGCGCTGTCGATGCGACCTTTGAGCTGCTGGAACGCATAGAGGTTGTCACGCAGCAGTGCATAGGTTGTGGCAGCACCAACTCGCTGTGCGTCGGCGACCGTGTCGACCAGAAACTCTTTGATCGTTTCGAACTGACTGATTTGGTCTTCTGCGACCACCTGTGGGCTACCGGCGAGCGCGCAGAAGATGACAACACCGATTGTGCTGCGCCAGCGAATGGCCCACATGGTATCCCCGAAGCGTAATTTTTTGGCTGAGTCGTGCCGATACTCTGTCAGCACCGAGGGAATATCGACCGCTCTCACCTGAACTTGAGGTGCACTACGGGTAAGTGAGCCGGGCTCCGGTTGTCTGGAGGCGGCACCGGACGAGTTGTGGTGAACGTGCGCGCGGTAAATACCTGCGGATTACAGCGAGACTGAGCTGCACGAAGCACCTCGGGCGGGCAGCGAGCGACAATGTGAATTACAATTAACCGGTACCCCTTTCAGTTTCGGATTGTAGATTTTATGAATGCACTCGATGCCATCAGGAATCGCTTTGCAGCTGCGTTGTCAGAGATGGTCGTACACGACAAAGTGGACGCGTTGCTCGGTATGATCCGACCGGCACAGGACGACAAGTTTGGTGACTATCAGGCCAACTGTGCGATGCCGCTGGGCAAACAATTAAAACGCCCTCCGCGCGAGATCGCTGCCGAGCTGGTGGAAACGGTCGAACTTGGAGACCTGTGCGAGCAGGTGGAAGTCGCCGGTCCGGGCTTTATCAATTTGACACTGAAAGAGGACTGGATAAAAACACGGCTGCACCACGCACTGTCGGATGAAGCGCTGGGGGTTGTGAAGGCGCAGCAGCCGAGAACGGTCGTGGTTGATTTTTCCTCGCCGAACGTCGCGAAGCCGATGCACGTGGGGCACATTCGCTCAACCGTGATTGGCGATGCACTGGCGAAAATCCATCGGTTTCTCGGGCATCGGGTGATCACCGATAACCATCTGGGTGACTGGGGTACGCAGTTCGGTATGATTATTTACGGCTATAAACACTTTGTCGATACGCAAGCCTATGCCGCTGATCCGGTGCTGGAACTGGGACGGCTGTACAAGTATGTACGACGGGTGATGGACTATCACCAGGCGCAAAAACAATTGCCCGAGGCACGTGAACTGCAGCAAAAACAGCAGGCTGCCCTTGAGCGAATCACCGATGAAAAGCACGATGACAAGGCCGGGCAGAAAAAGCAGAAGAAGGATATTGCACGACTGCAGGAAAAACTGACTGACCAGCAGGCGCTGGTCGCAGTACTTGGTCGCACCCTGGATGAGGCAAAGTCTGATGCCGCGTTTATCGCTACGGCCGAAGCGCATGCAGATATCGGTCGCAAAGTTCTCGCAGAGACGGTGCAATTGCATGAAGGCGACGCTGAAAACAAGGGCCTGTGGGATGAATTCCTGCCGCACTGCCTGGCAGATATTCAACGGTTGTACGACCGGCTGAATATCCGCTTCGATTACGTGCTCGGTGAGAGCTTTTATCACGATCAGCTGGCTGACGTTGTCGATGACTTTACCAGTAAAAAACTCGCCGTTGAGAACGATGGTGCAATGTGCATTTTTCTGGATGGATACGAAGCGCCAATGATTATTCGCAAGCAGGATGGTGCTTATCTCTACCCGACAACAGATCTGGCGACCATTCGATATCGCATGCAGGAGTGGGCACCGGATGCGATGTTGTATGTGGTTGATCATCGTCAGCACGACCATTTCGACAAACTATTCGATGCCGCCAGATTATGGGGCTATCAGGATGTTGAGCTGACCCATGTGAGTTTCGGAACTGTACTCGGTGACGATGGCAAACCGTTCAAGACACGTGCAGGTGATACGGTTGGGCTTGAAGGTCTGCTCGATGAAGCGGAGTCCAGAGCGCTGGACGTGGCGCGCGAGCAAAATCCGCAGCTTGAGCAGGACCGGCAACAGGAAATAGGACGCGTTGTTGGCATCGGGGCACTTAAGTATGCCGATCTTTCACAGAACCGTTCCTCTGATTACAAATTCAGCTATGACAAAATGCTCGCACTGCGCGGCAATACGGCGACTTATCTGCAATATGCCAATGCACGTGTGCACGGTATAATGCGCAATCTTAAGGTCACCCCGGATATACTGAAGGGGCAGGAGGGGGAATTTCTGTTTACCGAAACGGTCGAGCGACAGTTGGCAATTCAGTTGCTGCGATTCGGTGAGGTACTGAACGATGTGCTGGTTGAATATAAACCGAATTTATTGTGCAACTACCTGTTTGATCTCGCGCAGTTGTTTGCGCGATTTTTTGATCAGTGTCCGGTACGCGATGCCGCGACAGAGTCGGTGCAGCAAAGTCGTCTTAGGCTTTGTGCGATCACATCGGCCACGCTCACGACAGGTCTCGGTTTGCTGGGAATAGAATCGCTTGAACGAATTTAATGGTTGTTCCCGTTATAAAAATCGCAACGATGCGCTCGGAAAAACAAGGCGTCAGGAATGACGCGAGCAATTGATCCGAGGTTCCCTAGAATTCGCGACTGTTAAATATCGGAATTTGCTGCCAGTGCAGAAAGTTAAACGGTGTGATGAAGCAGTTGAAAACCGTCAGATAAAAGCCGAGCCAGCCAAAAACAGACAACAGAACAACGACGGGTGTGGCAGATGACAGGGATGCAAATAAGCTGATAGTCAAGGCGGCTGACAAGGGATAGGCAACGCCGAACAGAAGTCCCGCGAAGACAGCGCGGTTAATCAGCAAGTTGAGTGTGGTGAACATCTGGCGGTCACCTCAGGTGTTGGTGTTGGTCCAATTCACAATCAAGAGGTACGCCAACCAGTAGTCCTCCAGCGAAGCTTATACACAGTCCTGCTGATTATTGGTGTTAACGATCGGCAAGGTGTATCCGCGTCCTCAATGTAACTGACACCGGACGTCGAATAAAGTTGTTTCTTTACCGATCTGAATTACATCTTTTTCTGTCAAAAAAATGACTTCTTGTATGAAGCGATGGCAATGTGCGAGTTGCCAGGACAAGTATTTGTTTAGACTGAATATGTCGGCCTACAACCGGCATTCACATTGTGTCCGCTGACAATAAATATAAATAATAATCAGATGAGGCAGTCATGAGAGTACATAACAAACTATTTGCAGAATTCTTCGGCACTTTTTGGTTGGTGCTGGGCGGTTGCGGGAGTGCCATGCTCGCAGCGAAATTTGGTGCCGGTGAAGCGGGTGGCTATATCAATATCGGGCTGGTCGGTGTGTCACTGGCATTCGGATTAACTGTACTGACGATGGCCTATGCAGTTGGTCCGGTATCCGGAGGCCACTTCAATCCGGCGGTATCAGTCGGGCTGTATGTTGGTGGTCGTTTTTCTGCCGGGCAATTAGTGCCTTACATAGTGGCACAAGTTGTTGGAGCGGTTGCTGCGGCGGTGGTGCTTGCGATTATCGTCAAGGGCAACGGCTCGGAGATCGGTAATCTGGCATCCAATGGATTTGGCGATGCATCCCCCGGTGGTTACAACCTGTTTGCCGTGCTGATAACCGAAGTGGTCATGACCGCGGCTTTCCTGTTTATCATTCTGGGAGCAACAGACGAGAGAGCCGGGACGGCTGCAGGTTTTGCTCCGATCGCCATTGGACTGGGTTTAACACTTATCCACCTGATTTCGATACCTGTGTCTAACACATCGGTAAATCCCGCTCGCAGTACCGGACCGGCGCTGGTGTCGATGGACGGCACCGCAATAGCACAGCTATGGGTATTCTGGGCTGCGCCTGTTGTCGGGGCTATTCTGGGCGCACTTGCCTACAAGCTGACCCTTGCCGGCGGACGCTGGGACTCGGAACAAGCTTAATCCCGGCACTGTTGTACAGAAGCCGGCTTCGATGAAGCCGGCTTCGCTCAGGAAATAGCGGCTGACCCTGTGCTGCGTGCGACACAACATCACCATCCGGTTATTATAGTCGTGTCGCTCTCGCTTACTCCTGTCACATGGCTTTATTAAAAACTGCGGTAGACCACCTCGCCGTTGGCGCCCGCACGCTTGAAGAAGGTGTGAATTTCATTCGCCATGAATTAGGTGTAGAGATACCGCCCGGTGGAGTTCATCCGCACATGGGAACACACAATCATCTGATGCGACTCGGTGAGAATATGTTTCTCGAGGTGCTGGCGATTAATCCCGAAGGAGCGTCGCCGACACAGCCACGATGGTTCGGTCTGGATGATCCCGCAGTACGGCATTCCATTGCACGACAGCCGCGACTACTGACCTGGGTGGCCAATACCACTGATCTGGCTGCAGCCACCGCAGGTGCCGCGCTCGACTATGGCACTGTCAACCAACTCAGCCGCGGTGATTTACGCTGGTCCTTTGCATTGCCGGAGGACGGTCGATTACTGGCTGCCGGCATGTTGCCCTATCTGATGCAATGGTCCTGCGAAGTGCATCCGTCGAGCGGCATGGCCGAGCGCGACTGTGAACTAAAATCCATCACGCTGAGGCATGCCAACAGTGAGTGGCTGGGCGTGCAGCTGCGGTCGATAGCGGCCGCAGATCTGGTGCACATCGAGACCATACCTGTCGGCAGCGAGCCTGAAATTGTTGCCTGTGTCGCCACTCCCGGTGGTGAGAAGTACCTGAGCTCCCGGGTGCGGTGATGACCAGCCTGATGCCGGAGAAGATATTGTAATGACTGATATAACCGTCTACTACCTGGAGATGACCAGCCCCGACCAGCATGTGGCTGCCACATCGGGCAATGCACCACAGGTAATGGAATCACAGGTCAGTCAGGGAAAGGTGAATAAATTCCTCTACGATCTGGTCGGGGAGTCCTGGCAGTGGTTCGACAAAAAGGACTGGTCAGCGGAACAGTGGGAGCGTTATGCGGGAGCCGACGATCTGCGTACCTTTATCGGCTTTGTCGATGGCAGCATCGCGGGCTACTTTGAGCTTTCCAAAAAGGGATCCGATACGGAAATCGCCTACTTCGGTCTCGCACCCGCATTTACCGGCAGAGGCATCGGCGGGCCGTTTTTGTCTGAGGCTATCCACCGGGCCTGGGCGTGGCCGAATACTGCGCGGGTTATTCTCAATACCTGCACGCTGGATCATCCATCGGCGCTGGGTAATTATCAAAAACGTGGCTTTGTGGTTTATCGCCAGGCGCCGCGCTGAATATAAGATTAGCTCTTTGTTAGGCCGGTGTGTGCCGAATTCGATTATCATCGGCGCGTTCAAACGACGCATAATTCATGGCCGCTGCGCTTCATATACCTGTCATCGGGTCGGGCTCTATCGGCCGCAGACACCACCGCAACCTGCTCGCACTCGGGGCGGAAAGCGAGTTGCTTTCCTATCGTGAGAACGGCAGATCGAGTGTTGAAACGCTGCTGGCGCGCGCCGGCGCCGACGGCGTCGTCATCGCCACTGGTACACATATCAGAAATGAACTGATCTCGTTGTGTGCGGGTTTAAACGTCCCGATGTATATCGAGAAGCCTGTTGCGTTTACGGCGGCTCAGGTCGAGGCAATCTACAGCGACTGCGCCCCCGAGTTGCAGCAACGCTCGGTCGCCGGTTACATGATGCGGTATCACCCGCTATTCCGTTGGCTTTGCGAGCAGGATCTTACAGACACATATCGATTTAATCTGACCATCGGCCACGATGTCTTGCAATGGCGGGATAACTGGCGTTTCAGTGAAAGCTATGCATCGCAGGCAGAGGGAGGCGGCGTGTTGCTCGACTTGTGTCATGAGCTCGATATGGCGCAGCAACTACTGCCGTCACTGACCATCACCCGGGTGCAATGTCTCGGACACAGCGACTTCGACGGTGTTGACTTCAGTACTGAGGTAATGCTGCAACGCGACAGTGGTGCTGCAGGCAGTGTGTGTCTGGATTATCTTTCACCAGCCAGCACACGCAGCGCCATATTTTTCGGATTAAACGCAGTGACGCAGGTGGATTTCAACCGTTTAAGCTTTGTACGGGACACCGGTGATGGTGCTCAGCCGACCGTGCTGCAATTTGACAGGAACGACATGTTCATCGCCGTTATGAAGGATTTTATTCAATTGATTAAAGGTCAGTCTGTTGCTGCCTGGTGTCCGACACTCGATCGGGTAAAGCACAGTGCTGCACTGATTGCCGAGGCCTGGCAGCAGCGGCAGTTCACCGGTTACTTGAGTCATCCGTTGTCATGATTATCGGACATATTGGTGCGCGCGAGGGTAGCCGTGGTGTGGTTGGCAAAAACATGCGATCCATCTGCGGGCGACCACTGATCGACTGGTCGCTTGATCAGTTGTTTCAGTCCGAACTGATTGATGTGGTGGTGGTGTCGACGGACAGTGAGGAAATTTATCAACATGCAGTGGCTCGCGGAGCGCTTGACATCGGGCTGCGTCCGGCGGCACTGGCCAGTGACACCGCCGGAAAGTGGCAAGTGTGGCAGCACTCGCTTGCTGAGGCGGAAGCACGGAACGGTTCGGCTTCAATCTTTGTTGATCTCGATTGTACCTCGCCGCTGCGTGCACAAAGCGACATCAACCAGGCCATTGCCCTGTTTAAGGAACAGCAACCCGATATGGTGATGTCCTGTTGTGAGGCGCGCAAGAACCCTTATTTTAATTTGGTCGAGCCCGATGAATCCGGCGCGCTTAAAGTATCCAAACCGCTACCGGGTGGTGTTGTTGCGCGACAACAGGCGCCGACCGTCTACGAGCACGCTGCCTCTACTTATGTGCTGGACCCGGCTTACCTGAGGCGTGCAGATTCGTTGTACGAAGGCAGGGTGATTCCGTATCTGATGCCGACGGAACGTTGCCTCGATATCGACAGCCCGCTCGATTTTCGTGTGGTGGAGTTTCTGTTACAGGAGAAACTGGAGCAGGGTTTCAACTGACACCGGTTTCCATAAAAAAAGCGTAAACAGTCCATGGACAATCAACTGCAAGACAAAACCATTTTTATTACCGGTGCGGGCGGCGTGCTGGGTAGTACCTATATACGGCGTATGCTCGGTGCGGGTGCGACGGTAATCGCAACGGATCTGCCGGGTCATCGCGCACAGGCGCTGCAGGAAGAACACGGCGATAACCAGGCATTTCATTTCTTTACACTGGACGTGGCGGATGAAGCCGGCGTGATTCAATTGTTCGATCAGTTTGACGATGCCCGACTGAAGCCCAATGTGTTCCTCAACAATGCAGCGATCACCGGGGAGATGCTGGTCGGGGAGGGCGGTACGATTCCGGATTTTGCCAACACCTCGGTGGACGACTGGGAGCGTACCCTTAAGACCAATCTGACTGGCGCTTTTTTAATCGCGCGGCAGATGGATCGGGCGATTGTCGGTAAGTATCCGTGCAAATTGATTAATGTCGCATCGATGTATGCGCTCAACGGGCCGCACCACAAAATTTACGAGGGACTGCCGTTTAGTTCTTTTTCCGCCTATTCGGCAACCAAGGCCGGCATCCACGGCTTAACGCTGTGGCTGGCGGGTTACTGGGCGAGTCGCGATGCCACCGTTAATACGATTGCGCCGGGCGCTGTTTTTAACGGCCATTCAGACGTCTTTCAGCAGCGTGTATCAGAGCTGATTATGGCGGGGCGTATGGCTCAGCCGAATGAAATCGCCGATGTCATGCTGTTTCTGTGCTCTGCGCAGTCAGATTACATGACCGGGCAAATGGTAAACGTCGATGGTGGCTTCAGCGGCTGGTAGGATTACCATGCGCTTCGAGCAGTGCAGGAATCGCCGCGAGTGTTTTATCAATAGCGCCGCGATGGTCGGCAAAAAATCTATCCACCGCGTGTGCGGTGATGACTTTGCGATTTTCTATCACATCAATCAGCAGGTCATACAGCTGTTGTGAATTGTCGGCAACGCGCAGTACGCCGGCGTTCATCGCCTCGGTGGCCGGATATTCTATTGTCCACAGTGTCGGGCCGACGAACACCGGTCGCGATACCGCAAACGCTTCCGAAATGTTGTGGGCACCGGCGTCGGTGAATCCTCCACCGACAATCACCTGTTTGGCGAGTTGCAGGTAAAAGTACATTTCACCCATCGAGTCACCGAGCAGCACGTCAGCGGGAGTGGGCACATTGATGATGCCGAGCGTTTTATCCAGCGCCTGTGAGCGTGGTACGGTGATCAGCCCGGCGTCACCCAGTAACTGCTGCACCACGGGAAATCGCTCAGGCGCGCGCGGTACATAGATAAACAGTACTCCGGCCTTTGCGTTGTGCTGCACGTAGTCGCGTACCCGGCGCATGCAATCGATGTAGAGTTCGTCTTCCCCTTCGACTGCGCTTGCGATGGTGACAATAGTCAGATCATCAGGTAGTTGCGCGCGCAGTTGATTCGACGCGTTAATCTGATAGTCGGGTATGGGCTGGTCGAAGCGCAACTCACCCGTGATTGCGACGTTGTTTTGTCCGAGTGTATTGAATCGCTTTTGCTGGATATCCGACTTGACCATGGCGCCGGCAAACCCGGACACCAGGCTTGCCCTCAGACCGAAGCCCTGCGTGTCGCGCTGGTAGCTTTTACTCGGGTATTGTCCGTTGCACAGAAAAAGTGGTACCCCTGCCTTGCGGGCACTGTCGATCATGCATGGCCAGAACTCGACTTCCATCACCAGACCGTAGCGTGGAGAAAAGTGGCGAAAAAATCGGAAGAAAGCGGCCTGCAGTTCGAGCGGTATGTATACCACCTGAAGTTGCTGCTGCTTTATTTCATCGGCAAAAATCTGCTCTGCCTCGTGCCTGCCGACCGGGGTGAAATGGGTGGTCACGATGTGTTCACCTTGTTGCAACAGGGCTTTTATCAATGGCACTGCAGAGCGCAGCTCACCCAGTGAAACCGCGTGCACCCAAACCGGAGCAGACAGACAACCGGGTGGTTGTCGGTAGAACCCGAATCGCTCTGCGATGTGTTGTCCGTAGCGTTTGTCCTTTCGGCTGCGCCACCACAGGTAAAACAACAGTGGGCCGAGTATCAGGTAGTTGAACACCCGGTAGAGGATGATCACTGCACGTATCGGCACTGAGTCGAAAGGTCTGACATTCATTTTTGATCAGCAGTCGGCCGTTGATTCAATGTGGTTAGTGACAGGATTCGCTCGGCGATATAATCGATGCGGTCGTTGTTTCGGTCTGCCAGGTCCTGAGCATTGGTGCTTAGCAATTGCAGCTGGTTTCGATCATTGATAAGTGTGAGTAACTGCGCCGTGTTGTTGATTTGTACGGCGGCGTGGTTTTGGTCGAGTGACTGATAGTCGACGCTGAAGTTCGCCGTGCTCGGTCCGTGCAGAATAGCGCAGCCAAGCGCTGCGGCTTCCCATGGGTTGTGTCCCTCAATCGCGCTGTGCGAGCCACCGATCAGAGCGCACGCACACACCCGGTACCACAGCCCCATTTCACCAAAGGTATCGGCGATGTAAACGTCGCAGTTCGCCGGGCTGTCGTTGTTGGATCTGACGGATGATCGCAGTCCGACTGCCGAACACATTGCTTCAATGTCGCGCGTGCGGTCGATATACCGGGGAGCGATGATCAACAGTGATCCCGGGTGTTGTTGTACTTGTTGCCGGTGCGCCTCCAGTGCGATTTGTTCGTCTTCGGCATGGCTTGAAGCAAGCAGCCAGCAGTGACGTTGTGTGGTTTGTTGTTCGAATTCGATGCGCTTTGTGAGATCGTCGCTCAGCGGAATCGACGCGGCCTTGAGTGACCCGTCCACGGTAACTTCAGCACCCAGCATCTTCAGGTGCCGCGCCGTGTGTTTATCCTGCGACGAAATCCATGCAAAACACTGATATATATTTCGGTACAGACTGGCAGCACGAGCGCGGGACCGGTAACTCGCTTCGTTCATGCGGGCGTTAACCAGCACCAGCGGAATTTGACGCTCACAGGTGCGATAGACCAGCGCCGGCCATAAGTCCTGTTCCGCCCACACCGATACCGAGGGCCGCCAGTGATCGAGAAACCGCCTGATCGGACCGCTTGCATCGACCGGTAGAAACTGATGTACGGTATGCGACGGACAGTGTTTTTCGAATACGGATGCAGAGGTGCTGGTTGAACTCGTGACCAGAAAAGTGGCATTGCATTTTTCTGCAAGAGATCTGATCAGACTGCGCAGCGCCAGAACCTCACCGAGGCCCACCCCGTGCAGCCAGATTACATCGCCCTCGGGCCGCATCAGTTGTGTGCTACCGAGTTTCTCACGATACCGTTGCGGGTGTTCTTTGCCGCGTCGCAGGCGCAGGGTGAGGCCAAGCCGATACACAGGTGCTGCCAGGTGACTGAAGGCGAGGTAGGCGCGCAGTGCTAGTGAAGCGTTGACAGTCAAAGGTCGCGAAATCGTTTTTGCATGGAGTGCTGCCAGAAAGATTCCTCAGACAGCGTTTGTACAAACCTGCTTGCTGCCTGCCCTTCGCCATAACCGGTATGCGGCGAAAACTTCGCACCCCATTGAGTGTTGAGAAACTCAAGAATGGCATCACTGTTCAACGCATCACAGGCGCTGACTGATGGCGACAGTGACCGATCGGTCTGCCGGCTGCCGACATCCAGTGATGGTATACCGAGAAAGGGGGCTTCGCGTACCCCGGCGGATGAGTTGCCGACCAGTGCGCTCGCGTTTTTCATCAGCTCCGAAAAATAGGAGAACCGCATGGAGGGAATAATGCGAAAGCGCGCCGGTGGCATGGTGTTGATCACATCGATAATGTCGCTGGATCCCGGATCATTGTTCGGCAGAATTAAAACGAAGTGGCGCTTCGAATCGCGCAGGGCCCGGTACAGGGAGATAGCCTGCGCTTTCATGTTGCCGGCCTCGGATGTCACCGGATGAAAAATGCAGATGCCGTAGTCCTCGAACGGTATCTCGTAGTGCTGTCGCACTTCCTCGATAGATACACCGGAGGATCTGGCGTGAAAATCCAGTTCCGGAGAGCCAATCGTGAAGATTAGTTCATCCGGTTCTCCCAGACTGCGCACGCGCTGTGCCGCCTGAGTGGAGCTGACGAAGTGACAGTAGGCCAGTTTGCTGTTGCAGTGGCGGAAAATTTCATCAATGGTGCCGGAAACCTCGCCACCTTCCACGTGTGCTGATCGGATGTAGTTCGTCGCAGCGACCAGCGCACACGCGAGTGCCTCGACACGGTCGCCGTGCAGAACAATCAGGTCGGGTTTGTTCGCACTGACATACGCTGAAAAACCGGTCACAGTGCTGGCCAGCACCAGGTCCTGCGGGTCACCTTCCTGCTGATTGACATGCTCGTGTACGCGAACCCCCTGAACACGACTGACTTCGAGTCGGGTGAGGCCGTAGCTTTCCAGCATATGCATACCGGTCACGAAAAAAGTGACGTCAAACCCTGCGTCTCTGGCGCGAGTGGCCAGGGGTTCGAGCTTGCCGAAATCGGCACGTGTGCCGGTGACGAATAACAGTGATCTACGCATGAGTGAATTTCACTCTACCAGATCACTCCACCTGAGCTGTTCGTTTCGCTTCACGGCACGATTAAGTGTCCTGCCCACGACGCGATCAAACTCAAAGCCTGCGATCTCACCGGAACCCGGACGCCGCGCCCAGATATCCGCTTCGGCAATCACGGTACCGCGCGTTAGGTCGCGGTCGGCAACCACCGAGGCGCGAGCAAAGCGATAAACGTCTTCCTCCGCCGCAGTACGTACTTTCGGGTTCATCAGGGCGGTGTGAATTTCCCGGCTGCGATCAATCAATAGCCGCAGCTCCGCGGGATCCATCGAACAGCTGATATCCGGACCTTTGCGATAGCGGCTGTCCGTGTAGTGACGCTCGAGAATACAGGCACCCAGTGCCACCGACGCGAGCGCCATTTCGGGGCCAATGGAATGGTCTGAAAACCCGATAGTGGCGTTCGGGAAGGCGCGTCGCAATTCGGTGATGCCCTGCAGTGAGACGTTCTCCGGCGGCGACGGATACAGATTGGTGCATTCCATCAGCGCGTAGTCGATGCCAGCGTCGTCCAGAATACTCACTGACTCGCGCAGTGAGTCGATGGTTTGCATGCCTGTGGACATAATGACCGGCTTGCCGAAGCGGGCAATGTGTCGGATCAGCGGCAGGTTATCCGCCTCGCCGGAGCCGATTTTAAAAGCCGGCACGTCGATTTCGGCCAGAAAATCCGCTGCGCGGCGCGAGAACGGTGTGGAGATATAAATCAGCCCGATCGATTCGCAGTACTGCCGGAGCGCGATTTCGTCATCGGCAGACAGGGCGCATTGTTCCATCACCTCCCAGATTGAGACATCGGCATTGGGCGGGAAGATCGCTTTCGCCTCTTCCGTCATCTCATCGTCAACGAAGTGAGTCTGGTGTTTAATGCACTCGCAGCCGGCATCGCGGGCAAGTTTGGCCATGTGTTTCGCCGTGTCCAGCGAACCGCCGTGGTTAATGCCGATTTCGGCAATAACCAGCGGGGGGTGGGTCGGGGATATGTCGCGTCCGGCTATCTTCACAAGTTGAATCGGCCTGTCGTGGTGTATTGTCTCTGGCGGGCGCGTACGCCTGCCGCAAGACGGCGATTTTAAAGTATTGACCGACTGGATGCTGCGGTAATTTAATCTCGTACCGTGCGATGACAGCGTTGTTGGCAGCCCGGACGGCGTGCGGTACATTTGCCTGACCCGCCACCCGGCAATCCCAGCTGCTCGATGCGCTGCTTTGTCCGGTAATCAGAGTGGCCGGCAGTGGCATCGTCAGGAGCATTCGGTGGATTGCATATCGCCGCTGTGATGCTCTATGGTGCCGCGCGGGACTCGCCGGGTCTCCGCTTGTCAGCCACTCAATAAAGGAGCAATGCTATTCCACACTTTACTTTTGAATACTCTGCCAATGTGGCCGCGACTGTCGATCTGAAAAAAATGGCCACACTGATTCGCGATACAGCACTCGACACCGGTTTTTTCGAACTGGGCGCGGTGCGGGTCAGGGGGGTTTGCTGTGAGGTTTATACCGTGGCTGACGACCTCAGCGAAAACAGCTTTATCGATTTGTCGCTTCGTCTTGGTGCCGGGCGCAGCGAGGCAGACAAAAAGAAAATCGGTGATGCGCTCTTTGAAGCCCTGCAACAGTTTCTGGCCGAGCCGCTGGCGACTGAACACTTTGCATTGTCCCTGGAAATAAGGGAAATAAACCCGGCACTGAGTTATAAACGCAACGCCATTCACCCGCGGATACGAAACGCCGGCGCATGAATAAACGCGACCGTATCGTTTGAACCAGCCACAAAATACCAGCCAGAACAAAATGACTCCAGAACAAATAGAAGAGGCAGCCGGCAGACTGTTCGATGCTGAACAACAGCGAACACAAACCGGCCAGCTTTCGCAGCTGTATCCGGACATCTCCATGGACGATGCCTATCAGATTCAAAGCGCACTGGTGCAAAAGAAAGTCGCATCGGGCCGCACGGTACGCGGCTGGAAAATAGGCCTGACTTCCAGAGCGATGCAAATGGCGCTGAACATCGAAACGCCGGATTCCGGTGTGCTGCTTGACGACATGTTTTTTGAAAACGGTGCGACAATTCCCAAAGACCGCTTCATTCAGCCGCGCATTGAAGCGGAAATCGCTTTCATTATGAAAGACGACCTTCGCGGTGATCATCTCTCATTGATCGATGTGCTGAAGGCAACGGACTACGTGTGTCCCGCGCTTGAAATACTCGACACCCGGATCTGTCGCATTGATCCGAAAAGCGGTGCAACGCGCACGGTGCACGATACCATCTCAGACAATGCCGCCAATGCCGGCATCGTACTCGGCGGGCGGCCGGTTAAACCGGATGAAATCGATATGCGCTGGGTTGGCGCGATCGTGTCATGTAACGCGCAGGTTGAAGAGACCGGTCTCGGTGCCGGGGTGTTGAACCATCCGGCGCAGGGTATTGTCTGGCTGGCCAACCGCCTGTCGCAGTACGGCGACGGGATTCTCGCCGGTCAGACTGTGATCTCGGGTTCTTTTATCCGACCAGTCGAGGCGCCGCATGGCACGACAATCGCCGCCGATTACGGGCCGCTTGGGCAGGTGAGCGTGTACTTTGAATAGAATAGAGTAGAGTAGTGCGGTTCTGATGCGGGGCTTACCTGTGCCGCGCGGTATCCGACAGCCGGGTGAACCACTGCACCCGATTTGAGGGCATTAAATCTCGCCCTCAAAATGCAACCCCTGCTGTAACCGTAACGGTGGGTTAGTCTGCATTATTCACAAAGCGACCGTCACATCTCAGCCGATCCTCCTCGAAGCGTGGCGGGCCACGCATCTCGGACGATCGACTGACCTGTTTAGCGAGATTTTCTCTGGACGACGAATCCTCATGAATAATGCAGGCTCCTAGAACATCACCACGGATCTGATTGACTCGCCTTTGTGCATCAGATCGAATGCGTTGTTGATTTCGTCCAGTGGCATCGTGTGCGTGATCAGTGGGTCGATTTCGATTTTACCGTCCATATACCAGTCCACAATCTTTGGCACATCAGTGCGGCCTTTTGCGCCGCCGAAAGCGGTACCACGCCAGTTGCGCCCGGTCACCAGCTGAAAGGGTCTGGTGGAGATTTCCGCACCCGCCGGTGCCACGCCGATGATGATCGAGGTGCCCCAGCCCTTGTGGCAGCATTCCAGTGCCTGTCGCATCACATCGACGTTACCGATGCACTCAAAGGAATAGTCCGCGCCGCCTTTTGTCAGATCGACCAGGTACGGCACCAGGTCACCCTCTACCTCACTCGGGTTGACGAAATGCGTCATGCCGAAGCGCTCGGCCATTTCCTTTCTGGCCGGGTTCAAATCAACACCGACAATCAGATCGGCACCGGCCAGGCGCGCACCCTGAATAACATTCAGGCCAATACCACCGAGCCCGAACACCACGACATTGTCACCGGGCTGTACCTTCGCGGTATTGATAACCGCTCCGATTCCCGTGGTCACACCGCAACCGATGTAACAGATCTTGTCGAACGGAGCGTCCTCTCTGACTTTGGCCAGAGCAATTTCCGGCACCACCGTATAGTTCGAAAAGGTGGATGTGCCCATGTAGTGAAATATGTTGTCGTTGCCGCTGGTAAAGCGACTGCTGCCATCCGGCATCAGTCCGCGTCCCTGTGTTTCGCGTATTTGCTGACACAGATTCGTCTTCCCGGAAGTACAGTAGTCGCAGGTGCGACATTCCGGCGTGTACAGCGGAATGACATGGTCGCCTTTTTTGAGCGACGTTACGCCTTCACCGACTTCGACGACCACCCCGGCGCCCTCGTGGCCGAGAATCGCCGGAAAAATACCTTCCGGGTCAGCGCCCGACAGGGTGAATTCATCAGTATGGCAAATGCCGGTTGCCCGGATTTCGACCAGACATTCGCCGGGGCGGGGTCCGTCCACATTGACCGTCCCTACCTCAAGCGGTGCGCCGGCTTTTACGGCGATTGCTGCTCTGGATTCCATGGTTTCTCCGCTGTGACTTGCTGTTTGCCTTGTGCTTGCCGGAAGGGACGCTTAACCGGTGAGTTCCCTCCATCTGCAAAACACCGCTACTGCGGTACCGGTGTCATTGCATCGGTGCTGGTTACTGGCGCCCCAGAGAGGATTCGAACCTCCGACCTGCCGCTTAGGAGGCGGCTGCTCTATCCAGCTGAGCTACCGGGGCGCACGGGCTGAGTGTATTAGTACGGGCCAAAAACTACAAACTGTGAATCCGGTCATGCGCGCTTCATTTTTGCGGCTCTCTGCCGATTATCGCCTACTAACGTTCTACAAAGCAGGTGAGTGATTGTGGGCAATGCGCTTTTAAAGACTGAGGAACGTCGTGGCTATCGACGTATCTCCGATGCGATCGGGCTGCGGGTCGATGCGCTCGATGCGGCAAACGAAAATGATATTGAACCGACCGACATGCCGGACTACCCGACACATGTCGTCAGCCTGAGTCCCAATGGACTGAAGTGTTATCACGTCGAGCCTTTTAATGATGGTGATCAGCTGAGGCTGACGATGCGACTGTTTCCGGAGCAGACTGTGATTGAAGTCGATGTGACGGTGGTTAACGCAGGTGAAGACCGAACCAGAAGTAAAAACGATCGATTCTTCGCCGGTATGTCATTCGACAATATGAGTGATGAAACGCGTCAGATCCTGCTGGATCATATAGACCTGGTGGCTCGTCAGTCATTCGGCGGGTCGGTAAAGCTGATTAACTGATGCTGCAGTGCTGCAGGTTTAACTGCAGCACCCGGGTTCCCCGCAGGCACCGGCTTGCGGGTGCCTGTTCGGGCAGGTTGGAGCTAGCTGCCTTTTGTTTTGCGCTTGCCTGAAAGCGCATCCGACACCAGTGTCGCAAGTCGGTGTCTTAGCCAGTCTCGTCCGAAGCCTGGCACCCCGCCACTAATAAAACCAACGTGCCCCGCACCCTCTACCACTTCAAACGTGACCGCGTCTGACAACGCTTCATTGTCGGCCGGCATACAGCGCCTGGTAAAGAACGGGTCATCGCTTGAAAAGATCACATGCGTACCGGTGTCGATGTGTTTTAGATCGTCCAAAGTGCTTGCTTTTGTGTAGTAGTCCTCACCGGATTCGAAGTTGTGCAGCGGTGCCGTCACGTGGTGGTCCCACTCGATAAACGTCTTTAACTCGTTAAAAGGATATCGCGACAGTCCGAGCTGCGGATAGCGTTGATGCTTTACCGCCATGGCGTGACGCATGCGCTGAATCAGATGGCGTTGATAGACTTTGGAAAAGCCAGTGTTGATTCGCTGTGCACCCTCTGCGAGTACCAGTGGCGGACAGACTGCAATAGCAAACTCCAGCGGTGTATCGCGATACGTAGCCAGATACTTCAACAGTGCATTGCCCCCCAGTGAATACCCGACCGCGAGCAGTGGTTGCCCCGGGGATCGCCTGTGCAGCGTATCGATGACGAGCTTTATATCAGCCGTGTGACCTGAGTGATAAGCCCCGGCTGTCAGGTTGGGTTCTGCGCTGCAGCCGCGAAAATGCATCAGCGTCGCACCGATACCCTGTGATTTCAGCAGACTCATTAAAGCACGCACATAGGGTGATTCAACGGAGCCTGCGAGCCCGTGAAAAATCACCACGGAGGGCGCGTTACTCGTGGCTGTTGAGCATAGATCAACAAAGTCATTGTCCGGTGTGGTGAGGCGTTCGTAAGTGAACTTGCAGGCTGGTGCGGGTTGTACTTTGGCGGCCCAAAGTGTTTGCAAGTGGGGATTACGAAGCCACCATGCTGGACGAAATTTACTCTTGGTAAGCATGTGGCAGGGTCGGAAAATGAGTGGCTCTGATATGATCATTATGCAGTATCAGGCACCTCACAAGAATAATAATAATGAAGATACTGGTTTCAAACGATGATGGCTGGCAGGCACCCGGCATCGCAGCGCTTGCAGAGGCGATGCGCACGCTCGGCGAGGTAAGGGTGGTCGCCCCCGATCGCAATTGCAGTGCTGCCAGTAACTCACTAACGCTTACTCATCCGATTCGAGCAAGGGAAATGCAACCCGGTGTCTACTCTGTGCAGGGCACGCCGGTGGACTGCGTGAATGTGGCGCTGAATGGCTTGTTTGACTGGAAGCCGGATATCGTTGTGAGCGGTATCAACTCCGGCCCCAATCTCGGTGATGATGTCGTTTATTCAGGTACCGTGGCCGCCGCGATGGAAGGTCATTTTCATGGGTTTCCCGCAATGGCCTTTTCACTCGCCGGCTATACCGATCAGTTTGAAAACGCGGCCCGTGTTGCCGCGGATGTGGTCGGTCGTTTTATCAATCATCCGCTCGACAGTCGCTGGCTGCTTAATGTGAACATACCGGATATTGGCGATGCTGTGCCCGAAGGGTCGGTGGTTACGCGGCTGGGTAACCGCCACCGCGGACAGAACCTGATCGTGCAGGACGATCCGCGCGGTGAACGCATATTCTGGATCGGCCCGGTGGGTGACTCGGCTGATGACGAGGCCGGCACCGATTTCCATGCCATTGCCAACAACAAAATTTCTATATCGCCTTTGCAGGTGGATATGACTGATCACCGGCAGTTAAACGAACTGACCGACTGGATGGGAGCACACTAGTATGAATATGGAAGCAAGAATTCAGGGCATTGGCATGACGTCCCATCGAACGCGGGTGCGGCTGGCCGATCGTCTGCGGCAGAGTGGCATACGCGATGAGTCGGTTCTGTCCACCATGATCGATGTGCCGAGACACTTCTTTATGGACGAGGCGCTGTCGTCGCGTGCCTACGAAGACTGCGCGTTACCGATCGGGGAGGGGCAAACTATTTCACAGCCCTATGTGGTGGCGCTGATGACGGAACTGGTGATGGAAAGTGCCAGGCCCGACGGGACGCTCAACCGGGTGCTTGAAATAGGTACCGGTTCCGGTTATCAGGCTGCCGTGCTCGCCCGTCTGGTGCCCGAGGTCTATACGCTGGAGCGCATCAAGAGCCTGTCTTTGAAGGCGCAGCGCGTGTTCAACGATCTGCGGATACGTAATATCAAGTCGCGTTATGGTGATGGCTTTGACGGCTGGCAGGACAAAGCGCCGTTCGATGCAGTGGTGGTGACTGCGGCGATGGAATCGGTGCCTGAAAGTCTGCTTGCACAGGTGCGCGATGGCGGGGTGCTGATCGGGCCGGTCGGGCCGCAGTCCGGTTCGCAGACCTTGTCGATTATGCGCTGCTATCGCGATCGGCCACCGCAGACGCGGCAGATTGCCGGTGTCCGCTTCGTGCCATTCTTACGCGGTCGCGGTTGAGTCCGCAGGGGGCCGAACGCGATCCTGAAGTGATTGAAGGCAGAATCTGATGGTTTTTTAGCCAAAAGGTTACAAATAAGTAGTAAGTGGTTTAAGTATGAATGCTTGGTCACTGTTTTCATTGCAGTTTTTATTTTGCTACCGTATAAATGTGCACAGAGACAAGCGCTACGCACGCGTTGTCCGATCTGGGTCTTATCACGGGTTCCGCAACTCGACTAATCAGCCAACTCCCGCGCGGGGGTCGCAGCAATCGAATTGTTCCCCCAGTGGTGAGCCGCTAGCACACACTGCATCTGAAAAGGCTGAGTATGATTTATAAAATATTGGGAACCGCTGTCTGCGCGAGCACCATGCTGGTTGGGGGTTGTGGCATTCTGGAAACGGTAGAGATACCGCAAATCCAATTCGACTCTAATACTTACGTGGTACAACCGGGTGACACGCTCCAGTCGGTTGCCGATCGCTACAACATCGATCCGCAATCGTTGAGTGCCGTTAACTCATTAAACAGCGCGCAACTGGTGCCCGGACAAAAGCTGCTGCTGGTTCGCACAAACAGCCAGATTGCTCGGTCACTGCCCGCCGATCAGCCGGTGGCGATGATTCCAACAGACAGCCGTGACCCGCAGTTCACCACTGTGCAAGAGGGCGCCGTGCCGATCGGGTCTGTTGTTGTAGTGCCTCCCAGAGAAGAAATTGTGGCGGTTCGCGACCCTGCGTCAACCACAGATGCATTGCTGGATGACCAGCCCGTGGTCGCCCGCTTGCCGGAGGCGCCCGGCGCGGTGGTGCCTGTGCCGGCACTGGAGAATGCCGAGGTTATTAACAACGACGTGATTGCAGGGCAGACCCCGCGGCCTCAGGGCACCGAAACAGTTATCCAGTCAGTTGATGCGGATAACCCCAACATGGTCGAGATTCCGGCAGCCGTCAATAATCCGGTCACTGGCGGTGTCGCAGCCGTCAAATCAGTGACGGTTAACACCCGTGCAAACGGCTGGAACTGGCCTGCGCTGGGAAAAATCACGCGAGACTTCGATTTAAGCGAGATCAATCGTCAGGGACTCGACATTGATGCCGGGCCTGGTGCTGGAGTTCAGGCGGCTGCTGACGGTGAGGTTGTCTACAGCGGCAGAGATCTGGCGAGCTATGGAAATTTGGTGATTTTGCGCCATGAAGATAATTATCTCAGCGCTTATTCCAAAGTCAGTGATATTTTTGTCAAGGAAAATCAGAAGGTTAAGGCTGGCGATCTGATTGCTGTTGTGGGTGATGCAGCAACAGAGGGCACCGAGCTACACTTCGAAATCCGCCGCAATGGCGAGCCGGTTGACCCTGTCCAGTATCTGCCAGCGCTGTAAATCCATCACTTTGTGACACGGTTGGCACGTTTGTTGCGAACCAGTTCATACCGAAGCTGTTTAATGCGCCACTCCAGTGGCGCAGCCGGTATGAGGGTGTGTCGGTCAATGAATCAGCTTCGCAAAATAATTAATAAAAATACTATTTGCGGAGATAACGATGGGTCAGAGTCAATTAGCTGAGTGGTCAGAAGAAAGTGAAGAGCGGGTTTGTTCGCCCGACACGCGTGATGAAGATGTGGTGGACAGCGTCGACGAGGATAGTCAGGACGAAGAGGAAACAGAGGAAAGTTTCACCGAGCAGCTGAACCGGACCCGAAGTCGTTCCCCCAGTAACAAGGCTCGTTCGCGGGATATGGACGCCACGCGTCTGTACTTAAAAGAAATCGAGCATTCTCCGCTGCTGACAGCGGATGAGGAAAAGCACTACACCCGTCTGGCGCAGAAAGGCGACGAAAAAGCGCGCGCCAAAATGATCGAGTGCAATCTGCGCCTGGTCGTAAAAATCGCCAGAAGATACCTGAACCGCGGGCTCACCCTGCTTGACCTGATTGAAGAGGGCAACCTGGGCCTGATTCACTCAGTGGAAAAGTTTGATCCGGAGCGTGGTTTCCGCTTCTCGACCTACGCCACCTGGTGGATTCGTCAGACCATCGAAAGAGCGCTGATGAACCAGACGCGTACCATTCGCCTGCCAATTCACGTGGTAAAAGAGATGAACGTGTATCTCAAGGCGGAGCGACGTCTGCAGCAGACCATGGACCACGAGCCCACGGCGGAAGACATCGCCGCAGAATGCGACAAGCCAGTTGCCGATGTAAAGCGACTGCTTGGTCTGCGCGACCGGGTCAGCTCTGTCGATGTGGCGATGGGTCCCGATGGGGATCGTCCGCTGCTCGATATCATCCCCGACGAAAACAATCCGGATCCTGCGCATAAACTGCAGGACGACAACATCAACAAGCAAATCAACTCATGGCTGATGAAGCTTGAAAGCAAGCATCGCGAAGTAGTGGTGCGCCGTTTCGGACTGCACGGCTATGAGCGCACCACGCTGGAAGATGTTGGCAAAGAGCTCGGTGTAACCCGTGAGAGAGTCCGGCAAATTCAAATGGAAGCGTTGAAAAAGCTTCGTCGAATACTTGAAGGTTCAGGGTTTACCTGGGAATCACTGCTCGAAGGGCAGTAGGCCACTGCGATGAGGGAACGGGAGTCTGCCAGCTTCCGTTCCCACCGCACCCCAAGTCTGACACGCATGACAAATAATTGACGCGATGAGTCGTGCGATTGACGCTGAGCGTCAAACCAGCTGAATCAAAATCCAGACAAACAGCAACACTCCACCCAGCAGCAGGGCCGCCGTGGTCCAGTCACTCGAACTGCCACGCGGCCCGTTTTCGATCCATTCCTTAGCCGTCGGCCAAAGACGCCAGGCGAGAAACAAAAGCATCCCCGCCATCGCAAGACCACCGATCGTTCCCATCATTTATCGTCACCCTTTTTCAGACAAAAAAAAGCCCCGGACTTGCCGGGGCTTTGCATTTCACAAAACCAGCGATTAGTCGTCGCCACCCATGCCCAGTAAGAACAGCAGGCTCTGGAAGATGTTGTAAATCGACAGGTACAGCCCGACCGTCGCCATCACATAGTTGGTCTCGCCGCCGTTCACGATGCGGCTGGTGTCGAACAGGATGAAGCCACTCATCAGCAGAATGATCACTGCGGAAAGCGCAATGTGGGCCGCAGGGATATTAATGCCGAAAAAGCTCAGACCGAACAGGGCGACCATCGCCAGCACTGCGACCATCAGTCCGGCAAACAGGAACCCGCCAAGAAATGAAAAGTCTTTCTTGCTGGTCAGGGCATACGCGGACAGGCCCAGAAAAATCACCCCGGTGCCGCCTAACGCTGTACCAACCAGGCTGGTACCGTTGGCGGTGGCCAGGTAGTGATTCAGCATCGGACCGAGGCCGAGGCCCAGCAGGCCGGTGACTGCGAAAACCACAAGAATGCCCTTCGAATCGTTCGCCACCTTGGGCAGTACGAAAAACAGCAGTCCCATCGCTGCCAGAGAGCAGATCAGTGAAATGCCGTGCGGCAGGCGCAGAAAGTAGGAAACGCCGGCGGTGAATGCACTGAACAACAGTGTCATTGCCAGCAGGCGGTAAGTATCTCTAAGTACCTTGTTGGTAGTTAGTTCGCTTGCGCGATCAACCGTTTGGATTGCCAATGTAAGCTCCGTATCTTCAGTGTTTAAAAAAAATATGTAGACGATTCAACTGTATAGCTGAACCCGTGAGGTAACAATAGGGTTTGCGTGACCAAATTTCAATGCCATTGTCTCTCGAAAACGTGGCATTTAATGCACCATTTCAGTATTATGCGCGCTTGCATGAATGCTGAATCACGCATCTCCGGAGAGGTGGCAGAGTGGTCGAATGCGGCGGTCTTGAAAACCGTTGATGGTTTATCCCATCCGGGGGTTCGAATCCCTCCCTCTCCGCCATTGTTGTTCATAAAAGCTGGTTTTAAAAGCAAAAACCGTCAGTCGTCGATACCAGTCTGCGGGCAAAACCTCTTCATCTGGAGCCCTGCATTCCAGATTCCTGCCCCGAAAACCCCGTTCCCCGCCAGCATCCACCAATGTAATACTTTCCCCGGCCAGCTAGGGTTGCGATCCTTCGGCAGGGTAGACAGCAAGATTTTTCCTTGCATTCAGTAAGTTAAAGTTTGATGTTCCGATGCTAGCAGGCTGTTGAAAAACTATTACGCTAGCTCTGACGTCGTTAAATTTTCCCTCAAAATGCTCATTTATACCCCATAAACTGCGCTTTTTCGGTCAAATTTGCCTAGTCAGAGCGTCGCTCATAACGTTTTTCAACAGCCTGCTAGCTGTAAAAAGGGGCTGTCATTGTAGTTCTGGATCTCAAGGCCTTTGTGTTTGAACGTTCTCCAGTTTGCCATATACTTGGTGTATATAGCTAATCCAGGAGTGATACTGTGGCAAAGGGTTCAATATTCACAAACAATCGTACACAAGCTGTTCGACTACCGGCCGAGACTCGATTTCCGGATGACGTAAAGCATGTCAATGTGCGAGTTGTCGGCAAGGATCGGATTCTCTCGCCAGTAGAAAACACGTGGGATAGTTTCTTTCAGTCACAGGATACTGTTAGCGACGATTTTATGGTTGAGCGTGCAGATCAAACCCAGTCAGACCGTGAAGCGCTGTGATGCAGCTTAAGTATCTGCTGGATACCAATACAGCAATCACTGTGATCAAGCGTCGGCCCAGTGAAATATTGGATCGTTTTAATCAACATGCCGGACAATTGTGTTTGAGTGTTATCAGTCAGGCAGAACTCATGCATGGCGCTGAAAAGAGCGCGGCAAGGGAAAGAAACTTCCGGGTGTTGGAAGATTTTCTGTCACGACTTGAAGTGCTTGACTATGGACAGAAAGCCGCGGCGCACTATGGTGAGATCCGATCCGAGCTGGAAAAGAAGGGAACGCCTATCGGTGTAAACGATCTGCACATTGCCGGGCATGCAAGAAGTGAAGGCTTGACCGTAGTGACCAATAATGAAAAAGAGTTCACTCGTGTGTCCGGTTTGAGGGTGGAGAATTGGTTGTGATCTGTTGCACCATGATATTGATGTGCTGTGGCAATTCATAACAGATCGCCTACATCTGAGAAAATCGCATTATTCCGATCATTATTCAGTGGTCGACAAGATGTCTATCCGGTTCGTTTTGAAAGTCGAAAAACTGGTAAACAAGGGTACTCTCCAGCATGTGAAAATGAATGGGTTCGTGACGTTTGTGCAAAACCGAAAATAAGCTGCGGTGCTTGTTCTCACCAGAAATTTCCGCCGATCACTGATGAAGTCATTCATTGGCATCTGTCGGGTGAAGACGTAAGAGGTAATGATTTCGTCGCCGGTGTTTATCCGATGTTACTGGATGAAACTTGCTCATTTCTTGCCGTCGATATGGATAAATCAAGCTGGCAGGAGGATGTGTCGGCCATCCGGACAACCTGCCATGAATTGAATATTCCGGCGCTGGTAGAAAGATCTCGATCGGGCAATGGTGCGCATATCTGGATCTTTTTTGAAGGGTCGATTCCAGCGTCGCTGGTTCGCAGACTTGGTACTCACATATTAACCGTCACGATGGAGCGGCGACCGGACATCGGGTTGAGTTCGTACGATCGTTTGTTTCCCAATCAGGATACCCTGCCCTCGGGTGGATTCGGTAATTTGATCGCACTTCCACTTCAGAAAAAAGCACGCGAGGACGGCAACAGTGTTTTTGTAGATGACCGTTTTGCCGTGATACCGGATCAATGGGGTTTGCTGTCAAACGTAGAGCTTCTTTCGCGAGCCACTGTGGAAGGTATGGTCGAGCGTGCCAGAACGACTGGCAGCGTGATTGATGTCGGTCTGGTTGAAGATAATGCCGACCAACCATGGACGCTGTTACCATCAAAGCGTCAAATCGACACGCTGCAACTCGGGGCATTGCCTAACCAAATAAAACTAACCGTCGGTAACCAGATTTACATTGATAAACAGCAGTTAACACCGGCACTGCGAAATAGGCTGGTCAAGATGGCCGCTTTCCGGAATCCGGAATTTTTTAAAGCGCAGGCAATGCGTCTGCCTGTTTGGGGTAAGCCCAGTGTCATTAACTGTGCTGAAGACTATCCACTGCATATCGGGTTACCCCGGGGCTGTTACGAGGATGTCGTCTCTTTACTGAATCAGCTGAACGTAGAAGTCGAGGTGGAGGATGTCAGAGTTGACGGGGCTGCTATTGATGTTTCCTTTTGTGGAGAGCTTCGACCGCAGCAAAAAGCCGCTCAACGTAAGCTGTTAAAACACGACACTGGCGTGCTGGACGCGACCACTGCCTTTGGTAAAACCGTTCTGGCCGCCTCCATGATTGCTGCGCGAGGTAGAAATACACTTGTTCTTGTACATAGAAAGCAGTTGCTTGATCAGTGGGCAGCGAGACTGTCTGAGTTCCTGGATTTACATGGCAGTACGATAGGGCGTATTGGTGGCGGTAAGAAAAAGCCTGGAGGTTTCATTGATGTGGCTACCGTTCAAAGCCTGGTTCGTAAGGGGGTGGTGAATGACTGTGTGGCTGACTATGGTCATTTGATTGTTGACGAATGTCATCATCTGTCGGCCAGGAGCTTTGAGTTAGTGGTGCGGGCTGCAAAGGCTAAATACGTCTTGGGGTTGTCTGCGACAGTCACCCGAAAGGATGGCCATCATCCAATAATTTTTATGCAATGTGGGCCTGTGCGTCATCGAGTCGATGCTAAGTCCGCAGCAGCCGAGCGATCATTTGAACATACAGTCGTTGTACGTCCGACAGATTTTCAGCCGGTAACGCCTGCGGAGTCTGATCAACGTTTACAGTTTCAGAATTTATATCGTGAGTTGCTCGCCAGTGACCGTCGCAATGAGATGATTTGCCGTGATGTGCTTAACAGTGTTCGGGAAGGGCGATCGCCGTTAGTGCTGACAGAGCGTCGCGAGCACATAGAAATACTAAATGAACGGCTAAAGAGCGAGGTACAACACAGTATCGTTTTGAAGGGTAATGCTGCAGCGAAACAGGCTAAGGCCACTGCAGCGATGCTGGAAAGTATTCCTTTGAACGAGTCGAGGATACTGATCGCCACTGGAAAATATGTCGGTGAAGGATTTGATGACCCGAGGCTGGATACGTTATTTCTTACCTTGCCGATCTCGTGGCGAGGTACGCTGGCTCAGTATGCCGGTCGCCTTCACCGACAGCATACAGGCAAGGTGGAAGTTCGGGTGTATGACTACGCAGATTTCAATGTACCAATGCTCGCACGTATGTTTGATAAACGATGTGCCGGATATGAATCTATTGGTTACCGTATCTCATTGCCGGGCAGTGCCGTGCCCGGATGGCCGTCGGAAATTGAACTGTCTGTGGACCCGAAGTGGAAATCAGACTATGCCTCTACGGTACGCCGTTTGGTAAACGATGGTGTGGATAGGGAGTTGGCAGATCTCTTTGTGCATGTTGCGAGAGAGTTCGATAAGAATGCGACAGGGGCGGATAGAGCAAGAAGCGCCAGTGAGGCGTTTCTCTATCACAGGTTGCAGTCATTGGATGCGACAGCAGATCGGTTTGAGTTGAATGTTGAGTTGCCGATTCCATTTGATGGATGGGGAAACATGGAAGTGGATTTGCTCGACCGGAAGTCCCGGCTGGTGGTAGAGCTTGATGGCGGGCATCATTTTGCTGATAAGGATGCCTATAGACGCGACAGAAGAAAAGATGCAATGCTGCAGCAACACGGGTATTTTGTATTGCGTTTTCTCGTTGATGATATAGGCAAACGGCTCGATGAAGTGCTGGATACAATCACCAGAGCAATGGTGTTTTTGTCTGATGAATAGTTGATCAATATCGCAATTTATCCTCCGATGCAGGAGTAAAACGTGGCAGTAAAATAGCGGCTACCGATAAAACTCTTCATACTTGTCTGGCGAAAATATGGGCACATTTGGATCTCCGCAGGTAACTGACATGGTGTACGGGCCGGCCAGGCGCATAAACTGGTCATAGTCTTTAGCGTTGTCAAGCGTCTCCTGTATGTGGTGAAACTTTGCGGCATACATTTCCGCAACGGTTTCTTTATGCGCAGGCGGGAAGCAGCGCGGGCCATGGATCAGGAATTTGTCCCCGAGATGGCCGACAATCCGTGCGACAAATAACTCACCGCTGTCGTAGTCTGGAACGCTACGAACTGTGTTTATTACTTTGCCAGTGAATAATTCTTTAAAACGAGTGACTTTTTTCGTTGACTGAATTTCTTCGTACAGGCCCAGGCGGCTTTTCTTTAGCCGCTTACAAAATGCATCGACGTGTTGTTGTTCGCCGTCCGTTCGTGGAATGTCTGCCATAAACTCGTGAAAGTAGTCGACCACCATTTTGTCACTGCCACGTTCGACCGGGAAATCACAGAACAGCCAGTTCATCAACATCTGCTCGTCGAAATCATCGTTGATAAAATGTTCTGCGAGTGCATCATAGGCGCGAGTAACTGCAGGAAACCGTTTCTCTATCACACAGCAATTACCAAAAGTTACCAGATGCAGGTTTAGTCCGTAAAAGATCCGTGCGCCAATGGGGCCCTTAAATTTTCGGGTCAGTGCCTTGTAGTACTGGCTGAAATTGCGGCACTCTTCGAAAGTCAGGTCGCCGACTTTCAAGCCTGGAGGTAGTATTGATGTCCAACTCATTGATTTGTTTACTCTCCTGTTGAAGTGTTCTGATTAACCCAGTGGCACCAGAGTAGTCTGAGCCTAAACCATACACGCATAATGGGCTATCGACCGGCCGTCAGCCGCGCCACCACTGCTGCCAGATTATCCAGTGCCGAGGAGTCCTGGAGTTTCAGCGTAATGTTTATACTGCCATCATCTGCTTTCTCAACGCACTCGGACAGACTCGCACGGATATTTTCAGTGAGTTCCAGACTTTGAGGCGTCGGTTCCGAAGCGGGTAATAATTCGCCGATAAAACTCAGTGCTGCACTAAGCATCTCACCACCGGCCTCTGCCACCCGTTCGCGACGTTGTTCGAGTGCTTTTTCAGTTTGCTGTGTTTGTACCACGTCAACGGGTGCATCCGGTTTTGCGCCAAGCAGAACCTCGAGCTTTTGTTTTAACCCGTCGATGCCTGAGACCAGATTCACTTCATCGATGGTACAGCTGGCATCCAGTGCCGCTAGTGACAGCTCGTGCTTGGCGGCGAGTGTGCCCAACAGTTTTTCTTCTAGAGTGCCTTCCGTTACCAGTATATAAACATGCACCGGTTTTTCCTGTCCCATGCGGTGCACACGACCAATGCGTTGCTCGAGCAGTGCCGGTGTCCATGGTAGATCGACATTGATCACGGTATTGGCAAACTGAAGATTCAACCCGGTGGAGCCTGCATTGGTGGTGATAAAAAACTGACAGTTGTTGTCTTCGCGAAATTTCGCTACCAGTGCCGCACGCTTTGCCTGTGGTACCTGTCCATCGAGACGAACGTAGCCGATGTTATTTTGATTTAGTATCTGCTCGATCAAGCCAAGCATGGTGGTCCATTCAGAGAACAGGACGGTTTTTCGCTCGGGCTGCTGTCCGAGATCTGTGATCAGATCAGATAACACTTCGAGCTTGCTGGAAAAGCCCGGCTGTTCTTTATCCACCAGCAGTGTTGAATCTGCCGTCATGCGACACATTAGCAGAGCCTTTTGCAATCGCAATAGATCCATTTCTGTGAGATACGGTTTATTGACGATCGATGACACCGTAATCATATGAGCGCTGTGCATGTCCTGTTGTTGCTGTGTTGGCGTGATACGAACAATGTCAGTTGTGCGAGGTGGTAGTTCATCCAGCACTTCATCGCGTGTCCGTCGCAGCAGAATGGGCTTTAATTTCTCACGCAATTCAACGAGATTGCGATAGCCGAGCAGCTTGCCTTTGTCGTCAGTAACGCGGTGACGATGATAAAAGCGAAAACCAGGTCCCAGTTGCCGTTCATCAATAAACTCGGCTACGCTGTAGAGTTCATCAAGCCGGTTCTCCAGCGGCGTACCGGTGAGTACCAGGGCAAACTCCGAGCGTAGTGACTTGATGACGCGGGAAGTCTTCGCTTCCCAGTTTTTTATACGATGCCCTTCATCCAGAATGATCAGGTCCCAATGTACGCGCTCAATGCACAACACATCGCGCAGTACTTGTTCATAGTTACAGATGGTAAAGAAGGCGTCGTTGTCATAAGCCTGTTGCCGATCTTTAGCGGGGCCGAGAATAATCTGACTGTCTCTGCCACTGAATCGGTCAATTTCGCTGCGCCATTGTGCCTTGAGCGATGCTGGGCATACCACCAATACGCGATTGATGTCAGCGAGCTTTACCAGTAATTCCGCGGTGCCCACGCCCTGTATGGTTTTACCCAGCCCCATATCGTCGGCAAGTATGGCGCGGCCAGCGCCGACGGCAAACAGTATTCCCTGCCACTGATAGGGCAATAGTTCCACGCTCAACAGCTCTTTACGCAGCGGATGCTTTGCCCCTGCTTTGGATAGCGTTGCGGTTTTACGACGTATCCGGTCCGACACGCACCTTGTCTGAATGTACTCTTCAGCGTCGGGATACACGGTGACCAACACGCCCTTGGCCTGCAACTCGCCTATTGCTTTGATAAGTTTGGTGACAGAACGAATCGGTCTATCAATGAAAGTTTCAAGATATTTGAGATGTTTTTTCTCAAGCTTTGTCGGAGCCTGCAATCTCAGTGTGATGTCTTCTTCGTATTGCAAATAGACAATCACTTCCTTCAACATCGGGCGACGTGCCAGTTGTGACGAAGTGAACTTCTTTTTGACCCGGTTGTGCACTTTATAAATGTGTTTGCAGATACCGAGTGTGTTTTTGCGATAGTCCGGACAATTACAATATGACTGACCTCGCGACATACCGCGCAGGGCAACTCGATAGCTCCGGCCCGATTGTTTGCTGCTCACCTGGTAGTCAGTCCACGGACGTGTCGGCTCAATAGAGCGCACAGTCATCTTTTCTTCATCGGCGCGGGTCTTTCTTGCCTCCAGCTCGCGCGCTATCAATTCATCGTCTGTCAGTTCTACGGTTGGCTCAAACGGTGCTGGCACATCGGCAAGCCCGAGCGCCAGCTTCTCTTCCAGTACCAGAGAAAACACGGCACCGATGTGCTCGCATACCGAGTTGCACTGAGTACATTGAAATGCCAGACTTTTTTTATTCTGCCTGCTGTGACTGATGGTGACCACCGCCGGGCTTATCGGCCGAAACGAAACTGTGAGGCTGCTAGACGTGATACGTACATTCCGCGAGATGTCAATCTCAAACTCGCCCAGCGAACTCAGTAAGCGTTTCGATTCGGGGCCCAGCAGCTTGCAGGCATCGGTGTAGGAAAGTCGGGAAAGCAGGTCAGTCAGACCAAGCTTGTTTTTAATGCGTTTTGCCATGCGGTGAACCTGGAATTAACGTAAGCGGAGTCGGCTGATTATCCCAAATCTGCGCTATCGAAAACAGGTTGTAATCAAAAAAGGAGAGGGTGTTTAATGGAGATTGCAATAGTTTGATCACATAGGCTCGTGATCGAGAATGCAGAAATATTGGTTTGGATTAACGTGTTGATTTCCTTGCTATCTGATTCATATTTCATCAAACGTGTTCAAAAAGATGCGATGCCGAGAATAGCTATCTGGCAGAGGGACTGACAGAGGGTGGGGCGTTAGTAAAGAGTAACCGACTCCTCAATCACGTATCGCGTAGCAGTGTGGCCACACAAAGGCCGCCCGGTGTATCGACTGCAGGGCCTGCCGTCCCCAATGGAAGGTGGGCGAGAGGAAGAAGTGCGAACGCAGGTGGTGGGCAAGGCAGGAGGTTTTGCGCTGCATGCCATCCCTTGCACTGCGCCTGCTTAATCCGAATACCTGCACTGCAGTACAAATCTTTTGCGAAGCGGCAGCACAGGGCGATGTGATCAGGCTCGTCCCGATTCGGCAGGAGTTACTATCCGGTATTCGTGACAACGGGATATGGCAAATGCTTAAAGACGAACTTCGTGCATTCGCGGATCATCCGCTTGAAAATTGAAACGGAAGACTATGAGCAGGCCGCGAACTACTTCAAACTTTGCCGCAGCCCGCCTCACCGTACAAACGGCAGTAGTGTGAATGCGCATGCTGGAGATGTATTGGAATCGCGGAGTGGTTCGGGTAAGCCGTATCGATATCCGCTCATTTCTCACCCAACACCTCAGCTTTTGTCAGTGCTGCAGGTTTAAACAATCGGAATCGAGTGTGGTGCAGTGTCGACCTAAAGTTACGTGGGCTGTCAAGTTGTAGAACTGGAGCAGGGAGCAGAGAGCGTGGATGTCGCACCAAAACGGTTGGTACACCTCGCTGAACGCGAAAATTCCATGAGCTGCTGTTTGCTGACTGTTCGACACGGTTACTTTCCGTTACTTACGAGCGATTATCAGGATTTATAATAGCGCCCTGATTCACTGGTGGTGATGTAGTCACATTATCAGTCCACTAATTAGAATTTATTTCAATGGCTTAAAAGGTATCGGTGATGGCATATCGAAAAGATGATGATCTTGAGTTCCTGCAATATTGCTCTAACGAGGAGCTCGGATTGCTGGTTGAGCACTTAACGCTTACCCAGGGTGGGGAGCCACGTATTGGAGAGTCGTTGACGCGGCGGCCTCTGTACAGAAAGTACTACCCGGATCATCAGAAATACTGGCGTAACATTGCAGAGGAGATACAGGTTTATGGTGCAAACACCGTTGCCACGTTCTTCCGCGGTAATACGGGCGTGCTCTACAGGGATATCGTCATCGATGTGGCAAAGAAATACAAGTGCAGCTTCATGGAAGGTGTTGATGTAGCGGAAATTGAAAAAGCGATACTCTTAACAATGCTGACGACTTCAATCGACGAGATGTCGACAGAGGAACTTGAGCAATTGGTTGATCAGCTAAATCTTGACTCTGCGACCATGTCAAAGGGTGCGATTAAGCAGGCTTTATTGTCAGGGTGGAATGTTGGTAGTACCGCACTGGTCTCAATTACCGCCGGTGTGATTGCAAAAGCAGTTGCGGTACGTTTTGGTATCACCTCTCTCGCTGTGGTCGGTGGTGGTGCAGCCACGGTTGGTTCTGCGGCGTTAGGTGTGCTGACAGGGCCTGTTGGAATCGCTGCTTTGGCTGGCAGCGCGCTTGCGGGGCCCGCATACCGGGTCACAATCCCATGCGTTGTGCAAATAGCTTTTCTGCGATTACAACACGAGTCCAAAAGTACCGTTTCCAGACCGCCCCAGAAAACCTCCGGACTAAAAGCCCTGTTCTCACACGGTTAGAGACAGGATTACACAGGCCGACCATAGGAGGACTTTCCGCTTTGATTACAATAAAGGTACTAAATTCCCGCGAGCTCATCGAAGAAGAAAAAGGCGTAATTATTGGAAGCATTCTGCCTTATTTTTTGGATGTGGAGAGATGCGTTGAAACAATGTTGGTTGAGCAACTCAGCTCTGAATTTAGCAAAAATAACGTCAAGGCGGAGATCAAAATAGTGAGCGGGCCGCACGCATAAATTTTTCCGGGACTGCTGCCTTCCATGCGTGCGTCGCCTGCCTTATACAATCGGCCCGGCTGTTCGTGCATCGAACAGCCGCTCGGGTGATCATTTGACGCCAGGGAGCAGGTGGCAGCCAGAGGGGGGTTAAACCGTGGATGAAGAGGGGGAGGGTATAGCGCTGTATCGAGAAGGCGCCGGGTGGGCCGATATCAACGGGTGTTCCGGATAGGGTGGAGGTTTGCAGGCATTGCAGCGGTGGTGTACGGTTAATGGCGGTTATCGAAGACTCCTGCAACCTTCGATGTTCGTTTGTAGACACAGGTGGTGGAGTGGGTGGCCTGGTCGGCGTCATCGATGGGACAACCTTTGTTGAAAGTGGCGCACCCGACACCTTTATTGGTGTGCTGACAGGTATGGATACACTGGAGTTCTAATAACTGATGCACGGCAGGGGCGTAAGAGAATATTGCAAATATGGCTTTTGGACTTTTTAACAAACAACCTGTCATTGACCCGTCTTCAGCCGAGTGGATTTTCAGTGCCTATGGCTGGGCGCTTCAGAATTTTGATGCGGACTTGTTCTATTCCGATACCGTGCTGGTGCTGCCGACCAATGAGTTTTTTCCGGGGTCGGCAACCAGCGCTCAGGGCATGGCGGAGAATATCTTTGAGCGGGTGAAGGGGTATGCCTGTGTGAGTCACTGGCCCACTGTCGTGAAGGATCAAAGCCTGTGTCAGCTGGTTGAATCCCAACAGGTTGTAATTCAGGGGGCGTTGCGCGGAGCAAATGGCATTGTGGACGATTCCGTTGCAGACAATCAACGGCTGGTGATTCCATATAACCCCCAGCAAATCAATAATCCGGAAGGGATGATCGCGACCTTTGCACATATTCTGTCGCATCACATGGCACAGATGGTAAAAGTCCCGCCTCCCGGAGGGACTGATTACTGGCCACAGGCCACCGAGTTGTTGGCGATCTATCTTGGTTTCGGTTTGATGTTCGCCAATAGTGCGTACAACTTCAGGGGTGGTTGTGGCAGCTGTTATAACCCCTATGCGCAGCGGGATGCCTACCTTTCTGAAACTGA
>CAZOXM010000014.1:0-64582 GCA_964583825.1 uncultured Granulosicoccaceae bacterium
CACCGGCATCATGCGCACTGGCGTTTTGATTTCGACATCGACGGACCGGATCACGATCAGGTGTTTCGAAACGCGGGGTTCCTGCAAAGCAGCGAGTTTAATGATACGCGTGAGGCAACCGGCTTCTGGAGTGTTCAGGATGCGCTGACCGGCACCCGGGTAGAGATCATTCCCGGCGGCGATGATGGCTTCCCCGACGGCTTCGCTCAGTGGGATGTGGCGGTGAGAAAGTACCGTGGCAGTGAATCCGACGTATGGCTATGGGGTTCGCGCGGTGAAATCGGCTCGCTTTTTCTCGACGATGAAAATATCGACCGGACGGACAGTGTGTTCTGGTACATCACCCACCTCGATCACATCGCGTTTGAGGGGGAATCTGTATGGCACTATTCAGGGCCGCGTATTAAGGTGATTGTGGGCGACCAATAACAGTCAATACCACTATGCAAACAACTGATCTGATTAGCCGCATTGTAAACCTGCCACGCTATCCACTGGACGCTGCCGCTTTCAGAAGTGAATGCAGACAGACACTCAACCAGTCTGGCACGCTGGTACTCGATGGCTTTTTACAACCCGACGCGATTGAATCGATTAGACAGGAAGGGCAAAGCTGTCAGCACCTCGCCTACTTCACTGACAACAAACACAACGTTTATCTGCAACCGACGGACGCAGCGTTGCCGGAGCGCCATGCGCGCAACCGTCTGGTCGAGTCGAGCAAGGGCTGCATCACCACAGATCAGATACCGGCCGGCTCGCTCTTGCGAACCCTGTATGACAATGATGCCTTTCGTGCATTTCTTTGTGCAGTGCTGAGTGTTGACTCACTGCATGAATATGCCGATCCGTTGTCGTCGATTAATCTGCACTATGCATCGCATGGACAGGAACTGGGCTGGCACTTTGATAACTCCTCTTTTGCGATCACACTGTTGATTCAGGCACCGACCGACGGCGGTGTATTCGAGTATGTGAAAGACCTCCGCAATGCCGATGCGGGTGACATGAATTTCGATGCCGTCACCCGCGTACTCGACGGTGAAACCACACCGCAGACACTGGCATTGGATGCGGGCTCGCTGGTGCTTTTTCGCGGTCGCAACTCGCTGCACCGGGTGACTCCGGTGGCCGGTGAACGCACGCGCATGCTGGTAGTGCTGGCATATAACACGCAGGCGGGGGTGGCGTTGTCGGAGTCTGCCCGAAAAACTTTTTACGGCAGACTCAACTGAACAGGGTGTGTACCGCGGCAATGGCAATGCAGGCGGCCAGTACCTGCAGTCGTAACCAGTAACAGTATTTTTTAGATGCACTCATGATTCGGATTCCTGTTGAAGGCATCCTGAATACTGACAGGCGAATCTAACCCGCCGGAGGCGTCAAACTGACTATTCGGCGCTGAATTATGACCAAAAATGGCAGCGCGGAGTGGACCGGGGCAAGCGCTTCCGCCCCGTCTGTGCGTTATTCTTCGATCAGCAGTTCCGCGATCTGAATGGCGTTGAGTGCGGCACCTTTGCGAATCTGATCACCGGCAACAAACATTTCAAGGCCAAAGCCCGGTTTCTGACCCGCATCGCCGCGTATCCTGCCCACCAGCACATCATCCTGACCGGATGCCATCAACGGTTCGGGATGCTTGTTGGCAACGCGGTCATCGACCACTGACATGCCAGGTGATCCCGCCAGAATTTCACGCGCCTGCGCTTCACTCAATGGTTTTTTCAGGGTGACGTTAATCGACTCGCAATGCGCTCTGAGTACCGGTACGCGAATGCAGGTGGCAGAAATGCGGATGTCATCTTCGCCGAAGATTTTGTGGGTTTCCTTAATCATTTTGGTCTCTTCGGTGTTGTATCCGGTCTCGGGATCGATATCGGAATTGTGGCTGAAGAGATTCCAGATGTACTGGCGTTCGAAGATGTCCTGTGTGATCGGGTCACCGCCGACCCAGTCGCGCGCCTGCTGTTCAAGTTCATCCATGGCCGCCTGCCCGGCACCGCTGGCCGCCTGATAGGTGGAAACGACGATACGTTCAACGCCTGCTTCCTGATGCAGCGCCCACACCGGCAGGTTCATAATAATGGTGGAACAATTGGGGTTGGCAATGATACCGCTCTGGCCGTTGATCGCCTGCGCGTTGACTTCCGGCACTATGAGCGGGGTGTCCGGATCCATGCGAAAGGCAGAAGAATTATCGATCACAATGGCACCATGCGCTTTGGCGACCGGTGCAAATTCTTTACTGATGGAACCGCCTGCTGAAAACAGCGCGATGTCCACATCGCGAAAACTGTCGCCGGTGAGTTCTTCAATGGTGTACTGCTGACCGCAGTAGTCGATTTGTTTTCCGGCGGAACGCTTACTTGCCAGCAGTTTCAGTGAGGCATAAGGGATTTGTCGCTGCTCGATCAGACGCAGGAATTCCTGACCGACGGCACCGGTGACACCGGCTATCGCGATTCTTGGTTTGCTAAACATGGGGCACAGTTAATTATTAAGGTTAGGTGGTTAGTGTGGGGATATCGTGCAACTGCACAATATCGACAAAAGGCAGTGCCTTTGTGGGTGCCGGAACGCTCAGGTATCGTACTGCTGCAACAGTAACTCTGCCTGCGCCAGGTGCAACCTTTCAACCATTTTACCATTAATACTGATCACACCGGCAGCGGCATTTTCCTCGCGCTGAAAGGCGCTGACAATGGCTCTGGCTTCGGCAAGCTCCGCTTCACCCGGTCGCAGCACCCGGTTGGTGATCTCAACCTGGGCCGGATGGATCAGCGATTTGCCGTCAAAACCCATCGCTTTTGTTTGCGACACTTCCGCCTCGAAGCCCTCAAGATCCCGATGATCGTTGTACACACTGTCGAGAATCGACAGGTCAAAGTGGCGCGCGCAAAGCACCGCCTGCATCAGCCAGGGAATGAGGTACTGACGCTGATTGCCCAGCGACACACCGGTTTCAACGGCCAGATCGTTATGCCCCAGGACCAGGCACCGCAGCGGACAGCGGGTGTTGATACCGCGCTGCACGATTTCTTTGAGATTCATCAGTCCGGCGACCGTTTCAATCATGTACCAGGTAGCGAACTTGCCAGCCACGCCGCGATTGATCGCATCGGACTCAAAGGTCTCTACCGCGCCGACGTCTGACACCTTGGGTATCAGCACCGCATCGGGCAGGCACTCACTGATCGTATCCAGATCACGCAGGTAATCAGGAGATTCAACGGCGTTGCAGCGGATAACAGTGGTCTTGTCGAAGCCGCCCTGTTTGAATGCTTCTGCCAACTGCGCTCTGGCGGTCGCTTTGGCTGAAGGCGCGACGGAATCTTCAAGATCGAATATCACCGCATCGGCAGCGATGGTGCGGGACTTTTCAATTGCCCGCGCATTGCTGGCAGGCAGGTAGAGCGCGGAGCGCAGTCGAAGTTTTGGTGTCATGGAGCAGCAGGTGCAAAAAAACTCACCATACCACTACCGGTGGCCCGACTGCATCAGTCACTCAGCCAAAGACCACTTCCGGGCTGACCAGCAGGAGGTACGCGAGCGCACACACGCTCGCGTATCGGTGATTACTCGACCGTGACACTCTTGGCGAGATTGCGCGGCTGATCGACATCTGTGCCGCGCATCACGGCAACATGATATGACAGTAGCTGCAGCGGTACGGTCAGCAGCAGCGGCGCGACGGCTTCCGGGCAACCCGGAATCTTCACCAGTTTCAGCCCGTCGATAGAATCAATGTCGGTGTCTTCTTCGGTCATCACATAGAGCTCGCCACCGCGCGTGCGCACCTCTTCGAGATTGGACTTGAGCTTCTCGAGCAGGTTGTCATTCGGGGCAATAGCAATCACCGGCACTTCGCTGTCGACCAGCGCCAGCGGCCCGTGCTTTAACTCACCGGCTGGATAGCCTTCGGCGTGAATGTAGGAAATTTCCTTGAGTTTGAGAGCGCCTTCCAGCGCAATCGGAAACATCGCACCGCGACCAAGAAAGATTGCATGGTCTTTTTCAACGAACTGCTCTGCGAGGTGCTCGATCGTGCGATCCAGGCCGAGCAGGCGCTCCATGGTAATCGGGCTTTCATACAGTGCCTTGATGATTTCACTGCACTGCGCTTCGGTTTGCGTTTCCTTGGCTTTTGCCATGGTCAGTGCCACCAGTTGCAAAGCAACCAGCTGCGTCGTGAATGCCTTGGTTGAGGCGACGCCGATTTCAGGGCCGGCTTTGGTGAGCAGGGTAGCATCGGCTTCACGCGTCAGCGTGCTTTCGGGTACGTTACAAATCGCCAGCGTGGCGAGGTATTTGCCCGAATTTTTTACCTCTTCCAGGGCGGCCAGCGAGTCGGCCGTTTCACCGGACTGCGACAGGGTGATATACAGTGTGTTGTTCGGCACCGCGACAGTTCGATAGCGATATTCACTGGCAATTTCTACCGAACAGGGTGTCTGCGTATATTCTTCAAACCAGTACTTGGAAGTCAGGCCGGCGTGATAACTGGTACCACAGGCAACAATGTGAATCGCTTCGACCCGTCTTAACATGGCCGGGGTAATGTCGCCAAATCCGTTGAGCAACAGACTGTTGTCGGTGATGCGATCCTGCAGTGTCGCCCGCACCGCGTTGGGTTGCTCGTAGATCTCTTTGAGCATGAAGTGTTTGTAGGGGCCCTTGTCGACCGAGCCGAGCGACAGCGTTGAAGTCTTGACCGGTCGCTTCACCTCAGCCCCGGCCTCGTCGAGAATCGTGAGCTTACCTTCGCAGATGTCGACCAGGTCGCCGTCTTCGAGGTAAATAAATTCCTGTGTCACCGGAATAAGTGCCGCGGTATCGGAGGCGAGAAAAAACTCACCCACTCCAAGACCGACCAGCAGCGGACTGCCCTTTCTAACAGCAATCATACGATCAGGCATTGCGGTGTTGAGAATCGCAATGGCATAAGCGCCTTCGAGCAGCGCCACGGTGTTTTGCACACCTTTCAGATAGTCACCGGCTTTGGCCACCTCGCGGTGCACCAGGTGTACGATCACTTCGGTATCGGTCTGCGAGCCGAACTCGTAGCCTTCGTTTTTAAGTGCGGTGCGCAGCTGTTCGTGATTCTCGATAATGCCGTTGTGCACCACAGAAAACTGCTCGCTCGAATTGTGCGGATGCGCATTCGCTTCAGACGGCGCTCCGTGGGTGGCCCAGCGCGTGTGGGCGATGCCGATACCGCTGTCCATCGGTGACTTTTCGAGCTTTTCGCCAAGCACCGCCACTTTGCCCAGCGCACGGGTGCGTTGAATGTTGTAGTCCTTGTCGAGCACGGCCATGCCAGCGGAGTCGTAACCGCGGTACTCCATCCGGTGCAGTCCCTCCAGCAGGATCGGAGTGACATTTCGTTGCGCGTATGCGGCAATAATTCCACACATAGTTTTTAGTTCCGGGGGTTATTTCTTTACAGGTCGCTGCCAGTTATCAATGGTCTTAACCGGTGCACGGGTAAAGGCCAGCTGACTCGCTGCGACCTCTTTGGTAATTGTCGAGCCGGCACCGATCGTTGCGTTCTCTTTGACGGTAACGGGTGCAACCAACTGGGTACAGGAACCAATAAACACACCGTCTTCAATGACGGTTTGGTGTTTGTTGGCACCATCATAGTTACAGGTAATCGTACCGGCACCAATATTCACTTTTTCGCCAACGATACTGTCGCCGACGTACGAAAGGTGGTTGACCTTGCTGCCCTTGTTGATCACCGATTTCTTGATTTCCACGAAGTTGCCGATGTGCGCGTCTTCTTTGAGTTCAGCACCCGGTCGCAGACGGGCGAAGGGACCAATGGTGCAGCCGGCACCCACCACCGAATCCTCGATAACGGTGTTGGCGCGGATGACCGTACCATCGGCGATGGTGGCATTGCTGATCACACAGTTGGGACCAATGCTGACATTTTCACCGAGGCTGACTTCACCCTCAAACACACAATTGATGTCGATCAGTGAATCCTGCCCTGCCACCAGTGTGCCGCGAATATCGATGCGACCGGGGTCGCGCAGCGTCACGCCGTCTGCCATCAGGGCATCAGCCTGGTTGCGCTGGTAGATTCGTTCAAGCTCGGCCAGTTGCAGACGACTGTTCACACCCGAGGTTTCCCAGATGTGTTGCGGGTGATGCGTGGACACCGTCATACCCTGCTCGACAGCCAGACTGAACACATCAGTCAGGTAGTATTCGTTCTGAGCATTGTTGTTGTCGATTTTATCGAGCAACTCACCCAGCAACGACGCGCGGGCGGCGAAGATGCCCGTATTCACTTCGGTTATTTTCAGTTGTTCGCCGGTCGCATCTTTCTGTTCAACAATGCCAAGCAGATTGCCGAACGTGTCGCGCACAATGCGCCCGTAGCCTTGCGGGTCATCCATGTGTACGGTCAACAGCGCCATGTTGCTGTCGGTCACTTCGGTGATCAGTTGTTGCAACGTTTCTGTTTTGGTCAGTGGTACGTCGCCGTAGGCAATTAATACCGTGTCATCGGCGTCGAGTAACGGTACCGCCTGTTGCACTGCGTGCCCGGTGCCGAGCTGTTCTTTCTGCTCCACATACTGCACCTCCCGGGTCACGGTTTCACGCACCTGATCAGCACCGTGTCCGATCACCAGAATGGTCGAATCAGCACCCAGATCGGCCGCCGCATCAATGACGTGCTCGACCATCGGTTTGTGCGCAACGCGGTGCAACACCTTGGGCATTGCCGATTTCATCCTAGTGCCCTTGCCGGCCGCAAGAATTACCACCTTAAGAGACATGAGTTCTGCCTTTCTCCAGCTATTCCATCGATAACGGCACCACTGCAAGGCTCTGTAGTCGCGCCCCCGCGCAGGCCACAGGGGACGCTGCCAACCCTCACCAATATGGCAGTCGATTGTGCAGCAGCGCAACTTTTGTCACTGTTTTTCACTATGCGGCGGGTGTATCCGTGCGCAATCGGGGTTCGATCAGCCGTGCAAATGTCGCAACCAGCCCGCACATCACCTGACTGCTTGATGTTACCCTTCGGTGGGTCAGGCGTGCGCTGGTCAATTTTACACCTGAATGTGTCGTCTGACAGCCGAGCAAACAGCACACCCTGAATATCTGGTCGTTCAGCAACCGCTGCATCGGTGCTGCATCAGTCGACACACCGTCATCTCAAATCGGAGGAATTCAATGAAAAAAACTGTAATAGGCCTCGCCCTGGCGCTCTCAAGCACCACTGCCATGGCTGAATCTGTCAACATCGGCGCCCCGTCCTGGACCGGGGCACAGGCAATTGCACACCTGATACAGGAAATTGTCGTCTCGAGAATCGGTGGTGAAGCAACGCTGGTCCCCGGTAACAATGCCGCGATCTTCCAGGCGATGGACGCCGGCAAAGGGGATATCGATATTCATCCGGATGTCTGGTTGCCGAACCAGAAGAGCTTCACTGATAAATACGTTGACGGTACCGGCAATGTCGCACTGTCTGAAAACGCCTATGAGGGGAAGCAGAGTTTTTGTGTTACCCGACAGTTCAGTGAGGAAAACAACGTCACGTCGATTTTTGATCTGGCGCGTCCGGAAATCGCCGCAAAGATGGACAGCGACAACAACGGAAAAGGTGAAATCTGGATCGGTGCACCGGGTTGGGCTTCGGCTAACGTCAATCAGGTGAAGGTGCGGGACTACGGACTGATGCCATTCATGGAGCCAGTCCGCGCTGACCAGGCCGTGATGACAGCCACCGTCGGTGACTCTGTGAAAAAAGGTATCGGTTACGCCTTCTACTGCTACTCGCCGCACGCCATCTGGTTCCAGCACGATATCGTGCGTTTGTCAGAGCCGGCATTTGATCCGGAAAAGTACGTCGCACTGCAACCCGACCAGGATCCAAACTGGTTTGAGAATTCAAAAGTGATGACTGAAGATGCACTGAAGCAGGTACAAATAGCCTATTCAAAGTCACTGGAAGAGCGGTCGCCGGCGATTGCTGATCTGGTAAAGAATATCTCGCTCAACGGTGAAGATGTTTCTTCATTTGCATTTGAAATCGAAGGCGGTAAAGACGCAGCGGATGTGGCCAGGTCCTGGGTAGAGGCAAACTCTGACCGGGTCGACGGCTGGCTCGGTCTGTAACGCTGGTCCTGTCGCGGCGGGGGTGAGGCTGGTCGCCCCCGCTGCGCAAGCCGTGGCACGCTGCATACGGCACTCATTCGGATTCGGTCATTCTTCAAACCAGTCTTCAGGATTACTTGTGACTGATCATCACTTTGCGATAGAGATATCCAACGTCTGGAAGATTTTCGGCGACCGTGCACGCGAAGCCCTTGCAGATATAAAAGCAACGTCGCTCAGCAAGGCCGAAGTACTGGCCAAATACAACTGCGTCATCGGTGTAGCCGATGCCACCATGAAGATTGAACCGGGCGAAATATTCTGCGTCATGGGTTTGTCCGGCAGTGGCAAGTCGACCCTCGTTCGACACATTAATCGCCTGCTCGAACCCACTGACGGCAAAATAGTTGTCAATGGCGAAGACATTATGGCAATGTCAGACCGCGCCCTGCGGCAATATCGCAACGAACACATTGCGATGGTGTTTCAAAACTTCGCACTGATGCCACATCGCTCAGTGCTGGACAACATCGCCATGCCACTGGAGATTCGCGGCATTCCGAAAAACCAGCGCATGGAGACAGCTCACCGTACCATTGAACTGGTGGAGCTGACCGGCTGGGGCAACAAGTTCGCGCACGAACTGTCCGGTGGCATGCAGCAACGCGTCGGTCTGGCCCGCGCGCTCGCCGCCGACCCTGAAATACTGTTAATGGACGAACCGTTTTCGGCCCTCGATCCGCTGATTCGACGGCAGTTGCAAAACGAGTTTATGCATCTGGCCTCGGGGCTGAATAAAACCACAGTATTTATCACGCACGATCTCGACGAGGCGGTTCGTATCGGTGACCGTATTGCGATTATGCGTGATGGCCGTGTTGTGCAAACCGGTACCCCGGCTGACATTATCATGCACCCGCAGGACGACTATGTGGCCGACTTTGTGGCCGGTATTTCACGACTGAAAATTGTGCGTGCTCACGCCGTAATGCAACCGATTGATCAGTGGCAGTCTGCCAACGGCACACTGAGCGAGGCGGCACCGGCATTTGACCGAGAGGCCAATCTCAGTGAACTGATTGAAGGGGCGACCAGCCAGGAACATCCGCTGGCAATAACCGATAACGACGGTGCGCGCGTCGGCGTAATCACACGGACCGACTTGTTAATAACGATTGCCGATGGTACTGAAACCTCATGAACGACAACGCCAGTGAAAATCGGGAAGCACTTATACCGACGTTTGTCGCAACGAACAGTTCGTACTATCAGCGACAGTTCGACCGGATCGGCAGCCGCGCGCGCTTTACCTGGACTTTTAACCGGGTCGCCGCACTACTGGGGCCCATCTGGTTCGGTATGCGCGGGCTGTGGAACTGGGGCCTGCCTTTTATCATTCTCGAGACGTTCGCCATAATCCAACTCGCTCGTGGACTGTTTGGTGATCTCGGAGCAGAGGCACGGGAGCGAATAGCACAAATCGAAGGCACACTCGAGTTCAGGCACAAGCAACTGCAGGCAGCCATTGAAAAACAGTCAGACAAGGTAGAAGTCTTTCAGCGCGCCATCGAATCGCTGGAGAAGGCGATTGCGGATATCAACGTCGAAATTACACAGGCTGAAGCCGCTGCGACTTCAGTCGCGCTATTCGGGCTCGGCATGCTGCTGCTGGTTAAACTGGCGGAAGGCATCATTGCTAACCCCGCACTTGAGAAACGGTTTTCGCAGTGGCTTTCCGATCGCACACTGACAGCGGGGCTCAACCCGCTGCGCACCGGAATTACAGTTGCATTTGTGCTGTTGATCTTTGCAGTCAGTGTGGTGCACTTTGCCTTTCCGGGCACACTCGAATGGCTGGAGACTTTCCCGACCGATCGTCAGATCAGGCTCAGCGGTATTTCTTTCATAGAGCGTATCTTCGATGCGGCAAGAGCAGGGGGCGGGTATATCTTTGATTCAATATCCTTCGGCATTCGTGTGGTGCTGGACGGACTCGAAGTATTGTTCGTAAAGACCCCGTGGCCTGTGATCGCGAGCTTTATTATTCTGCTGACCTGGCTTTCTGCCGGCCCCAGGGGAGCGATTGCTGCTGCCTGTTTTCTTTTATATATGGGGCTATTCGGGTTCTGGGAAAAAGCCATGACCACCCTGGCACTGCTCGGTACAGCGGCATTACTTTCGATCAGCCTCGGCATTCCGCTCGGCCTCTTCAGTGCACGCCGCCCTAAGTTCTACGCGGTCATTCGACCGATTATGGACTTTATGCAGACGATGCCCTCGTTTGTATTTATGATTCCGGTCATTGCCTTTTTCAGTGTGGGTAAACCCGCCGCCGTTATCACAACCATGATTTTCGGCGGCACACCGGTGGTGCGCCTGACCGTGCTCGGTATGCGTGGTGTACCGGAATCCATTCGCGAAGCCGCCATCGCCTACGGCGCTTCCAAGTGGTATCTGCTGACCAAGGTGGACTTACCACTCGCCGCGCCATCGATACTGGCAGGCGTCAACCAGACCATCATGTTGAGTCTGGCCATGGTGGTGGTCGCGTCACTGATCGGTGCGAAGGGACTGGGAGAAGATGTTCTGGAGGCACTGCAGTACTCCTCGGTCGGTCAGGGCATACTCGCAGGCTTTGCCATTCTATTTTGCGCGATGATTTTAAATCAGGTGGTACAGGGAAAACGGGATTAGGCGGTTACACTACCTGCTCCCCCATAGACACGGTGGTACGGTGTAAGTCTCGTGGCTGTGTGTGATCGTAGCGCCGGGCGCGGTGCATCGTGACGCGGTTATCCCACATCAGTAAATCCCACTGTCGCCATTCATGCGCATAGACAAACTGCCGTTGTGTCGCGTGCTCGGTCAGATCCCGAATAAACATTCTTGCCTCCGGTACCGGCCAGCCGTTAATCGCACCGATATGTGCGGATAAAAATAGCGATACTCTGCCGCTGTCAGGATGTTGTCGAACCAACGGTTGTTCTACCGGTTGCCAGTCGCGACGCTCTGCCTCGGTGAAGCCTTCAAAACCCAGACTCGAACGCGAAAAAATCTGACTGTGCTGACACACCAGCGGCCGGCATTGCTGTTGCCAGTCGTCGTCAAGCGCATCCCACGCTGCGCGCATATCGGCAAACTCAGTGTTACCACCCTGCGCTGGAACCACACGCGCAGACAACAGTGAAAAACTTGCCGGAATAGCTTTAAAGGAACTGTCCGAGTGCCATAACATGTTGCCGAGACCAAACAACCTGTTGCGATCATCCCGCTCCAGCACGCGTCCATCCTTATCGAGGTTGGAAATATCGTTAACCTTCAGCGACAGGCGGCGTTCGTCGCGCGCGTTGACATCGCCGGTGGCAAGTTCCATTGGGCCGAACTGCGCTGAGAAACGATACTGCTGTTCATCGTCGATGCGCTGGTCGCGAAACACCAGTACACCATAATGTTCGATTGCCCGTGTGATCTGATCAATTTGTGCAGCACTGACCTCGCCCGACACATCAATGCCGCGAACCTCAGCGGCAAAATTTTCAGGCGCAGCTTTAAGTGGCAGTACAGAAAGATTCATTCGTGTGTCTCTGTTTGTACTAACGTAGTGTAACGGGCTATCGGGAAACCAACAATTCGCATCAGACCCATCAAATGTATGATGGACAAATACCACACCGGCGTTATACGGACTACGGCACTGTGAATAGACAACACCGACCCGCGATACCAGGCAAAATGCTGCGATTATCCACACTGATCGCATTGACCCTGAGCGGATGCCAGAGCGCTACCGATACACCTGCACCTGAAGCACCACAAGCTAACACCGACCCGACAGACAACCCGCAGCAGGTCACCCGCTACTGTGACAGCTTTTCGGATCAGTCGACACCGTATTTCTGCGAAGACTTTACCGGCACCAGCCCTGCCGAGCTGACCGGTCTGATACCGCCGATGTCGTTTCGCGATCAAACCTATCGCCGCTATAGTCAGGGCGAGCTATTCAACCTGGCCGATCCGACACAGGCAACACACCAGAACAACGTGCTCGATCTGCATACCGATCTGATTGATGGGATGGACTTCAGTCATTACGCCGATGCGCTTTCGGCTATCTCAACCAAATGGGACATCACAGCTCACTCGCGCGATGGCTACATTGCGCCGGGCACCGGGGCCGGTTTTAACGACAGTTACTATTGGAACGAGCAGATGCTGATGGCTGATCACGGCAACCGCTGCGGCGGGCCTGTCGATCTGTCCACGCGAGTAGATGCCAGTAGAAACAATCAGCGTGGCTTCACTTTTATGGAAGCGTTTTTTGATATACCCGCCGGCTACAACGGCGATGAAAACACGCTGTCTGACTACTGGAGCCCTGCCTATGAACAATCACTGACGGATGCCGTCGGTTTGCATCCCGTGCTGCGCTATGAAGATATGATCTACGTCTGTGCAGATCATCTGATGACGGCGGCCTACGCCACCGGTGCGTCCAAGTTGTCACTCACACCGAATCAGTTACTTTCGACCCGTTCGGGCGTTGGCACCGTGGAGTTTTCCGTCTCAACTTATCGCACCGGCGGTCGTGACTACTGGCAAATTGATCTGACCCCGCTGGCGACCCACCTGCAGCTACCGGAAGGTGATGTGGTCGCCGACGCCAATGGTAAAGCTGTCAATGGTTTTAATATCAACACCTCACTGGATGAAGGGCCGAACGGTATTGCCGATATACCCGGCAATATCAATGTCTTTAGAACCCTGATGCTCAAAGACGGCCGCTTCATGATAGACGGCAACTATGTCGATCCGCAGGACCCGCAGGCGCAATACAAAAGAGCCCAGATCGCCAACCCCGGAAACGCGGAACGACTGGAGATATATGCCCAGGCACCGGAAGAAGACTGGGTACTGACCCACACCAGCTATAACCAGGTGATGTATGATTACCTCGATGGCGATAATAACCCGGATGTCACGCTGCACAACGTCACTGACAACCGCACTCGAACCCGGTTTCGTTTAACGGTCTCGGAGCAACCGGATAACCCGGCCTGGGTGCCGGCATTGTGGGATCAGGTGTCACTGTGTATGCCGGACTACAACGACGCTTGCATCGGTGAGTACATTGTGCCGGAACTGGCTGATGAACTCCTGGTGCAGTTTACGCACTACGCGTATAACACCACCAAGTCTTGCGCAGACAATGTCGGTCAGCCACACGACAAACCCGGTGCCGCGTTTCAAAGCCTTTGCCACCCGAACACCTATCACTGGGATAACTTTTACCTCGCACCCGGTATTCCGTTCACGATTATTAAGTCAATCGAACGTACCGTAGCAGCAAACGGTGCTACGGGTGATCACGCAATATTGCGTTTTAACGCACCGGCACCGGAAAATTCGAAACTGCGTTTCACCGCGTTGACCGGTGGCAGTGAGGACGGCACCACACTGCGTATTTCATACGACAAAGGCGTGAGCTGGCACACGCCGTCCATGCAATATGAACCCGAAAACGATTTTGGAAAATTCCGCTCATACTACACCGGGTCGGATGGAACCGCGTACCTGCCCGCCGGTACGCAGGAAGTCTGGTTCAGCGCGGACAACCCGACGTACCGCGAGGCTTTCTGGATCAGGGATGCGTCGATCTGGGCGTTCCCCGATGCGGTCGGAGAACCACTCACCGGGCGGGAGTAGCAGACAAAATACACCGACAATGTGTACACTCGTCAGCGGCAGGGCCGCTCGGCCGGAGTATTGACTCCGGTGAGCATCTCGCGATACGGCCCGGAGCACGAAGGAAGGCTTGCTGACATGTCTAATTTCAAAGAAGCTAAAAAACTCGAACCCGTAGTTGATCCGGCCTGCTGGTACCCCGATCAGTTCTCCGCCACCACACGCTGGCAGTACACATTCAGCAATGCAGAAATCGACGAGTTGCGAGCACTCGCCGTGGCTGTTCGTCGGGGAATCGGCGACGATGCAAGCGCGCTGCTGCATTTAACTGACATCAGTTTCAGGGCGGGCGCAGTCGCGAACAAAGTGGCTCGAATGTTCAGCGAGCTTAAGGAAGGCTACGGTGTTGTCCTGCTCAGGGGGCTGCCAATCGCAGAAATGGAACTGCTCGACGCCGCCATCATTTACTGGGCAATCGGCAGAGAATTCGGAGTCGCCTGTCCCAACAACCCGCAGGGCGATATATTCGGACACATCACTGACCTTGGCAAAACTCAGCGCGATGCCAACAGTCGCGGCTATCAGACACGCGAAGCAATGGATTATCACTGCGATCAATGTGACATTGTCGGACTGCTGTGTATTCGCAGTGCAAAGGAAGGCGGAGTTTCAAAACTCACAAGCTCCGTCGCAATGTACAACACACTGTTAAAAGAAAACCCGCGCTTTGTCGAAGTACTTTCAGAACCACTGTGCTGGACCAAACACGGCGAGCATGCACCGGACGAGGCGCCTTTTTATCAAAGCCCGGTTTTTAATTTTCTCGGCGGAAAGCTGTGCACGTCGTTTGGGCCGAAACATATTTACAAGGGCCACCAGCTGGAAGACACACCGGCGCTTACCAGTGAACAGCAACAGGCACTCGCAAGAGCCGAAGCAATTGCCGACGAACTGCATATTGAAATGGCACTGCAGCCGGGAGACATGCAATTCGTTAATAACTACGTTTCGCTGCACACCCGCTCAGCGTACGTAGACTTTGACGAACCGACGCATAAACGTTTGCTTTGGCGACTATGGCTGATGAATGACGGGCTGCGCAGTCGAACTGATTACGCAAAACAATGGGCAAAGGGTGTGAGCCTTGGCAGTGCAAACGCGCATATACGACTGCAATAAACCAGTAGCACGAGTGTGTGCGCTTAACTAATGCTGAGAACTAAACCGCCACAAGCACGTAGCATCAGGTGTATGGCTGGATTGAGAGAGCTTGAAATCTACATGACGGGCCGCATCACGCGGCCCGTCCCTTACTGCCTTTAGGCCAACAGATCAAAACGGTCGGCGTTCATCACTTTGGTCCAGGCCGCTACAAAGTCTTTCGCAAACTTCTCTGCGTTGTCGTCCTGTGCGTACACTTCAGCGTACGAGCGCAGGATCGAGTTTGAACCAAAGACCAGATCCGCACTGGTGGCGGTCCACTTCACGTTGCCGGACTGGCGGTCACGTATTTCGTAGGTACCATCAGCGACCGGGTGCCAGCTGTAGCTCATGTCAGTCAGGTTGACGAAAAAATCATTCGTCAGCTGACCTTCACGATCGGTGAAAACACCATGCCTGGCTCCGCCGTGGTTGGCGCCAAGGACACGCATACCACCCACCAGCAAGGTCATCTCGGCTGCGGTCAGGCCCATCAGCTGAGCACGATCAAGCATCAACTCTTCGGGAGCGACCGCGTACTTTTCCTTTTCATAGTTGCGAAAACCATCGGCAAGCGGCTCAAGTACGGAAAAACTCTCGGCATCGGTCATCTCATCGGTAGCGTCACCGCGACCCGCTGAGAACTGAACTGCAACACTGTGGCCGGCTGCCGCGAGTGCCTGCTCAATACCGACATTACCAGCGAGCACAATCACATCGGCAACTGATGCGCCGGTATCCGCTGCAATCGGCTCCAGCGCACCCAACACTTTGGCCAGACGCTTTGGCTCATTAGCGGCCCAGTCCTTTTGAGGCGCAAGTCGAATGCGTGCGCCATTGGCACCACCGCGTTTGTCTGAACCGCGGAAAGTACGTGCACTATCCCATGCAGTTGCAATCATGTCTGCAGCTGACAGCCCGGCTTCAGCGATCTTCGCCTTGACAGCATCGACATCATAAGCGGTTGAGCCGGCGGGAACTGGATCCTGCCAGATCAGATCTTCAGACGGTACATCAGGACCCTGATAGTTAGCACGCGGACCCATGTCACGATGCGTTAACTTAAACCAGGCACGTGCAAATGTATCGGCAAAGTAGTCGGGATCGGCCATGAACTTCTGACAGATTTTGTTGTAGATCGGATCGACCTTCATCGCCATGTCGGCGTCTGTCATCATCGGATTATGACGCACTGATGGATCGGTCGCATCGACAGGCTTTTTATCTTCCGGCATATCAACCGGCGCCCACTGATTGGCACCCGCGGGTGACTTGGTCAGTTCCCATTCGTAGTTAAAAAGATAGTCAAAGTAGCCCATGTCCCACTTGGTGGGATCATACGTCCAGGCACCTTCAATACCCGAGGTAAATGCATTCGTCGCCTTGCCGTCGTGTCCGGCATTGGCCCAGCCAAGTCCCTGTGCTTCCACGCCGGTTGCCTCCGGTTCAACACCGATGTTGTCGGTGTCACCGCGGCCGTGCGCTTTACCCACGGTATGACCACCGCAGGTCAGGGCTGCAGTTTCTTCATCATTCATCGCCATGCGTGCGAATGTCTCGCGCACGTGCAATGCGGTGCGTGCCGGGTCCGGGTTGCCGTTGACACCTTCGGGGTTCACATAAATAAGACCCATGTGTACCGCGGCGAGCGGGTTATACATGGTGGACGGGTCGTCGAGATCTTCGTAGCGATTGGCACTGTCTGCCAGCCACTCATTTTCGAAACCCCAGTTGACGTCTGTTTCAGGCGCCCAGATGTCGGCTCGACCAAAGCCAAACCCAAACGTTTTCAGACCCATGGATTCATAAGCCATGTTGCCCGCCAAGATGATGAGATCTGACCAGGACAGCGCGTTGCCATGCTTCTTTTTCACCGGCCACAGCAGGCGGCGGGCTTTATCGAGGCTGGCGTTGTCCGGCCACGAGTTCAATGGCGCGAAACGGATGTTGCCGCAGCCCGCACCACCGCGACCATCACCCATGCGGTAGGAACCGGCGGAGTGCCAGGCCAGTCGGATCATCAATCCGCCATAGTGACCCCAGTCTGCAGGCCACCAGTCCTGGCTGTCAGTCATCAGGGCTTTGACATCCGCTTTAACAGCCTCAAAGTCGAGCGATTTCACCGCTTCGCGATGGTCGAAGTCGGGATCCATCGGGTTTGTGCGAGCACCGTGCTGATGCAGGATGTCGAGGTTCAGTGCGTTTGGCCACCACTTGGTGACCGGCTTGTCCATCGCAGTGTTGCCACCGTGGGCGAACGGGCATCCGCCTCCAATATCACCATCCATCAATATTCTCCTGTCATGAGGTTGTTATATAAGTCAAAGGTTAAGTGATGCATCCGGCACAAACCGGACTTGTAGCAAGGTCGTCGCAGCGGCGACGCCTGGAAATTTGAGCGTGATAACGCCAACGGTCTACCCCTGCAGACTATTCGGCGTTCGCGTGTCACTGGCATTGCGGACAAATACCCCAGTAGGTGACCTCGGCTTCGTCAATAACAAAGCCGTGGTTGCATTCGGCGGTCAGACAGGGTGTTTCACCCACTGCGCAATCGACATCTACCATGGTGCCGCACTGGCGGCAAACCACATGGTGATGGTTATCGACCCGCTGCTCGTAGCGGGCGGCAGAACCCGCCGGTTGAATACGCCGGATAATATCGTGCTCGGACATCGCGTTTAAGGCATCAAACACGGCTTGTCGTGATATCACCCCGAGTTCTGCATGCACCGCCTGATAGATATCATCGGCCAGTGCATGCGGCAGCGCGGACACGGCACGATGCACAGCCAAACGCTGCGCTGTGACCTGCAGGCCCGCGGCGCGCAGGGCTTCAGCGGTGGGGTCCGGATTGCGATCAGTTTTCGCCATGAGCTATATACTGCACCCAATTCTTGATTGAGTCAATAATTAGTGACAGTAGTGATGTGACTGGACCCACCCGCACCTAAGCGAACCCTAACCCCAGACCAATACCACCATTGGAACCGCAACCAGCAGAATAACCAGATCGAGCGGCGCACCAAGGCGCCAGTAGTCGCGAAAATGATAGCCACCCGGCCCCATCACCAGGGTATTGGACTGATGCCCGATCGGGGTGAGATACGGTGAAGCCGCCCCAATTGCTACCGCCATCAAAAGCGCATCTGGCGGCAGATTGAGCTTCAACGCCACTGAATACGCAATGGGTGCCATCAGCACCGCAGTCGGCGTGTTGTGTACGACGTCGGACAACAGCATCGACACCGCCATGATAAACGCGATCAGACCCCACAACGGCAGGCCTGATGCCACCACCTGAATGAATCCGGAAATCAACTCGGTGGCTCCGGTCGACTGCAGGGCCTCGCCGACAGGAATCAGAAAACCGAGTAACACAATCACCGGCCACTCAATGCTGCGATAAGCCTCACGCAGAGAGACCACACGGGACAACACCAGCACTCCCACCACGGTGGTGAAGGCGATTTGCACCGGCACCAGACCAATCGCCGCGGCGAGAATACCGGCTGCGAATGCCAGCGGAGTCAGCAACGCTCCGCGTCTGGGTGTGATTTCGGTGCCACGGTTCTTTATCGCCAGACAACCCAGACTGCTGCACAGCTGTGCCAGTGCGGCCGGCTCGCCCTGCAACAACAATACATCCCCCGCCTTACATCGCACGTGTTTGAGCATCGAACGGGATTGGTGTCCCTCGCGCGCCAATGCCAGCAGGTTTACGCCGAAGCGCGCGTGAATTCTGAGATCGCGAAATGCCCGACCGATAATGACGGAGTCGGGCATTACCACCACTTCCATGATGCGTACATCCTCCGATGACTGCCACTCCGTATCCGCGCTCTCACTACCGGCTTCAAGCAGCGACGGGTCTTCGAACAAGGGTTGCATCGATTCACTTGCACCCTGCAGGATCAGTATATCGCCCACCTCAAGCCGCTCCGAGGTATGCGGTCCCAGGCGCCGCTTGTCATGCCGCACAATAGCGACCACTGACGTTTCGTAGTCGCACATTTTTTCAAGATCGCCGACGGTGCGATTGATCAGGCCCGACCCTTCGGGAATGCGCATCTCACTGACATATTTCGCAATTCTAAACGCCTCGAAGCCATCGCTGTTTTCACCGCGATGCGGTAGCAGAAAGCGCGCAAAGCACGTTAGAAATGCAATTCCCGCGATGGCCACCACCAGTCCTACCGGAGTGAAGTCAAACATACCAAACGGCTGGCCGGTTTGATTCTCGCGATAAGTGGCTATCACAATATTCGGCGGTGTGCCGATCAATGTCACCAGGCCCCCAAGCAGACTGGCGAAAGACAGTGGCATGAGAATTTTTGAGGGCGAGCGCTTCGCCTTGCGGGCATCGCGCACCGTAATCGGCAGCATCAGCGCCAGTGCACCGATGTTGTTCATAAATGCGGATAGCAGTGCCGTGATCCCGCAGTTAGCAGCGACCTGCATCATCGCCGTCGACCTGGCAAATGCGAGGTAGCGCAGGAATATTGAGACGATACCGGAGGCCTGTAGTGCCTGACTGATAACCAGCACACTGGCCACGGTAATGACCGCCGGGTGGGCAAAGCCTTCAAACGCATGCTCCATCGGCACCACACCGGAATACACGGCTGCCATCAGAGCCATACCCGCGACCACATCGTAGCGCCATTTATTCCAGATGAAGAGCGCCATCGTACACGCGAGTATGAGGAATATTACGATTTGATCCGTGGTCACCGGTCAGCTGCACGCAACGAAAGGGAATAGTATAAGCCCATGGGGTTGGTGTCTGCGGGAACAGATATGCCAGACGACCGAACCAGGCGAAGCGCCAATAAGCGCAACCCGTTCACCAGGCACAAAAAAGCCCGCATGCTGCGGGCTTTTTTACAATGGAAACTGCGGGCTTCGATTACTTCGATGCGTTCTTGATTTTCTTCAACACACTGAGTCTGGCAGATGCCTCGGCAAGTTCTGCCGCTGCCGCTGCGTAATCCGGCGTGCCCTGCTTTTCATTCAACAGCTCTTGTGCCCGGGCGCGCGCCTCTTCAGCTTCTGCCTCGTCCAGATCGCCACCGCGAATCGCAGTATCCGCCAGCACGGTCGCCTCATATGGCTGCACCTCGAGCAAGCCACCGGACACATAGATGTGGTGTTTTTCACCATCCTCACTGTGCACGGTCACTTCACCGGCCTTGATCGGTGATATGAACGCCGCGTGGCCAGGCGCGATGCCGACTTCACCCGCAGCAGCCGAGACAACGACCATGGTCGCATTACCCGAGAATATTGCTTCCTCGGCGCTGACTATTTCCACTTGTATCGTATTAGCCATAACTAACCTCTGAGCTTGATTCAACTACGGTGGGTCAGGTAATCGACTTGGCTTTTTCAATGGCCTCTTCAATGGTGCCGACCATATAGAAAGCCTGCTCTGGCAGGTGATCGTACTCACCATCGACGATTCCGCGGAAGCCGGCAATAGTATCTTTCAGAGAGCAGTACTTTCCCGGTGAACCGGTGAAGACTTCCGCTACAAAAAACGGCTGCGACAGAAACTGCTGAACCTTACGGGCCCGGGCTACCACAAGTTTGTCCTCTTCCGACAGTTCGTCCATGCCCAGAATCGCAATGATATCCTTGAGCTCCTTGTAGCGCTGCAGTGTATTCTGAACATCGCGAGCGGTATCGTAGTGCTCTGCACCGATCACCAGCGGGTCGAGCTGACGACTGGTTGAGTCGAGCGGATCAACCGCGGGGTAGATTCCCAGTTCTGCAATGTTTCTTGAAAGTACAACAGTCGCATCCAGGTGGGCAAACGTGGTGGCAGGTGATGGATCGGTCAAATCATCTGCAGGTACGTATACCGCCTGAATAGAGGTAATGGAGCCGGTCTTGGTAGACGTGATGCGTTCCTGCAGTACACCCATTTCTTCGGCGAGTGTCGGCTGATAGCCCACCGCTGAAGGCATACGACCAAGTAGTGCAGATACCTCGGTGCCCGCCAGGGTGTAACGGTAGATGTTATCGATAAACATGAGTACATCACGACCTTCGTCGCGGAAGTATTCCGCCATGGTCAGACCTGTCAGCGCAACGCGCAAACGGTTACCGGGAGGCTCATTCATCTGACCGTATACCAGCGATACCTTGTCGAGTACGTTGGACTCTTTCATCTCGTGATAGAAGTCGTTTCCTTCACGGGTGCGCTCGCCCACTCCGGCAAATACTGAGTAGCCAGAGTGCTCGATAGCGATATTTCGGATCAGCTCCATCATGTTTACGGTTTTACCTACACCCGCACCACCGAACAGTCCGACTTTACCGCCCTTTGCAAAAGGACACAGGAGATCGATTACTTTAATGCCAGTCTCGAGAAGTTCGGTCGAACCCGCCTGCTCCGAGTAGCTGGGCGCTTCCCGGTGAATTGGCCAGCGCTCATCCGTACCGACAGGACCCTGCTCATCAATCGGGTTACCCAGTACATCCATGATTCGACCCAGTGTCGCAGACCCTACGGGTACCGAGATCGGCTGGCCGGTGTTGTCGACCCTGAGACCGCGACGCAGTCCTTCCGATGCACCCATCGCAATGGTTCGCACCACACCATCTCCGAGCTGGCCCTGCACTTCCAGCGTGGTCTCAGTGCCATCGATGGTGAGCGCGTCATAGACTTTAGGCACAACGTCACGTGGAAATTCCACATCGACGACAGCGCCGATAATTTCAACAATAGATCCAGAACTCATAATGTTCCCCGATAATTTAATCTTTTAGACCGCCGCCGCGCCGCCAACGATCTCGGATATTTCCTGAGTGATCGCCGCCTGACGGGCCTTGTTATAAACCAGTTGCAATTCATTGATAATGTCGCCGGCGTTGTCGGTCGCACTTTTCATTGCAACCATTCGAGCCGCCATTTCACAGGCAACATTTTCCACTGCGGCCTGGTAGATCAACGATTCGATATAGCGTCGCATCAGGTTGTCCAGCACTTCCTCGGAGCTGGGCTCGTAGAGGTAGTCCCAGTGCTGACCAAGACGCTCGTCGCTGTCCGCCTGGGTTGGTATCAGTTGTGTCAGACACGGCTTTTGAGCCATCGAATTAATAAACTCATTCTCAGCCAGGTAAAGCCTGTCGAGCCTGCCTTCGTCGATTCCATTCAGCATCACTGTTACAGCGCCGATCAGGGACTCCAGCTTGGGTTGATCACCAAGGTCCTGAACATCAGCCACAACGTTACTGCCAAGACGTCGGAAAAAACTCGCCGCTTTCTTGCCGATGGTGGTGACTTCTATTTCAATGCCCTGCTCCGATTGCTCGCGCATCGAGGCGACAACATTTTTAAAGTTGTTGATGTTTAAACCACCGCACAGGCCACGATCAGTCGAGATAATGATGTAACCCACCCGCTTCACATTTTCGCGTGGCAACATGTACGGGTGAACGTATTCAGTGTTCGCCGCTGCCACGTGTCCTACCACCTCACGCATTTTCCGGGCGTACGGCCGGGTTGCGGCCATACGCTCCTGTGCTTTGCGCATTTTACTGGCAGCCACCATTTCCATTGCTTTGGTGATTTTCTGCGTGTTTTGAATGCTGCGTATCTTGGTGCGTATTTCTTTTGCGCCAGCCATTTCAATTCGTCCTGGTTGGGCTTAAGACTGAAAAGCGCCGTTGGCAACGAAATCTTCAATGGCCGACTTGAGACCGGACGCAATGTCATCGTTGTAGTCGCCCGACTCGTTGATCGTATCGAGCAGCGAACTGTGATTGGCACGGATGTGATCGTGCATGGCCTGTTCAAACTCAACCACGCGACTCGCTTCAATACCGTCGAGGTAGCCTTCATTCGCCGCGTAAAGCGACACAGCCATCTCACCGACAGACATAGGCGAGTACTGATTCTGCTTCATCAATTCAGTAACACGCTGACCCCGTTCGAGTTGTTTTCTGGTCAGGTCGTCCAGATCTGATGCGAACTGTGCAAACGCCGCGAGTTCGCGGTACTGCGCAAGTGCCAGACGAACACCGCCCCCGAGTTTCTTGATGATCTTGGTTTGTGCAGCACCACCCACACGCGACACCGACAGACCCGCGTTAATCGCTGGTCGAATACCCGCATTGAACAAATCAGTTTCAAGGAAGATCTGACCGTCGGTGATCGAGATCACATTGGTGGGTACGAAGGCGGAAACGTCACCGGCCTGTGTTTCGATAATAGGCAAGGCAGTCAGTGAACCTGTTTTACCTTTCACCCGACCTTCGGTCTGTTTTTCGACGTAGTCGGCGCTGACTCTTGCAGCACGCTCAAGCAGACGCGAGTGGAGGTAGAAAACATCACCTGGATACGCTTCACGACCTGGAGGACGGCGTAACAGCAGAGATACCTGACGGTATCCCCAGGCCTGCTTGGTCAGATCGTCATAGACAATCAGTGCATCTTCACCAATATCGCGAAAGTACTCACCCATGGAGCAACCGGAGTAAGGCGCGATGAAGTTCATCGCCGCTGACTCTGATGCACCTGCTGCGACAACGATGGTATTTTTAAGGGCATCATGCTCTTCGAGCTTTGAGACCACATTGGCGATGGTCGACTGCTTTTGTCCAACCGCCACATAAATACACTTAATACCGGTATCTTTCTGATTGATGATAGCGTCGATCGCGACCGCGGTCTTACCGGTCTGGCGATCGCCAATAATCAACTCGCGCTGGCCACGTCCAATAGGCACCATCGCGTCGATTGATTTAAGACCGGTCTGTACCGGTTGATCAACTGACTGACGCCAGAATACGCCAGGGGCGACTTTCTCAATAGGAGCGGTCTCGCTCGTACCAAGAGGCCCTTTATCGTCGATCGGCTGACCGAGTGCGTTGACCACTCGACCCAGCAGTTGTTCACCCACCGGCACTTCCAGAATTTTGCCGGTACAGCGTACCTTGTCACCCTCTCTCAGATGACCGTAGCTGCCCAGAACAACCGCGCCAACAGAGTCACGTTCGAGGTTGAGCGCCAGACCAATGGTGTCGCCGGGGAATTCGATCATTTCTCCGGACATCGCGTCGTTCAGGCCGTGGATTCGAACAATACCGTCGCTCATGCTGACGATAGTGCCCTCAGTCCGGGCTTCAGCGGAAGCTTCAAAGTTGCCGATGCGCTCTTTAATAAGCTCGCTGATTTCAGATGGGTTGAGTTGCATGGGTCATCCTCAAAAAAGTATTCTTTCCGCCAGATTTCTGGCTTTTTGATCGATCCGAAGTGGCTCTAGGCCCTAAGGTTTTTGTCGAGCTGTGCTAACTCACCCTTGACCGATCCGTCGATCACCACATCGCCGGCTCTGATGATTGCCCCTGCAATCAGAGACTCATCAACCGTATTCACGATGCTGATCTGCTTATTGAATTTGCGTTGAAGTGCTTCGGAAAGCCTTGCTTTGTAACCGTCATCGAGTTCGATAGCGGATATGACTTTCGCTTCAAGTCTGCCTTCATCGTCAGCACGGTATTCTTCGAACAGGCTTTCTATGTCGGCCATTGCGCCCAGTCTGCTGTTCTCGGCGAGCAGGCGTACCATGTTACTGGCTTCGCCGTCGAGCTTGTCGCCCGCTATCTTCTCAATCATGGCGGCGCGATCGCCAGCCGTGCTGTTTGGATCTTCCAGAGCCGATGCTACGTCCCTGTCCGCCACCACGGCGGACAAAAACTTAAGCCGCTCTGACCAAATGTCGTAGTTGCCGCCCTGTTTCGCCAGTTCAAAAATCGCTTTGGCGTAAGGCCGTGCGGTGGTGACATTGTCAGACATTTACTTGCGCCTATATCTTCGCGATCAGGTCATCGAGAATGCTTGCGTGAGCATTGGCATCAACTTCTCTTCTGAGAATTTTCTCAGCGCCGGAAATGGCCACTGAAGATACCTGCTGACGCAACGCTTCGCGTGCACCCGTGACGTTTTGTTCGAGCTCGGCCTGCTTGGCTGCCGCGATCTTGTCAGCTTCAACCGTGGCATTTGCCTTGGCTTCGTCGACAATTTCATTATGACGCTTCTGTGCCTGTGAAACGATTTCAGCGGCCTGTGTTTTGGCCTCGGCAATCAGTTGCTGCGCCTCATCCTGCGCCGCAACCTGGGCCTGAGCGCTTTTCTCAGCAGCGGCCAGCCCCTCGGCGATTGTCTTCTGTCGCTCGCGCAGCGCACCAATCAATGGTGGCCAGACATACTTCATGCAAAACGTCACAAACAGCGCGAAGGAAATAGCCTGACCAAGCATTGTCATGTTAATGGTCATTTTGCTTTTCTCCGATGATAGCTATTGACTGTGAGCGTCTTAACCGCCAAGTGCACCAGCAAACGGGCTTACGAAGATGAAGTACAAACCCATGGCAACGGCAATCATCGGAATCGCGTCAAGCAGGCCGGCAGCGATAAAAAATTTGGTTTGAAGCATGGATACCAGCTCAGGCTGTCGACCGGATGCTTCCAGAAATTTACCGCCGAGCAGTGCAAAGCCGATTGCGGTGCCGAGCGCGGCCAAACCAATTAAAAGTGCTGCTGATAATGCCGTATTGCTGAGTACAGTTTCCATTTTAGCTCCTGGATATTTTAAATAGTGCTGGTTTGAGTGATACGGGTGGTTAGTGTTCGTCGTGTGTTTCGAAGGCCATATTCAGATAAACAATTGTCAGCATCATGAATATAAACGCTTGCAACACAATAACAAGGATGTGGAAGATGGCCCATGGCAGAGACAGTGTCCACTGCAAACCCCATGGCAGCAGGGCGATCAGAATAAAGATCAGTTCGCCCGCATAGAGATTCCCAAAAAGTCGTAGGCCAAGTGAGATTGGCTTGGAAATGAAACTAACGATTTCCAGGAAAAAGTTGATAGGAATCAGCAGCGCCTGAACGAATTTGTTACTGCTGCTAAAGGGGTGCATGGTTAATTCGGCGGCAAAACCCTTAACGCCTTTTATCTTGAAACTATAATAAATCATCAGAGCAAATACGGACAACGACATACCCATTGTGACATTCACATCAGTCGTCGGAACCACCTTCTGGTAAGGAATACCCAGGCCACGATTGAACAACTCAGGCAGCCAGTCGATCGGTACCAGATCCATCAGGTTCATCAGGAAAACCCAGACTGCAATGGTGAGAGCCAACGGCCCGATGAGCGCACTTTTGCCGTGAAACGATTCTTTGACCGTATCGTCAACGAATTCAACCATTGATTCCACGGCGTTCTGCAGACCACCCGGCTGGCCGCTCGTTGCCTTGCGCGCACCAAGCCAGAAAACCAGGCAAAACAGACTACCGAGCAGGATAGACCAGAACATCGAATCGACGTGAATGGACCAAAAGCCCATCGCGTCGAAGTCTTCGGCGGTTTTTGCAAAACCCCAGGTGCCATCCGGCAATTTGCCGAAGGTCCAGTTTTGCAGGTGATGCTTGATGTAGGACGATGCCTCGATGACGCCGCCAGAAGATTCACTTGCCATAGCAATAAATTAATAGACCAGATTAGACACTTTTTTCGGAGTGGCAGTCGGGAGTCAGCAGAGGTGTTGCCCAAATGGTCAACTTGACTGCAATAAAACCACCAAACAACGAAGCATAGTTGAGCGAGCTCTTAAAGTAAGTAAACAGCACTATAAAAAAAACAACCACCATCGCCCACTTGCCAATATGGCCCGCAAATGCCGAGCGCATTATTGCACCAGCCGCCCGAGCGCCGGAGAACTTAAAAGTCCGGTAGGCGAAATAGACGTTGGGGATGAAGCCGGTGAGCGTCCCAGCCAGTGCTGACCATGCACTCGCTGTTCCAAAAGGTAGCATCAAGAGGGGAAAAAACAACGCGACTGCCAATTGCGCGACAATCAGCCGTTTCACGACCGTCATGTGTGATGATCCCACAAGCATTGAGTCGATCTTTCTATATCTGGCTGGTTGCTAATGTAGCGCTAGAGACATGCGTGCCTGACTGCTCCAAACACCGCGCCGCGAGTATACTTATTGGCGGAGCTTAGTTCAAGCAGGCTGTGATTCCGAACCTCTGGTCAGCATGACCTTCTTCATCTGATACGACCGAGTATCCCATCGAGTTCATCCAGCGAGTGATACACTATACTGACGGTACCCTTGTTGCCCGCCTTGTGCTCGATTGACACACGCGTACCCAGCGTTTCAGACAATTGATTTTCCAGAGCCCGGATATGACTGTTCGACGCAGAAGCCTTCCGGTTCGTCACTTTTCCTGTATTTTTGCCCGCTGCATTTTCCTTCACCAGCGCTTCGGTCGCACGCACCGATAACCCGTTGGCGTACACTTTCATCGCCAGCAGATGCTGTTGCTCCGCCGGCAGGCTCAGCAACGCCCGGGCGTGGCCCATCTCTATTTTCCCGCCCAGCAGCATGTCGGCAACGCGTCCGTCCAAATCGAGCAGCCGGATCAGATTGCTGACCGAAGCCCGCGAACGACCCACCGCATCAGCAACGTCCTGATGGGTCATGTCGAATTCCTGTTTCAGTCGCTGCAGGGCCTGCGCCTCCTCGAGCGGATTCAGATCCTCGCGCTGAATGTTTTCGATGAGAGTCACCGCCGCCACGGTGCTGTCCGTCATCTCGCGCACGATGGCAGGAATCTTCTCCATGCCAATCAGTTGGGCCGCCCGCCAGCGACGCTCACCCGCGATCAGTTCAAAACCGCCGCCACGACGGCGCAGGACGATAGGCTGAATCAAACCCTGGGTGGAGATCGAATCTGCAAGCTCCTGTAACGCTTCATCGTCAAAGTGCCTGCGCGGCTGATACGTACCACGCCTGATCCTGTCTATCGCCACTTCGACAACGGTATCACCGGCCGCTGCCGAAGTGCTGGTTTCAGCGGCCGCCCCGACGGTTTCATCGGTGGCGGATTGCGGATTTTCCGGCTGCTCTGCAACCGCCAGTTCAGTGTCACTGGCGGGCGCCGGTGAATCGACATCGACCCCCTTGAGCAACGCGCCGAGGCCACGCCCCAAACCACCTTTTTTTATCTGAGACACGCTATTGTCCTTCGCCAAACAATCACGCTCACCTCGCTGAATTTCATCATTTGTCGGAGCTGACCCGGGGCAGTGACCCTGAAACTCCCATCGTCACTCCACGCTCGAATCGGGTTCACCCGCTCTGCTGTTGTGCACATTATGCGTTGGTGACACCCACTGCTGCTGCGTCGGGCTTGGCAGAATCGGTCACCCGGTTGTCCTGCACGGTCGCCGCCTGACGGCTCACCTCGCGCCGGATGATTTCTCCAGCCAGCGCCAGATAGGCAATCGAGCCACGTGAGGATTTGTCGTAGTAAACGATTGGTTTACCAAAGCTCGGTGCTTCTGCGAGTCGGATGTTGCGCGGAATCAGGGTGCGGTACACCTTCGATTCAAAGTGTTCGATCAGCTGATTCGATACCTCGTGGCCCAGCTTGTTGCGGCCGTCGAACATGGTGCGCAGAATTCCCTCGATTCGCAGCTTTGGGTTAACGCTTGCCTGTACCTGCCGAATTGTCTGCAACAGGGATGACAGCCCCTCCAGTGCATAGTACTCGCACTGCATCGGTATCAGTACCCCATCGGCCGCGACAAAAGCATTGAGTGTCAGTACGTTGAGAGCGGGCGGGCAATCGATGTAAATGTACTCGTACTCATCGGCGATCGGGCTCAGCGCATCCGCCAGACGCCGCTCGCGATTATTTTCCGACATCAGTTGTACTTCGGCAGCAGTGACGTCGGCATTGCCCGGCAGCACGTGGTATTGAATATGTTCCGGCTTCACAATGGCGGCTTCTGCGCTGCAGTCACCAAGCAGCACATCGCAGATACTTTGATCGAGCGCGTCTTTATCGACACCGGAGCCAGTGGTCGCATTGCCCTGTGGATCCATGTCCACCAGCAATACCTTACGCCGCGTCTCGCCCAGTGCTGCACACAGGTTGATAGCAGTGGTGGTTTTACCCACACCGCCTTTCTGATTGGCTATCGCAATTATTTTGGCCATGCGGGCTCCGTAAAAGCCGTTTACCGGCGACAGCAGCGGACTACTGCTCTGCGCAACGGTCCAATATTACCAAGTTGCGTTCACCCTGTTCACCGGGTACACACAATTTATGGGTTTGCGGCCCGGTGTAAGCCGTGAGTCGCGCCAAACTTTCCATCTGCTCATGATTGGGTGCAACCCCGGTCATCGCGAGCACCTGCCCACCGGGTTCCAGCCGCGCTGCGGCGACCCCACACAAAAACTCTACATCGGCAAAGGCTCGTGCCGTCACCATAGCAAACTGACCCAGATCATCTGCAGCCTCGACCCGCCCGTGCATTACCCGCACATTGCCGAGTCCGAGCGTGCCGGCGGCGATGGTCATGAAGTGTGTTTTCTTTTGCACGCTGTCGATCAGCGTTACTGATAAACCGGGGTGGACAATGGCCAGCGGTATACCCGGTAAACCCGCACCTGCACCGACATCAAGCAGCGTATCACCCTGTAAGTAAGGGGAGATTGAAAGCGAATCGAGCAAGTGCCGGCCAATCATCTTCGATGGAGTTTTAACTGCCGTCAGATTGTGGACCCGATTCCACCTGGCCAGCAGCTGCACATAGTCAACCAGCTGACGCTGTTGAGCCTGTGTGACAGACAATTGCATTGCATCGAGCCCTTGCGCCAGACTCGACAGCAGCGCATCGGGTGCTGTGTCAGCCGGCAACGCGATCGCCGGAAGCTTCGAGGTGCTCGCGGGAGTGCTTTTTCAGATTGACCAGCAGCAGTGACACCGCCGCCGGGGTGATACCCGGAATTCTGGATGCCTGGGCGATGGTTTCAGGTCGATGTGTCTGCAGCTTCTGGCACGCTTCCGACGACAGCCCTTTGACCTTGTGATAATCGATCGACTCCGGTATCGGCGTGTCCCCGTGCTGGCTCTGCCGAGCCACTTCATCAATCTGACGGTCGATATAACCCTGATAGCGGACCTGAATCTCTACCTGTTCAAGCGCCGCCGCATCATCGCAGGGTATGTGCTCCGGGAACAGCGCCTGCAATCCGGCGGCAGTGATTTCGGGGCGACGCAGGAGTTCGATCGCATGTTGATCTTTCTGCACCGGCACACCGAACTGTGCGCTGATTTTTTTACCGCTGTCTTCGTTCGAACGAACATAGAAGGACTTGAGCGATGCCTGAATTTCGCCAATGTGTTTTTGCTTTTGCTGCAGTTGCGCGATGCGTTGATCGTCAACCAGATGCAGTGACCTGCCCGTTTCAGTGAGCCGCAGGTCGGCGTTATCTTCGCGCAGCATCAGGCGGTACTCCGCGCGGCTGGTAAACATGCGATACGGCTCGGTGGTACCCAGGGTGATCAGATCATCGACCAACACACCGATATAGGCCTCATTGCGTTTGGGTGTCCAGGGCGACTCTCCGCGACTGGCACGCGCCGCATTGAGACCTGCGATTAATCCCTGAGCGGCGGCCTCTTCGTAACCGGTCGTGCCATTGATTTGTCCGGCGAAGTAAAGTTGTTCGATATGGCTTGTTTCAAGCGACGAGCGCAGATCGCGCGGGTCAAAAAAATCGTATTCAATGGCATAACCCGCACGGGTTATGTGCGCATTCTCAAACCCTTTGATGCTTTGTACGTACTGCTGCTGCACCTCAAATGGCAGGCTGGTGGAGATACCGTTGGGGTAGACCTCATGCGTCTGCAGCCCTTCCGGCTCGATAAAAATCTGATGGGATGTTTTATCGGCAAAGCGCACGACCTTGTCCTCAATAGAAGGACAGTATCTGGGACCCACACCTTCGATATTACCCGAGTACATCGCCGACTTATCGAGATTGTTATGAATAATCTCATGCGTTCTTTCATTGGTGTGGGTGATATGACATACGCGCTGCGCAGGATGATCTGCCGCACTGCCGAGATACGAAAACACCGGGCGCGGTGTATCCCCGGGTTGTTCCTCAAGCTGTGAATAATCAATGCTGCGACCGTCGATTCGAGGCGGTGTGCCGGTTTTAAGACGCGCCACCCGCAGCGGCAGTTCACGCAGGCGATCAGCCAGGGCAATGGAGGGTGCATCCCCTGCTCTGCCCCCGGATTTCTGTACGTCACCGATATGTATTTTTCCACCGAGAAAGGTGCCGACAGTCAGCACCACCGAATGCGCGTAAAAACGTAACCCGGTTTGAGTCACCACCCCTTTACAGCTCGTACCTTCGACGATCAGATCATCGACACCCTGCTGAAATAAATACAGACCGGCTTGATTCTCCACCGCCTCGCGAATTGCCGCTCTATACAGAGCGCGATCCGCCTGCGCCCGTGTTGCACGAACCGCGGGGCCCTTGCGCGCATTGAGAGTTCTAATATGAATACCGGCGCGGTCAGCCGCTTTCGCCATGATACCGCCGAGCGCATCGATCTCTTTAACCAGATGCCCTTTGCCAATACCGCCAATGGCTGGATTGCAGCTCATCTGACCGATGGTTTCAATGTTGTGCGTCAGCAGTAGCGTACGCGCACCGGTGCGACTGGCCGCAAGGGCTGCCTCGGTACCGGCGTGGCCACCGCCGACCACTATGACGTCGTATTGATGATTCATCGAAACCGCTTTGTGATTAGTCGCAGTAAGCTGCTTTGAAAGTGCTGCAATTGTAGCGTTTTTTCAAGCGTCGCGACTTGTCCGACTACAAATACCAGCGCACCTGCCCAAAACTATTTGCCAATACAAAACCTGCCGAATATCTCACCGAGCAACTCATCGGCACTAAATGCCCCGGTAATCAGACTCAGATGCTGCTGTGCCGAGCGCAGTTCCTCGGCAGCCAGTTCACCCGCGGCAGACTCCAGCAGGTGACTCCGGGCGGTGGCTACACAGGCCCGCGTATCAGCCAGTGCCTGCAGGTGCCGACGGCGCGCCATGAAAGCCCCCTCCGGCGACTGCTGATAGCCTGCACTGCGTTTCAGCGCCGCTTTCAGTTCATCGAGCCCCATACCGGTCTTTGCCGACACTGCCAGACCGTGCTGAGCGGTGGTCAGTGCCGCCAGGTCTGCCTTGTTGTAGACCGTGAGTAACTCGGTATCTTCGTTTACCGGCAGTGACCGCAGGTCGACCGTATCCGAACCGGCGATGCCGATCGCCAGTACCAGATCGGCCGATTGCACCTGCGCGCGCGCGCGCCTGACCCCTTCCTGCTCCACTCGATTATCAGTATCCCTGATGCCTGCCGTATCGATCAGGTACATCGGCATACCATCGATCACGATATGCTCTTTGAGCACATCTCTGGTGGTGCCAGCGATGTCGGTCACTATCGCGGTTTGCTGCTGTGTCAGCGCGTTGAGCAGGCTGGATTTACCGACATTGGGCGCACCAACGATCACCACATTGATACCTTCTCTCATCACACAACCCTCGGTCGCGCGACTGAGAGTGTCGTCGATGAGCCGGTCGAGCTCGAGCAGCTGTGCGGTCAGTGTTTCATCTTTCAGGAAGTCGATTTCTTCTTCTGCAAAATCGAGGGCAGCCTCGATGTAGACACGCAGATGGGTCAGGCGAGCGGTTATGTCATTCACCCGCTGGGAAAATTCACCACTCAGAGATCGCACCGAAGCGCGGGCTGCCTCGGCACTGTCACTTTCGATCAGATCGGCAACCGCTTCCGCCTGCGCGAGGTCGAGTTTGTCGTTGAGAAAGGCTCTTTCAGTGAATTCACCCGGTCGCGCCTGACGTGCACCACAGGCTAGCACTGCCTGCAGCAAGTGGTCCAGCACAAACGGATTGCCGTGCGCCTGCAGTTCCAGCACATCTTCACCGGTGTAGGAGTTTGGCCCCTTAAAACACAGTGCGATGCCTCGATCGATGGCCAAACCCTCCGCATCGCTGAAGGTCAGATATCTCACGTGATGCGGTGCAAACGATTTGCCGGTTATCGCAGCGGCGATCGCGGCGGACGCCGGACCACTGACCTTGACTACTCCGATCGCCCCTTTGCCTCTGGCGGTGGCAATGGCGGCGATCGTGTCGGACATCCCGGCTTACTTTTCAGCCAGTACGTGGCGTGTGATGTAGTACTGCTGTGCAATCGACAGAGTATTATTAACCACCCAGTACAACACCAGCCCGGCCGGGAAAAAAGCAAAGAAAACGGTGAAGATCAGCGGCATAAACATAAAGACTTTTTGCTGAATCGGATCAACTGGTGCCGGGTTCAGTTTCTGCTGAATAAACATGGTAATACCCATGATGACCGGCAGCACATAGTACTTGTCCATCAGGGACAAATCTTTTATCCAGAGAATCCACGGCGCCTGGCGCAGCTCTACGCTTTCAAGCAATACCCAGTAAAGAGAAATGAATACCGGTATTTGCACCAGGATAGGTAAGCAGCCACCGAGCGGATTAACCTTTTCCTTTTTATAAAGCTCCATCGTCGCCTGCCCCATCTTGGCGCGATCGTCCCCATAGCGTTCTTTCAGAGACATCAGCTGCGGTTGCAACTTACGCATACGGGCCATTGACCGGTAGCTCGCCTCAGATAGTTTGTAGAACAGCAGCTTGATACACATTGTCACACCGACAATCGCCCAGCCCCAGTTGCCTACCAGGCCGTGAATTTTCTGCAGCAGCCAGAAGATGGGTTTGGCAATTACTGACAGAAAACCATAGTCGACAGTCAGATCGAGATAAGGGGCCGCCTCTCGCATGCGATCCTGAATTTTCGGTCCAACAAAAAGTCCGGTCGAAAGCTTGCCGCTGGTGCCGGCAGCAATTTGTACCGGTTCTGACTGCAGACCAATAATATAGCGCTGCTGTGGCGAAGAAAGCGCCTTGGTGTATATAGTCGATGTCTCTTCCTGCGCCGGTATCCACGCACCAACGAAATAGTGCTCAATAATCGCAGCCCAGCCACCGAGCGTAGTTCGTGTGTTGGATGGATCCGAAAAGTCATCGAACTTTATTTTTTCGTAGCGATCATCCTGCGTGCTGACCACACCACCGATAAAGGTGTAGATAAAGCTCTGGGTCTCATCATCGGTCACCGGTTTGCGTCGCAGCTGCCGGTACTGATTCACACTTATCGCCTGACCGCTGGCATTTTGAATATCGTATTCGACATCAATCAGGTAGCTGTCCCGTTTGAAGGTGTAGGTTTTGGTTACAGTGATACCTTCATCGGACTGCCACACCAGCGGTACCTGTAACGCCTGCTGACCATCCTCAAGTTTGTAAGCTGTCTGTGCAGCGATGAAGTCACTGTGATGACTGGGCGCTTCAGCGTTGCCGGATTGCAGCCCGGATTGCGCAACAAAATACTCCGCACTGGTATTGCTCATCAGAACAAATGGATCATCGGGTGTCTCAAGCGAGGTGGGGTACTGAAGCAGGCTGACGTTGTTAATATCTCCGCCCCTGCTGCTGATTGAGACCCTAACCGTGTCCGTCTCGACCATGATTTCCTGCACGCCGGTTGCCGTCTGTTCCACCTCGGTGGGCACTGCTGCGGGCACTGCACCGGTATCAGTCACGGGTGCCGGCAGGTCGACCACATTCGCCACCGCGCCCGCCTCTGTTTGTTCCACCGGCAATGGAGTCGTACCGTCCGTGCTGACACCAGCGGTGGGCGACGGTGCGACCGGTTTCGGGCCGTAATCGATCTGCCAGGAAGTCCAGACTTGTAACAGCAGGAATCCGAGGGCAGCCCACAGCAGAATGCGTTGATTATCCATTGTTGTTTTTTGTGCCTGTCAGGCGGACTGTGTCGCCGTCATTTTCATCTGTCAGCGTATGAGCCGTGTGATTGTTATTCGTGCTTCCCGGTACCGGATCGTAGCCTGACCCGCCCAAAGGATGGCAGCGTCCAATGCGTTTCAACCCCAGCCATACACCGCGCGCGGCCCCATGATGTTCTATCGCTGTGAGCATATATTCAGAGCAGGTTGGATAATAACGGCAACTGGCTGGAATGAAAGGGCTGAGATAACGTTGATAAGCGCGGACGATTGCAAGCAAGGCACTTTTCAACGCGAACGACATGTTATCGCAATCCGTGCCCAATGTTTATCGAGACTGGCTCGCAGTACCGCACTATCAGCACCGTCGCACCGCGCGGTGGGCAGTACCACGATATCAACTGCCGGCAGCGTACCGTTTACCCGGAATGACTCACGCACCATTCGTTTAACGCGGTTGCGTTCTACCGATTTCTTAATCTTCTTTTTCGCCACCGCCATGCCGACTCTGGCATGGTGGATTTCATTTGGCGCGTAGAGCAAGGTCCAGTACTGATCAGCACTGCGGCGATTTTTTTTAAACACCCGGGCAAATTGTGCCGGTGTCAATAAGCGGGCCGCACGGCTGAAACGACAGCCGGACGCTGCACCACCCGCTGGCTCGCTTTTATCAGGCGATGAAGTAGCTCCGCAAGCGACCGATGCCACAGAGAATTTTTCTGAGGCAGGCGGTTGCGCGTCGACCGGGCTCAGGCCGACAGACGATGTCTGCCTTTGGCGCGGCGAGCCCGGATCACAGCACGTCCGCCGCGAGTGGCCATACGCGCTCTGAAGCCGTGAGTGCGTTTGCGACGCAGATTGCTTGGCTGGAATGTCTGTTTCATTGCTGGTTACCGATTGACTGCCGCTCGCGCTGACAGATGTTCATGAAGTGAAACCGCGCGATTATCGCTATAAACGGGGCGCGAAGTCAATAATTACACTTACACTTTTTGAGGCCGAAGCTGTGGATAACTTTCCCTAACAGTAATAGACTACTTTGCAGATTTCGGGTGGCCTTCCCTCCTGCGCTGTTATCGCCATGGTGCCCTGACCTCGGTCAGCAACCTGTCGGCACAGTCTGCAGTGTCACAGATAGGCGGTCTCATAAAAGCACAAATACGCCGCAAACACGCGATTTCTACCGCTTAACTACCTTTTTGCCTGCCAAATATTTCTTCACCTTACACTACCGGGGAGTGTATCTCGTTGTCGGTCTGGAATCGCTGTCTCTCATATCTTTCAAATGAACTGTCTCTGGAAGAGATGAACACCTGGGTGTTGTGTCTGCAACCGATGGAGACCACCGATGGGATTCGCCTGCTGGCACCGAATCGATTTGTACATGACTGGGTGAGGGATAACTATGCCGAACGGATCAGCGAGATTGCCAGCAACCTCGCCCAGAGACCGGAATATTCGGTTTTTCTGGATGTTGGCAGCGGCGAACTGATCGCCCCGGCCAAACCACTGGCCGGCGGCGATCAGCCCGTGGCTTCTGCTCAAATTGCGCGTCCGGCATTTAGCTCCGGGCTGAACCCCAATTTTAACTTCGATACTTTTATCGAGGGTAAATCAAACCAGATCGGCCGCGCCGCAGCCATTCAGATCAGTGCAAATCCGGGGGTATCCTACAACCCGCTATTTATTTACGGCGGTGTTGGTCTGGGCAAAACACACCTGATGCAGGCTGTGGGCAACCTGATGGTCAGTCAGGGCAAGACGAAAGTGAAGTATCTGCATTCCGAGCGCTATGTACGCGAAATGGTCAAATCGCTGCAGACAGGTACCATCAATGAGTTTAAAAACCACTATCGAACACTGGATGCACTACTGATCGATGATATTCAGTTTTTTGCCGGCAAGGATCGCTCGCAGGAAGAGTTCTTTCATACATTCAACTCACTCATTGAAGCCGGTCAGCAGATCATACTGACCAGCGATCGCTACCCCAAGGAAATCAATGGTGTCGAGGAGCGCCTCAAGTCGCGCTTCGGATGGGGCCTTACCGTGTCGCTGGAGCCACCGGAACTGGAAACGCGCGTGGCAATTCTCAACACCAAAGCCGAACAGTCCGGCTTTACCCTGCCCGACGATGTCAGCTTTTTTATTGCCAAGCATATTGTTTCCAACGTGCGAGAACTCGAGGGAGCACTGCGACGGGTCATTGCCACCTCCGAATTCACCGGTAAGCCGATTACCATGGACTTTGCCAAAGATGCATTGCGCGATCTGCTGGCGGTGCAGGAGAAAATGGTGACCATAGAAAATATTCAGAAGACCGTCTGCGAGTACTACAAGGTACGCAGTTCTGAACTGCTGTCGAAAAAACGCAACCGCAGCATCGCCAGACCACGCCAGGTCGCCATGTACCTGTCCAAAACACTCACCCGCCACAGCCTGCCCGAGATCGGTGATGCGTTCGGTGGTCGGGATCACACCACCGTGCTGCATGCGACACGTAAGATCAAGGAACTTACCCAGTCAGACAGCCGCATTGAGGAAGATCTAAAAATGCTCACCAGACTGTTATCTTGTTAAGCTGTTGGTATCACTGTGTATAACTTGTGAGTGGCTTGTTCGCGAATTAACTGTGCTCAAACTATCAACGCCGGTGCACGACTTATTCACAGCTTATGCAGATGTTAGTTTTACGATAACTATCTGAATTTATTAAATAAATTACGCTTTCCATCAGATTTCAACAGCACTTATTATCATTATTTAGATATATATATACTTATTATTATTAATGAAATTCTCGATATCAAAACTGGAACTCTTCCCGTCACTGCAACAGGTCGTTGGCGTCGTTGAAAGAAAACAGACGCATGAAGTGATGTACAACCTGCTGTTTGAAGTTGGCGATGATGCATTGCAGATGACGGGCACCGACAATGAAGTTGAGTTGCAGACTCGCATCCCGCTCATCGTGACTGAGCCCGGTAAAACAACTATACCCGCTCGAAAGCTTTTCGATATTTGTCGTTCACTGGATGACAATGCGCGCATTGATTTTGAAATCACAGCAGACAAAGCCAAGATCCGATGTGGCAAGAGCAGGTTTACCCTCGCTACCCTGCCAGTTGATGAATTTCCGGTGATCGGTCAGCTCAACGATACGATCGAAGTATCGCTGCCTCAAAAAGAGCTGGAAACGGCCATCAAACGGACTTCTTTCGCGATGGCACAGCAGGATGTCAGGTATTACCTGAACGGTTTGCTGTTGCAGTTGAGCGAGAATGAACTGTGTTGTGTCAGTACCGATGGTCACCGACTTGCCCTGCATAAAACCGAGGCTGATATAGAAACCACCGAGTCGGTGAAGGCAATTATTCCGCGCAAGGCTATCACTGAGTTATCGCGACTGATGGATGGCAGTGATACCAGAATTGATTTATCGATGAATGAAAAACACTTGCGCATTCGTCTGGGATCCCTGCAGATGACCACAAAGTTGGTAGAAGGAAAATTTCCCGACTACGACAAGGTCATACCACTGGACAGCACAAACGTCGCTTCAATCGACCGCGATATTTTCAGGCAATCACTGACACGAAGTGCCATCCTGGCGAATGAAACTTATAAAGGCGTGCGCCTGACGCTTGAAAACGAAACGCTGGGCATCCAAACGAATAATCCGAAGCATGAAGAAGCCGAGGACGAATTGGAGATTGGTTACAGCGGGGATCCGATCGAGATCGCTTTCAATGTGGTTTATTTGCTGGATGTACTCAATGCAGTGGAAAGCGAGTCTGTGGAACTGAACATCAAGGACAACACGAGCAGCATGGTGATCCATCCCGGTGATTCCAAACAAAGTACTTATGTGGTAATGCCGATGCGCTTGTAGTGACCACAAGCGGCTGTATTTTTTTGCTATGCGACTGACATCAATCGATGTCAGAGATGTGCGTAATCTTGCACATGTCACTCTGAGGCCGGCCTCCGGATTCAATTTATTTTACGGTGACAACGGGGCTGGTAAGACCAGCCTGCTTGAATCAATCTCCATTCTCTCTACCGGTAAAAGTTTCCGCGCGGGCAAAATCTCCACCATCATTCGTGGTGAGGCTAACCATCTGACGGTAAGCGCCGATATTGAAAATTTCGACACCGGGGTGAACCAAAGGATAGGCATTCAAAGAGGGCGATCGGAGACGCTCGTACGGATTGACGGGGAATCTATTAATCGCATATCTGCACTGGCAATGGCTTTGCCGTGTGTCATCGTTTCGACCAGCAATCATGAACTCGTAGAAGGCGGGCCTGCCGAGAGACGCAGTTTCCTGGATTGGTTACTGTTCCACGTGGAACCCGAGGCCCTCAAACTGTTCAGGCGCTACCGCCACGCATTGCAGCAAAGGAACGCAGCGTTGAAACAACGCGCCAGTGATGCGCTGGTGACCATGTGGCATCCGGACCTTATAGAAGCCGGTGAAGCAATTGACGCAGCCCGCAGACGGGTACTCGACGACTTTTCCACGAAAATGCAGTTTGTACTCGCCGAGTGGTCTGATGCATTGAAACCGAGCTTCACCTATCGAAGTGGTTGGCCAGATGGCATGTCACTGGAGGCGGGCCTCTCCCGGCTCGATCAGTGTAGACGGAGAGGGATTACCTCGGTCGGTCCGCATCGGGCTGATATCGCAGTCAGGTCCGGTGCGCAGGAGGCGCGTTATGTGTTGTCGCGAGGTCAGCAAAAGTTGCTGGCGGCACAAATGAAAATGGTACAGATCGATTTGTATGTCGAACATCACCACCACGCCCCCGTCGTTCTTTTTGACGATTTGCCATCTGAGCTCGATGAGGCGGCCAGGCTGTCAGTATTTCGGTACCTGCATGAAAAACAGGCGCAGGTGTTTTTCACCAGCGTGGATGATGTATCAAAAGATTTACATTGTGTAAGTGGTTTGTTTCACGTGAAACAGGGACAAATTCAAAAAGTGGTATACTAAGGAGTTGCCCAACGAAGATCCGCTATGACTGAAGAAGACCGTCCGAACGATCAGGACTACGGCGCCGATAACATCAAAGTTCTCAAAGGGCTTGATGCGGTAAGAAAACGGCCCGGTATGTATATCGGTGACACCGACGACGGTACCGGCCTTCACCACATGGTGTTCGAAGTCGTCGATAATTCAATTGACGAAGCGCTGGCAGGGCATTGCAGCAAAATCACCGTCACAGTACATCACGACAACTCGGTGACAGTGACTGATGATGGTCGCGGTATACCGGTTGATATGCATGAAGAAGGTAAGTCGGCAGCCGAGGTGATCATGACAGTGCTGCACGCCGGTGGAAAGTTTGATGACAACTCTTACAAAGTTTCCGGTGGTCTCCATGGCGTTGGCGTGTCAGTGGTTAACGCCTTATCTGAATCGTTGCAACTGACTATTCATCGAGGCGGCAGTATTCACCAGCAGAACTACGTTAACAGCGAGCCGGTCGAGGATCTCAAGGTGATTGGAGATACTGACCAATCCGGTACGGCAATCCACTTTAAACCCAGTGTGGAAATCTTTGCCGTGACTGAATTTTCCTACGATATCCTTAAAAAACGCTTGCGGGAGCTGTCGTTTTTGAACAGTGGTGTTCGCATTGTTTTGATAGACGAGCGCAGTGATCAACAGGAAACCTTTGAGTATGAAGGCGGCATTGCAGCATTCGTTGAGCATCTCAATAAAAACAAAGCAGCACTGCACAAACCACCAATCCACCTGAAGCAGGCGAAGGAAGAGGCTGAGGTAGAAGTGGCTTTACAGTGGAACGATTCTTATCAGGAAAACATATATTGTTTCACCAACAATATTCCGCAAAAGGACGGGGGTACCCACCTGGCAGGTTTTAGAGCCGCGCTGACCCGTACTCTGAATTCCTACATGGAAAGTTCGGGAATAAGTGCCAAGGCAAAAGTCGACACCACCGGTGACGACGCGCGCGAAGGTCTCACCGCCGTGTTATCTGTCAAAGTACCTGATCCCAAGTTTTCCTCGCAGACGAAGGACAAGCTGGTTTCCTCGGAGGTAAGAACAGCAGTTGAAACCTCTATGAATGAAAAACTGGCTGAATTTCTTGTAGAGAATCCGAATGAAGCGAAAGCCATTACTGCAAAAATAATAGAGGCCGCTATGGCCCGGGAAGCTGCGCGGAAAGCACGAGAGATTACAAGAAGGAAAGGTGTTCTCGATATTGCCGGTTTGCCTGGAAAACTCGCTGATTGTCAGGAAAAAGACCCGGCAAAGTCAGAGTTGTATCTGGTCGAGGGTGATTCCGCCGGCGGCTCGGCAAAGCAGGGCAGGGATCGTCGCACGCAGGCTATCCTTCCGCTGAAGGGCAAAATACTCAACGTTGAACGCTCCCGATTTGACAAAATGTTGTCATCACAAGAAGTCGGTACGCTGATCACCGCGCTCGGTTGCGGCATAGGTAAAGGTGATGACTACAACTACGAGAACCTGCGCTATCACCGCATTGTGATTATGACGGATGCCGATGTGGACGGTTCTCACATACGCACCCTGCTGCTTACCTTTTTCTATCGTCAGTTACCTGAGCTGATCGAAAAAGGCCACGTCTATATCGCTCAGCCCCCTTTATACAAAGTTAAACGCGGTAAACAGGAACGCTACGTAAAAGATGATGCCGAATTAAATGAGTATTTACTGGAATTGGCGATGACCGATGCCAGTCTCATTGCTGCCGGTAAAACGATCGAATCCGGTGCACTCCGCACACTTGCCGAAGAGTACAACGAAGCGACTGCGGCGATAGAAGTCCTGGCCCGCCGTATCGATAAAGTAGTGCTGGAGCAGTTTTTACATATAGAGCCGTTGAACGAAGACGAACTGAGTGACCAGGAAAAAGTATCAACCTGGGCTGCAGCATTGTACGAGTGCCTGACGCAGAACAGCAGCGACGGCAACATGTATCAACATCGAATCGTTGGCACCGAAGACGGACGTTACGGCGTTGAGCTGGAGCGGTGGCTGCACGGTAACAAACACACTATCCGTCTTGATCCATCCCTCTTTGGTACCACGGAATACAAAACCGTCGCCTCGCTTGCCACGAAACTGGGTGAAGTGATTGCACAAAGCACGGTGGTGAAGCGCGGCGAAAAGCAGTTCGAAGCCGATACTTTCCCCGAAATAATGGACTGGCTGATGAAAGAGGCCAAACGGGGACAAACGATCCAGCGCTACAAAGGGCTTGGAGAAATGAATCCTGACCAGCTGTGGGAGACCACGATGAACAGCGAAGTTCGACGTATGCTTCAGGTCAAAATCGAAGATGCGATGGCGGCGGATGACGTGTTTACCACACTCATGGGCGATCAGGTCGAACCGCGCAGGGACTTTATAGAGCGCAACGCCCTGTCAGTATCCAACCTTGATGTATAAAACGTAAAAACGATGAGCGTCGGTACGGTTGTCTCAGTGCCGGCGCAATAGACAACAACAAAGCTCGGAACGATGAACGGCACGCTTAAACTACCCTCGTTTTCCTTGATCGATGTAAGCCGGGTAGAGCCTCAGCTCACCGCTTTGCTCGACAACGCAAATACCCGGATAAAATCTCTCGAGTCACTCGAAAATCCTGGCTGGGAGAACCTTGTCTTCCCGCTGGACCTGATTAACGATGAGGTGCAGCGATTCTGGTCACCGATCAGACATTTAAATTCGGTGATGAACAGCGATGAACTGCGGTCGGTCTATAATGCCTGCAAAGATAAACTCAGCGCATGGCAGACAGAGCTTGGGCAGAATCAGGCGCTCTTCTCCTCTATGAAAACGCTGTCTGAGAGCAGCACTATGGATCAACTCAGCGCAGGTCAGCAGAAGGCGATCCATGACAGTTTGCTCAACTTTAAACTCGGTGGTGTTGCGCTGGAAGGCGAGCAAAAGATACGTTTTAAAGCCATCGCTCTTGAACTCAGTCAATTATCCAGCCAGTTTCAGGACAATGTGCTGGATGCCACCAAAGCGTGGGAAAAGCTGATTGAAGATAGTGCATTGCTTAGCGGATTGCCGCAGTCATCACTTGATCTCGCCGCTCAGGCGGCATCAAATAACGATCAGACAGGTTACCGACTGACGCTTGAATTTCCGAGCTACTACGCGGTAATGACATTTGCCGATGATCGGGCGCTGCGCGAGGAAATGTACAGCGCCTACACCACACGCGCCTCGGATCAGGGTCCTGTTACAAACTACGATAACGCGTCGGTTATCGAAAGAATAATCGCCCTCAGGCAGGAAAAAGCGGCGTTGCTCGGGTTTGAAAATTACGCGGCATATTCCATAGCGAGCAAAATGGTGGACTCACCCGAGCAGGTAGTCGACTTTATACAAGAACTCGCTGAAAAGGCAGGGCCGCAGGCGAAGAGAGACTATCGTGAGCTCGCAGACTTCGCCCGGCAGGAGCATGGTATCGCAACACTGGAGCCGTGGGATATCAGCTACTACTCCAACAAGCTGCGTAAACAACGCTATGCATTTTCAGAGGAAGATCTTAAACCGTATTTCCCGGCCTCGGTCGCTGTACCCGGACTGTTTGCAGTTACCAGCAAATTGTTCAACGTTACTATCACTGAAATTGCCGATGCCGATGTCTGGCACGACGATGTCCGCCTGTATCAAATTACCGACTCACAGGGCAGGGTGCGCGGCGCATTCTATATGGACAACTATGCGCGCGAAAACAAGCGGGGCGGGGCGTGGATGGATGTCTGTGTCGGGCGCATGCGTACACCGGAAAGCACTCAGCTACCGGTAGCCTACCTGACCTGCAATCTGACACCACCGGTCGGTGATGCACCGGCACTGCTGACACACTCGGAAGTCACTACGCTGTTTCACGAGTTTGGCCATGGACTGCACCATATGCTGACGATGGTCGACTACCCATCCGTTGCAGGTATCAGCGGTGTGGAGTGGGACGCCGTCGAACTACCCAGTCAGTTTCTTGAAAACTGGTGCTGGGAACGCGAATCCCTCGATATGATCAGCGGTCACTATGAAACCGGTGAAAAACTGCCGCAGGCTTTGCTCGACAAGGCACGCGCGGCAAAGAATTTTCAATCCGGTCTTGGCACCGTCAGGCAACTGGAGTTTGGTCTGTTCGACATGCAGCTGCACCGGCAGACCAAACCGCTTGCGGCTGCTGAGATTCAACAGTTGCTGGATGGTATCAGGGCAGATGTGGCGGCTTATCAGGTGCCGCAATACGTGCGCTTTCAGAACGCGTTTTCACACATATTTGCCGGTGGTTATGCAGCCGGGTACTTCAGCTACAAATGGGCCGAGGTGCTCTCGGCCGATGCGTTTTCGCGTTTTGAAGAAACGGGGATATTCGATCAGGAAACTGGAAACGACTTCCTTCGCTGTATTTTGGAAAAAGGCGGCACACAAAAAGCGATTGAACTATTTGTCGAGTTTCGCGGTAGAGAACCAAAGATTGATGCGCTGCTCAGACACACCGGTCTGGCAGCCTGATTTTTAAACCTCACCGTTAAAGACAGGGTTCAATTGAAATATAAAGATCTCAGGGAGTTTATTGCAGTACTGGAACAGCGCGATGAACTCAGGCGCGTATCAAGGGAAATCAATCCCGCCCTTGAGATGACGGAAATCTGCGACCGGGTATTGCGAAATCAGGGTCCGGCTGTATTGTTTGAAAACCCGACCGGCAGTCGTATTCCCGCACTGTGCAACCTTTTCGGAACCCCGAAAAGAGTGGCGATGGGAATGGGTGAAGATGACGTCGGATCATTGCGCGAAATCGGCAAACTACTGGCGTTCTTAAAAGAACCTGATCCGCCGAAAGGACTGGCAGATGCATGGAAGTCACTGCCGATATTTAAAAAAGTACTTGATATGGCGCCGCGTACCGTCAGTCGAGCGCCTTGTCATCACACCGTGATCAGCGGCACAGAAATCGATTTGTCCAGATACCCGATCCAGCACTGCTGGCCGGGAGACGCCGCACCGCTGATTACATGGGGCCTGGTTGTGACGCGGGGGCCGCACAAGAAACGACAGAACATGGGCATCTATCGCCAGCAGGTGATTGGCCCGAATCGCGTGATTATGCGCTGGCTTTCTCACCGGGGCGGGGCGCTCGATTTGCAGGAATGGCAGAAAGAATATCCCGGACAACCCTTTCCCGTATCAGTGGTGCTGGGTGCGGATCCGGCGACTATGTTGGCGGCGGTGACTCCGGTGCCGGACACGTTGTCTGAACATGCCTTTGCCGGTCTCCTGCGCGGCAGTCGCACCGAACTGGTTAAAAGTAAGAGCAATGATCTGCTGGTACCGGCGTCCGCTGAAATAGTTCTCGAGGGCTCAATTCACCCCGACGATACCGCGCCGGAAGGACCTTTTGGCGATCACACCGGATACTATAACGAGGTCGACGAGTTTCCGTGCTTTACGATAGAAACCATTACCGAGCGACAGGACCCGATCTATCACACCACCTATACCGGCAGACCGCCCGATGAACCGGCAGTGCTGGGGGTGGCGTTAAACGAAGTGTTTGTACCGATACTGCAGAAGCAGTTCCCGGAAATTGTGGATTTTTATCTGCCACCGGAAGGGTGTTCCTACCGGCTCGCGGTGGTGTCGATGAAAAAACAGTATCCCGGGCACGCCAAACGGGTAATGCTCGGCGTGTGGTCTTTTCTGCGGCAGTTCATGTACACCAAGTTCGTCATTGTGGTCGACGATGATGTGAATGCGAGGGATTGGCAGGATGTGATCTGGGCGATCACCACACGTATGGATCCATCCAGAGACACCACCGTCATCGAGCATACGCCAATCGACTATCTCGATTTTGCCTCACCGGTGTCCGGACTGGGATCGAAAATGGGTCTTGATGCGACCAACAAGTGGCCGGGCGAAACCAATCGGGAATGGGGTGAGCCCATCGTGATGGACACGGCGGTTAAGCACCGTGTCGATCAACTGTGGGATGAGCTGGGCCTGTAGCCCGGCTTCGGTAAACTCAGCCGCCGAGCGGGAAAACCAGCTCAACCCGACGGTTTTGCAACCGACCCAGTGCCGTGGAGTTTTCGGCAATCGGACGGGTGTGACCGAACCCGCGGGTGCTGATTTGTTCGGCGTCCGCCCCGCGAAGTATCAGAGCGGTTTTTATTGATACCGCACGATTGACCGATAAATCCTGACTGATTTCGCTGTTAGCCTGATCATCTGTGTGACCTTCGATTTCAAGCTTGAGCCCGGGGTTTTGTCTGAGTACAGCCGCGACATTGTCGAGGTGGCGGGCGGCGCGTTGCTGCATGATCCGATCGGTGCCCTGCGCAAAGTATCGCTCGCCCAGCAGCAGAGACATGCCACGGGTATTTGGCTTGGCATTCATCGCGCGCAGCTTGCGACTCAGCTGGTCGTTGTCCGGCAGCTCGATCGCAGGTGCTGTTTCCGGTGCAACCATTGCAGCGCCCAGTGTCGGCTCTGCTGTCAGTGCTTCCTCTAACGGTGCGGCTGAAACCTCTGCGGGGGCCAATGTCGCAACGGGTGTATCCTGCGGTGTATCGATTACCTGCTGCGGTCCAATCGGTGCCAGCATTCTTTCATCGGCCATCTGTGAAGCCGACGGCGCGATCGCGGCTGGTGGTGCAGACGGCATCTGTGTTGCCTGCTGTTGGCCGTTTGCCAATTGTGCCTGCAGTGTGGCGATCTGCTGGGTGAGTGCGGCCAGTTGCGCCTGTATATCGCCCGCCTGACCCGAAATCGCTGCAGCCATCACAGGTTCCGGTTCCGGGACAACGGTTGCAGCGGCAATTTGCTCTGCGGACAGCAGGGAATTCTGGCCCAGTGCTACCTGAACGCTGTGACTGGCGGACTGTTTGCGCGCACGTTGCTGTGCGGTCAGCGTCTGCAGTCTGGCGAGTCTGGCGTGGTGTGCGGTGCTCTGTGGTTTTCTGAAACTGGCTGCTGCTTCTTCGGCGCGTCGCAGGTGGCGCGCAGCGCTTTGCAGGTCTGCTTCCGCGAGGCTCGCAACGATCGGATCCTGGCTTATTTGCGCATACGTACTTTGCGCGTCTTCCAGTTCCGGCACGAAGGTTTGTTGTGTGGCACAGCCAGTGAGTAACCCGAGAAGTATCGGGCTAATGGTCAAAATTGATCGCTTCAACATGGGTTTCTACCGTCAAAAATTGTCTGCAATTAGTTGGTTTGCAGATGGCTCAAAGTGGCTTCAGCGTGTTCTGCTTCACTAAGTGCTTTAGCGAGATCAGCCTGCGCGATAGAAAGTTGCAGCAATTTTTGGGCACGTTCCGAACGCTTGTGTAACATCTGCGTCCTGGCTTTGTTGAATGTAGCGTTCGCAGCGGCGTATTCCGCCGGTGCGTAGGTTTCCGCGCCGACAGCCTGAGCATCACGAATTGCCGCGATTGCGTACTCGTAGCTGTCATTGGAAGACGGACCGGAAGTCGCACAGGCACTGATCAGTGTGGCGGCAATCACAGCAGTGAAAGAGGCGGTAAGGCGGGCGTGTTTTTTCATCGGATTCCCTGAAGCCAGCGCCGAGCATCAGTTGAGGCACACCTGAATTATCAACAGTGTTTGCTTAGCGACTGAAAAAAATAACGTTATAAACTTGTACAGGGAACGGCACTTCTGCCGCACAGGTTGAGCCAGTCGGGTTAAAATTTGCCGGTATGTTCAGTGGGTCACAAAATTTTCAGTTTGGAAGCTGCGCGAATACCTGTAGCTGTCCCTCATCACCAGGCGGGGACGCAACGCGAACTGTGCCGCTGAAGCCGAGCCGCACAGCGAGGTCGGTGCAGCGCGAACTGTTGACGATGAGCAACGACTGAAAAAGCCTGGGGTGATGGGCATCGGGAATGATTTGTCGCAGGTGCTCGAGTCCGAGGTTGCTGGTGATACTGATGGTGCAGGGCAAGGCGTCGATAGCGTTTTGCAGCGTGTCGGGATCTACCGCTGGCAACAAACGCTGGTAGACATCCAGTGTATTAACGGTGTGTCCCAGGTGTTCCAGCCCCTGTTGCAGGGTCTCACGACCCAGTCCGCCACGTACGATGGTGACCCGGTGATTTTCGTTTTGATCCTGCAGCAGGGTCAGCAGCCCCTCACTGTTGTGTTCGCTCGGCACCAGCTGAGCTGCAATGCCGTGTTGCTTTAACGACCGGGCGGTAGCGCGGCCGATCGCGGCGATGGTCGCACTCTTCTTCGGTACCGCACCCAGTTTTATCGCACCGCTGACAGCGTTGGCGCTGGTAAATATCCACAGCGTGCTGGATTCAAGTTGTTGCCGCTCCGCGGGATCGAGCGGTGCGCTGCGAAAAACGATGTCGATGGCGGGCAGGTTGATGACGGTGGCGCCCAGTGCTGCCAGTTTTTTGCTGAACTGCGTTGCCTGGTGGGCCGGACGCGTCACCAGAACCGTTTGCACATCAGGCTTTTTCATCGGCCAGGGTGGCAATAATTTCGTCGGCGCCCATCGCGCGCAGTTCCTCTCCAACCGCACGTCCGAGCGCGACTGCGTTATCCGCGTGATCCGTGCCGTTTGCTCTGATCACACGACTGCCGTCGGGCAGAGCCACCAGCGCCTGCAGGTTCAGTTGTTCGTTCTGCAGCGTGGTGTAGGCTGCGATCGGAGTTTGGCAACTGCCTCCGAGGGTAGCGTTGAGGCTGCGCTCACAAAAGACGCGTGTGGCTGTCTGCTCGTGGTGCAGCGGTTTCAGGCAGTCGTTAAGTCGGGGGTTGTCACTCGGGCACTCCACCCCGATCGCCCCTTGTGCACAGGCTGGCAGCAAAAAGTCGGTTGGTAGCTCGCAGGTGATTCGGTGATGCAGATCGAGTCGCTCAAGGCCGCTGCTCGCCAGAATAATCGCGTCGTACTCGTCGTTGTCCAGTCGCGCCAGGCGAGTATTGATGTTGCCGCGCAGGTCGATCATCGTCAGGTGCGGGTATTGTTCCAGCAGCTGGCTCTGTCGGCGCAAACTACAGGTGCCGACTCTGGCACCCCGGGGTAGCGCTTGCGGTGAATCGTAGCGGTTTGATACGAATGCATCGGTTGGATTGTCGCGTTTGAGAATGACGGAGAGATGCAGGCCTGGCGGGAAATCTGCGGGTACATCTTTCATCGAGTGCACTGCAATATCCGCCTCTCCTGCCAGCATTGCCCGTTGCAGCTCTTTGATGAACAACCCCTTGCCACCAATTGCTGACAATGGCTTATCGATGATTTCATCACCCCGGGTGCTCAACGGCAGCAGGGTGGCTTCGACGCCCTGGTCGGCGAGCAGGTGCTGAACCGTCTGCGCCTGCCACAGGGCGAGCGGACTTTTTCGTGTGGCTATTCGTATCGGTTCAGGCATCGGTGAAAACAAATTCGTCTGAAGGTGGCAGCGGGTGATGTAAAGCGAGATCAGCGGCACTTATTATCGTTGAATTTACCGTCAATTGACACGGTGGCAAACCCGATGGCATTTGTTGCCCGCTGTGTTGTGCGTTCCAGCAAAACAATGCACCTCTCTAATTGCCGGGTCTGTTGGGGGCGGGGTCCGCAGGGATTGTGCCTCTGCAATAGAGGTCACTTGCATCATTACTGTGAAAATACCGCACGGCGCGATATGCTCGCCATCGTGATCACAGGCAAGAGCACTGCAGATGAGCAACACGCTTTGGGGTGGGCGGTTTAGCGAAAGTACCGATGAATTCGTACAGACGTTTACCGCTTCCGTTTCTTTCGATCAGCGCATGGCACAACAGGACATCAGGTGTTCGCGTGCACATGCGAAAATGCTGGGGACGGTCGGCGTCCTCAGCACCGGTGATGTCGAATCCATTCTAGCCGGTCTGGACGATATTGCCGCGGAAATCGAGCGCGGTGAGTTTCCGTGGTCTGTCGCGCTCGAAGATGTGCATATGAATATTGAAGCGGAACTGACCAAACGCATAGGTGACGCGGGCAAACGTCTGCACACCGGACGTTCCCGCAATGATCAGGTAGCGACCGATATCAGGCTGTATGTCAAAGATGCGATTGATCTGATCTGTCAGCAGGCGACGCGCCTGCAAATGGGTATGCTATCTCTGGCTGAGGCGCATGCGGATGTCATTATGCCGGGCTTCACCCATTTACAGACCGCACAGCCGGTAACGTTTGGACATCATGTCATGGCGTGGTACGAGATGATCAGTCGCGATGTGGCGCGATTTGAGGACTGCGGCAGGCGCGCTGATGTCATGCCACTCGGTGCCGCCGCGCTCGCTGGTACCCCGTATCCTATTGATCGCGAACAGACGCGTGAGTTGCTGGGGTTTACTGCCATTGCCGTGAATTCTCTGGATGCGGTCAGTGATCGGGACTTTGCGATTGAATTCTGTGCTGCTGCGGCAATTGCGATGACGCATCTCTCGCGCATGGCGGAGGAGTTGGTATTGTGGTCATCGGCGCAGTTTAATTTTATTGAGTTGCCTGATCGTTTTTGCACCGGGTCGAGCATCATGCCGCAGAAAAAAAACCCTGACGTGCCCGAACTGGTGCGTGGTAAAACCGGCCGCGTTAACGGCCATTTGATCAGTTTGCTCACCCTGATGAAGTCGCAACCGCTGGCGTACAACAAAGACAATCAGGAAGACAAAGAACCGCTGTTCGATTCGGTAGATACACTGCATGACTGCCTTTGTGCGTTTGCAGATATGATTCCTGCAATCGTACCCAGAGCGGAAAACATGTATGAAGCTGCCAAAAAAGGTTTTGCGACTGCCACTGATCTGGCCGACTATCTGGTCAGAAAAGGATTGCCGTTTCGGGAGGCACACGAGGTAGTTGGTAACGCGGTGCGTTTCGGTGTCGAGCAGCAGCGTGATCTCAGTGAAATGACGCTGCAGGAGTTGCAGCGCTTTCACAGTGATATCGGTGATGATGTGTTTGATGTGCTGACACTCGAAGGATCAGTTGCCAGCCGCTCGCACATCGGTGGTACCGCACCGCAGCAGGTGCGGGCGGCAATCAAACGGGCCAGGGCGGAATGCGCGGGCCGGTAGCCCGCGCTTCAGGTCAGAATCAGCTGGATACCGACCGGGTATCATCGTCGCATTTTTTGTCCGTATTGCTCCGTCCCTGCCACTGTATGCGATTGAGGCCGTTTAAAGCGGCAACCCGATAGGCTTCCGCCATGGTCGGATAATTGAAGGTATTCTCAGTGAAATAGGTGACGCGGTTACCGGGGGCCGGCTGGCGCATGACCGCCTGACCAATGTGGATGATTTCGGATGCCTGGTAGCCGAAGCAGTGAATGCCCAGAATCTCCAGGGTACCTGTATGAAACAACAGCTTGATCATCCCGGTCGTCTGACCGGTTATTTGTGCGCGTGCAATGGATCGAAACAGTGCACGCCCCACTTCGTACGGAATTTTGCGCTCGGTGAGTTCAGCTTCGGTATGCCCGATTGAGCTTATTTCCGGGTCTGTGTAGATCCCGGTCGGGATATCACTGATCAATTGATCATCGCAATGGCCCTCACCGATATGGGTGCCGGCGAAGCGCCCCTGATCGTAGCTCGCGCTGGCCAGTCCCGGCGCACCAACGACGTCACCCACCGCATAGATATGTGGCACCTCAGTGCGATAGTTGTCATCGACGTCCAGTTGTTTGCGATTGTTGGCTTTCAACCCGGCACGGTCGAGTTGCAGCGTCTCTGTCGCACCCGATCGTCCGTTGGCCCACAGCAATACATCGGCTTTGAAACGCTTGCCACTGGCCAGGTGCAGTACCACGTGATCATCATTGACATCGACATGCTGATAGGTTTCATCGTGACGTACCGTGACACCGAGTTCCCTGAAGTGATAGCCCAGCGCATCGGAGATTTCGGCGTCGAGGAATGACAGCAGCCGATCGCGGGTGTTCACCAGATCAACCTTGGCGCCGAGGTTGCCGAAGATCGAGGCATATTCACAGCCGATCACACCGGCGCCGTAAATAATGACTGAGCGCGGTACAAAGTCGATTCGCAGGATTGAGTCACTGTCGCAAATACGTGGGTGATTAAAATTGATTTCCTGCGGCTGATAGGGCACTGATCCGGCAGCGATGACAATATGGTCCGCCCGACAGGTTTCCAGACTGTCGTTCTTGTGCACTATTTCCAGTGTGTGCGGATCGATGAATCGGGCTGAACCACGGTAGAGATCCACACGATTGCGAAAGTAGAACTCTTCGCGCATATGAACTTGCTCGTCGATCACTGACTGTGCTGACTTAATCAGCTCCTGCCAGGTCACATCGATATGGCCAACCCGCCGTCGGAAAATAGGGTCTGTACGAAATCGGCTGACCATTTGCACGGAGTGTCGCAGCGATTTACTCGGGATGGTGCCCCAGTGCGTACAGCCGCCGCCGACATCGCGGTAATGTTCGATAATCGCGACATTCTGACCGCACTTGGCGAGCTTCATCGAAGCGCCTTCGCCGGCCGGGCCGGAGCCAATGACAATCGCGTCGTAGTTTTTAATAGCCATGGAGTAATTGTAGTGGTTAGCGCGTCAGGCGGGGAGTCACAGAGCAGAATGATAATGCCAGACGCCGTCGAAAGAGGCTCTGTGCTGGTTGCCTTGTTTCCCCGGCTCTGCCGGTAGCGTTTCAGTGTCCTGCCAAACACACTAGAATAGCCTGATGAACTTTGCAGACTATGGCTATATCAGGGTTGCGGCGGTTGCTCCGACGGTGTCCATTGGAAATCCTCAGGCCAATGCCAGTGCGATACTGGAATGCCTGAACGACACGTCGCTGGAAAGCGCTACGCTAATCGCCTTTCCCGAGCTGTGTATCAGCGGTTACACGTGTGAAGATCTTTTTTTTAATCACGACATGGTCAGTCAGTGCGAAGCGGCCGTTGCCCGAGTCGCGCAGGCCGCCACAGACCGTACGATCGTGATCGGTGCTCCCTGCCGGTTGCCGGACGGTCGACTTATAAACGCTGCTTTTGTCTGCCAGCAGAGTCGTGTGACAGGCGTCGTCCCGAAGATATCCAACCCGAATTATGGTGAGTTTTACGACAAGCGCTGGTTCGTATCCGGCCACGATATCGATATCGAAATTGACAGCACCTTACTGGGTCGGCTGCGTGTGTGTTCACATCAGCTGTTTTCGCTGGGCGACAGCGCGTTTGCCATAGAGATCTGTGAGGACCTGTGGCATCCGCAACCGCCTTATACCCATCATGTGCTGGCAGGTGCCGAGCTGATTGTGAACTTGTCTGCAAGCAACGAGCTGGTGGCAAAAGCGGATTACCGACGCGATCTGGTGCGCATGGCGAGTGCGCAGGGCGTATGCGCGTATCTCTATGCTTCTGCCGGTCCCACCGAATCAACGCGTGATATCGTTTTTGGCGGGCACCACCTGTTTGCCGAAAACGGCGTGCTGCTGCAGGAATCCGAGCGCTTTTCACTGGAAGGCTCCTGTCTTATCGCCGAGTTTGACTGGCAGTTACTGCGCCATGACAGATCGCGTAACAACACATTTGCCGCTGCCAGTCGTCCGCAACGCTATTATCGATGTGGCACTCAACAGGCAATAGCGCTCGCCGAAATCACCCGGCGTTATCCTGCACATCCCTTCGTCCCGGGCGACGAACACGAGATCTCTGCACGTGCAGTTGATATTCTGAGAATTCAGGCCACCGGTCTGGCGCGCCGTATAATCGCTTCACACGCACGAACGCTGGTGCTCGGCTTATCCGGTGGGCTCGATTCAACACTCGCATTGCTGGTTTGTCTGGAGGCACTGGAGATACTCAATCGTCAGTCGGAAACCCTGCACGTCATCACCATGCCTGGTCCGGCCACCAGTGATCACACGCTGCAAAGTGCGCGCATGCTGGCGGCGGCGGCCAACGCGCAACTGACAGAAATCAATATTGAAAAAGCAGTGCAGCAGCACCTGACTGATCTCGATCATCAGGGGGCGCACGATGTAGTATTTGAAAACGCGCAGGCCCGTGAACGCACCCAGCTTCTGTTCGACATGGCGAACAAACTGCGCGGCATTGTCGTGGGTACCGGCGACCTGTCGGAGCTCGCTCTTGGCTGGTGTACTTACAATGCCGACCATATGTCGAGTTATAACGTTAACGTGAGTGTGCCGAAGACACTGGTTAAGTATCTTTGCCGCTGGTACGCCACCCATCAGGCGAGTGATGAACTTTCAGCGGCATTGCTAAGAGTGCTCGATACACCGATATCACCGGAACTGGTACCGTCTGACGATGACAGTATTGCGCAGGAAACCGAATCGATTATCGGGCCTTACGAGCTGCACGATTTCTTCATCTATCATTTTCTGCGCAATGGCTTTGGTGCCGCCAAGATCTATCACCTGTCGCTGCGATCTTTCGATGGCAAGTACGATTCGGCGACGGTTAAAAAGTGGCTCACGCTTTTTTTCAAACGCTTCTATTCACAGCAGTTCAAGCGCAGTACGCTGCCATCCGGTCCAAAAGTGGGAAGTGTCAGTCTGTCTCCGCGCGGTGACTGGCGTATGCCTGATGAGGCCAACGTGGACGCCATCGTCGCCTCGATTGATGCGCTATAGGAGATGGCGTCCAGGGGCCCTTTGCCGCTTTCGTGATTTACCGACATAGCCGCGCCTGAATCAGGTCAGCTACCAGTGACAATCCCTGCGCGCGTGTTTGACGGCGACATCGATGAACTGGCCGTCAAAGCGGGCGACACGACTGTCTGCCGAGCCATAGGTATGGTACTGAATGACCACGGCAGCCTGATCCTGCATCCGTTTCAGTGTGCTGATCGGTGCAGGTGCGCTTGCCCTGTGGTAATCGTGGTCGATAGACCAGTTTGACTGCTGTGTTCTGTCTCCATTGACATCGATGATCATGGTGCTTCGCTCGGTACCCAGAATGTCGGTCGATACCAGCGACAGTGCCGTTTTATTTTTGTGGCAACTGATTGTGAGCACGGCGCGGTAAGGCCCGCTTTGGCCCTGAATCATATTGGATGAACGCACGCTGTAGTCCCCCTGCTCCTGATCCAGCCTGAGCAGTGGTGCAGTTTGATAGGCTTCGTCCGTATTCTTGGCTGTGATAAGCGGCTGGTCAGTGGATGTTTTTCGTTTAAAAAATTCCGGCACCAGATCCGGTGCTGCGATGGCGCAGGCCAATAGCACGCAGGTAACACCAAGCAGGCTATTTATACCTCTGCGCAGCCTGCGGCGAAACTTGAGCCTTTTCAGCACGCGGCGGTAGCTTCGATTGTTGCTGCGACTTTTGGTGATTCTGCAGCTGACAGTGCCTATGTAAGTCGACAGTTCAAATTTGTCTATCGATGCCTGTTTGTATTTCGACCTGATCAGAAGCAGGGCAGTCAGCGTCGACAGGAAGACAGCACACAGCCAGATCCACGGCGCGTGAGCTACCAGCGCCAGTAGCGCGAGCAGGGTGATGAGCGTGGCGGTTATCGCATATTGAAGACTGATATAGGCCAGCCCAATTGGACCCAGAAGCAAGCACAGCAGCATTTGTCTGATCAGTGTATTTGCCACTGTTTTCCCCCTCATAAAGAATCGCAGCGCAGTCCTGCGACTCAGAGCGCGGCGTGTATCGGCGGGTGTGGGTTTTTATTATGTGAAAAAGGATCAGCCTGTGAGGCAGTTCACTTTTTTGCCAGCGGGCAATACCGTGCCTGCAGTAACTCCACCAGGGCTGATGGAGCCAGTTCCAGTTGCAGTCCGCGCTTGCCTCCGCTGACAAAAACAGCAGTAAATGAGTGAGCGCTGTGATCGATGAACGTCGGATTTACCTGTTTTTGTCCGAGCGGGCTGATGCCACCGACTACATAGCCGGTGCTGCGTTCGGCCTGCCGGGGGTCCGCCATGACCGCCTTGCGAGCCCCGCATTCGGCGGCCAGCCGCTTGAGATCAAGTTGATCAGCGACGGACACCAGTGCAACCACCGGCCGCCGGTTGTCCCCATCGATGATGCATAACAGGGTTTTAAATACTTTTTCCGGGTTTTGTCCCAGTTCGGCAGCTGCATGTTCACCGAAGTGACGTTGTGCTTCACCGGCATCGTACTGCCGGAGGTTGTAGCTAATCCGATGCTGGTCAAGTAATTTGATCGCCGGTGTCATGTTTTGTTATTGAAATACGGTTAGGGATAGTTGCATAAAATAGCATTGTATTTTGCAATGGGTGGTCGGTCCGGCTTAACTGACTTAGAAACAGGGTAGAAATCACAAGGCAGGATTGGTTGCCGCTCGCTGTCGCTTCCTGTGACGGTTACTGCAAACTTTGAGCGGTACGTCACGAAGTCTTTGTCGACTGCATCTGTGAACTGAGTAGGGGTACCGTCACTGATTCTGTCGTCCGTGCATGATTCAACGGTCACCCCCACATCGTCAGTACTTGTGTTATCGCTTCTCTCCAAAATTGCACTGTTTTGCCTGCTGTTGCATCACCTGCCCGCCCAGTCCGCACAACAATTGCCTGAGCGGCAGATAAAAATCACCAATGGGGTGGCGGTAGAGCAAGGACAGTTTCCTTTTTTAACGGCTGTTGTATCCGCCAGAGAATCCGTCGTAACGATTGAAGGCCGACCGCTTGGCGCCCGGTTTGTGGGCGGTGGCCTGTTGCAGGAATTCGGTGGCGAACTGATCGACTGCGGCGTGGCGGCTGCTGCGTGCGAGAGTGCGGTCGGTAAAGTCTGTGCCATTGAGTTTGAATACCCTTCCACAGGTTTAGTCCCCGCTCTGGCTGAGCAGATTTCAAATTGTCACAAAGGGGGTGGCACTGGTGTTGTGTTCAGTAACGGCAGTGGCGTCAGTCATCGACCGGAGTTATCTTTTTACCCTGCAATTCCAGCGGTTTTTTTAAACGGCCAGTCTGCTTACGAGGTACTCAAAACGGCACTTAACGCAGGTGCGCCGAGATTTGCCGGTATCACACGGGAGAGGTCGGATACCATTCTTTGCGGTGGGTCATATATCGGAGATCTCTGGGTACTAACCGCAGCGCACTGCGTGTTGAGCGTTGATGCCACCGGCAGTTTGCGAATACATAATGCTGAAGAGATGAGCGTCATCGTGGGTGCGCATGATCTGCACAAGGATCGACAGTCTGCTCAGCAAGTCGTACAGGTGATTGTCGGAGATTACCGGTTGTCCGGTCCGTGGAGTGAAAATGACTTTGCGCTGTTGAAGCTCGATGCGATACCTGCCAGTGCGGCACCGGTGGAGTTTATCGATAGCAGCAGTCTCGCTGTCCTGATGGCTTCTGCCGCGCCGGCGAAGGTGCTGGGCTGGGGCAGCCGACAGCCACGAGCACCATTAACGCAGGCGCCGAACGGTGACACGACCAGTCGCGTACCTTATGCAGCGACACTGTCACTGCATACGGTGGATGCCTGTCGAAGCCTGTGGAATACGTTTTTTAACGAAAACAACCTAAACGCCAGTGGTCTCGATCTCAGAGAGATACACCTCTGTGCATCAAATCCCGAACAGCAACAGGATGCCTGTCAGGGCGACAGCGGCGGTCCGCTGGTGGTAGAGATAGATGGCGTTCCCAGGCTTGCCGGTGTGACCAGTTTCGGGCTGGGTTGCGGGTCCCCGATCGGCGTGCCGGGCGTTTACGCAAGCGTGCCCTCTTTCAGCGACTGGGTTGCCAGTCATACCGGGTTTGGACATACCGGTACGGGTCGCAGTCCGCCACTGCAGGTGCAGGTGCTCGATCCGCGTGAAGGCAGTGCCATTCCCGCCGGCAGCGCCGGTGTGGTCGATGTTATCCTGCTGCTGTCTGCAGTGGTTTATCTGCTGTATTCAGTTGGCTTCAGACCCCGCGATTAAAAGGGTATCGAGGCTGCTATACTGCGCCGCCCGGTGCCGGAAAGAATGTCGTGAGAATAATCCTATCAATCGTGTTGACGCTGCTGATGGTCGGCTGCGGGTTCAAATCAGATCTGTCTCTGCCGGAGCGCGAAGGGTCCTTACCGGAAGTCAACGAACCGGACCCGCCTCTGCTGCCATCTCCGACGGCTGGAGATGAACCGAATACGCCTGGCGTGGCAGTTGAAATTCCTCCACTGGACGACGAACAGTCAAACGATAAGAAAAAGCCATGAGTGTATTTAGCCGTCGGGGCGATGAACTGTTTGTGGAGTCAGTGTCATGCCGGCAACTGGCCGAGCAATACGGTACTCCGTTGTTTGTCTATTCACGCACCGCGATAGAGCAGGCGTGGAAGCGTTTTGATAGCGCCCTCGGTGAGCGACCTCATCTGGTCTGCTATGCCATGAAAGCCAATTCCAATATCGCGGTGCTGCAGGTGCTGGCGCAACTGGGATCAGGCTTTGACATTGTCTCAGGTGGCGAGCTGCAGCGTGTCCGGGCAGCGGGTGGTGACCCGGGCAAGGTGGTGTTTTCCGGCGTTGGAAAAACGCGCGACGAAATGGCCATGGCGCTCGAGGCAGAGATTCTTTGCTTTAACATAGAGTCGGTCAGCGAAATCAGCCAACTCGCCGAGGTCGCTGTCGCGCACGGGGTGACCGCGCCCGTGTCGGTGCGCGTCAACCCGGACGTCGATGCCAGAACGCATCCCTATATTTCCACCGGTTTGAAAGACAACAAATTTGGTATTGCCTACGAGGATGCGCTCGACGCCTATCGGCTGATTGCCGATGCCAGTGCCTTACAGGTGGTTGGCATGGACTGTCATATCGGCTCTCAGCTGACGGATATTGCGCCCTACAAAGATGCATTGAGCCGGTTGCTCGCTTTGTGTGATGCGCTTGAAAATGAGGGCATCGGACTCAGACATCTCGATCTTGGTGGCGGTCAGGGCATTCGCTACAAGGACGAACAGACCATGGATCTCAATGCATGGGCTGCCGCCATGTTTGAAGAAATCGGTGAGAGGAACTATGAAATTCTGGTCGAGCCGGGACGCAGTATTGTCGGCAACGCCGGTGCTCTGATCACTCGCATCAACGCGATCAAGACAGGCAGCCATAAAAATTTCGCTATTGTCGATGCGGCGATGAATGACCTGATCCGTCCGGCGCTCTACAGCGCCTGGCAGGAGATTGTACCGGTCGTGCAATCGGAAGATGCGCCGGTGGCAAACTATGACGTGGTGGGCCCGGTCTGTGAGTCGGCTGATTTTCTGGGTAAGGATCGCGAATTGGCGATTGCCGAGGATCAGCTGCTGGCGGTGTTGTCTGCCGGTGGCTACGGTTTTTGTATGAGTTCAAACTACAACTCGCGACCGCGTGCCGCTGAAGTCATGGTCGATCAGGCGACCACACACCTGATCAGACAGCGCGAGACACTGGACTCGCTTTATGCCGGCGAATCGCTGATTGAATGACCTGAACTGCCGCCCCGCCCGCCGCACTACCCCGCCGACAGCCAATCTGAGCTGCGCTTAAGAACTATTCAAAAGAACGCCCCGCTATCAGCGGGGGCAGACGCCGAACCCTGATCAATCTGTTTTAGCGCTATTGGCAGGGCTATGTCACCACGATGGTGTGCACTTGGTTTGCCACGGGTGAATCGGCAGTCTTCCTGAAAAATTCCTGATCTGTTCTATGGTTAGCTGATCCCAGAGGAATTTTATTACTGCATCATCTGCTTAACGATTCTTACAAAGAGTATAAAAAACAATAATCTAATCGTTATAGATGATTTTTTACTTTAACATTCCGCGCATTAGAAGTGGCGGTATGTCCGCCATTTGGCAAGACAATCACGGTTCAGCGAATGCCGATCGATTTCACCAAAATGCACGGCATTGGCAACGATTTTATCGTGATCAATGCGCTGCAGGCGCCACTGCCTTTTGATCGCGATGAAATCCGCCGACTCTCGCACCGGCGTTTCGGCATCGGCTTTGACCAATTGCTTGTGGTCGAGCCGAGCACGACGGAAGACGCCGAGTTCAGTTACCGGATCTTCAACGCCGATGGCGGGGAAGTTGAAAATTGCGGCAATGGTGCGCGGTGCTTTGCACGTTTTGTCAGAGAAAAAGGTTTAACCAGCAGCGAACGCATCCCGGTGATGACATCCACCGGCCTGATGACGCTGATCGTTCATGAGGACGGGCAGGTCACCGTATCGATGGAGACCCCTCAACTCCACCCGGACCAGGTGCCTTTCACTGCTGACACGCAGGCCGGGCGCTACACACTCGATGTGGACACAGAGCAGGTTGAAGTCGGGGTGGCGTCGATCGGGAATCCGCATGTGGTGTTGCAGGTGGCTTCAGTCGATACCGCTCCGGTGGAAAGACTCGGCCCGCTGATAGAAAAACATCCGCGTTTTCCCAATCGGGTCAATGTCGGGTTTATGCAGGTGGTCGGCACAGATGAGATCGCGCTGCGCGTTTTCGAGCGTGGGGTGGGCGAAACGCTCGCCTGTGGAACAGGGGCCTGTGCGGCCGTGGTCGTCGGCATTGATCAGGGCCTGCTCGGTCGTGAAGTGCTGGTGCATCTGAAGGGAGGCGATCTGGTTGTGCAGTGGGCTGATAACGAAGCGCCGATAAAAATGACCGGACCGTGTGAAACAGTTTTCGAAGGCAGACTTGATAATGATAAGCAATAAACAACGAGCAGTTGCCGAGCGGCAGCACTTCGATTTTGAACAGCACGTCAGCGAGCAGCAGGACGGGCCTGTGGCCGATTACCTGCGGAGTAGTCCCGAGTTCTTTACCCGTCATCCGCAATTGCTGATGGAGATAGAAATTCCGCACTACGAGCGCGGTGCAGTCTCCCTGGTGGAAAAGCGGCTCGCGCTGCATCGGGAACAATACGATGACTTGCGCGACCGGCTTGGCGAAATTGTCGAAGTAGCGCATCGCAACGATCAGCTGGCAGATTTGCTGCACGATTTTTCGATGGCACTGATCAGCGCCGAGTCGATCAATGATGTGCTGGAGACAACACGGCAGACACTGAACAGCCAGCTGAACTGTGTAGAGTCCTGCACGGTACTCCTTCGCAATGACGTTGTTGACACCTGTCTGGATGAATGTGTTAACGATGTGGTTGTTGCCGAGCCGGAGCGTTATTCGTCACTTGCCGATCTGCACGGAAGAAAAACAGTTTACTGCGGACCGGCGACACCGGCTCGCATCGTACGGTTCTTTCCGAATTCAACACTGGACATCCGATCCGTTGCAATTATCAAACTGTTATCTCCCGCAGTGGACAACGCGACTGCCAGTCAGGAGATTGGATATCTCGCACTGGCGAGTGATGACAAACATCGATTTGCTCCGCACATGGCGACGGACTTTCTGCGGCGCTTTGGCGAATTGTTCAGTGCCAGGCTGGCGGTGTTTTACTAAAGAACAGGTACGGCACCGGCCAACAAAGCCTCATGGCTCAACCAGTAGCATTTAACCAGACCATAGAAGAGTTTTGCGACTATCTGGTCGTGCAGCGGCGCTATTCCCCACACACGATAAAAAATTATCGCCGCGATCTTAAAGCCGTAGCGGCCTCTCTCAAATCGCTGCAGGTGAACGACTGGTCCGGTGCCAACCCGTTTAACATGCGCAAGGTGATTGCCGGGCAACATCGCGACGGTCTGTCGGGTCGGAGCTTATCGCGGCGGTTGTCATCGGTTCGGTCGCTGTTCACTTACCTGATAAAACAAAAACGGATTGACGTGAATCCGGTCGCCGAAGTGCCTGCCCCCAAAGATGAGAAGGGGCTGCCGGAAACACTGCAGATAGAAGATGTGCAACGACTCTTTGCACTGGAGGACGACAGTATTCTGTTGCTGCGGGACAGGGCAATTTTTGAATTGATTTACTCATCCGGCCTGCGATTGGCCGAGGTGATGCAAATTGACGTGGACAGTATTGATCCACTGCAGGGTCAGCTCAGGGTGACGGGTAAGGGTGATAAAACGCGCATACTTCCGGTCGGTAAACAGGCGATGGCTGCGGTTGATCAATGGAAGGCTCGACGGCATGAGCTGTTGCGTGGCAATTCACAGGAAGTGGCACTATTCGTCAGTCAGCGGGGTACCCGGCTGTCTGCGCGCAGCATCCAGCAGCGTTTGAAAAACATGGCGTTGCGTACCGGCATTGATCAAAACGTTTACCCACATCTGCTGCGTCATTCCTTCGCCAGTCACTTGCTTGAATCGAGCGGTGATCTGCGGGCGGTGCAGGAATTACTCGGTCACGCGGATATCAGTACCACCCAGGTGTACACTCATCTCGACTTCCAGCATCTGGCTAACGTCTATGAAAAGGCTCACCCAAGAGCGATAAAGAAAAGCGGTAAAGAGTAATGTAGACGCTATTGGTCAGCCTTCACTGCTGTTGCGCGAAAGCAGTCAAAGCTCGCATCGTAATCGAGATGTTCGGCGAGTCTGTAAGGCAGCGCCACCGCAGCGGCCGATGGCTGGCAGATGTTCACTGTCTCACCCAGGCGGTAGCGATTCGCCGGTATTATCAGTGTATGTTCTGCATCTGCGATATCCGTTTCAGACATCAGTGCTTCAAGCCGCGGCTCCCATGCTGTTTCGCTGACCGCCCGTTTCTGACATATCACCGGGTTCATATTGCCGCCGATCATTTCTATGCCTATGCGGGTTTCCCTGTTGTTGCCGATTTTTATCCAGCGCGTTATCCCGGTATAAAAACAACTGTTGTTGGTATCGTGCAGCCTGCAGGTTATCAGCGTGCCCACACGCAGATTGCTGATGTTTGTTTTTTTGCAGCAAAGACTGAGGCCATGTGCACTGCGGTTAATCAGCTGCCAGGATGAATTGGCCGGCGCATGGTGAGGTCCGGCCTGCTGCAAAAATGCGTGGCAGTTATTGAGCCCGGTTTGTATATAGGCTTTTTGTTCGCCGATTGTCCGGGCGACGCGGCGTGCTCTCTGACCGCCCCATAGATGTGTAATTTTTTGTATCTGCAATCGTGACAGCGCTGTTTTGGAATGCGTCGTATTTTCGATTAGCGTTTTTGCAACTGTTGCCAAGTCGAGATAGCGGATCTGATCCTCGCTGTTGTAATTGCAAAAACGGTGAGGCATTGGTGATCCGGCTGAATTCAGCGCGACGCTGTGGCTCATTGAATCCGCGCTGTTCTCAACCGATTGCTGCAGGCTGGCCTTGTGTAACACTTCGGACAATATGCCAAGCAGTTGTTCGAAGTCTGTCGCGTTGAGTTGTTGGTGGTCAGACAGATAGAAAGTAGCAATAGTGCAGTACAGACCACCTATGGAAAGTGGAAACGGGTTTGGATCGTTACTATTGCCACGAACGATTTCGTCTATTGCGTTGTCTTTTTCGGCAAGCCAATAGAGGGTATTGATATCGCGCCAGCACTTCGCGGGCCACGGCTGGTGTGATTGTGAGTATCGCAAGCCCAGTTCACCGAGGTATCGCATCGCGCTGTACATCGATTGGATACGATCCAGACGGTGCAATCCGCTGCGTCGTTTCAGGGTATCGACGAGTGCGATTTTGTATCCGTAGGCAAGTTCCTGAAGTAGCGTTGCGGCGCTTTCGAATGCCTCGGCGGACTCTCTGTCATAGGGCAGCTCGACATCAACAAACTGCTGCTTAAGTGACGGTAATACCGCGTCGATCTGTGTTTTAAACAGCGCATTAATTTTTAGCCGCTCGGTGGCCGTATTGGTGAGCCGGTTTGTGTGGCGCAGCGCGCGGCTGAGCCCGATCAGTTGATCCTCATAAGTCTCAGAGGTATGCGAGGCGAGCCATCCGGCCACCTCGTTGAATGAAGTCGGAAAGCTTTTCCCGGTCGGCGGTTTCTGGTTTGGTATTACCAGCGCAATCGGTTGAGTCGCATTGTGCCGGTGCCTGCGGGCGATGCGTTTTATTGTGTCTTGAACTTTGCCCATTGATCCCACATTTTCCCAAAGCGTGCAGGTAACCGTGTGAACTGTATTGCGAATACTACCTGTGTCCGCCTGTGGTTCGTCAACCGGCACAAACCGGCCCCGGATGCGCGAAATTCCTGAGGTTTTTGACACAACCGCTCTACGATCTCACAGACTCCCGGGACTGCCTGTGCAAAACAACCGCGGCTGGTTGCATTTGCAGCCACGCTTCATAAAGTGTAGTGCAATCTCGTACCGCTTACAGTCGGAGAACATCCTTGCAACAATATCGCGGCACCACCATCGTTTCAGTACGACGGCAAAACCAGGTAGTTATCGGCGGTGACGGTCAGGTAACACTGGGCAATGCCATCATGAAGGGCAACGCGCGCAAAGTGCGGCGGCTGTACCGGGATCAGGTGCTTGCAGGTTTTGCCGGCGGTACAGCCGATGCATTCACGCTCTTTGAGCGCTTCGAAGGCAAGCTTGAGGAGTACGGTGGCAACCTGACCCGCGCGGCTGTAGAAATGGCGAAGGACTGGCGGACCGATCGGATGCTGCGTCGACTGGAGGCACTACTGGCGGTCGCAGACCGGCAGAACTCGCTGGTGATATCGGGTAATGGAGATGTGATAGAGCCGGAGCACGGCCTGATAGCGATCGGATCCGGCGGTGACTTCGCCAAGGCATCCGCGCGGGCGCTGCTGGCGCACACCGAACTCAGCGCTGAGGACATTGTGACCCACAGCCTCGGTATTGCAGCGGATATCTGTATTTACACCAATGACAATCTCACCGTTGAGTCACTGGAAATCGACTAGCAGGGTGTTGAAAAACGTGATGAGCGACGGTCTGAGTAGGCAAATTCCCCCGAAAAAGCGCAGTTTATGGGTTATAAATGAGCATTTT
>CAZOXM010000015.1:0-64002 GCA_964583825.1 uncultured Granulosicoccaceae bacterium
TGGCAGTATACACCATCCGATGTAATTGAATGTCACACTACACTAGTGTACTGGAGCAAACAGTGTGGTCATTTGAGAGCTTGTCATTTGTTCTGCAGCAAGGCGCAGCTCGCTGGGAATGGCCTTCCCGTATCAATTAGGGCCCTTTTCAAGAGCTGCAACGCAGTTGCAGGGCAAATGACAGGCTCCCGCAGGGGCGGCTGACTAAAGTGTGCACCTCTGTTTGAACGAGTACCTCGATAGGTACTGAAGGAGATATTTTTCAGATATATGAAGCACTTTAGTCAGTCGACTCATGTGACTACACTGTTTGTTCCAGTGCACTAGCGTGTGCTTGCGTTGGGATAGAACAGTTGCTGACCCCGGACGACGAATTCAGCGATTTTCTGCTGACCCGTCGCACCGGTGATCCAGTCGATAAAGCGCTGTCCGCCTGCGCTGTTCACTTGCGGACACTTTTCGCTATTTACCAGTATCACGCCGTATTGATTGAACAGATCATTATCGCCCTCGAACAGAATCCGGTGGCTTTGTTTATTGCTGAAGCTAATCCAGGTTGCCCGATCAGTCAGCGTATAGGCATTCATGCCCACCGCGGTATTCAGCGTCGCCCCCATGCCTGAGCCAGTCTCGCGATACCATGCACCCGAGTGTTCCGACGGATCAAGCGCTGCTGACTGCCACAGGTGTTTCTCCTTTTTGTGAGTGCCGGAATTGTCGCCGCGGGATGCAAACAGCGACTGACTTTGCGCAATGCGGCCGAGCACGTCGCTGATCCTGCCGGCGCCACCGATCCGGGCGGGATCCGCTTGCGGACCAACCACCACGAAATCGTTGTACATCAACGCAAAGCGCTGTACACCGAAACCATCTGCGACAAACTGCTCCTCGGAAGCCTTTGCATGTACCAGCAGTACATCACCATCACAGTTGGCCGCATTGCGAATCGCCTGTCCGGTGCCCACCGCCACGACGTGTACTTTGAGTCCGCTGTCGGCTTCAAATGCCGGCAGCAGGAATTCGTAGAGCCCGGAGTTGGCGGTTGATGTGGTTGATTGAATCAGCACGGATTCTTCTGCAGGGGCGGTTTGTGTGAACGCGAGCCCGGTAAGAAAAAGCCAAAATGCCTTGGAAACTGTTTTCATCATATTAGCCGTGTTGTTCTGGCAGGTGTCCGTCGATAAATGACTGACAATAGGCGGAGTCCGGGCGGTTAAAGAACGCGTCGGCCGGGCGGTGTTCCTCGACGGTGCCGTCATTGAGGAAGACGATTTCTGATGCGAGTCTGCGGGCCTGCCCCAGATCGTGAGTGACCATAAAAATCTTGATGGATCGTCGGGCGGCGCGATTGATCAGGTGCTCCATCTTTCTGGTGGCGTCCGGATCCAGATTGGCGGTGGGTTCGTCCAGAAAAAGCACAGAAGGTGCGACCGCCAGCGCCCTGGCAAATGCCAGTCGTTGTTGTTCACCCCCCGAAAGTGTCCGAGCCGGCTGCCCGGCCAGTGGGGTCAACTCCGCCAATTGCAGCAGTTCGGCGCAGGAGACCGACCGGTCGGCGTGGGGTAGCTTAAGTGCAAAGCGGATATTCGCGGCAACCGAACGGTTCAACAGTACCGGCTTTTGGAAAACCATGGCCTGCTCCCGCCTGATGGCGTCTGTGGGCAGTCGCTCGGAGCCCCAGGCAATCTCGCCTGCATTCGGTCTGACCATGCCGTGGAGCAGTTTCAGCAGCACACTTTTGCCCGCGCCGTTGTGTCCGAGTACGACCGTCGGCCCGGCTGTGGAGATCGAGAAACTGATGTTTGAGATGATCTGCGTCGCACCGACGGCATAGCTGAGACCACTCACCCGGAGCGGCAGCAACCGATGTGCGGTACTCTGATTCATACCGCTGCCTGCCGGCGCACGCTGTACACGGTGGCGTTTACGCTCAACGCGATCAGCAACAGTATCATGCCCAGTGCCAGCGCCATCGCCAGTTCTCCTTTAGAGGTCTCCAGTGCGATGGCGGTGGTCATCACCCGGGTGAGGTGATTAATATTGCCGCCCACGACGATCACAGCACCGACTTCCGAAATCGCCCGCGCAAACCCGGCCATTGCCACCGTGAGCAGGCTGGTTCGGGTATCCCACAGCATGGCCTGGATTGAAGTCAGGCGATCCACACAAAGCGACTGAAAAAGTGGCTGGTATTCGACCCAGGTGTCTTCTATCACCTCTTTTGTCAGTGCCGCGACGATCGGCAGTACGAGAAATATCTGCACGAGAATCATCGCCCACGGGGTATACAGCAATTGCATCCAGCCCATCGGGCCCGATGCGGACAGCAGCATGTAGAAAACAAGTCCCAGCACCACCGGCGGCATGCCCATCAAGGTATTCAGCACGACGGTGACCATCCATTTCCCGCGAAAGCGACGCACCGCGAGCAGCGCTCCCAGCGGCATGCCCAGCAGACAGGCGATCAGCGTGGCACTCAGGCTCACCTTAAGCGAGAGCGTGACGATCTCAACCAGCGCCGGATCGAGGCTGGTTATCAGTCGGGAGGCATGGGCAAAGGAATGCCAGATATCCTGCATGAATTTCCGGAATTGGGCTTTATTCGGAAATTTTGCCTAATTATGCATTGTTTGTATAGCGCGCAACCCGCCGCCTAGCGAAGCAGACTTAAAAATTCGTTGCGCGTATTGATATCGGATTTGAACCGTCCGAGCATCACGGAAGTAGTCATGGTTGAATTCTGTTTTTCGACCCCTCGCATCATCATGCACAAGTGCTTCGACTCAACGACCACCCCAACGCCCTGGCCGTCGGCCACGGTCTGGACCGCATCGGCGATTTGCTTGGTCAGGTTTTCCTGGATCTGCAGGCGCCGCGCGTACATATCGACGATGCGTGCGATTTTCGACAACCCGATCACCTTGCCCTGAGGCAGGTAGGCAACATGACACTTGCCGATGAACGGCAGCATATGGTGCTCGCACATCGAGTACAGCTCGATATCCTTGACGATCACCATCTCGTCGCTGTCCGATTCGAAGACGGCGTTGTTGACGATCTGTTCGAGCGTTTGCGTGTATCCCTGGGTCAGGAAAGCGAGCGCTTTGGCAGCCCGGGCAGGGGTCTTGACCAGACCTTCCCGGTCCGGATCTTCGCCGATTTGTTGAATAATTTTTTTGAATTCGTTTTGCACTTCGTGGTCCGAAATGGTTCAGGTGGCAGGAAATCGCTAGTCAGTGACGCTGGAATTGTGATCGATGCGATGCAGCGATTCAATTTCAGATTGCTGAAAAGCCTATATACTTAAGAAATAAAGATTTTTTATGATCCCGGCGAACGGGAGCTGACAGGAAATTTGATGACCTTACTCCTTTGTCTTGTACTTGTTTTCGTTGGTGTTTTTCTGCTGGCGAACTACGCCCGGAATCTCGCCAGTATCACCGCGGTGTTTGCGCTGGTACTGCTTGGGTTCACTCTGCTTGGCGTGGTTGGCGGGTTTATTGGCGGACTGCTGTGGCTCGGGCTGATTGCCGCTGCGGTGGTGATGAATGTCCCGTCAATCAGGCAAAAGCTGCTCTCGGTGCCGTTGCTGCGCTACGTCAGAGCGGTGCTGCCTCCGATGAGCCAGACCGAGCGCGATGCGATCGAAGCCGGCACGGTGTGGTGGGAATCGGAACTGTTTCGTGGCAATCCGGACTGGCAGAAGCTGATGAGCACGCCGCCCGCGACGCTGACCGAAAAAGAGCAGGCTTTCCTCGACGGACCGACCAACGAGCTCTGTGCAATGCTCGATGACTGGGAAATTACCTACGAACATAACGATTTGCCGCCACGCATCTGGGACTTCATCAAACAGCACCGATTTTTCGGGATGGTGATACCGGAAGAGTATGGGGGCCTCGGCTTCACAGCTTATGGCCACTCCGCCGTCGTGACCCGGATTTCGGCGCGCAGTGTGACCGCAGGATCAACCGTGATGGTGCCAAACTCGCTTGGACCGGCAGAGCTCTTGCTGCATTACGGGACCGAGGAACAGCGAAACTATTACCTGCCGCGTCTCGCAACAGGCGAGGAGATTCCCTGTTTTGCGCTGACCGGACCAAGCGCCGGCTCCGACGCCGCGTCCATCCCGGATTTCGGTATTGTGTGCCGGCAAATGCACGAAGGCAGCGAAACCCTGGGTCTGCGGGTCAACTGGGACAAGCGCTACATTACCCTTGGCCCGGTGGCCACTATTGTCGGTCTGGCATTCAAGGCCTACGATCCCGACGGCCTGCTCGGTGGTGAAGAAGATCTGGGCATCACCTGCGCACTGATTCCGGCGAATACGCCGGGTGTAACCATCGGACGTCGTCATTTTCCGCTGAACCAGGGCTTCATGAACGGACCCAACAGCGGTCGGGATGTGTTTGTGCCGATGGAGTGGATTATCGGTGGGCAGGATAATCTCGGGCGCGGCTGGCGTATGCTGATGGAGTCGCTGTCGACCGGGCGCGGCATTTCTCTGCCTTCATCCGGGGCTGCCGCCGGCATGGCTGCGGCTCGTTTTACCGGTGCCTATGCCAGAGTGCGCAAGCAGTTCAACATACCGATCGGCAAATTCGAGGGGGTAGAGGAAGCGCTCGCGCGGATTGGCGGGCTGACCTATCTCATGGACTCCGGGCGGCGCGTCACCTGTGCCGCGCTTGATCAGGGCGAAAGGCCCTCGGTCGTGAGTGGCATTCTCAAATACTTCAATACCGCCAACATGAGAGATGTGCTGAACGATGCGATGGACGTGCACGGTGGCAAGGGTATTTGTATGGGGCCGAGCAATTACCTGGCGCGTGCCTATCAGGGAGTTCCGGTCGGCATTACCGTGGAAGGGGCGAACATATTGACTCGCAGTATGATTGTCTTCGGGCAGGGTGCGATGCGTTGTCACCCGCATCTGGTCGAGGAGATCGAAGCCGCGTCGCTGCCGGATGAGGACGAAGCGCTGCAGAAGTTTGACCGTGCGCTGACCGGCCACATTACTTATGCGGTCAACAGTGGTGCTCAGGCCATGTTTCACGGCTTGACCCGCGGACGATTTGCCAGCACTCCGGTGGGAGGACCCACCGCGAAGTATTTCAGACGTCTGGGCAGAATGAGCGCCGGTTACTCGTTTTTGGCTGACTTTACCCTCCTTTTCCTGGGCGGCGCGCTGAAGCGTAAGGAAAAACTGTCGGGGCGTTTCGCTGATGGACTCATTTACATGTATATGTGTTCTGCGGCCCTGAAACGGTTTGAAGACGACGGTCGACCGGAGGAAGACCTGCCACTGATCGAGTGGGGTGCAAAATACTGCATCTACGAGACTCAGGTCGCCCTCGATCAGATTCTGAGGAATTTCCCCAACAAATGGGTTGGTCTGGTATTGCGCGGCGTGATGTTTCCGCTCGGAAGGCGTTTCCGCACGCCGAATGACCGGTTGGGCCGCAAGGTTGCCGGGTTGTTGCTCGAGCCGGGTGAAACACGGGATCGCTTAACCGCGGCGCTGTACAACACCGAAAATCCGGACGATGTTACCGGCTGCCTGGAGGTGGCGATGAAACTGGCGATCGAAGCAGACCCGATTGAGAAATCCCTGAAGGACCGTGACCTCAGAAAGCCGTACGATACCGATTACACCACTTGGCTCAACGATCTGGTGGCGCAGGAGCATCTAAGCCGACAGCAGGCTGATTTGCTCGCGGCCTCCGCCGAGGCGACGCACAAGGTAATTATGGTCGATGATTTTCCCAACGATTTCCGACAGGGAGCGGTTGTCGGTGCATCTTCGTCCGCAGACCTTGCGCGAGCCAGCTAATGCGGGGATGAGCATATTGAAACGCAGATCACAGTCGCCATAATTTATTCAGTAAAAACACGGGTGCTCGGGACCATCAAGCTCATTCGAATCAATAGTATACTGCCGTATTCTGGAAGAACTGTGCAAAACAAGGGTTTACACAGTCGTTCAGTTGTTACACATCGTGTCGAAAGAAATACTGTAGGTTATGCCAGACAAAGAGATCATTGAAGACGCCGGAACAGCCGTTGAGGTTGCCAAACCAGTTCTTAAGAAGCCGCCGATGTATAAGGTTGTGCTGCTTAATGACGATTACACCCCGATGGAGTTTGTCGTTCTGGTGCTCGAGAGCTTTTTCTCAATGGATCGGGAAAAGGCGACTCAGGTCATGCTGCATGTCCACAGCCGGGGGAAGGGAGTTTGCGGGGTATTCACTCGCGAGCTGGCGGAGACAAAAGTTGTCCATGTGAACCAGTTTTCACGTGACAACCAGCATCCGTTAATGTGTGATATGGAAGAGGCGTAGCCTTGGTGAGAAAAACAATAAATAACAATATAGAGAGACCCGCGGGATGTTGAGCAAAGAACTCGAATTCACGTTGAATAACGCGTTTAAGGAAGCGCGCGAAAAACGTTACGAATTCATGACAGTGGAACATCTGCTACTAGCCCTGTTAGACAACCCCACTGCGGCGCAGGTCCTGCGTTCGTGTGGTGGTGATCTCGAATCGCTGCGCACAGAACTCGTCGAGTTCATCGACGAAAATACGCCGCTGCTTGACGATTCGGACAACCGGGAAACTCAGCCGACACTCGGTTTCCAGCGGGTGTTGCAGCGAGCTGTATTTCACGTTCAGTCGTCCGGTAAGAAAGAAGTCACCGGGGCGAATGTGCTGGTTGCAATTTTCGGAGAGCAGGACTCCCACACCGTTTACCTGCTAAACAAACAAAACGTTACTCGACTGGATGTCGTTAATTACATATCGCACGGCATCTCGAAAATACCTGACGAAGATAAAAGCGATCTGGAAGATCTCAGTGCGGAAGGCAATATGGAAGAGGGTGAGTCCGAAGCCTCGCCGCTCGACAAATACGCGACCAATCTGAACCAGCGCGCCAAAGACGGAAAAATCGATCCGCTGATTGGGCGCGAGAAAGAAATCGAACGCTCCGCGCAGATACTCTGTCGTCGTCGCAAGAACAATCCGCTGCTGGTCGGTGAAGCCGGTGTTGGCAAAACGGCTATTGCCGAGGGACTTGCGCTCAAGATTGTTGCTGGTGAAATGCCGGAAGTCCTGCTGGAAAGCACCATTTATTCGCTGGATCTCGGTGCGCTGGTCGCAGGCACCAAGTACCGCGGTGACTTCGAAAAGCGCCTTAAAGCGGTGCTTGCCCAGCTGCAAAAAGACGAAGGCGCGATTTTGTTTATCGATGAGATCCACACCATTATCGGCGCCGGTGCGGCTTCCGGCGGTGTGATGGATGCGTCGAATCTGATCAAACCGATGCTTGCCACCGGTGAACTCAAATGTATCGGATCAACCACCTATCAGGAGTATCGCGGTATATTCGAAAAGGATCGTGCACTGTCGCGGCGATTCCAGAAAGTGGATGTGGTGGAGCCGACCGTTTCAGAGACAGTCGAAATACTCAAGGGGCTGAAAGGCAACTTTGAAACCTTCCACGATGTGAAGTACTCAAGCAACGCGCTAAAGGCGGCGGCTGAGCTTTCCGACCGCTATGTGAATGATCGCTTTCTGCCCGACAAGGCCATCGATATTATCGACGAAGCTGGTGCCAGCAGACGGTTGCAGGGCAGTCAGAAGAAAACGATTGGTGTTCGCGAAATCGAGTCGATCGTTGCAAAAATCGCGCGGATACCGGAGAAGAGCGTGTCGTCCACCGACATGGAGAAGCTCAAGAATCTGTCCCGCGATCTGAGCATGCTGGTTTTTGGTCAGGACCCGGCGATCGAGCAGTTGTCCGCTGCAATTAAAATGTCCCGTTCGGGCCTCGGACCGGAAGATCGGCCGATTGGTAGTTTCCTTTTCGCCGGACCCACCGGGGTTGGTAAAACTGAAGTGACCAAGCAGCTTGCCAAGGTGCTCGGCATTGAGTTCCTGCGGTTTGATATGTCGGAATATATGGAGCGGCATACCGTTTCACGACTCATCGGTGCACCTCCCGGGTACGTTGGATACGATCAGGGTGGCCTGCTGACAGACGCCGTGATTCAGAACCCGCATTGCGTACTGCTGCTCGATGAAATTGAAAAGGCGCATCCGGATGTATTCAACCTGCTGCTGCAGGTAATGGATCACGGCACGCTGACTGACAACAACGGTCGCAAAGCTGATTTTCGCAACGTGATTCTCGTGATGACTACCAACGCCGGCGCTGAATCCATCAGTCGTCCCAGCCTGGGCTTCACCACGCAGGATCACTCCAGTGACGGGCTTGAGGCAATTAACAAGTTCTTCACACCGGAATTCCGCAATCGTATTGACAGCATTATTCAGTTCCAGCCGCTCGATAAGAAGATCATTCTCAACGTGGTGGATAAGTTCCTGTTCGAACTGGAAGCGCAGCTGAATGAGAAGAACGTCAATATTGATGTGACCGAGAGCGCCAAGGGCTGGCTGGCAGACAACGGCTTTGATACCAAAATGGGGGCACGGCCAATGGCTCGTGTGATCCGTGAAAATATCAAAAAGCCACTGGCCGACGAGATCTTGTTTGGCACGCTGTCCAAGGGTGGCAAGGTGATAGTGGATCTCGATGAGTTCGGTGACCTCGCCTTTGAAATCGAGAACGCCGAAGAAACGGTGTAGCGACTGACTGAGCCCGTCGCTTCGGGCTAAAGTCTGCGCCGGGTTAAACGAGAGGGGTAAACGAAAAAGGCACAACGCGAGTTGTGCCTTTTTTGTCGTTTTGATACCCGGTTTATCTGCTGCGGTATGTAATCCGACCTTTCGTGAGGTCGTACGGTGTCATCTCGACCGTTACTTTGTCGCCGGTCAGTATCCGAATATAGTGCTTTCGCATCTTGCCTGATATGTGAGCGGTAACGACGTGTCCGTTTTCCAGCTCAACTCTGAACATGGTGTTGGGAAGCGTGTCAACCACGACTCCCTCCATTTCAATTGCTTCTTCTTTTGCCATTCAATCTCTTCTTTGGGTTGCTACAAACGGTCCGAATCTCCTCGGAACACGTATGGAATTAACCTGCTGCCAAAACGTGAATTTTAAAGGGTTTTCAGGTCAAGTACACAAAATGTTGCAAATTACTGTTTTAACGGGGTTCGGCGGTGGAAAATCCGTCCTTAACGGGGGCTGACATCGCCTACAATAGGGCCATGAACATAGAAATCGCATCATGCACTGTCCGTTGAGACAAAAGTACAAAACGTCGGATCGCTTCGGCAATCTGATGGAGTTGTACGAAAAAAATTATATGCAGCTGCGATTACTAATTCCGGAGCTCAAACGTATTCCCGAGATGCCTGTTGTGTCTCACGTTACCGGCTGCCTGCCCGTGCATTTTACCCTGCTCGAACAAACTCCCTATACCTCGCGCCTGCATCTAACCTACCGGTTCTATGACAACCGTGAGGGCAGAGGCTATGTTGCACCGGATTTTGAGATCCGGGTGTATCACGATGCCCGCACTGCCGAGGTGGTCAGCGGTCTGCTGCACGGCCAGCAGCATGTTGAAAGAAAAACACGGAATCTGGACGATTCCTGGCGACTGAATCGGTATCTGTATAAATGGCTGAGCTACCTGCTCAGGCGTGGACACAGACTGCAGTGGGACGCATCGGGTAGTCCGACCGGCGAGAAGCGCTCACCGCTCAGTGAAATCAGCCCGCCCCGTTGAGCTTTACCCGCATCGCTGGCGAAGCACGTTTGTTTTTTCCTGTAGTTTCAGGATTGCCCGATCCATTTCCGCAGCACTTTCCGCTTCGGCGAAATAACTTTCCAGAATTTGCGTTTCGCGTCTGAGGAGCTGACATTCCTCACTTTGAGGCGAGGTGGACAAACTGGCGACGGGCTGTTCTGCAGATGCTGCTGTACCATCCGTATTTGTCACGCGCTTTTTAGAGGGCAGTGTCGGGTCGGCCGCATAGCGGATCGGTTTCCATTTTGGAATCGATTTCTTGCCCGGCGGGGCGGGTATCGCGGCCGGTGCAGGCGTGGCTGGTGTTGCCGCTGCAGTGGCTGCAGTGGTCTCCGGTCGCGGCGGCTGTACGGGCAGCGGTTTCAGGTCTGAGTCTACCACCACATAGTCGATGCCGGGGGGTGGCGGATCCGGAGAGTAGGTGGGTGTACCATCTTTGCTCTGCCACTGATAAAGGGCATTGTCGTCTAGTGCATGCAGGACAATCGGGCCGCTCAAACAGGCCAGCGCGCACATGATTGTGACCGTATTTCTCATAGAATCGCTTCTTGCGCCGGAAATGGCGTTGCCTCGAGCACGTTTCGTGCCCACGATACAATGGAATTAATTGATGATTAATCTATTAGCAGTAGCCGGCGGCGGGGCGATCGGTGCTCTGTTGCGTTATGCGCTCACCAGTGTATTTTCACTGGCAGCGTTTCCACTCGGCACGCTGCTGGTCAATGTGATCGGATCGTTTGCCATCGGCACGCTGGCCGGCCTGTGGCTGCTCAACGGTGAACCGGCAACGCCGCAGCGCCTTTTTTTCCAGACAGGTTTGCTGGGAGCATTCACCACATTCTCAGCCTTTTCACTCGATACGATGACGCTCTGGCAGAATGGTCAGTCCGTGGGCGCGGTCGTCAATATTGTGCTCAATGTGGGGCTGTGTCTGATCTCTGTCGTCGCCGGGCTCGGTGTAGTGACCGCGTGGCAGCAGTGAAGCTCACCGGCTATCAGTCCGAGCGGAAGCCTTGCTATACTCCAGTGCCTACCTGTTTGCGAGCTTTTCAACTCGATGCTTGATGCAAAACTTTTTCGTGGAGACCTGGATTCTCTGGCGAAAGAACTGGGCCGCCGTGGCTATGAGCTGGACACCGAAGCGGTGGTGTCGCTCGAAACGCGCCGCCGCGACCTTCAGACCAAAACCCAGGAGCTGCAAAATCAGCGCAACACGCGGTCCAAGGAGATCGGTGCTGCCAAAGCCAAAGGCGATGACATAGAGCCGTTACTCGCCGAGGTGAATGACCTTGGCGAAGATCTGAAAAAGTGCGAGCAGGATCTCGCGGAGATACAGTCGAATCTGCAAACCATCGTTCAATCCGTGCCTAACCTCCTGCACGCAGAGGTCCCGGACGGCAAATCTGAAGACGATAACATCGAAATAAAGCGCTGGGGTGAGCCTCGCGCGTTCGAGTTTGATGTGCGCGATCACGTCGCACTCACGGAATCCGGTGCACTTGACTTTGAGGCAGGCTCGCAACTGACCGGGTCGCGTTTTACCGTAATGCGCAATGAGGTCGCACGACTGCACCGGGCGCTGGCGCAGTACATGTTGAATCTGCACACCACCCGGCACGGTTACACCGAAATGAACGTGCCGCTCATCGTCAATGCAAATTCCTTGTTTGGCACATCCCAGCTGCCGAAATTTGAGGAGGATTTGTTCGCGCTTGATGGAGACAGTGACTACTACCTTATCCCCACGTCAGAGGTGCCTCTGACCAATCTCGTTCGGGACCGGATTCTCGAACGCGATCAGTTGCCAGTGAAACTGACCGCACATACGCCGTGCTTCCGTTCAGAAGCGGGCTCTTATGGTAAGGATACTCGCGGGATGATTCGACAGCATCAGTTCGAGAAAGTGGAGCTCGTGCATATTGTGCATCCGGACGAGTCATGGGAGGCACTGGAAGAACTCGTCTCAAACGCGCAGGTCGTCCTGCAACAACTCGAGCTTCCCTACCGGGTTGTGACACTGTGCAGTGGAGATACCGGCTTTGCCGCATCGAAAACCTACGACATCGAAGTGTGGTTACCGGGGCAGGATGCCTATCGCGAAATTTCCTCGTGCAGCAACTGCACCGACTTTCAGGCGCGCCGAATGAAGGCGCGATTCCGCAATGAGGACAACAAAACCGAACTGTTGCATACACTCAACGGTTCCGGTTTGGCTGTCGGCAGAACGCTGATCGCAGTGCTTGAGAACTACCAGCAGGCAGACGGCAGCGTGCGGGTGCCCGACGTACTGCGGGATGCAATGGGCGTCGATGTGATTCTGAAACCCGCCTAAGTTCGGTTCCCGGTGTCCGGCGAGTCGCTACTCGCCGGGCACTTGCCTGAGGTCCGCGACCAGTATGCCGTCTCGTGGCAGTGCGCCACGTTCGACCAGTGTGATATCCGCCCTGAGCTTCAACGATTCCCTCACCATATCGGAAAAGACTTGAGCGTCGGTCTGGTTTGTCTCGAGTTTTACTTCTATTTGATCTGACGTGCCATCAGAAGATACTTCGACTCGCGCTCTGTCAATGGCATCGTGCCGGCTGACCAGTTCAGATACCTGCTCGGGTCGAATAAACATACCTTTCACTTTGGTTGCCTGATCGGCTCGTCCGCGCCAGCCGACAATTCGCTTTCGTGCGTGCTCGTTCGAGTCAGGCATAAAGGCACTCAAATCACCGACAGAAAAACGAATAATCGGGTGTATCTCACTGAGCACGGTTACCACTACTTCGCCGATCTCCCCGACCGGCAATGGGTTCCCGGTGCCCGGAGATACCACTTCCAGGATCACATCGTCATCGATAAACATGCCCTCCGTGCAGTCTGCTGTCTCATAGGCGATCAGTCCGACATCGGCAGTGCCGTAGCACTGGCGACAGAGTATTCCGCGGTCTGCATAACTTTGTCGTAACTGCGGAAACAGCGGTCCGGCACTGACTGCGGCACAGCGGATACGGCTTAGATCGAAACCTTCCTCGTCGGCTTTTTTCAGCAGTACGGCCAGAAAGTCCGGCGTGCCTGCGTAGACTGTTGTCGCGATAGTCTGAGCCACTTCGCATTGCTGCCTGGTATTGCCCGGGCCGGCTGGAAACACCACAGCGTCAACGGCGCTTGCAGCGCTTTCGAACATCGCGCCGGCCGGTGTGAAATGATAGGCGAACGTGTTTTGTACCACGTCGTCCTTGCCCACACCGATAGCCTGCAGAAATCGACCGAAACGCCAGGGGTCCGGACCCGCCAGACCCGGTTCATAGAGTGGTCCGGGTGACTGAAAGATGTGTGAATTCGCCTTAGGTGCCAACAGCCCGAACGGCGGGTTGGCTATCTGCGATTGCAGTAATTGATCCTTGCGAATGACCGGTAGTTGTGCGAGATCGCTCAGGTCGTCGAGGCGATAGTCTGCACCTGCCAGCGCTTTCAGGCGCTTTAGTTGCTCAGTCTCGAGCTGGTCGCGTGAACGCGTGGTGTCGCTTTGTTGTGTCATTATGCCAACCATCGTTTGCGTCGACGATAACTTCGCACGTCGCGATAAGATTTCCTGCCCTCTTCAGACATTCCGAGGTAGAACTCTTTGACATCCGGGTTCTCTCGCAATTCATCGGCAGGTCCGTCCATAACAATGCGCCCCGACTCCAGAATGTATCCGTAGTGTGCGAATCGGAGTGCCACATTCGTATTTTGTTCAGCCAACAAAAAAGAAACCCCTTCCTTTTCATTCAGGCTTTTTACAATTTGAAAGATCTCCTCAACCAGCTGCGGTGCGAGCCCCATTGACGGTTCGTCAAGCAGAATCGTTTCCGGTCGGGACATCAGCGCGCGGCCCAGTGCGCACATCTGTTGCTCTCCGCCCGAGGTATAACCCGCCTGTGCTTTGCTGCGTTGTTTCAGACGGGGGAAGTAGCTGTATACCTTTTCGAGATCTTCCGCGATGGCGGCAGCACCATCTGTGCGCGTGTAGGAGCCGGTGAGCAGGTTCTCTTCAACCGTCAGATGTTCAAAACAGTGGCGTCCTTCCATTACCTGGATCACACCCATTTTGACCAGCGACTCCGGGTCAAGCTCCTGCACGCGCTGTCCACGATAGTGAATCGATCCCTTGGTTACCTCGCCGCGCTCGGAATGCAGTAGATTGGATATCGCTTTTAACGTGGTGGTTTTGCCGGCCCCGTTGCCACCGAGCAGTGCAGTAATACCGCCTTTTGGTACTGCCAGCGATACCCCTTTAAGCACCAGAATGACGTGGTTGTATATCACCTCGACATTGTTCACCTCAAGCAGGCTATCCGGCGCTGGTGCGGTTGCCTGTGCTGTTTCTACCTGTGCAGACAAAACGTTGGTTCCGTGTGTGAGCGGGGAAGGGCGACGATTGCTCGCCGCCCTTGCTGATACGGCTGAAAGTTAACCTTGATAACAGCCCGGTGTGATGTTGTTCTCTGCTGCGAAGGCTGCTGAGTCTTCCTCAATCAGCGGAGCAGTGATGTCATCGTTCGGCTCAAGGTAGTCGGTTAGGGCCACCCACTTGGCCGCGCCGGCATCCCACTGCTGCACGATACCGAGGCCTGAGCCACCGTGGTCCGAACAGCTCACAGAAAACTCGGGACCGACACCACCCATACCGAGTTCCTCCATGCGTTCGCTGGTGATAGAAAGTGCTTCCATCCCATCCCGAACCATGGCGGGAGTTACCTTGCTGGTGTCGTGAATGCTCTGCGCATTGGCGATGGCCTCGGCAGCAAGCATCGCAGCATACATACCGCGTGTATAAAGCACCTTTCCAAGGTTGGAGCCATCCCCTGCGGCATTTCCGGCATCGTGTACCTGTTCCTTTATCTGAGCAAATACCGGTAAATCACCAATACGATTCATGTTGAGTGATTTGTAACCGTTCGCTGCAGCACCGGCCGGACCGACGTCATGCTCTGCACCGGACCACCAGTTGCCGATGAAATTTTCCATCGGGAAACCGATATTGGCGGCTTCCTGAATCGCCACCTGGTTCATGACTCCCCAGCCCCACATCAGCACGTAGTCCGGACGCTCACGGCGGATTTGCAGCCATTGTGACTTTTGTTCCTGCCCAGGATGGTCTACCGCAATCGGGTTGAACTTGAAGCCGTGCATTTCTGCCAGCGCTTCGAGCGTGCGAATTGGTTCCTTACCGTAAGCGGAGTTGTGATAAACCAGCGCAATTTTTTTATCTTTCAGGTCACCGTCATTTTCCTGTAGCAGGTAGTTAACGATAACGCCTGCAGCATCCCAGTAGTTTGCCGGATAGTTGAATACCCAGTTAAATACTTCGCCGTTTGCAGCTGAGGTGCGACCATAGCCCATGGTGTGCAGTGGAATCCCGTCTGCTGTTGCTTTCGGTATCAACTGATAGGTAATGCCAGTGGATAGCGGCTGATATATAAGTGCGCCTTCGCCCTTAGTGCTCTCATAGCACTCAACCCCTTTCTCTGTGTTGTAGCCGGTTTCGCACTCAACGATCCTCACTGGTTCTCCGCCGATGCCCCCATCGCGTGCGTTGAGCAATGCAAAGTAATCCTGAAAACCGTCAGAAAAGGGTATGCCACCGGCGGCGTAGGCGCCCGTGCGGTAACTCAGGTCGGGGATAACCAGTTCGGCCTGCGCCGCGCTGGCAACGAACGCACCGGATAAGGTCAGTGCCGTAAGCGTGCTTAGTCTCATAGATTTCCTCTTTCACATAGTCTTTATGATGAATGCGACCGACTAGTATGGAAACGGCCATAGTCGGAGTTTCTCTTTGGCGACCCTCCACAGCTGCGCGAGCCCGTGCGGTTCCTTGATCAGAAAAAACATAATCAACAAACCGACGATCACGAGCTGAAAATGCGCGACGAGATCCGGGGGCCACCCGAACAGATCTACGCCAAACAGCTTTAGTACAACAGGCAGGCAGACAAGAAATGCCGCGCCTGCGAATGCTCCGAATATTGAACCCAGCCCACCGATGATCACCATGAACAACACGAGAAAAGATTTGTTAATGCCGAAGACTTCCCCGACCTCGACGGCACCGAGATAAACAGCGAAAAACAGGGCCCCGGAAATACCGACAAAGAAGGAGGAAATGGCAAACGCGCTAAGCTTGGCTCTAAGTGGATTTACGCCAATGATCTCTGCGGCGATATCCATGTCTCTGATCGCCATCCAGTTGCGGCCCACACTGCCGCGTGTCAGGTTTCTTGCGACCAGTGCGGAGAAGATAACAAACACCAGGCAGACAAGATACACCGCCCAGGCGTCAGTGTTCGGGCCGGTGACCGGGATACCGAACACCGTTCGCTCGGGGGCACTGATCTGACCGGAAGCGGAATTGTTGTAGAACCATGGCACTTTATTGAATAGCCACACCAGAAAGAACTGCGCTGCCAGTGTTGCCACCGCCAGGTAAAAGCCCTTGATCCGCAGGGAAGGCAGTCCGAAAGCCGCACCGACAATGGCAGTGATGCCACCCGACAGAATGATGTGAATCAGTATGTTGATATCCGGGAAGGCTGTCATGAGCTTATAACATGCATAAGCACCGACGGCCATGAAACCGCCGGTGCCGAGGCTCACCTGTCCGCAGTAGCCCGTCAGGATATTTAGGCCGATCGCAGCAATTGAGTAGATAAGGAACGGCAACAGGATCGCGTTTGCCCAGTAGTCCGTGATGAAAAACGGCACCACCAGAAAGGCGACCAGCAACAGACCCCAGTAGGCGTAGCGATCGAACGCGATGGGGAACGTCTGGTTGTCAGATTTGTAGGTGGTCTTGAAGTCACCCGCTTCTCTATAAAGCATCAGTCGCTCCTGCCTTCAGGGGAACGCTGTTGTGCACGACCCTGCCAGCGATGTTAGACGCGTTCAATGATCTTCTCCCCGAACAGTCCCTGAGGTCGAAAAACCAGAAAAAGCAGCGCAAGGACATAAGCGAACCAGTTTTCCGTCGCACCCCCGACCATTGGCCCGATAAGGTACTCAAACAGCTTTTCACCAACGCCGATAATCAGTCCACCGACGATCGCGCCCGGTATAGAGGTGAAGCCGCCGAGCATGAGTACCGGCAGTGCTTTCAGGGCGATGAGTGACAAGGAAAATTGCACGCCGGACTTCGCGCCCCACATCACGCCGGCAACGAGTGCTACCAGGCCGGCCAGTGACCAGACCAGTATCCAGATAAAGTTCAGTGAAATCCCGACGCTGAGCGCAGCCTGGTGATCATCGGCCACGGCACGCATGGCGCGCCCCTGTTTGGTGTACTGGCTGAACAGAATCAGTGCCCCGACAAGCAGGATGGCAACCAGTGAGGCGACCAGGTCGAGTTTGTCGATGAAAAAGCCGTAAAAATCATCGCCACCGAGCCCGGCAGTTGCCTCTTCTACCAGGCGGGAGCCGCCCTGGGGCAGTCCGAGATCGAGGGTTTTGATATTGGACCCCCACATCAGATCTCCCATCCCTTCCAGAAAATAGGCGAGCCCGATGGTGGCCATGAACAGTATGATCGGCTCCTGACCCACCAGATGCCTGAACAGGAATTTCTGCACTGCCCATGCAAAACCGACCATGATCAAAATGGTCAACGCGATGGCGGCCAGTGCGGGCACCTCCCAGCCGAAGTGGTGTATTTTGGTGCCGAAAACCACATTGATCAGGTGAGCAAACGGCACCTGACCCTGCATGATGCCGACAAGCGTGAGTGCTGCAAACAGGGCCATCACGCCCTGTGCAAAATTAAAAATGCCGGAGGCCTTGAAAATCAATACAAAGCCGAGTGCCACCAGCGCATACATGACACCGGCCATCAACCCGTTGATGACTACCTCGATCCCGTAGAGAAAGTCAGCGGACATCCGTTGAGCCTCCGATCATCGCATTCATTCGTCGCACCATCCTGCGTCTGCAAGTATCAGCCATTCGGCACCCCCAGGTAGGCGTTAATGACCTCTTCATTGTTGCGTACCTCATCTGGAGTGCCGTCCCCGATTTTGCGACCGTAATCCATAACGACGACGCGGTCGGACAGATCCATCACCACGCCCATGTCGTGTTCTATCAGGGCAATGGTGGTGCTGAACTCGTCGTTGACGTCGAGTATGAATCGGCTCATATCTTCTTTCTCCTCGACGTTCATGCCCGCCATCGGTTCGTCCAGCAGTAAGAGGTCCGGTTCTGCGGCGAGCGCGCGTGCCAGTTCAACACGCTTCTTTAAACCGTAGGGGAGGCGACCGACCGGAGTCTTGCGAATGGCCTGGATTTCGAGAAAGTCGATGATGTTTTCTACCTTCTCGCGATGCAGTACCTCTTCTTTTTGTGCCGGTCCGAGCCAGACAGATTGAGCCAGGATACCGGTCTTCATGAAGTTCAGCCGACCAGTCATGACGTTGTCCAGCACCGTCATCCCCTCAAACAGCGCGATGTTCTGAAAAGTTCTCGCGACCCCTTGTCGCGCAACCTGATATGGCTTCATCACCGGCCGTCGCTTGCCACGGAACCAGACCTCGCCTTCCTGCGGTACATAGAAGCCGCTGATCACATTGAGCATGGATGACTTGCCGGCCCCATTGGGCCCGATGATGGCGCGAATTTCACCTTCTTTGATATTGAAGCTGATGTTCTGTATCGCAGTGACACCGCCGAAGCGCAGTGTAATTGACTTCAGGTCCATCAATACGCCGCCGATGGTGCGGCCGTCTGCGGTGATGGTGCTGTCTGACGGTTTGGTTTCCGATTGCATCAGGCGGCCTCTGTCTCTGGTTGCGGTGTTACGACAGCGGCGTCCCTGATGGCGAGCGTGGCGGCGATCTGACCTTTGCGGCCATCTTCATAAGTGACTTCAGTCTTGGTGTAGATTGAGGAGGAGCCGTCATAGAGAGCGTTCACCAGGTCTGCAAATTTTTCGCTGATGACGCCGCGTCTCACCTTGCGCGTCCGGGTGAGTTCTCCGTCATCGGCGTCCAGTTCCTTGTGCAACACCATAAAGCGATGAATCTGACACCCCGCCAGCATTTCATCCTTTGCAATGCTGGCATTCACCTCTGCCACATGGCCTTCGATAATGTCCAGCACCTGTGGATGCTGCGATAGCTCCTGGTAGGACGCATAGGCCACGTTGTTTCGTTCCGCCCAGTTGCCTACTGAGGTGAGATCGATGTTGATGAATGCACAGCATTTGTCCCGTTCTGCACCGAACACCACGGCCTCGAGGATGTCCGGGAAAAATTTCAGTTTATTCTCAACATATTTCGGCGCGAACAGCGAACCGTCTGCCATCTTGCCGACATCCTTGATGCGGTCGATGATGCGCAGCTGCCCCGATTGCTTTTCGATGAACCCTGCGTCGCCAGTGGCCACCCAGCCGTCGTCGCTTTTGGTGGAAGCTGTGCTCTCGGGGTTGTTCAGGTATTCAACGAATACACCGGGCGAGCGATAAAATACTTCACCGGAATCTTCAATTTTCAGTTCGACCCCGGGTGAAGGTACGCCGACCGTATCGGACCTGACACCACCGTCGGGCTGTTGCGTGATAAAGACAGTGGCCTCTGTTTGTCCGTATAGCTGTTTCAGGTTGATGCCGAGTGACCGGTAGAAATCGAATAACTCCGGACCAATCGCTTCACCGGCCGTGTAGCCGACGCGAATACGACGCAGCCCCAGGGTATCTTTCAGCGGTTCATAGACAAAGAGTTTGCCCAGACCGTAGCCGATACGATCCATCAGACCGACCGCTTCGCCGTCCAGCAATTTTGGTCCGACATTGCGTGCCAGTGCCATGTAGTGATCAAACAGCCATTTCTTCAGCCGCCCGGCGTCTTCCATGCGAATCATGACGGAGGTGAGTTGTCGCTCGAATACCTGTGGCGGCGCGAAGAAATAGGTCGGCCCGATTTCGCGCAAGTCTGACTGCATGGTGTTTTGCGACTCGGGACAATTGACGCAGAAGCCGCTCCACAACGCCTGACCGACGGAGAAGATGTAGTCGCCCACCCAGGCCATTGGCAAATAGGCAAGGATGTCCTCGTTGGAAGACAGGGCGTCAAAGTCGCTTGAGTTTTTTGCGGTCTCGATAACATTATGATTGGACAACACCACGCCTTTTGGCCGGCTGGTTGTGCCCGAGGTGTAGAGGATGACACAGGTGCTGTCAGCGGTGAGTTCGGCTTCGCGGCGTGCGATTTCGGCCGCATCTCCCTGTGAACGCCCGAGCGCCTGCAATTCAGCGTAAGAGGTCATGTGCGAGTGATCGTATTTGCGCAGGCCGCGCCCGTCTAGATACACCACGTGTTCGAGTATCGGCAGCTGTTCGCGCACATCGGCGATTTTGTCTACCTGTTCCTGATCACCGACGATCACAAACCGGGCGCCGCAATGTTCCAGTGCATAGGCGACTTCATCGGCGACCGCATCCTGATACAGCGGAACCGGAATGGCGCCGGCTTTTTGCGCCGCCAGCCCGGCCCAGTAGAGGGCAGGTCGATTGCGCCCGACAATGGCAATACAGTCGCCGCGCGCAACGCCAATTGCTATCAGTCCCATGGCCAGCGCGTTAATTTCGGCTTCGGCTTCTGCCCAGGTCCACGACTGCCAGATGCCGAATTCCTTTTCCCGATAGGCGGTTTTGTCGGGAAATCTCGACACGTTGCGCGCCAGCAACATCGGCAGTGAAACAGGCGTTTCACCCGTCATGCGTTGTTTCTCCTCTCACCACGGTCTCGATGGTTTATCTAGAGTCCAGACTAAACGGAAATTCCTGCGCCATTTTTTCACAAATCTAACGAAATGTAACAGGGTCTTTTTTCCCGCGGCGCTGCTTGCATACTATGTAAGGATGACCGTCACATCCATTGATCTGCTCGCAATGATCCAGTCGGGGCTGAACCTGATCAGTCAGGCAATCTCGATTTACGATCGCGATCTCAGGCTGATTCACGCCAACCAGCGGTTTCAAACCATGTTCATGCTGCCCGATGACATGGTGAAACCCGGTGTGGAGTTTCGCGCTGTGGTTGAATATCTGGCGGAGCGCGGGGACTACGGTCCGCTTGACGAGGTGCGGGCATTTGTCGATGAAAAAGTGCAGCTCGCACGTGCTTTTGAGCCTCACTATTTTGAACGAACGCGGGCCAATGGCACAGCAATTTCGGTAGATGGTTGTCCCCTCGACACCGGTGGCTGGATCACGGTATACACAGATATTACCGACATCCGACGTGCCGAGCGCACAGCCAGAAGCCGGGCGGACGGTTTGTCAAAGGAATTGCTGAAAAGGTCGGAAGAACTGGAGCAGACCAATCGCGAAATGGCGGCCGCTGTACGTTCGCTTGAGCTAACGCAGCGGGAGCTGATTAAAAGCCGTGAGCGGCTCGAGCTGATCAATCACATGACACCGGCGCATATTGCGCACATCGATAAGCATGGAACCTACACGCACTCAAACGGCCGCTTGTCGAGTATCGTGCCGTCAGCAGAAAAAGATATTGTCGGGCGTCCGTTCACCGAGGTGCTGGGGTCGGATGTGGCGAGGCACGTCCGCCAGTCAATGTCGCGGGCGATGCAGGGAGAAGCAACGGTCACCGAACTGCGGGATGAACAATCGGGCCGTTTTATCCGTCTTGCCATGACTCCGGACACTCGCGACGACGGTACGGTCGACGGCGCCTATGTGCTGTCGACAGACGTGACGGAAGAGGTGCAGGCGAGGCTCGGCCTCGCACATGAACGGCGCAAAGCGCTGGCGACCCAGCTCACCAGTGCCATGTCGCACGACTTCTCCAACCTGTTGACCATCATCATGAGTCAACAGCATCGCCTTGAGTCTGCCGCCAGCGCGGATCCGGCGTTGCTGGAAATCAGTAAAACGATCAAGTCGGCCACCCAGCGTGGGCGGGAGCTTATCGAAAATCTGAACCAGATCGGTACCGAGAGAAACATCGATGCCTATGCGGTTAAAGCGATCGATGTATTCGGGACGCTAGAACAATTGGCCAAAGCCGCTGTACCGGCACCGATGCAGGTAAGGTTCTCGGTCGACATACCCGACAAGAGCCTGGTGCTCGATCCCGGGTTTATCCAGGACGCCTTGCTTAACCTCGTTATTAACGCGGCAGAGGCCTGTGACGGCCCTGGTGAAGTGCGGGTCAGCATTCACGTGTCGAGTCGGGATGAACTCGAGTTTGTGGTGCAGGACAACGGCCCGGGTTTCAGTGAAATGGCGCTTAAAGACGGGCTGAGCCCATTCTATTCGACCAAGGCCGGCAAGGTAAATCGCGGCCTGGGTCTGACTTCGGCTTTCGATTTTGCTCGCTCATGCGGTGGCAACCTGCGACTGCAAAACCTGGCAGGCGGCGGCGCGTGTGTGACCATGACCATCCCTTATCTGCCCGCCGGACAGGAGACACCGCAATTGATATTGCTGGTGGATGACGATAACGACGTCAGGGGGGCGATTAGTGCGTACCTGCGCGATGCCGGGCGTTCTGTCATCGAAGCGAACTCAGTTGACGAAGCCGCCAAGCTGGTTAAAATCGACGGTCTTTCCCACGTTGTTACCGATCTCGATCTCGGTGTTTCAGGCACCGGTCTCGACATCGCAGCACTGGTTCCGCCTGAGGTGCAAACACTGGTGATGACTGGACTGCCGGCTGCGGATCCCCGGCGAGTGGCCGCCAGTGAACATTATGTGGTGTTGCCGAAACCGTTTGATTTCTCTGAACTCGACCTGGCACTTACCCGGTAGCGAGTATGTCGAATACACAGCGGATCTCCATTCTTGAAGACGCGTTTGAAATCCAGACCATGCTGGTAGACGCCTTGTCAGAAGCGGGTTATGAGGTAAAGGCTTACAGTCGTGCGCAGAGCTTCGAACAGGATCTTGCCCACTGGCAGCCGGCACTTTGTGTGGTTGACCTGGGGCTGCCGGATAAGGATGGACTCGCCATCCTGAACCACATCTCTGCGCATTCCAATGCCGCCATCCTGGTGGTGTCGGGCCGGGCCAGTCTGTCTGACAAAATTGCCGGGCTGGAACTCGGCGCAGATGATTACCTTACCAAACCTTTTGAAATGTCCGAATTGATCGCGAGGGTGCGCGCACTGATGCGTCGCACCGGGCCGTTGTCTTCAACACAAGACAAACAGACTTTCCGGTTTTCCGGCTGGACAGTTGATCTGCCGAGGTATCTGCTGGTGGATGCCGATGGCCGCGAAGAGCGGCTCTCGGCGAGTGAGGTCGCTTTGCTGGAGATCTTTTTGAAGCGACCCAACCGGTTGATCACGCGGGATCAGATACGCGAAGGACTGGGAGATCGCAGCGATGATTTGTCTTTCGATCGCGCCATCGATGTACGAGTGTCGCGCCTGCGCAGCAAGCTGAAAGATTCATCGAAACATTCCAAAATTATTCAGACGGTCTATGGCGCCGGGTATATACTGATTTCAGAAGTAACGTAGCAGGGTGTTGAAAGCCATTGCGCCAGGTACGGGGCGTCAAATGTTCCTATAAATGCTCGTTTATAACCGCTTTAAAATGCGCTTTCGCAGTGTGTCTATTCACCATCAGTCGAAACTATGGCTTCACATCTCGCCTGATCAGGCTCGGCGCGTGGCGGTCCAGGCTTCTCACCGATCAAGCGACCGGGGATGCCCCCGTAGGTTTATGAATTTGGCCGCAGAATGTCGAATCATCATGAATAATGCAGGCAGAACCTCCGCTAATGTGAGCGCGCCGGATAGCACGTGTCCGTAGCTGAATTTTCGACTCGTTGACTAACGCGACCGGCTTGAGTGTATATTGAATTTGGAGACATATTGTTTTTCCGTCATACAATGAACAGTAAGATGTCTCGGTCGGTGTGTTCGCCGCAGCAAGGGTGATGCACGCGGACTTTATGATCCGACACAACACAAGTAACGCGGGGATTTCGAATGACCAGTGAAAACAGCTCGAAAGCAGCATGGCCTGTGCCCGAACTGGCCGATCTGCCGAACGATGTCAGAGAACGTATGGAGTCGGTGTTTGAGAAAGCCGGCTTCATTCCGAATGTGTTTGTTGTTCTGTCACGCCGGCCGGACGAGTTCCGAGCCTTCTTCGACTACCATGATGCATTGATGCTGAAAGAAGGCGGGGGTCTGTCGAAAGCCGATCGGGAAATGATTGTGGTAGCCACCAGCGCTGCCAATAACTGTCACTACTGTGTCATCGCCCATGGTGCCTTACTGCGGATCTACTCCAAAAAGCCCCTGCTTGCTGATCAGGTCGCGGTAAACTACCGTCGCGCCGACATCACTGAGCGAGAGTTTGCAATGCTCGAATATGCCGTCAAGGTCGCGACTGCATCTGATCAGTTAACCGATGCCGACAAGGCAGCGCTGCACCCGCACGGATTCGATGATGAGGACATCTGGGATATTGCAAGCATTGCAGCGTTCTTCGGTATGTCCAATCGGCTGGCAAATGCGCTCGATATGCAACCCAATCAGGAATTCTACGCGATGGCGCGTTAAGCCGGCGATAGCCGACCGGAACCCAGCCTACCACGAACAAACACATGACTGAGAAATCCTATCTGTGGCAGCCGACGCAGGCTCAGGTTAACAATGCCCGTATAACGCGCTTTCGCGAGCAGGTGTGCGCTACTCATGGTCTCGATCTGGCGGATTATTCTGCACTTCACCAGTGGTCGATCGATCATCCGGAGGCGTTCTGGTCTTTGGTGTGGGACTATTGTGGCGTGGTGGCGAGTAACAAGGGAGACAGGGTGCTTGAGTTTGCGCACAAGATGCCCGGCGCACAGTGGTTTCCCGATGCAAAGTTGAATTTTGCAGAAAACCTGTTGCAAAAACGCGGCACCGATAACGCAATTGTTTTCAGGGCTGAAGACGCGGTAAGCCGCACGCTGAGCCGGGACGAGTTGGTCCGTCAGGTGGCGGCTGTGGCGAATTACCTGCGGGGTGCCGGAGTCCGTGTCGGTGATCGTGTAGTTGGCTTTATGCCCAACATGCCGGAAACCATCGTCGCGATGCTTGCGGCGACGAGCCTCGGTGCTGTTTGGTCCTCCTGTTCCCCGGACTTCGGTGTGCAGGGTGTGGTTGACCGCTTTGGCCAGATAGAGCCCACCGTGCTGTTTGCAGCAGATGGCTATTATTACAATGGCAAATTCCATGACTCGCTGGAAAAAGTCCAATCATTCAGACGGCAACTGCCCACCTTGGAGAGTGTCGTCCTGGTGAGCTTTGAGACTCCACTTGAAAGTGACGAGGCTGCCGACATTCCCGGGGCAACTTCGTATGCAGAGATCGTTCAGCAAAATGACGGTGCAACGCTTACCTTCGAGCAATTGCCGTTCAATCATCCGCTCTATGTGATGTATTCCTCGGGCACCACAGGTGTTCCGAAGTGCATTGTGCACAGCGCCGGCGGTTCATTGCTGCAGCATCTGAAGGAGCAACAGCTGCACTGTGATCTGCGCGCTGGTGAACGCCTGTTCTACTTCACCACGTGTGGCTGGATGATGTGGAACTGGCTGGTCAGTGGCCTGGCCAGTGGCGCCGAGATCATGTTGTACGACGGATCACCATTCTACCCTGATGGCAACGTGTTATTTGACTTTGCCGAACAGGAAGACCTACACGTGTTCGGAACGTCTGCAAAGTATATTGATGCGCTTGGTAAAGCCGACATTCACCCTGCGCAGACGCATCAGCTGGCGTCGCTGAGGAGCGTGTTATCAACCGGCTCTCCGCTGTCACCCGAGTCGTTCGATTATGTCTACCGACATGTGAAAGCGGATATTTGTCTGTCTTCTATTTCAGGCGGCACAGATATACTCGGTTGTTTCATTGGTGGTAACCCGGCGCTGCCGGTAGCCAGGGGAGAGTTGCAATGCGCTTTGCTCGGTATGGCGGTTGAAGTGTTTAACGACCGTGGTGAATCCGTGATCGGTCAGAAAGGGGAGCTGGTTTGTACCCGGCCTTTTCCCAGTATGCCGGTAGGTTTCTATGGTGACGCGGACGGTTCGCGTTATCACAAGGCCTACTTCGACCGCTTCGATAACGTCTGGTGCCACGGTGACTTCATTGAAATTACCGATAGCGGGAGTGCTGTTATTCACGGTCGATCCGATACGGTGTTGAATCCGGGGGGGGTACGTATCGGTACGGCAGAAATTTACCGTCAGGTGGAGCAGCTCAGCGAGGTGCAGGAGAGCCTGGTGATTGGGCAGAACTGGGCGTCGGATGTTCGTGTCGTGTTGTTTGTTCGTTTGTCAGACGGCGTCGCCCTGACGGACGAACTGCGCGATCGGATAAAAAAGCAGATTCGAAGCAACTGCACGCCGCGCCATGTGCCGGCAAAAATAGTCGCTGTCGCTGACATTCCGCGCACCAAGAGCGGAAAGATCGTCGAGCTTGCGGTGCGATCCATGGTGCAGGGTGAATCAATTAAGAACAAAGAGGCGCTGGCTAACCCGGAGGCGCTGGCCTACTTTAAAGATCTGCCGGAGTTGCAGCGCTGATCCGTGGCTGGCGGTTGCTGTATGGTACTTTTAGCCGTCCAGCTTGTGCGACTTTAGCTGCTCCCATAACTTCCCCGATTCAATTTTTCCCAATATTTTCTCAATATGTTTATGGGAAACATAAGCGAGTTCATGCAACGTGCCGAGGGACAGCCGTTCCCTGATTTTCGTCGTTTGAAATTCGCTGAGTGCCCGCTCCAGCGGTAACTCGAGATAAGCATCTCTCCAGCCGATCCGGTCGTAGAATGAGATCGCATTTTCCAGTTTAACCACAGCAATTCCCTGGAGCGCGGAAGGCAGATGTACAAAAAATTCTCCACTCATGACATCCTCCTCGACAGAGACGTTGTCAGCCAGCGCCGGTTTAACCTTGGTAATGGAGTGGAACATGTCGAGCTTCAGACGACGTTCCAGGGATTCGTGCGGACTCCCGGCGATGCGGGTGGCTGTATCCTTGATCGGGTCCTGAGGCATAGGCACTCTCTGGCGGTGGTCTAGAAGAAGTATGCCAGATCGATGCGCATAAAGTCTTCGTTGGCGAGGGTGTTTAGAAACGGATCGTCGCCGGTATCTGAGAACAGGCGCCATTCAGTGGATAATCTGAACGAATCAAACAGTCTGGTACTCGCTTCAAGGGAAAGCGTGGTTGACCCGTGATCCAGATCGCGCACAATACCCAGCAGGGCGTCGCTGGAGCGTTCGTCGTTAAAAGCAAAGCGCAGCCCGGTCAGAAAATCGTTTTGAAACAGTTGGGTAGATTGCTTGCCGCCTTCGTCCCATAAGTATTCGACCACCAGTCCGACGTCCATCCGGTCGTTGCATAACAGTGTTTTGAAGGGATTTGCAGATTCTCCATCACACCAGGCAGCGGGTATGATCTCATTCTCCTGTAGGGAGCTGAGGAAGCCGACAAAGGTGTATTCCATGCCTAGTACCGCTTCCGCATGATCGGTAAACTCGTCACCGTTTTTCTGTACCGCTTCAAGCTTGGCGGTCAGATCGCCGAAAATACCGAGCGCATCGATACCGAACTGAGTCAGTTGCGGGTAGCGCGCGCTGAGCTGTTCACCTGCGCCCGGTACTAACAGTGGGTCGCGGGCGGTGCCGTTAAAGTAATGTAGCCCCAGATCCCAGCTGTCGAAGCTGCGCGACCACCTGAACGCGGTGTCGATGTGTCTAGCGCCTCTTGCGGATTCGAACTGTGCGGGACCACCTATGGTGAAACCGGGGAATGGTCTGCCATCGGCACTGGCAAAAGCGCGTTCCCGAAAGTGGGGCAGTGCGTACCATTCAAAGTCACCGTAGTCGGTGAACCACTTGAAATTCAACATGAGTTGTCCAAGCTTGTCCGAGCCGTCCACACTTTCGAGATTATCGATCTGGTTGATGATATCAACCGGGTTGCGTGATTCAGTCACTCCCCAGAAGACCTGCCCGAGGCCGCCGCTGAATTCCCATGAGTCTCCATTCGTGGTCAGGATAAACTCACGCAGATCATTGTGCGTGCGAGCATCGTCGCGCTGATCCGCCCTGAGAAACGGGCGGATAGTAAGGCTTACGTTGTCTGCAATCTGCTGGTACAACTCGATGTCAGCCGAAAATGAAGTGCCGGCCTGCCAGCTGCCCGGCAAGTCTGAAGCCGAAGAAAAGTAGGTGAGTTCTGCAGCCACATTACCGCGTATATCACCGGCGTTTAGCTGTGCAGCCGACAGCAGCAGCATTGTCGTGCTGAGCCATCGGGTTATGTTCCGGGTGGTCACCATGTAGATATCTCTGTCTACCTGAGACGTTTCAGTGCGTTTTTTTCAAAGTCAGAGTCTTTTAATCCGGTTTTAAACTGATAGTCCTGAAAGTCGAGGCGAGTGGATTTACCTGACTGATGATTGATCATTTCCAGGGTGGCGGCGCGCCAGTACTTATCGAGATATTGTTTGAAGTCGGATGCTGTGAGAGTTTTTAACAGCGCATCCTTGCGGTCGTAAAAATCAATTTTCAGTGCGACATAGCGTTCTTTTTCTACCCAGACCATTTGCCTGGTGTAGCCGCTGTTTTTATCCACAGGATAGCGTTCCATGACAAATGTGTCTGCGCCGTCCAGTTGTTCATCGCGCAGAAATTTGTAGGTGTACTTGTCGACCTCCTGGGAGCCGATATCCTCAAACGCAAATTCGCTGCCCATGAACGGGCCTGACTTATTCTTGGAAGAAATTCTCTTGACGCGCTTGAGTGCAGGAAGATACAGCCATTGTTCGTCCGGTTTATCAGCATGTGACCAGGTCAGGCTGGCTGTGCCTTTCACATCTGCCGGTTCATCGAAGATAGACAGGCTTTTGTCGCCATCTCCGTTAACTTCCAGCGTTTTGACACGGACGTTTCTTGTGCTCTCTTTACCTGCTCGATTGCGTAGTGTCATCTCCATGTTGGCGGAACTGTCGACAAATCCCTGATCTCTTGCGTCTGCCTCCAACGCGATGGACAGGCCCTGTTCTTCCGGAGTCTGAGCGTATGCAATAGTGCCGAGCAGAGTAAAAATGAGTGCGGTGAGTCTAATCATCTTGATTTCATTCCTGAGCTGTTCAAATCTCTGTCTGAAAAGGATAGTTGTATTTGGCACCACCGTCAGGTGGCCAGGGCCGTGTGATCTGCCGGGATCTCGGTGTCCGTGTCTTTGTCTACCAGCATGAGCAGCGGGGGCAGCAACAGGAAGTCAATGAGAAGCGCAATGCAAATCGTAATTGCGGTAAGCAGCCCCATGTGTGCGTTTAACAGAAAGTTTGACTGGGCAATAATAAGAAAACCCGCTGTCAGTATGATAGTGGTGATAATCAGCGCAATTCCAACGGTGCGGAACGCGTATCGTATGGCGTCCGGTGAGCTCATGCCTCTCTCTCTGCGGGCTCTCAGGTACTTACTCAGAAAATGGATGGTGTCATCCACCACAATGCCCAGTGTCATAGCGGCCACCACCGATACGGCCAGGCCAACCTGGCCGACGAAAAGTGCCCACACTCCGAATGCAACACCGGCGGGCACCAGGTTAGGGATAAGGCTAAGTAATCCGAATTTTACCGAGCGCAGTGACAGCATCAGAATTGCTGAAATCAGGATGAGCGCCAAGGTAGTACCTGACAGCATGCTGATGATATTTCGCTTGGCGATATGGGAAAACATGATGGTCGGACTCGATCCGGCTGTCGCCAGGTCCGGGGTATTTGTCTGCATCCAGTCGGCCACGCGCTGCTCGAAGGCCATGACTTGTGTGGTTGACAGGGTTTCAAGTGTGGCGGTCAAGCGGGTAGCGGATTTATCGATGTTTATCTGATTGTTCAGATCCAGGCCATAAGGCAGTGACATCTCGTACATCAACAGATACTGTGCTGCGAGTTCTCTTTCCTCGGGGAGGCGATAATAATTTTCATCGTCCGCGTGCATGTTTCTGTTCAATCGTCTGAACGTTTCAGACAGGGCGTTGACATGCTTCACCTCAGGTTGTTCATCGAGCCAGTGTTCGAATTTTTCCAGCTGTTTAAGATAAGCTGGTTCATTAATACCACTCGATTGTTTGGCATCCAGTGAATAGTCGACAAAGTACATGCCGGTAAGCTGAGCACTGATGTGGTCTGTTTCAACGCGGAAGGGCACTGTTTCGTCAAAGTAATTAACAAACACATCATTGAGCTCATTTCGCGGGATCATAGCGATCATAGCGACAACCAGTACGCCGAGCAGCGGCAGTAATATCTTTCTTTTATGAATGACAAAGTCCGCCAGCGATTCAATCATGGCCGATTGTCTGCGGGTTTTGTGCGTCGCCTTGACTGGCAACACTGCCATCAGTGCCGGCAGGAAGAACACCGAAAGCAGAAATGCGTAGATCACACCGATTGCGGTAATCGTGCCCAGGTCGTGAAATGGCGGAGAGTCACTGAAGTTCATACTCAAAAAACCGATTGCCGTGGTCACCGATGTAAGAAATATCGGGTTAAAATTGACCCGGATACTCTCCTTGATGGCCACGTTCTTTTCCTTCCCGTCACGCATCTGCTGGAAGAATGTCACCAGAAAATGCACGCAATCGGCGACTGCCAGAGTCAGAATCAGGGTAGGGGCCGAGGCCGAGGGTGGAGTGAGTACTATACCCATCCAACCCGCGGTGCCCATTGCAGCGGCGATGGACATCACCATGACCAGCAGCGAGCCGACGGTACCCCAGATACTGCGCGTGAATATAAAAAAGCCGATCAGTATGATGAAGAAGGCAGCGGGTATCAGCGTTTTCATATCTTTGAAAGAGGCTTCCGGAAAAGCCTTGTTCATCGCCACTACGCCGGTTTTGTAGGTTTTAATATTCGGGTAGCCTTGTTCAATTTCGGCAAGCATGTTGTCGACGAACGTAATGATCTCGTCAGTTTCCTGTTCCGGATTAACGTTAGGCAGTTCAAAATTGATGTTCAGTCCGGTGACACGTGCGTCTGGGGATAGCAGGCGGTTGACGAGGAGTGGTTGGCGCAGTGCGATTTCCCTGACCGCCCCGAGCGCGTCGTCAGTCAGGCCCGCGGGGTCTTCGACCAGGTCTTCAACGATCAGGTCATCCTCTTCGGCATACGTGTACTGGAAGTTAGTAAGTGAGTCGACCCGTGTCGAATATGGAGTCTGCCAGGAACGATCAGTCAGATCCGCCACTGCCTCAAGTGTGTCAGATGTAAAGACATTCTGATCAGCAGGCTCCAGCATGATCAGAATATTGTCATTCTTCGCGTAGGTATCCTGTAACTCGTTGAAAGCGGCGAGCTGCGGATTATTCTCGCCGAAGAACACCTGATAATCGTTGGTGAACCTCAGAAACTGGCCGCCGGCGGTAAGTGCCGCGACCACGAGCAGGCTGATGAGCAGGGCAACCCATCTGAATTTGATTACTAAGTCCATGTAAGTCTTTAACATTTCGAATCCTTACTTTCAGCCTGGAGTGATACTGGTGAGTATGATGTGCGCTGCTGTGCTGGTCGGGTGTACCTGTTCCGAATCGGGATCAGGATGCTCAGGGACTATCAGGCGGTTGCCGGGTGGTTTAATGGTCTGGTGCCTGTTTTACGAAATCCGCAGTTCCGCGCCTTTGGCATTGAGACGAACGGTGGTCGGGCAAATCGACGTAGTCCAAAATAAAATGGGTGTTATCTAAGTTGCCGCTGAAATCGTGTGTCGCATGGTTGAAGCGCACTACTGCGGAGAGTAAAAACGTCTGATCAGCAAGTCAATAAATGAAACTTACGAATCGCAATATTTCAGTGGAACACTTGATTTCCGAACGGAAATACAGAAGCAGCAGGGTAGGGCAACAGCGCGTGTTTGGTGTGAACATAGGCAATGGACGCCGTTCGGTGATCCGTGAATTCACGTACGCCGGGTGATTAATGCCGCAGGGATTCGGTCGCACAGACTCAGGAGTCTATGCGGCCTTTTGCATCGGAGTGATGTTGTATCGCTTGGTTGCCCATGCGGCAAAGTCTGAGGGATTCAGCGGACGGCTGATCAGGTAGCCCTGAATTTCGTCGCAGCGCTCGGCTCTCAGGTACCCGAGCTGTTGTTCATCCTCCACGCCTTCAGCGACTACAGTCAGATCAAGGTTATGAGCCAGCGTTATCATTGAAGTGACAATTGCGGCATCTCCAGGATCTGTTGTCAGGTCTTTGATAAACGATTGGTCTATCTTTAACTTGTCAACCGGTAAGCGTTTCAGATAGCTCAATGACGAAAATCCGGTGCCGAAGTCATCGATCGACACATGGACACCCAGGTCCTTCAGTGCCTGCAGAATGACGATGCCTTCTTCCACATTCTGCATCAGCAGGCTTTCGGTCAGCTCGATCTCCAGATAAGCGGGGTTGAGACCGGTGCTGTCCAGAGCTGAAGTAATGACCTTGGCCATGTCGGTTCTCATCAATTGTATTGCTGAACAATTGACCGCCATTACAAAGGGCTCAAGGCCATTGTGAAGCCAGTGCATCATTTGCTCGCAGGCTGCGCGCAGGACCCACTCGCCCAACGGTACTATTAGCCCGGTTTCCTCCGCCAATGGAATGAAATCAACGGGACTGACCCGTCCGCGAGTGGGGTGTTCCCAGCGGACAAGTGCTTCAACCCCTGTCAGGCTTTGATCTTTCAGTGCGACTTTAGGCTGGTACTGCAAGTGAAATCCATTGGTTTCGAGTGCCTTGCGCAAGTCTCTTTCGAGCGAGAATCTCTCCAGAGCGAGTTTGTGAATGCTCTGTGAATAAAACTGATATCCGTTGCGTCCCTGTTCTTTGGCGTGATACATGGCGACGTCGGCGTGTTTCAGGAGTTGGTCTGCACTATCGCCGTCTGACGGATAGACGCTAATGCCAATCGTTGTCGTGACTCGTACTTCCGTGTCCTCAATGGTAAAAGTTCTCGAAAGGGCCTTACAGATACGATCGGCGGCAATGGCCGCGTCCTCGATCCGATCAATTAGATTGAGCAGTACAACAAACTCATCGCCACCTAGTCTTGCGATTGTCTCCCGTGATCCGATCGCAGTGGTGGCGCGGGTAATGCTGTCCTGTGATCTGACCGCTTCTTTTAGTCTTTCGGAGACACTCCGAAGTAGGGTATCCCCCGCATTATGGCCGAGTGTGTCATTAACCTTCTTGAAATGGTCCAGGTCGAGAAACAACAACGCAAATCTGGAGTTACTCTGACGGGACTGCGCCATTGTCAGCGAGATCATATCGTTTAACTGGGCACGGTTTGGAAGCCCGGTGACCAGATCGTAGTAAGCCAGCCTGTGTATCTGATCTTCTGCCTTGGTACGCTCGGTGATGTCCTGGATGGTGCCGAGCATATTGCCGGTGGAAGCACATTCCGCCTCTGCGTGCATAATACGAATCTCGTCGGGGTTTGACGAGAGCGTGCGAAATTCAAGAGTAAACTGAGAAACATCACTCCTTGCCCGCTCCATCGCATTTTCGACGGCACAGCGGTCGTCCAGATGAACACAGTCAAGAAACGACTTTAAGTGTCTTGTCCGACTCTCAAGATTCAACAGTCGTACACATTCGCTTGACCAGTTAAACGTATCCTCTTCGAATTGCCATTCCCAATGGCCAAGTTTGGCTATACGCTGCGCGTTGTCCAGTCGAACCTGACTTTCTCGCAACGCATCGGCTGTTTTCTTGGCCCGCATCATATAGGTGACTCGATAGGGCAGCAGAAAGAAGTTGATCGGTTTGGTAACAAAGTCGGTGGCACCGACCTCATAGGCTTTTTGAATGGACTCGACGTCCTCTAAGCCGGTGACCATCAGAATCGGCACATGTTGTCCACCCGGACTCAGCCGAATTTGAGCACAGCTTTCAAAGCCATCCATCCGTGGCATGACCACATCCATGATGACCACATCGGGCCGGTGCTTGCGGAACTGTTCCACCGCTTCCTGCCCATCTTCAGCTTCAATCACGGAAAAACCACTGGACTCGAGTGCCTCAGACGCCATTAGCAGGCCAGCCATGTCGTCGTCAACTACCAGTACCAGAGGATTATCCTCGGCGATTGGTGCGGAAGATATTTTTTCTGAAGATTTGTGATCACTCACTGCGGCTAACCCAGGTTCAAGCAAGTCGTTTTATTTGTTCTGACACAACTTCGAAACCCTGCAATATGGGATCGGCACTAGCATCTTCTAAATCGTCGTTAGCGGCTTTTGCTTCAAGCTTGTTGCACAGATCGGCAAGTCCGGTCGCTCCCAGATAGGCGCTGCTGGACTTCAGAGTGTGAGCTGCCATCTTCACTTTTGATGAATCGTTAGCGGCGATTCCACTTTCGATATCAGCGATAAGTGTTGGTGTTTTATCCAGGTACATATTGACAATCTTGCCCAGAATGTCTGGTTTGCCTGGTCTTTGGAGTTGTCGGATTGTATCTAGTGCGCTTTCATCCAGATCTAAATTCATGGCGAGTTTTACCTCCGCTGGTTGCTTTTCGTTTTCGTTGTTTTGTCCGTTGTCCTTGCGCGAGTGCAGCCATTTGTCAATTTTCTTTTGCAGATTTTTCTGGCTGACAGGTTTGGACAGGTAGTCATCCATACCGGATGAGAGGCACAACTCGCGATCTCCCTCCATCGCGTTGGCAGTCAGTGCGATCACGGGAATACTGCTTTGTTTTGATTTGTTTCTGATCACCCTGGTCGCTTCGTAGCCATCCATGACCGGCATTTGACAGTCCATCAGCACGAGATCAAAAATCCGTTCCTCCAGTGCTTCGAGGGCATCTGCGCCGTTTTCCGCAATTTGCACTTCGCAGCCGATGTTCTCCAGCATCATGCTGGCGACTTCCTGATTGATCGGGTTGTCTTCTGTCAGTAGTACCTGAGGGCGCTGTCGTGGTTCACTTTCCTGCGGACTACTCTGATTCTCACTGCCTGTGCCACGGACAATATCCACCAATGCATTATACAGGGCGGCCTGTCTGGCGGGTTTGGTGAGCGAGCAACTGATGCCCATCGCATCCAGTTCCTTGTCGTCTACATTTGTCAGAGACGATGTCAGCATCATCAGTTTAAGAGATGAGTACACCGGATGATTCTGAATGTGGCGCGCAAGCTCAAAACCATCCATCCCCGGCATGTGAAAATCGAGAATGGCAAGATCAAAGCGGGCATCGTTTTCGGTACAGTTGTCGAGTAGGGTCAGTGCGGCAGATCCGGAATCGGCCACTGCTACCTGAATATCCCATTGTTGAAGCTGATGCAGGAGGATTTCACTATTGGTGGCATTGTCATCTACCACCAGGACCCTAACACTTTCCAGTACCCCGGAGTCTTCATCGTCGGGTGTGTCAGTTCGCGCCAGCTCGCAGACGAATGAAAACACAGATCCCTGTCCCGCGTTGCTCTGTAACTGGAGCTCACCACCAAAGAGATTCACAAGGTTGTAGGAAATGGTGAGTCCGAGACCGGTCCCTCCGAAGCGGCGAGTGGAAGAATTGTCGCCTTGAAAAAACTCACGGAAAATTTGTTCTTTCTGATTTTCGGCGATGCCGATGCCGGTATCGTATACAGAGAACTTAAATGCGTCAGTGCCAGCGGTTTCAACCGTTACTTTGACCTCACCGTGGTCTGTGAACTTCACCGCATTGCTGACCAGGTTACTGAGTATCTGTCGTAATCGCGGTTGATCTGCAGAGACATAAGTGTTGCCAATGGCTGTGATATCGCAGACCAGCTCCAGCCCTTTCTTTTGCGCCGTTTCGGCGTGAAGTTCACAGACATCCTCTATCATTGAGTTGAGCGAGAACTGACTGTTCTCAAGCCTGATAGAGCCTTCCTGGATCTTCGAAAAATCAAGAATATCATTGGTGATATTGAGCAAGGTTTCCAGGGACTGGCGCATGGTGGTGACATAGCGCCGCTGCCGATCGCTGAGTGATGTTTCGCCAAGCAGGTCTGTCATACCGAAAACCCCGTTCATCGGGGTACGGATTTCATGGCTCATATTGGCCAGAAAGCGCTCTTTAATCTGCTGGGTGTCATGCAGTTGTTGTCTGAGGGCGTCAGTTTGATCTCGCAGGTGCTGCAGTTCCGGGTTCTCGGCTGCTTCCGCATTTGCGGGTTTTCCGATAGCGTTCCACAGGTACAGGGCAGCGCAGCAACCGATAAGCAGCAGGGTGCCGGACGCAAGCGGAGGTAGTGTCGTGGTGTACCACGCGGGTACCAGGCTCAACAGGAGGCCTGCGATTGCGACTCTGATAATGTTTTTCTTATTATGCAAAATATGCTGAACCGATGGTGCATCCGAGCTGAATCGCCTGTCGGATTCAATGAATGAACTACTACTACTCTCGCTTTCGACATTTCGCAGTCATGCTTGATTCAATTGCACGAATACTCGACCGGTTTTTGACCACAACGTGAAAAATATCCGGAAATTGAGGTTTTATTTAAATGTTCGGGGAAGTTGCCGAAACAGGGTGCACGGTTGCATCCCGGACAGATTCCGGGGTGGGCGGACGTAACAAATGGAGAGTCTTGTGAACAGCAAACAAATAAGAAAAGTGCTGAAATTGCCGTTGGCGCTGCTCGCAGTGTCTGGCGCACTACTGATAGGCCCGGTTTCGCATGCCGAGGTAGAAGACGACAAAAGCCTGACTCTGAGCCTGGGGTTGTATACGTCGAACAAACCTTCGACGATGGTGAGAAAATTCCGTCCGATTGTTAAGCATCTCGAAGAGAAGATGACAAGCAAACTGGGCAAAGAAGTCAATATACGGATGCAACTTGCAAAAAATTATCAGCAGGGCATAGAGCACCTGACTGCTGGCAAGGTGGATTTTTCACGTTTCGGGCCGGCGTCGTATGTAGAGGCCAAGAGAAGCAACCCGGAGCTTGAGATACTGGCAGTAGAAAGCTCGCAGAATCGCAAAGTGTTCTACGGCATCATCGCGACGCATGTGGACAACACCATGCAGTCTGTCACAGAACTGGAAGGGAAATCTTTTGCGTTTGGTGATCAACAATCGACCATTGGGCGTTTTCTGTCTCAGCAGTACCTTGCAGATAATGGTATTGGTGCAAAATCACTGAGCAATTTTGAATATCTGGGACGACACGACACTGTCGGCTCACGAGTGGGAGCAGGCGACTTTGCAGCGGGAGCTCTGAACGAGTCTACCTTTCGCAAGCTTCTATCGAAGGGAGAGCCGATCCGCGAGCTTGCAAGATTTCCCAATGTGACGAAGCCGTGGATTGCCCGATCCGGTCTGGACCCGGAGGTATTTCAGGCATTAAAGCAGTGCCTCTTGGAAATCACAGATCAGCAGTCTCTGACGCCGCTAAAAATTGATGGTTTCCTTGAAGGCGCAGATGAAGACTTCGAGGTGATCCGCACTGCAATCGAGGATAACGAACGGTTCTTCAATCTGCATCACGAAAATATTGAAACAGCTGAGGCGGTTGCGCCCGCTAAAGAAACAAGTGTTCAGGAAGTAGAGGTAGCGGACATCGAGTCGGTGGAGTAGTTGGCAGGCCGTCGCGGATACCGGCAGGTATCCGCAGAATAATAATAAATACAGGCCCCAGAGGTCTGTAGAAAGCTGTCATAAAAATAAAAACGGACAGCCGTACAGGTGGGGGAAGTCGATGCTCGGCTTTCCTGTGCCTGCAGGGGAGAATGATGTTGCTTAATAGAGCGAGCAGATATTCGCTACAGAAGCTGCTTATAGTCAGCCTGACGCTCACCTTTGCCATTGTGGCATTTATTACTGGTGAGTATATGCGCAATGTGCAAACACGCACACTGGAAGACAGCTTTCAGCAGTTTAGCCAGAAAACGTTCAATATGCTGTTCGCCACTTCACTCGACGCCGTGCTGAGTGAAGATCATCCATTGCTGGAAACGATCGTAGCGCAATCTGTTGAGCTTGATAAAAATATTCATGCGCTGTCCATTGTAAATGAATTCGAAGAAGTGCTTGCTGCGTGGGAAAGTGACAAGCCACTCGCGGCCGAGTTGCAGATTCCATTTAGCCAGGATGTGATTTTTGAAGGCGAGTCGTTTGGCACGATCGCCATCGTGTGGGATGCCAGCAGTCAACGTGCCACAGTGGAAGCGCATGTTCAAAAAATATGGATGTATACTATAGGTGCGTTTACCATCATTGCCTTGCTGGTAATGATCTTGATCCTGCGGCTGGTCATATCCCCGATTCAGTCGATCCACAGGAAGCTCGTCGATTTGCAGTCCGGGCGCAACGGTGCCCCAGTGTATCTCACAGCCGCACGTGAACTAAGCGAGCTTGGGGATACAGTCAATGAACTTGGTAATCTGATGGAGTTGAGGGTTGCCAGGGAGCAGGAACTGGAGCTTGCTTCCAGGTCTAAATCAGAGTTTCTGGCGAATATGAGTCATGAGCTTAGGACGCCGATGAACGGTGTGCTCGGGATGCTGAACCTCTTGAGTAAGACAACGCTTGATGGCAGTCAGCGCGACTGTGTTGATACCGCTGTGTCATCGGGTAAAAATCTGCTGAATCTGATCAACGATATTCTTGATTTTTCCAAAATCGAGGCAGGCAGAATGGAGTTTGAGAAAATAAACTTCAGTCTGTTGTCTGTTGTGGAAGATACCTGCGGCGCGCTGGCTACACAGGCTCATACCAAAGGAATTGAAATCGTAACTGAGCTTGATTTCAGTATCCCGGTGATGCTGAACGGAGACCCGACCCGTCTTCGACAGGTACTGACGAACCTCATTGGTAATGCGATCAAGTTTACATCAGAAGGTGAGGTCGTGGTCCGTACATCGCTGGATGGAGAAAATAGTCGTTCGGTACTCTTTGAAGTGCAGGATAGTGGGGTTGGTATAGCCGAATCATCGCTGCAGTCTATCTTCGATTCGTTTTCGCAGGCGGATGGTTCAACTACCCGAAAATTTGGCGGAACCGGACTGGGTCTGTCGATCTCCAAACAGCTCGTGGAAGGACTCGGCGGCGAAATAGGCGTTAGGTCGGTTGTCGGACAGGGCAGTACGTTCTGGTTCAAACTGCCATTCGACGCATGCACTGAATCTGTCCCTGCAAAAGTGTTCAACCGACTGGTCGGTAGCAAAGTGCTGCTGCTCGATGGCAATGATGCAGCCCGAAAGTCACTGGAGACCTGCTTGTCCCTGCTCGGTTGTGTGGTTACAGCATCGGCGGCTGGTTCCAAGGGGTTGCTGGCGTTAGAACAAAAAGAGTTTGATGCACTCCTGATCGGAACGACACTGGCGGATATGGGCGGGGAGAAGTTCATAGACGTGCTGGCACAGGGGCGCAGTCTGGACGGGCTCAAGCTCATGTCGCTGGTCTACATGAACAGCAAGTCGAATAATCTGCTGTCCAATGCAAATAAACATGTTGATGTTCACCTGACCAAGCCTGTAAAGCTGGAATCGCTGCATAATTCACTGGCTGATTTAATATCGGGAGTGACAAGCAAGCTCGCTGTAGAGCAGGCTGAGCTCGGTGCTGCTGAGCCTGAATCACTCGGGACGGTACTCGTGGTGGAAGACAATGAAGTCAATCAGATGGTAGCGCTCGGTATGCTCGAAAACATGGGGTTTGAGGTCAGCACCGCTGAAAATGGCCGTGTTGCACTCGAGTGTCTGCGTGAAAACTCGTTTGACCTGATCCTGATGGATTGTCAAATGCCTGAGATGGACGGGTATGAGGCTACCAGGTGTATACGTAAGTTGAGCAATGCAAAAACTGCCAGTACGCCAATTATCGCGTTGACTGCGAACGCGATGTCAGGTGACGCTGAAAAGTGCATCGAGGCAGGAATGGATGACTATCTCGCCAAACCGTTCGAGCCGGAAGTGTTTGAAGAGAAGTTAAAGAGCTGGATTAATAATACCAGAGACCGGGTGCAGGCCGCGCCCGCTGCACCACGGAAGGCTGCCTGATGCGTATGAATTCCGTGATGGGAACAGGTTGTAGATAATGCGGTACTTTAACTACTTATCCATAAGCATTCTATTGCTACTGACAAGTAATCATGCGTATGCGATACCATCGCCTGATCTTGTTATCAATCTCACCGCCAGTCTTGCTCAGGTGCTTGGCATGGCAAGTGTGCTGGTTGGCGGATTTTTCATGTCTGGAAAGCGATCCAGCAAGTCAGGCGGGGTGGCGGCACGCGGGAGAAGCAGCAAAGGCCTTCTGATCGCAGTACTTGCTGTACTCTGCATTTCTGCCTGTTTTAATATCTGGCAGTACACACGACAGGCGGACTTCAGGGCGCAGCAACTGAGTGTCAACCTGCACCGTAAAGCGGTAGAAAACGGTAAAGAACTTGGCGGTGTATCGTTGAAGACCTTGTCGTTCAGCCAGCAGATACAGCACCCGCGCGGTCTTGCGACTAATGAGCTGGAAGAAATGCTGGCCGAAGCTGCTAAAACGGATTCCAGAATTACGCTGATCGATGTCCGTGAGGATGAGGAAGTTGAGTCGGGTCGAATAGCCGGTGCCACACATATCCGATATCCGGATCTTTTGCAGAATTCATCATTGCTGGACAACGCGTCGAACGTGGTGTTGCTGTGTTATTCCGGTAATCGAAGTTCTGAACTGACCGCTGAACTTGCGAGTCGTGGTGTCGAGACCAAGTTTATGGTCGGGGGTTATGAAAAATGGATGACTGAGGGGCGTGCGCTGGATGTGCAGAACGGTAGCCGGGAGTCACTGCGGGAAATACCGGCCTATCCAAACCGCGACAAACTGCTCGAGACTGCCGAAGTGCACGAGCTGGTTCAGGAGCAGGACGCCACGTTCATCGATGTAAGGTATCCGTCGGAATTTCAGTCAGGCCACTTGCCCGGTGCAATTAACCTGACAGTCAGAGCGGAGCCCACACTGTCACTTGCAGAGAAAATTTCCTCATTGCCGCAGCGCCCGTTGATCGGGGCCTGTTACGACAGGCGATCCTGTTTCTATTCACAGATACTCGGCTTGAAGCTGAGTCGAGCGGGCTACGAGTTCGCGGGTCGTTACACGGTACCGCACGAGTATCTGCCTGCAAGCGGTGCAGGTAAGCAGCATGTCAACGAATGGATGGAGCGAAATCAGGCATCCCTGATTGGCCTTGCAAGAATAAAAATCGGCGATGTCATCAGCCGGTTGATAGAAAGCACCGGCCAGATTCTGCTCGTGCTGTTAGCCCTCGTTGTGGCGGTTCGCATACCATTGCTGCCCCTGTTTATAAAAGCAGAACGGGATCGACTCGTGCAAAAGCGCCTGGTCGGTGAAGTAGACAACATAAAAAAGCGGTTTTCCAATGATCCGGTACAACGGGGCAGGGAAATCCAGGCGCTGCATCGCGCAAACAATATAAAGCCGATCGTGACACTGGTTGGGTCATTGCTGAATCTTGGGCTGTTACTGTTCCTGTTCAGCGTGGTCAATGATCAGTCCGCTGGATGGACCATGCCAGTCTGGTGGGCTGCATCAGCGGCGGAGCCGGATACCTCGCACAGGATTGTCGTGCTAATAGCAGCGCTGGTGGTGGCGCTGGGTGTCGCGTCCGCACTGCCATTGACGAAATGGAAGGTAGCACTCATTGGCCTGGGAGCAGCGGTAATCGGGGTACTGGTGGTACCGCTGAGTATGGCGGTGAATGTGTATCTGGTTGTCAGCCTGACTGTCGTTCTGGCGCAGATGGGGCTGGTCTGGTTGCTTGACCGACGTTATGGTTGGTCGGGTAAAGCCAAATCGAAACCGCTGGTTAACGACGGGTCGATCGTACCATTGTCTGCGGCGCATATTCATACACAGCGTTGTGGTAAAAAGGCAGCACGGCTGGGTGAATTAATAGCGGCGGGATTTACCGTGCCGGATGGCTTTGTGGTGCCGCTGGACTCGGTACACCTGTACGTATCAGCTGAAAACCGTAAAGACAGCGATCAGGTACTGGCCGGAGTGCTGCGAGCGATCAGAGCTGAACGGGTTGCAGTGCGCAGTTCAGGTACCGCTGAAGACGGTGACAACGCGAGCTTTGCAGGGGTGTACGATTCGATTTTGAATGTCGACAACAGCAACCTCGCGGACAGCATTCAGCAAGTTGCAGCCTCGCTGGATAGCGGGCTCCAGAGTGAGTACGCCAGGCAGCAGGCAGACGCACCGTCGGTGTCCGGCGGGGGCGCGCTGGTGCAACGCATGGTGCCTGCAGAGTATGCTGGTGTGGTCTTCACCGAACATCCGGAGTCCGCCGGAAAAATTCTGGTTGAAATGATTGAAGGGCTCGGTGAATCGCTGGTTAGTGGGCAGGTGTCTCCGGAGTCTTATGCGTTCGGCCGACGTTCATTTCATTGCGACGATACGCCCTCTATCGATTTGACGCCGTTGCTGAAAACGGTGGTCGACATTGAAGCGCACTTTGGTAAACCACAGGATATCGAATGGGCCTACAGCGGCGGAGAATTCTACATACTGCAGGCACGCGATATTACCCGTTCTGTCACTCGCAGGGGAACCGTGGGCAGCACCGTTGAAGCTGAACGCAGCCGCCTGCTGGAATTGCTGGCACCCGGTAAGCCCGATGAGGTGATCTTTCAACAGAACGAACTGTCAGAGCTACTGCCACGTCCCACTCCCGTCAGTGCTTCGTTAATGGAAAAATTGTGGGCCGTCAATGGCAGTACGCACCTTGCCTGCCAGCGCCTCGGCATTCCCTATCAGGTAGACAGAAACTCGCGGCCTTACGTCAATGTTTTTCTCGGTTGGTTATACGTCAACAAGCAGGAAGAGCAAAAGCGCATGAAGGCCGGGCCCGGTGCGCTGGCGTCATTTCAGTTGTCCCGTAACGCAGAGCAAATAGCCGATCAGTTTCAGGATGAATTTCTGCCCGGGTTTAAGCGACGGATGGACTCGTTATTTGCGGTCGATTTCAACCGTCTGTCTCTTCAGCAACTGGTTGATACATTTGAATACACCGTTGAGCGTTTTGTCACCGAAACCTACGTTGAAGCAGAGGTGATCAACATAGGTAATCAGTTTTACTGGAACACCGCCTGTGCCAAGCTAAAGGCCAACAAAGTTGACCCTAACCTGGTGCTCGGTAAGTTACCGGAGAACGTTGTGAGCAGCGCCATGAATATGCTGGCGAAATTAGACAGCGACCCTGACAGCCTGGACCGGTTCATTGAGTTCTTCGGGCATCGTTCGCCAACGGATTACGAGCTTTCGCATCCACGCTACTTTGAAGATCGTCACCTGGTGGAAAAACAGGCGGAATCGCTGAAGGGCAAGTATACGACGCATACTGATCCGGTGTTGCTCAACAACAAGATGCTGCAAATCATTGTCGATCGTGTCAGGCGCTTCCAGGCGCTGAAGGAAGAGGCCAAGCATCAATGCCTGCGTGAATTCTCACTGATCCGGCAGACACTACTGGCGCTTGATCGCAAGTGTCAGCTTGAGTCAAACGTCTTTTACCTGACAGTTGATGAAGTGAAGCGCCTGGGTGATACTTCCTATCATCAGGTCGCCCGAGAAATAGCCAGAGTACGCCGTACTCAGATTGAGCGTTTTAAGGACTTCTCACCACCAACACAACTTACTCTGGCTGAATTGGAGGAATACAATCCGATGGCAAATCATTCTGATACCGGTTTCGAGAGATCAGATGCGCTTTCCGGTAATCGCATTGCCGGTCAGGGAGCCGTCAGTGGTGTTGTGCATGTGATTCGGGACGAATCAGAAGTGGAGCGCTTTCGCGAAGGTGAAATTCTTGTTGCACGGATGACAGACCCTTCCTGGTATCCGCTGTTTCCGATCGCAAAGGGTATTATCACCGAGGTTGGAGGCTGGTTGTCACATGCAGCGATTGTTGCCCGCGAATACGATTTGCCTGCAATCGTCGGTGTTGACGATGCCACGCGACAGTTGCGTAGCGGTGACATTATCACCATGCATACAGACGGCACCATTGAAAGGCTCGAAGAACGTCGCGAGCCTGATTCGCCCATGCGCGTTTCGGTGCCCGCGGCAGTGGCCGCGCGCAACCTTGCACAGAATATCATTACCGATCCGAACGTGATCGCGATGCCTGAACAGGATCAAAACGATGCGCCGGAAGATACTGATGATCAAAAGAAGGCTGGCTGATCCGGTGACCTTTTGCGCTGAATAGTTGCCGACCGTCGAATGAAATATGGTGGGTTGGGACGCCTGGGTGTCTTCGTGCTTGTGTCGGGGTTGCTGCTAACCCTGAACCTGCATGGCTGCGGTCAGGTTTATCGGGACAGTGCTCAGCACGACTGGTTAATCAGTTTTGAAAAACAGGCGACGGTTACTGCGAACACCCCTCCCGACACCGATCCGCATGATGAGCCGTTTTCCGGCACCATCAGTACACGACTTTCCGGTCGTCTGCAGGATCCGCAACTTGGTGAGCTAAGTGGCCTGGCTGCTTCTGCGAAGTACACCGATACCCTGTGGGCCATTAACGACAGTGGCAATGCTCCTGTTCTGTACGCCATTACTGCCGCTGGCAGGGTGATCTCACGACACACACTGCCATTTCCCAATTTGGACTGGGAGGCGCTGGATCACTTCAGCGTGGGACAGCAAGGCTGGCTGCTGGTGGCCGACACAGGTGACAACCTCAAACGGCGTCAGCACAGTGTGCTGTATCTTCTTGAAGAGCCGGTGCCCGGCAGGCCGCGAAAAATTGCCAATAGCCGGACGGTACGTTTTCAGTACGAGGGCGGCCCGCAAAATGTCGAGGCGGTCGCTGTCTCTACTGGAGACAATGCGGTGTACCTGATCGCAAAAAACGCAGCGACGCCTGCTGTCTTTTCGTTGCCGCTGGATGAGGTCATGTCCACCAATAATCAGTTGACGGCAAGTCGCATCGGGCAGCTAAAGCCACTCCAGTTTACCCGAGGCGATCGACTTATCGAGCGAGTCCTGGCAGGTCGCTGGCTGCTTGGGCCAACCGGTTTTGACTTCTCGAAGGATGAACGGCTGGCTGTGGTCAGCAACTATCGCCATGTGTATCTGTTTCGTCGGGATCAACACGACAGCTGGGCCAGCGCGCTGACAACGACGCCGTCGGTAATTGCCTCACACTGGCTCACACAAAGTGAATCACTGACTTTTGTCGGTGAACGGTCGGTACTGGTGGGCAGTGAGGGTATGCGGGCTCCGCTATTGCTGATCGGTGGTGACGACAAAGCAATGGGTCGATCTGCGATAGCAAGTGAGGATACACATTAGCGCGCCAGTCCCTTATCATCGAGCCACAAACCTGTGAGAGCAAACATGCCGAAAATTGTTTTTATTGAGTCCGATGGCACAGAACACAGCGTTGATGCAAAAGCCGGCATCAGCATCATGGAAAACGCCATCGCCAACAACATTGATGGTATCGAGGCTGAGTGCGGCGGTTCCTGTATGTGTGCGACATGCCATTGTTTTATTGAAGGTGATATCGCATCAAAGCTCCCAGCGATGGAAAGTGACGAAGACGAGATGCTCGGCTTTGCAGCGGAAGAGCGGCGGCCATCCAGTCGGCTGAGCTGCCAGGTGAAGATGACAGACGAACTCGATGGCATCGTGGTGCATCTGCCTGCCGAGCAGACGTAGATAATTGTGATGGGTGTGTTGCCCTCAGGTTGGCGGGTTGGAGCGATTCCAGCGCAGCGGGCGGGTAGAGTCCGTTGACAGATCCGGTCGTTGTCGTGGGGGGCGGTCAGGCTGCAGTACAATTGTGTCTGGCGCTGCGTAAAGAAAAGTACAGCGGCGACATCGCTGTTCTCAGTGACGATGAATCGCTTCCCTATCATCGCCCGCCATTGTCAAAGGCGTTTGTTACCGGTGAAACCGATGAAGAGAAACTGGTCATGCGCCCGGCCAGTTTTTACGAGACGCGCGAAATCGATCTCGTACTCGGTGCCACCGCTACCGGTATTGATCTCGCCAACCGCCGTGTGGTCACCGGCAATACCGGTTATCAGTATCGGCACCTGGTGCTCGCGAACGGCGCTGTGTCGCGCAAGCTGTCGGTTGAGGGCAGCGATGCGAGCGGTGTGTTTGAGCTACGCAATCTCGACGATGCAAAAGCAATAAAGCGCCAGCTCGAAAGCACCAGCAGTGTGGCTGTGATCGGCGCCGGGTTTATCGGGCTCGAGGTTGCAGCAGCGCTTAATCGAGGTCAGTGCAAAGTTACTGTGTTCGACACCGCCGACCGGGTCATGGGGCGTGCCGTCTCAGTGGAGGTGAGTGACTGGTTTGCCGAAATGCACAGGGCGGCCGGTATCGATATTCTGCTCAATGAAGGCGTCGCGCGAATCTGCGTGGATGCGAACGGACGTACGGTTGGCGTGGAAAGAACCAATGGCGATGTCATTGACGCCGACATGGTGTTGGTGGGGATCGGTGTATTGCCAGATACCGGGCTTGCCGAGGCAGCCGGTCTGGCCTGTGACAATGGCGTACTGGTTGACGAGTTTTGCCGCACTGCAGACCCGGCTGTGTTTGCTGCCGGTGACTGTGCCAATCATCCGAATCGCTATGCCGGTGGTCGCCGGGTGAGGCTGGAATCCATCCAGAACGCGACCGATCAGGCGCGTGTAGTGGCATCCGTCATCGCATCGTCCGGCGCCGGGAAAGCGCCCAGCCCGTACAATTCAGTGCCGTGGTTCTGGTCTGATCAGGCCCAGCACAGTCTGCAAATGGCCGGCCTCGCGTTTGATGTGGACAACCGGGTGGTGCGCGGCAGCCCCGCCGATGGCTCTTTTTCGGTCTTCCAGTACAGCGCTGACAAGCTCGTTGCCGTCGATTCAGTGAACGCTGCGCGCGATCATATGCTGGCGCGTAAGCTGCTCGCGGCGGATGTGTCGCCGACAGCGTCCAGTGCTGCGGATGATTCGTTCGATTTAAAGTCACTGCTGGGCTAACTGCCGGCCTGACTGCTTGTCTGGCGGGTTACAAATCGATCATCCCGATTTGTCAGCCGCATGTATGTGGGCGTGTACTCCGTTCCAACACTGACGGTTGTCGGTCCGCGGTTTGTAATTGCCGGACTTTTGCGAGAACCTATACAAGTATGAAGAACAGGTTTTCCGTTATGTCACTCCGCCGTTATCTGACCAGCTTTCTCGCCATCCTGCTGGCGATTACGCAAACCGTTGCCGGTGTGGCAACCGCACAACCCATTGAAGACAATGAAGACCCGGTCATCATCCACCGCCAGGCTGACTCTCCCGGGGTAGCGGGTGAACTACAGACATTTCTGGCGCGCGTGTACGACGATGTCGAAGTGGTGGAGGTCACGCTGTACTATCGGCAAAGTGCCGTTGCCGGCTTTCAAAGCATCGCCATGCGACCATTACTCGACTCGATTGGTGAATACATGATCGCCATTGAGACCGATATCAGTGAGTATCCGGGGCTGCAGTACTACATCGAAGCGATGGATGCCTCGGGCAATATAACCAGTCGTGGCTATTCCTATGCGCCGATCATTCTTCCTTTAGAAGCGCCGGAGAATCCTCCTGCCGATGTGGCACCGCCTCCGCCTGTGATTGCCGAGCGTGCGGATGAATCTTCCGGGTTTTCGAATTCCTCATTGCTGCTGGGGATTGGTGCGGTGTTATTGCTGGGCGCGCTTGCCGGTGGGGGCGGCGGGGACGATGGCGGCACGGGCACGCCGGAACAACCCGGCGCTATTACGCTTACAATCATTAGCGACACACCTTCCGGTAACTAGTGAGTCGCTTATTACCGACTGCCACGAATGAGCCGGCTGCGCGCAAGCAACAGAAATGACTACGCGTTGTATCGTACGCTCGGTACGCGCTGGGCTGATGTGGATATTTACGGTCATGTCAATAATGTCGTCTACCTTTCCTATTTTGATACGGCCATTAATGGCTGGTACCTCGATGAGGGCCTGCTCGACATGAGACGATCGACGCAGGTTTTTCTGGTCGCCGCCACCGGCGCGCAATATTTTTCAGAGATCAGGTTTCCCGATACAGTCCATGCGGGTATTCGGGTGCTGAGTCTCGGGCAAACTTCCGTAACGTATGACATCGCACTCTTCACCAACGATGAGCATCTGGCCTGCGCGCGCGGTCGTTATACGCATGTTCTCGTCGACAGCGAAACCCGGAAACCGGTGGAAATTACCGGGCAAAAGCGCCGTTGCTTCGAACTTTATCTTTGTTGATGACGGGTAAGGTCGCGTTCGTCGGGCACGACGATTATTAAAGCCGGTTCGCAACAGGACAGCGCCGGCGGCTTCTGGATGGTGCTGGTTGGCTATGCCCTTTGGGGCATCTTCCCGATCTATTTTTACTGGCTGCGCGACGTCATTGCGTCTGAAATTCTGGCGCATCGCGTTATCTGGTCGCTGGTGTTGTTGCTGCTGTTCGGCCTCGTCAGTGGTCGCCAATCATGGCGTCGGGTACTACAGAATCGGCGCGACGTTGCCGCCTGTTGCGTTAGCGCCCTGCTGCTTGCGCTAAACTGGTTGATCTACATCTGGGCGGTTGGCAATCAGATGGCATTACAGGGCAGTCTGGGCTACTTTATCAACCCGCTGGTCAGTGTGCTGCTCGCAGTGGTTGTACTAAAAGAGCCGCTCAGTCGTCTGCAGTTAATCGCAATCGGTCTTGCAGCGCTGGCAGTGTGTTATTTGACCTTCTCAGTAGGTGAAATACCATGGGTTGCTCTGAGTCTGGCGTTTGCGTTTGGTGCCTACGGACTGATCCACAAGAAATTTCAAATCGATGCCATCGGCGGCTTGACCGTCGAGACGCTGTTGATGGGGCCGTTCGCCATTATGTATCTGCTGCTGCTGTTTGTAACCGGGCAACTGCACTTCATGGCGGGTTCCTTTCAGGTAAATATTCTCCTGCTGTGTGCCGGGCCGATTACCACGATCCCCTTATTACTGTACCTGAAGGGCCTGTCGCGCCTGCGGCTGAGCACAGTGGCGCTGATGCAATATATCGTGCCGACGTTACAGTTTGTGGTCGCCGTCTATGTGCTGGGTGAGCCGCTCGGCCCCGAAAAACTGCTGGCCTTTCTTCTGATCTGGCTGGGGCTGCTGATTTTCAGTATCGACATCCTGAGACAACGGGCTACCAGGAATCGCCTGCTAAGACAGATGGCGGCTGAGGAGTCTGTCCGGTAGGACCTTCAGGTGCCGGAGCTGAGCCGGGCCTGCAGCGACCATTGGTAATCAGGGCCCCGCAGGTGGTCTGTGCCGGCACGCCTCACCTGCAATCCTCACCAGTCCATTGCACCGATGTTTTCCGCGATTATTTCCCGGGTCGAGCGCCATCCGGTGTTGCATGCCTGTGCGAACGGCTGGTATCGACAAGGTGCCTGGCCAGTTAAGTGGGCCAGTTAAATGAGGATACAATCAATATAATGATATAAATATATCCTTATATGTATATTTCTTGCTATTCTTGCGCACGACACCTGAGTTGCGGTCGTCGAAAATGTCGAGTGTGCCGATATTGGAATGGAATAGTGAATAAAAACAGTAAGATAAAAGATTCTCTCGAACGCCGAGTACTGTTTCTGGATGGTGCCATGGGCACGATGATCCAGCAGTATCAGTTGCAGGAAGACGACTACCGCGGGACAAGTTACGCTGATCACCCCTGCGATTTGCGCGGAAATAATGACCTGTTATCGCTGACGCAGCCGCAAATAATCGCTGAGATCCACCGCCAGTACCTGCAGGCGGGTGCCGACATTATCGAAACCAATACGTTTAATGCGACGCGTATTGCGCTGGCGGATTATCAAATGGAAGCACTGGTGCCTGACATCAATCGGCAGTCCGCTCGAATCGCTCGTGAAATCGCCGATGAGTTCTCGAGCGATGACAAACCTCGCTACGTCGCCGGTGTGCTCGGTCCGACCAATCGCACGGCTTCGCTATCTCCGGATGTAAACGATCCCGCATTTCGCAACGTAACGTTTGACCAGCTTGTCAGTAATTACCAGGAGTCCGCCAAAGCGTTGCTGGAAGGCGGTGCCGATCTGCTGATGATCGAGACTATCTTCGATACGCTGAACGCCAAAGCGGCCGTGTTTGCGCTGCAGTCCCTTTTTGATGAAACCGGCGCACCCGTGCCACTGATGATTTCAGGCACGATTACAGATGCTTCCGGCAGAACACTTAGCGGACAGACGACCGAGGCATTCTGGAATTCCATACGCCATGCGAATCCGCTGTCGGTGGGACTGAATTGCGCGCTCGGTCCGGCTGAATTGCGCCCTTATCTCGAAGAGCTTTCCCGCATCAGTGATGTGGCTGTCTCAGCGCACCCCAACGCCGGCTTGCCAAATGCATTCGGCCAATACGATGAAACGCCAGAGCAGATGGTCTCTCACCTCGCTGAATGGGTAGACGCCGGGTTTATCAATATCGTCGGGGGATGTTGTGGTACCACGCCCGAACATATCAGGGCGTTCGTCGACGCACTGGGTGACCGGCAGCCGCGCAAGGCGCCGACGCTTAGTCGCAAATGCCGCTTATCCGGTCTGGAGCCGTGCAACATTGACAGTGAAAGCCTCTTTGTCAATGTGGGGGAGCGAACCAACGTCACCGGATCGGCAGTGTTTAAGCGTCTGATTGTCGATGAAGACTACGACGCTGCGCTGGCAGTTGCCCGCCAGCAGGTTGAAAACGGCGCACAGATTATCGATATCAATATGGACGAAGGCCTGCTGGATTCAAAAGCGGCAATGGAACGCTTCGTCAAACTGATCGCTTCCGAACCCGATATCGCCTGCGTGCCGCTGATGATAGACAGTTCCAGGTGGGAGGTCATCGAAGCGGGGCTTAAATGTGCACAGGGTAAGTGTGTGGTGAACTCGATCAGTTTGAAAGAAGGAGAAGACGAGTTTCTAAGGCACGCCAGACTGTGTCGGTTGTATGGTGCAGCTGTGGTGGTTATGGCCTTTGATGAGAATGGTCAGGCTGACACCATACAAAGCAAAGTGGATATCTGCACACGCGCCTATAAACTGCTGACCGGGACAGCCGGTTTTGCACCCGAGGATATTATCTTTGACCCGAACATTTTTGCCGTTGCCACAGGCATAGAAGAACACAATGACTACGGACTCGCCTTTATCGAGGCCACCAGAACTATCCGTGAGACACTGCCGCACGCCATGGTCAGTGGTGGTGTCTCAAACGTGTCTTTTTCCTTTCGCGGTAATAATCCGGTCAGAGAAGCAATCCACAGTGTGTTTCTCTACCACGCCATCAGAAATGGCATGGGTATGGGGATTGTTAATGCCGGCCAACTCGCGATTTATGAGGATATTCCGGCTGAACTGAAAGAGCGTGTTGAGGATGTGGTACTAAACCGGAACGCGGATGCGACCGATCGGTTGCTGGAAATTGCCGATAGCTATCGCAGTGACGGTCAGGCTGCTGAGAAGCTCTCGGAAGAGTGGCGCGAGCTACCCGTGGGTGAGCGTCTCGCTCATGCTCTGGTTAAGGGAATTGCGGACTATATCGATGAGGATACCGAGGAAGCCAGGCTGCAGTATGAGCGACCGCTGCAGGTGATTGAAGGCCCGCTAATGGATGGTATGAATATCGTTGGCGATCTCTTTGGTGAGGGAAAAATGTTTCTGCCTCAGGTCGTAAAGTCAGCCCGTGTGATGAAGCGTGCTGTCGCCTGGTTGCTGCCTTACATGGACGCCGAGAAGGCCAGTGCCGCAAGTAACGGAAAAATACTCATGGCCACGGTGAAGGGTGACGTCCATGACATTGGTAAAAACATCGTCGGTGTGGTGCTGCAGTGCAATGGCTATGAGGTAATTGATCTCGGTGTGATGGTGCCGGCGGAGAAGATTCTCGAAACTGCCAGGCAGGAGGGGGTTGGTGCCATCGGGTTGTCCGGTTTGATTACACCATCGCTTGACGAAATGGCGCACGTTGCCAAAGAAATGCAGCGGCAGCACTTTAACGTGCCGCTGCTAATCGGCGGGGCGACCACCTCAAAAGTACATACGGCAGTTAAGATCGCCCCCAACTACAAACAGCCGGTGGTCTATGTTGCAGATGCGTCCAGAAGTGTGAGTGTCGCTGGCAAGTTATTGAGTGAAACGCACAAAGCCGGCTTTGTTGCTGAACTCGAAGACGACTACGTACAGGTCCGCGAGCGGTTTGAGCGCGGCAACAGGAAAAAATCCCTGCTATCGATCAATGCGGCACGTGCCAACCGACTGAAGATTGACTGGAATAAAGAACGACCTTGTGCACCGGTTAAGCCGGGTATTCACTTGTTGAAAGATTTTTCGTTTGAGCATCTGGTGGACTACATCGACTGGACGCCGTTTTTTCACACCTGGCAACTGCGCGGTCGCTTCCCGCAGATACTGGATCATGAATCCATGGGGGAGCAGGCGCGCGCCCTGTATAGCGACGCGCAGGATATGATAAAGCGTTTTATTGAGGATCCGGCCATACAGGCGCATGCCGTTTTCGGCTTCTTTCCCGCGAACACGGTTAATGGTGAGGACATAGAAATCTTCGATGTGGACGATCCGGCAAAGCGGTTGTGTACGCTGCCCGGACTGAGGCAACAATCGCCAATGCCGGAAGGGAAACCGAACCTCGCGCTGGCGGATTTTATCGCACCGCGTGAGGCCGGATTCCGTGACACGATTGGCTGCTTTGCAGTAACGGCCGGTGCCGGGCTTGAGGCGCTGGTAGCGGAGTATGATAAGGACCATGATGACTATAACAGCATCATGGCGAAGGCGATCGGGGATCGTTTTGCCGAGGCGTTTGCGGAATATCTGCACCGGGAGGTACGTCTCGATTACTGGGGATACGCAAAAGATGAAAAGCTTGCGCCTGAGGATCTAATCGCAGAAAAGTATCGCGGTATTCGTCCGGCAAGCGGTTATCCCGCGTGTCCAGACCATACCCAGAAACCGTTTTTGTGGTCCTTGCTCAACGTCGAAGAGCACACTGGTATTTCGCTGACTGAATCGCTGGCCATGTGGCCGGCTTCCTCGGTGAGTGGCTGGTACTTTGCGCACCCTCAGGCAAAGTACTTCGGTGTCGGAAAATTACAGCGCGACCAGTTGCAGGACTATGCCGCCCGCACAGGTATAGATCTGCATGTGGCTGAGAAGTGGCTGACTGCAAATCTTGCTTATGATCCGGATCGCGAGCAGCCAGTAGTGCCTGTCGCGGTCTGACACCGTTGGTGGCGTCGGTTAATTCCCGACGTCAGCTCGGCGAATGGCGCCGCTCAACAGAGCCAGTCCCGCGAGCGCCAGCAGGCCGAAAACGACGCTGTATTGAAATATGCTGGAAAGCGCGGGCCAGTTCAGGGTCTCGCCGCTGTTGCCGGCGATAAAGAACAGGAAAAGCGAAAACGTAAGCCTTGCAGCAAGGCTTTGCAGACTCAGATAAGTGGCTCGCTGGGCACTTGGTACCTGTGGTGCGATCAGGCCGTGCATCGGGGCGTGGGTCATCGCCATCGAAAAATTTCTGAATAGAATCATCAGCAGCATGGCCGGGTGCAGCAGCGCTGCCATCATGCCGATAATCAGACACTGTATGGTCAGTCCCGCCAAAAGTACTGTGCGCTTACCGGCCCGCTGGCTCAGGTTCGCGCTGAGTCTGGCGCCCAAGGCACCACCGAACATGGAAAGTCCAATGACAACACCGGACACCATCGCGGTGGGTTGGTCCGGTAGTAAATTGCTCATCGTGTTTTTCTGTAGCAGTGCGATGTAGGGCTGATAGAACTCGTAGGGAATGTGCTGCAGCGAGTAACCTGTCAGGTAAAAAAATAATATCCACAGTAGTACCGGGTGCCTGGCGGTGACGACTGCACTTTGAAGTTGCCTTACGAATGTGTATGTCTCGGACCCGTCTACCCTGTCCGGTTCCGTAAAACGTGCGCACAATACAAGCGTGATCACAGCCGCTGCCAGTGCCGCAGCATACGCAAGTCTGTAGTCAATTGAACCCAGCGCGCCACCCAGCAAAACTGAAACTGCCAACGCAACCATACTGTACTGTTGTGCGCGTGCCTCGTGCTGCGTGTATTCTGTCTCTCGCTCCAGCGCACTGAGTGAGTCGTAAAGCAGTGAACTGTCTGAACCGGACTGGAAGGCGATTGCACCGGCAAGCAACGCCTGGGCAATGGCAAGCCCTGAAAACGAAGCGGCGAAGATAAAAATGATATAGGCTGCCACCGCAAAAGCCGAGGCCATGGTCAGGGTGGTGCGCCTGCCAATGCGATCGGAACAGTAACCGGAGGGCACTTCCAGCAGTACCACCGACAAATAGTAAATCGCGCCGAGTTCAATCGCCTCCTGCAGACTGACAGTGTCGCTGAAGTAAAGAAAAAATACCGGCATCCAGGGCAGAAAACTCGCCGCCGCCTGATACCACGGGTAGAGGCGTAGATTAGATTCAGCAGACACAAGTGACGCTGCGCTGGATATTCATGCCGGTCATTGTTGTGCAGGCCACACCGGTTGATGGGTGCCGGGAGGCGCTGACGGTCGTTTGTAGCAGTTTGGCAGATCTTTGAAAACGGCGGCGTGCGGCAGCGCCATCAACGCGCCGTATTCGCTTTCATAAGCTTTGCAATAAACCTTGGGGTCGGGCATTTTCACGTCGAGGTGGTCGTCGCTTTGACCCAATTCGCGCACCCACTGTGCAGTGCGTGCCAGAGACAGTTCAACGTGGTAACTGCCACCCTCGTTGAGTTGTCGGTATAACGCAGCCTGTGTGCCGAATGCCATTAAAAATCCGGTCGCATAATCGAGTATTTGAACAGGCAGTGCGCGGGGCGCTTGTTGTTGGTACGCATGAGCTTCGGCCACATTGAAGCCTGTGGCTGTCTGTACCAGCGAATCAAAACCTCGTCTTTGGCTCCATGGACCGGTGTTGCCATACGCACTCAGGCTGACCGCGATCAGTCCGGGATACTGATGGCACAATGACTCCGCGTCGTATCCGAGTCCGGCGAGTGATTGCGGTCGATAGCCTTGCACAAACACGTGGGCATCCTGCAATAGCTGATCTAACGTGTTGGTTCCATCTTTCGTGGTGAGGTCACAATGTACAGAGAGCTTGCCGCGACTGGTTTCAATGATGTTCTCTATGTTCGGTAAATGCGGTGAGTTCACCAGCATGACATCCGCGCCATAGGCAGCGAGCGTGCGCCCGCAGACCGGGCCTGCGAGTATGCGGGTAAGGTCGAGGACGCGGATACCGCCGAGCGCACCGTCCGTGGTTTGCAGCGGTGTTAGTGTTTTTGCCGGAGCGTCGCGCACCCTCGTGATACGTATAAGCGGTTGCGTGGACACAGCGTTTGCCTGTGGCAGTGCGTCCCAGTCTTTGACTGACCTTAACGCTGCACAAGCACCGCCGAGTGCGATCACTGCGGTCTCGAGCTCGTTGCTGTTTAGCGTTTTGACCTGCGCCTCCGCTGCTTGTCGGGTGGCGCTACTGTCAAGTCCGATAGCCTGCAGAAAACAGTCACGATGATGATCGAAGTTGGCGTGGATCCGAATGAATCCGTCTATGGTTTTATAGAGTCCGGAAAAATCCGCCCACATGGGCGGTACCGTGTTGTCCAGCGAGAAACAGGAGGTGCACTCGAGAGCCGCATCGAGGCTGTCGATACTGACGCGAAAGGTTTTGTCAGTTCTGTGGCCTGCAATCAGACAGGCCGCAGAGGCAGCGGTGGCGATAGAGGTCTGTGCCGCCGTAGTGACGCGAAAGGAAGACGGCAGAATTTCAGGTGCGCCTGTCAGCTGTGTATTGGCCAGTTGAGCATCGGGCAGGTCGAGTGATCGCCATAGTGACGCAAGCGTTGTACCGCGGGTTGGAATGCCGCTTTTCATGGTGGCAGTCTACCTGATTGGCACTCAGGGTGGCGCGCCTGATTGTTTTAGCAGGGGTGAAACCCCGGAGTGCCTGCTTAGCGAGCCCCAATGCGCAGAGCATCAGTGTTCACCCGCACACACCTCCATGCCGTGGTGTGAGGTGGGGCAGTCACACCCTTAAAAAAGGGTTTCCAGCTTTCATCACCAGTCATATTATTCGATGGTGTACTCGATGAGGCTGCCGTCTTCACCCTTAAACCCCAGTTTCAGCCACTTGCCAGCCGCGTCGTACCAGGTGTCTGCTTCGATGTCGCCGGTATAACGATACTGTGTTGCGCTCTGTCCGTTGACGGTTGCATTGTCGTTGACCACCGTGATGCTGACGTTGCTTGCGGTTCCGTTCAGTGTATTAAAAACAACTGAAGCTTCGGTAACCCCCGGGTTCCAGTGATTCGACGTGAAGTGCAGCCGCTCTACCTCTTTTGTGCCCGCACCACTGTCGAGAACCGTCGTCGTTGCCTCTGACTGCATGCTGACCTTTGTGATCTTATCGTTCTCGCGAACCTCGCTTTGTGCGGACACCAGTTGATCGTCACTCCATGTTTCTGTCGCGTCGTAGTTAAACGTGAATACCGGAATCCTGAGCACGGTGACTTTTATTCGCGAGGTAACGTTCACGGTGAGTTCAGCATCGCGGCGGGAGAAGCTGAGTTCATGGGTACCAATGCGCTTCCCTTTTCTGGTAATTGCATAGGTCGTGGTCGGCGCGTACAAACCGACGATGTCGTCAATGCGCGAGTTTGCTGCGGCGGGCTGCAAAGCGCACAACAGTACCGGCAATAACATGCTGGCAAGGGCGAGGATACGTGGGAACATCGGGAAGTCACTCCGGTAACTGGCTACACTATAGTGTACGGCAGTTTCTGGCAATTGGACTTAATGGCGGGTTAATCGGTGTACCTGTGAAAGCGCTCAGCCAAACGCCGTTGCGCCTTGGTGCGTACCGCGTCCCAGGCAGCGGGCAGGGAGGCAGTCCAGCGGGTCAGGCCGAAAATTGACCGCTGCCCGCGTGGCTGCGAGACCGCGAGGGACCTTCAACAAGGTGCATGTGCCTGTCAGGTGACCGCATCGTCGCGGCAGCACGATTGGTAGTGTTCTCGTCGGGCTGTGAATTGGCTCGCACAATGGCCTTGATCAATTGCATCACAGGGAGTTCAAGCGCATCCGGTGCATGATATCGCAGGTGCTTGCACCAGTCTGCCAGCAACTCTTCGCGGCCCTGGGCGGACAGTGGATAGCCCGCGATGAAATCGTTGGCAAGTTGTTGCAATGCCATGCTGGGTTCGTTGCTGACGCTGTTCTGGTTCACAGTCCGGTTCGCTCCGGGGCGGTGGGTGCTTGAAGGCTATGACAAGTGTCTTTCAATATTGTTCCGAACCTGCTCGACCGTCAGTAACCCCTGCGTGGTATGTCGATGCTTTCCGCTGGCATCAAAGAAAAGCAGTGTGACGTGTGGCACCGCGTATTTGGTCTGCAGCGCTTTGCCCTGAGGCGTGGTGATGTCGGCCAGTCGATAAAGCACGTCCGGTGAAGATTTCATAGCAGTGGTGACTGCCGATTTGAGCCTGCGGCAGGTTGGACAACCGGGATCATGTATTTGTATGACTACCGGCTGACCCTGACCAATCACTGACAGGTCATGCAACGTTTTCTGGCTTTTGTCATAAGCGTGCAGGGTGGACACACCCACGCCGGCTATGCCCGCGCTTACTAACAATTTCAATGTGTTACGTCGATTTAGCCGATTCAACAGTGTCGCGGCAGATGCGCTTGCCAGCGCCTGCCTCGCGGCGGTTCCCGACGCGTTGCCGGAAGTCTTTTTGTCTCTTTTTGCCGACTTTGCGGCCTTGTTTTTATATGACCGGGTCTTCTTGCTCACGGTGGTGCCTGCTGTCGTTCGTTGGTGAACGAAAAACGACCGTGAGGCTGTTTTGATTGCACAGACAGCGTTGTACGGAAGATTCCATGACTAGTTTTTGGAGAATTAAGATTATTCCTGCCCGAATTCGGGTAAAAATATCGTAGTTCTGGGTTTCATTGAGCATAATTAAGCATGGCTACGCAACTGCCCCCATCAGAATTGCTTGAGCATTTATCGCAGCACTTTGGTCTGGAAAGACCTGTTGCTGCGCGCATTGTGGCTGAGGTGGTGTGTTTTTATGACGAGCCGCTGATGCATTTTGTGCAGCGTCGTCACGCTGAATTGCAGCACGAAGGCCTTGGAAACGCGGACATATTCAAGTGTCTTCAAAGTGAGTTGTCGGGCCGTCTTTTCGCTGCCGCACCGCTCAGTGAAAGGCAAATCCGGCGCATCATTTACGGCTAGCAGGGTGTTGCTGGCGGTATTTACCTAACTACTCGAGAAGCACTTAATGTGTGGAATTATTGCTTATACAGGTCGGCAGCAGGCGTTGCCGGTATTGCTGGACGGACTCCGACGACTGGCGTATCGCGGCTACGATTCCGCCGGCGTAGGTATTACCTATCGCAGGCGGATTCGCATCACCAAATCGGCGGGTAAGCTTAATTCACTTGAACAGGCATTACCGGAAACGGTGAAAGGAACGTGTGGTGTCGGACACACGCGCTGGGCAACGCACGGTGCACCCACTCAGGAGAACGCCCACCCGCACACGGATGCAAATCAGTCGCTCGCGCTGGTACACAACGGGATCATCGAAAATGCGGAGCAACTCAGAGCGGTGCTGCTTAGTGATGGTGTCGAATTCAGATCTGAAACCGATACGGAGGTGCTCGCGCATTACCTGGCAAAACTGATGGCACAGGAGTCAACTGGTTTACTGGAAGCAATGCGGCAGTTAGCGCAAAAGGTGGTTGGCACCTATGGTATCGCAGTGACCAGTGTCGCTCATCCGGAGCAGGTGGTGCTGGCGAGAAATGGTAGTCCGGTGATAATCGGCATCGGTCAGGATGAGATGCTGGCTGCCTCCGATCAGGCTGCATTATCCAGATACACACGTGACATTGTGCACCTCGATGATGGTGAACTGGCGCTGCTGACACCGGATGGTTTTGAGGTAACGACGCTGGATGCAACGGTAAAAACCAAGTCGTCAACGACGTTAATCGGAGACATCGAAAACTACGACAAGGGCGGACACCCCAGTTACTTGTACAAAGAGATCACAGATCAGCCTGACACGGTCAGGAGAACGATCAGTGGCCGCGTTGATCGGCAGTTCAATACCACAAAACTCGGTGGCCTAAACCTTGAAGCGCGCGACTTGCTGGCAGCGAAAAGAATAAAAATTCTCGGCTGTGGGTCAGCACTCTATGCGGGTGTTGCAGGTGCGCAAATGATAGAAAGCCTGTCGCGTGTGCCGGCTGATGCAGAAGCCGCTGCAGAGTTTCGCTATCGTAACCCGGTGATAGAACCGGATACCCTTTATATGGTGGTCAGTCAGTCGGGTGAGACATTCGACACGCTGGCGGCGACCCGGGAAATACAGCGCAAAGGCGGTTTTGTATTGGGTGTCGTTAACAGCGTTGGCAGCACTATTGCCCGCGAGGTAGATGGTGGTATCTACATGCACGCAGGACCCGAGGTCTCTGTTGCTTCGACCAAAGCCTATACCGCCATGCTGACAGTGTTTATGTTATTTGCGGTGATGCTCGGGCGGACACGTGACATATCCCCGCAACGAGGTGCTGCGTTGCTGGATGCGATTGAGTCGATTCCCGAGGGTATTCAAGATGTGCTTGCCCTCGAAACACAGATTGCGAAAGCTGCCGGTGAGTATCGCACGGCACACAGTGCATTCTATGTCGGCAGAACCACCGCCTGGCCGGTGGCAATGGAGGGCGCACAGAAGCTTAAGGAAATATCCTACATTCATGCTGAAGCCTATGCGGCATCCGAATTGAAACACGGGCCACTGGCGCTGGTGACTGCGCAAACCCCGTGTGTGGTGATCGTGCCGGACAATGAACTGCTGTCAAAATCAATCGCGTCGCTAGAAGAAATACACGCGCGCAAGGCACCGGTGATAGTGGTGACTGACGCTGACGATGAGCGCATCAGGACACTGGCAACGCACGTGATAAAGACCCCTGCGGCCGACCCGGTAGTGCAGGGGTTACTCAGTGGTATTGCACTGCAGTTATTCGCTTATCACAGCGCAGTGGCTCTGGGGCGGGATGTGGATCAGCCTCGCAATCTGGCCAAAAGTGTGACGGTGGAGTGAAGCGCCACGCGTACGGGTGCGACAGACCCGCACGCGGTTAAATCAGTTCCTTGTAAAGATGCTGATTTCGTCCAGGGCGGTAGGTCGTAAGGCCTCTTCTGAGCCATCGTTGCTGCCGCTTCGATCACCAAAGTACAGCGTGTCGTTAGTAATCAGCATGATGTCCCATACCATTGCGTTGACGCCGCTGGTGTCATCAGCACCGTCGACAGTGCGCGATTCAACTATCCAGGTGACATGACTGGCGTCTCCCAGCGATGTGCTGCTGGTGTTGCCATCGAATTCCAGTGACCGTTCGGTGGTGATGCTGGCAGGGGTGGCGGGGGTGGTGCAGGCGTTGTCTGTGTAGATCGACGCAGCAACCGTGGCGATGTTGTCGGCGACGGCAATTGTGGTGGTCGAGAAGGTCGCGGCGTCAGTCGCTGCGATGCACGCGCTGCTCCAGTCGCCGTCCAGCCCTTCGAGGGTTATGTCTTCTCCCGGCGTTGTCCCCGGTGCTGGCATGGTGCCGTCATCGGTGGCAGCTATGTTGCTGTCACTGTCACACGCGTTGAGTCCCAGCAGTGATACCAGTATCAATGCACTGACTCGGGCAGTGTTGGTGGCAAAGAGGGCCATTGCAGAATCTCCCTGTGAATGAGAAGGAGACTTTAGCATAAATGGGAAATATATCCCAAATAATTATTGGCAGTGAGGTGTAAGCAATCCCGCCTGCGCCTCTGCCGGTGGAAATTCGCGGTCGAACGGCATCAGGGTCGCGTTGTTGCAGTCTGGTGCAATCCGCGCACCTGTATCGGTGTTGACCGGAAAGTAAGCAATCCCGGTTGGGGGAGTAAAACTGATGCTGCGCTGATTAATCTGGTTCATCACACGCGACCATATCTCGAGCGCCCCCGAGCTGCCGGTGAGTGGGGTAGCGCTATTGTCGTCGTGCCCGATCCAGACGGCTGCGGCATAATCGCCGCCGAACCCGGCAAACCAGCTGTCGCGTTGTTCATTGGAGGTGCCCGACTTTCCTGCCAGCGAAATGGCTGAATCAAGGTAGCGATAGGCCCTGCGCCCGGTACCCTCACGCATCACATTCTGCAGGGCGTAGTTGAGTAAATGCATGGTATCGGAATCGATGATCTGGTTGCCGCGGAGCCGATAGCGATTCAGCAGTTCACCATCACTGGTCTGAATCTCTCTGATGGTTCGCAACGGTGTGGCAAAGCCGCCACTGGCAAACGTCTGGTAGATCTCCAGTACTTCTATAACGTTCATCTCGACCGCGCCAAGTAACAATGAAGGCAGTGCGGTGATGTCTTCCCGATTTGTCAGCGCTTCAAGTGTATTAACGATCGCCTCCACCCCTATTTCAAGCCCGGTGTTCACAGCGGCCATGTTGTAGGAGCGCGTCAGTGCCTCAAGCAAAGTTACCTGTCCGTGTGCAAACCCGCTGAAGTTATTCGGCGCCCAGATACTGCCGTTCTCGAGTTCGAGAAATACCGGCTCGTCCTGTAAAACGGACAGCAGACTAAAGCGTGCCGGTTGCTGCAGAGCGGTGAGGTATATGAGTGGCTTGATCAGTGAGCCGATCGGACGCTTTGCATCGGTTGCGCGATTAAAGCCTGCAAATCTTGCCTCCCTGCCGCCGAGTACGGCCACCACTTCGCCGGTACCGCTATTGGCGACGACGGCGGCTACCTCAAGTTTTTCTGTTTCTTCGCGGCTCAGTGACTGTTCCTGTGCAATCTGTATCAGCGCGGTGCTGACGGATCGCTCCAGTGCCTGCTGTATCAGCGGGTCGAAGTTGGTGAAGATACTCAGGCCTTTTTCGTGCAGATCGTCGGTTGAGTAATCGCGTGTGAGTTGCGCGCGCAGCAGATCGAGGTAGGCAGGCTGTTGCGATGGATCTTTGCGCTCGGAAAGACCGAGCGGTCTTTGCTGCCATGTTTCCACCGATTCGAGTAATCCCGCATCGTGCATGATTCGCAGCACCAGGTTGCGGCGTTCCAAAGCACGTGCCGGGTGGCGTAGCGGACTGTAGTAACTCGGGCCCTTTAACATGCCGACCAGCAGGGCGTATTCGTGTGGTTGCAGGGTATCGACAGGTTTATCAAAGAAGTAATAGCTGGCGAGGCCGAACCCATGGATGGCGCGGCTTTTATCCTGCGCGAAAAAGACTTCATTGACGAACCCCTGCAAAATTTCGTCTTTTTCATAGCGCCGCTCCAGCATAACTGCCATCGGCCACTCGGTGAGTTTTCGTTTAATTGTGCGCTCGCGAGTAAGGAACAGGTTTTTTACCAGCTGTTGTGTGAGCGTGCTGCCTCCCTGTGCAAAGCGACGTTCCTTGAGATTGACCCAGATAGCGCGCGCAATGCCGCGGATGGACAGTCCGAAGTGGTCGTAGAAGCGTGGATCTTCAACCGCGAGCAGTGCGTGAATCAGTCCGGCCGGTAACTGATCAACGCTGACCAGAAGGCGGTCTTCACTTAGCGCTGGGGAAATGCGCCCGATCAGTGTGGGTTCGAGCCGCAGTACAGGCACAGATTGCCCGACTTCATCGACTATGCTGCTGATCGTGCTTGCGGTAAAGGTAATTTCAGTGGCGATACCCGGTTCGTTGCCATCGGCAAAGTTAAAACCGCGCGAACGCAGGAACAGTTTATTGCCCTCTAGATTAAACTCGCCGGGTGCGTTGACCTCGCGTTGGCGGTAACCAAGCTGTTTTAACTCATCAATCAGATCGAGGCGGGCGATATTCAAGCCCTGATAGAGCTCGAGCGGTCTGGCATAGACACGCGCAGGAATCGACCAGCGCGGTCCGTCGAATACGGTCTGGATTCGTTCATCCAGTCTGGATAGGTTCTGGTAGGCCACCACCGTCAGCGCGACACCCGCGATGAACAGGCAGCCGAAAATGACAAGCCATTTGTGTTTACGCAGTGGCCTTAACAGCGCGCGTAGTGTCTCGGAGATGGATTGAACAGAGTGCATTGGCAGCCACAACGCATGACGGAACCTCACAGTTTAACCGCTCGTGTTGGCCGGTGTGGTTGAGCTCTGGTAACAGTCGGATGATCCGGGAGTCTTCGCGGTAGCAAGACTCTTAGCGACAGGCGAGGTGCTGACTGATGGTCTCGCGATTTGTGTCGTTCGCAACCTGTTCGACAATCAGGATATCGTTTGTGAATTCGACTGTCATGGTGCGGGACCAGCGCACATCCGGCACCACAATGCGCGGTCTGCCGTGGCATTGAACCACACCACCGGTGTTCGTGTTTTCTCCAATGCGGTGGTTTGAAAAGCCCGCTTTGCTTACCAGCTTGCGGGCTTGTCCGTCGGCAAAGCTCCATATTTGCAGCACACCGGCGAGGTGTGGCGTTTCAATGTAGGCAACATCCTGTATGTCGTCGCCATTAAAGTCGGCGCTGCCAATTGGTGCCAGCCAACGGTATCTTGTGCCGATGGGTGGAGTGCCGGTCACACGCACAAGCTCGTCGTTTTGGATGCCGTAGATCGCCAGTGCAGCACCGTGGTCGGTATGGCTTTCGATTGCAATGATATTATCGCGGCCGTCGCCGGTGACATCGGCTATTCGTGGTGTCACGTCTTCAAACACGCGTTGCTCATCGAGTGTGAATGCCAGCGCGCAGTCTGTGTCGTCGCGGTGCTTGACGTAGAGTGTGGTCGCCTCGATCGAATCGCCGAGTACACCGTGTGCGTAGCGATCCGTTGCGCCGCCGTACCAGGCCGATTCGATATCGGCTGAATTGGCTGATCCGGCGTCCGGTGGCGAAGGCAGGTACTCGCAATCTTCCGCCGCTACCGGCACAGAAAAAAGAACCGGGAACGTCAACAACAGTGTTACGACGGGCATGTTCATACCGAGCACCTTGAATCTGCGTAGTTTAGGAACTGCTGCGCCGCGTGCAGACTTCAACAGGGCCCACTAGCATACGTCGAGTTTTTTCAACGTAGCAATGGCGGCTGTAGCGAAGAAATGTGTTACCTTACTTATCAAGCGGCCCACTAGCTAGGGTCGGAAGTATTTGATGCAATCTGCCCGTGACAGTTCCCAGCCTTCATCCAGTG
>CAZOXM010000016.1:0-4425 GCA_964583825.1 uncultured Granulosicoccaceae bacterium
AAAATTAAAATGCTGCTGCGTTTGCTCAAAGACAATTCGAATATCATCCATGTTGAGAAACGTAGGTGTACCACCACCCCAGTGCATTTGCGTGAATGGCGTATCGCCCAGTCTCTCGGAGACCATCTCCATTTCCCTGAAAAGCGCATTAAGGAACGGCTCAATGTGATATCGCGATGTGACTTTCTTGTTGCAGGCACAGTAGTAACAAAGGGACTGGCAATAAGGGATGTGTAAATAGAGAGATAAAGCCTGCAAACCGGCTCGCGGGCCGCCGTTCAGATAGCGCAGGTAATCCTCCTGAGTGAAGGTCTCTACAAACCGGTCAGCCGTGGGATAACTGGTATACCTTGGCAATGCGTGGTCTTTACCACTACTCCCGCCGCAGTTCTCCTTACAACGCCGCACTCGATTGGACGATGAGATATCAATCACCGTCTGTCGTTTTTTCAATGTGTTATCAGTGACCATGCGTGCATTATTGCCCACTGACAGTGCGACTCATTGATGTATATCAACTCATGCGCGATGAGCCCGAACCATGTACCGCGTTCAGGACAAACACGAACACTGTTTTTCTACAAAAGTGATGCATTGGGAACTCACAGGATTGAGTGTTCCGACGGACTCGCCTGCGTGTCAAACGTTGGTGCTACCCGGCATAGCCGGGATCTGCCGCGGTCGCTGGTGGGGCGTGCGGAAATTTCGATAACACGGATCGAAGCCACAGCCGCCATAGCGGCGTTAGCCCTCTTTCATTATCTCCGGCTCGACGTAGGCCCTGCTATGCCTGCGTTTTTCTGCCTTGCTCTGATGGCTGTGGCTGTGGCTGTGGCTGTGGCTGTGGCTGTGAACAGTTTGTCACCGAACTTTGCGCACGCCCCACTAGAATCGCTCGGCCCGCAGGACTTCGCAGTCGATGATACTCACCACACCGATATGCCGCTCAACAATACGGAAAGCGGTTTCAAGCACCGTTTCCAGCTTCGATTCCCGAACAATACAAACCACCAGCGTCATACCGCCGGCACTGGAAACCTGCCCCTGACGTGTCCATTGTCCGGACCTTCCGGCGCCGCCAGAGACCGGGAGCGTGGTGAAACCGGTCACCCCCGATTCAACCAATGCATCGGTTAATCGCTTTAGCATTGGATTTTCAATCACAATTTCTACACGTTTTGCTTTATGTCGCTGCATAGTCACACCAGCAGTTGGGCAGCCGCCAGGTAGAGCGGAATGCCTATGGTCAGATTAAAAGGGAATGTTACGCCAAGCGATGCAGTCAGATAGATACCCGGATTGGATTCCGGCAATGCCACCCGCATCGCCGCGGGCACGGCAATATAGGAGGCCGAGGCGCACAAAACCATCAACAGCGTGGCTCCTCCCAACGACAGCCCGAGCAACATCGCGACTGGCAGGCCAAATGAAGCGCCAACCACAGGCATTATGAAACCGAAGGCAACCAGCCGTGCTGTGATCTGACGGCCTCCCTGAATCAGGGATCGTCCGGCCACCAGCCCCATGTCGAGCATAAACAAACACAAGGCTCCCTTGAACGGCGACACCACAAAGCTCTCGATCTCACGCATACCGGATTCGCCGGTAATCACGCCGATGATGAAACTACCAAGTAACAGTACAATAGAGCCGTTTAGCAGAATTTCCCGCCACAGGTTTCCATCCATTTGAGTATCTGACTGATTTCTGCGCGAGACCAGCCACAACGCCGACAAAATTGCCGGCGCTTCCATAATGGCTGCCACGGCAACCAGATAACCTTCCGAGGCAATACCCTGTTGCTCAAGCACCGAGGTGGCAGCGACAAACGTAACGATTGAAATTGAGCCATAGTGAGCCGCCACGGCAGCGGCATTGAGCACATCAAGTTTGACAGCAAAACGCAGAAAAAAATATGCAACAAACGGTATCGCTGCAGACAACAAGGCACCCGCCAGCAGCGCTGCGATCAGGGACGCATCAAATCCATAACTCGAAACACTGACACCGCCTTTGATGCCAATGGCAAACAGCAGATAGATAGAAAGTGCCTTGGCGGCCGCCTCCGGGAAACTGAGTTCTGATCTGGCAAGTGCTGCAAAAACGCCAAGTGCAAAGCAGAGGATAATCGGGGAAGTGAGATTATCCAGCGCGAGAACGAATATATCTGGCATGAGAAGGGTTACCCACTGGCGGAGTTAATAGTGTACTTCAGACAGCAAAGAATTAACTCATTGATTTCGACCGGTAATGACATGCCAAAATACAAGCTGGGTGAATCCCTTACCTGAACGTGACCTGAGGCCACAAGCTGTCGGCTGCAGCGCTAACGGGCGCAAGACCGCAAGTTCCAACACAGTGTTGCAGGCCTCAATCTTTCGAGCGACGATTTCAAAGAGGTCGGCATTGGCACTCGACAGCGCAAACTCAAAGCCGTCTGCTTTCGATTTGAGTCCAGATGCCGTTGCCGTATCTCCCGCTATGTCAATGCGCACCCAGGTTCCCGCATCTTCAACTACCTCCGAGCGCTTAACCTCAGTTCCGTCTGCGAATATGGACGACACTGAAGTCAGCTAATTCAGGGGCAGCCGCAGGTGTTGACACCACTTGGCATCAACACCCGCTGAACTGCTGGATATGCACGACTGGCAACCAGCCGCGCGGTGAGATTAATCAATGTAATTCGCGCTATAATGCCTCCTCTGTTGATATTAAAAATAGATTGATACCTGGCGTGAGTAAGCGCCCGTATTGCCGCCCCGAGCAGTTACAATGGCCCGGTATCGCCGTCAACACTCTGTGTACAATACGCAGCATGCGCAGTACTCAAAAATGCGTACTAACCGTGTCGAAAAACACTTCCGACATCGGGGCGAAGTTCAGGCCGAAGCAGAGTGTATGGTTTCGCCTGGCCGGGATAGTTATATCCGTCATCGCCAAAATGACGGCTGTCATCTTCAGCAATGAATGGACTCTCGAGCGGTGTCAGATGGTCGTAGTCGCTACTTCGCGATGTGTCTTCCAATGACCATTCTGAATTCCCGAGTCCCAGGCAGGATCGATCCATCAACTCTGGTTTTAACGGCGTGCAAATTTCATTGGCATTCACGGCAGCAATTGTGAAACCACCTGACAACAGGGTTGCGGCCGCAATGTATCTTGAAAACCTTACAATGCTCATCTGCTTAAATTCCACTCTTTATAACTGTGATTACGCTTGACTGCCGCCCTGCTTTGGCAGGGCGGCGCCATTTCCTCTAGGAAGACGGCCAGTCCGTCGGCATGATGACTTTGTCTATTACATGTATTACACCATTAGACGCTTTTATGTCGGCCTCTGTTACTGATGCCATATTAATCATCACGCCCTCAGATGTGTCGACCGCTAGCTCACCACCGGCCAGGTTCTCCACCATCTCTGTATCCTCGGTGATGTCAGATGACATCACTTTTCCGGCGACGACGTGGTAAGACAGAAGCTCAGTGAGCTTGTCTTTGTTGTCTGGAGCCAGCCACTCCTCGACAGTGCCATCCGGCAATGCCGCGAACGCTTCGTCGCTCGGAGCGAACACGGTAAATGGTCCATCCCCTTTCAGTTTTTCATCGAGATCAGCGGCCTCGATAGCCTGAATCAGCGTGTTAAAATCGCCAGCCGCCGAAGCGGTATCCACGATATCTTTTTTGTAGCCACCAGCAATCACAACGCTGGATAAGCCGAGTGCAGCAACAAGACCAATAACTTTTTTCATTCGAATTCTCCGTTTAATAAATATTATTTAACTTGAAGTCACACCTGTCGTGACCTGAATAATACTGGGTACCTAAACCACAATTAAAATAAGATATTTCCGTACTTGTTCATCAGTATTTTCGATTCATTCGTATTCCTGACATTTGAATCCACCGCCATGTGTTGTTCTGCGGAAACGCGGTCATGTAATACTACACATTGCCCAAAGACTGTGGACGTACGCTTTAAGTTCAGTTGTGGACAACGGTGTGAGTTGGACTATGCAATGGATATTGTCGATATTATCGCGCGCTATCAGCGCCCAATCACCGCTGAAACAGGGCTGGCGACTTCGCTTTAGCCTGTGTTCGAGACTTGAGGCACTTCGCGCCGCGTGAACAATTGCACCAAACGCTGCAGATTGACCCACCGCAACACCAGGGCGAATGTCAACAGAGTAACCACGCTTCTCAAACAACCTTCTGATCTGCGAGCAATCTGCACCATCCCAGTTGACAATCAGTACCGGGGGGAAACAGGTCGCAGTTCCCCGAGCCTGGGTGGCGGAGCTGATGAAAGCGTCATTGGCAGCCAACGCACCCCTCACGGAGTGGCCTGCCAAACATCTTTCCAAACCGCTGGAAGGCGCACCCGCCAATTGATCGACCACTGATTGATCTGCCACCAATTGATCC
>CAZOXM010000016.1:4525-6699 GCA_964583825.1 uncultured Granulosicoccaceae bacterium
GCCACCAATTGATCCACCATAAGAGCTTGTGCCTCATGGTCAGTGGCTGTATTCGCCGCAGGTTCTGCCCACCGATATTTTTCTTTCATTACAATCCTCCTAAAGTTGTTTTTGATTTGCTTGTATTCAGGCACCAAGGGACGTAGCGCCATACAATTTAAAATTGGGAGGAACCAACGGTTAATCAATAAGCCGGCAATGTAAACGTGAAGTGCGACCGAAGATTATCCCTGACGGTATAACAACTTTAAGCTGAGGGTTGGAATTTTACCTGGTGCCGAAAAACATGATGCGCGAGCAGGCAATGTGTTGTTTGCTGCACGACAGCGCGCCGCCCGCGGCGCTCACTGGCGACGGCTACCGCATGAATCGAAAGCAAAATTGAACAGGTGGAGTGTCCTGGTCAGCGGGATGTATCCGGATACACCGGTGCGAACGCCATCCGTTCTATGCCGCAACGTTGCGGCTTGCAGCCTTTCGTCTCAGCCGCCCTGCCAGGCAGGATCGCTCGGGGCCTTCTGGCATTTCCATCCAGACCACCCGGCAGTCGGCATCGAAATTAAGTGCCCTTGCCTGTTCGCGACTCGTATTTCCCATCAGGTCACGGAGATTATTCGTCTGGTAGACAGCTAGCAGCTCTTCCCGTTGTTCCGAATAAAAAATCGCAATACCGACCACGGGCGGCACCCGGCGCTTTTTTGTAATTGGCACAGACGGCAGCCATTCCAGGTTGATGTCCGGGTCTGCTTCGTGGAGACTGTTACCAGCCATAGTTGGTTCCTCGATGGCGGCGGTTCGGCCTTGCCGGCCTGCACCGCAGCGCCAGATCCTTGATGTCAAATTGTCGGCTTTGAGCACAGTGGCAAGCGCACACTGCAGTTCTCGTCAAAGCCCACTCGTAAGTTACAGTCAAAAATGGAATGTCGACTGGAGAAAAAAAGCAGTTTTTCCAGAATAGTGGCTACTTTTTTCCCTGATAAACTTGATGGAAACATCACGGGCGGCGTTTGCCCCGACACACCCAAAATTGACAAGTCACGGTTAACAGGTAAGCGAACCGGAACATTGCCTGCTCTGTGCACGCATACTCGCCAAAAAAACCGATTTGGGTTTTGTCCGGGTGTTGATCGCACCGGCCGGCGGCAGTGAGTGCCACAACCGGCGACAGCCTTTACGAACCTACTACGCATATGCGCCTACCTGTGGCAAAATGCTCCGGGCGTCTGAATGACACCCATTTTTATTCGAAGTGTCCGTTCGATTTTTTTGAAGTTTCCGGCTACGTTTGATCGCCTTCTGTTTGGAAACTGGGCACATTCCTGACGTTGGGGTTCGAGCACCAGTGCATTCGTCATCGCTATGCGCGAAACCGCTCTTGTTCCGTTCGTTGTCGCCACTACTTAACTAGCACACTGGTCGCTGCCTGCTTTCGCCGCCGGCTGCATCTCGGGAACATCCCGGATGGCCCGAGTGCCGTGGTCGGCTGTCAGCGCGATATAACATTTTAAAGCGGTATGGTTTGGTCTCACATCACCGGGCCAACATGCAATCGCTGAACAGGCAGGGTCATTTGTGACAGAAACTTCACTGACAAACTCACCAGGCCGCGTCGGATCGACCGCAACTGCGGCCGTAGCCTCGATATGTGCCGCGCTTACTGCACTCGCCGTCTCCGTATGGTACATGCTGCAGGTTGATACCGTGGCGTCCGGCATGGCGCGGGAATTCGTTGCGCAATGGGTACCCTCACTGGGTGTAACACTGAGCTTCCGACTTGACGGGTTGGCATTGATGTTCAGCCTGTTGATTAGCGTCATTGGATTCCTGATCGTCCTCTACACCGCCAGCTACTTTAAAGGACACCCCGACGTTGGGCGCCTGCAATGGCTGCTACTGGCTTTCATGTTGTCCATGCTCGGTCTGGTGTCGGCAGATAACGTGATCCTGCTGTTTGTATTCTGGGAGTTGACGACTATTACGTCGTTCATGCTGGTAGGCTTTGACCACAAGAACGAACAGGCCCGCCGCTCAGCCCTGCAGGCATTGCTCGTCACCGCTGGTGGCGGACTGGCCCTATTGCTCGGCTTGATTATCCTTGCGCAGATGGCGGGCACCTACCAGATTTCGGAAATGATTCGGTCGGATATTTCCCTGACAGGTCACCCGCACTACCC